>NZ_BPWK01000022.1:0-110887 GCF_040364205.1 Duganella rhizosphaerae
CTCGCGGGTCTGTGGCATTGGGCCGTCGGCTGCGGAGCAAACCAGGATCGCGCCGTCCATCTGCGCAGCACCGGTAATCATGTTTTTGATGTAGTCGGCGTGGCCTGGGCAGTCAACGTGAGCGTAGTGACGGGTAGCGGTTTCGTACTCGACGTGCGCGGTGTTGATGGTAATGCCGCGTGCTTTTTCTTCTGGTGCTGCATCGATCTGGTCGTAGGCTTTAGCTTCGCCGCCGAATTTCTTCGACAGAACGGTAGCGATTGCTGCGGTCAGGGTGGTCTTGCCGTGGTCGACGTGGCCGATGGTGCCGACGTTGACGTGCGGCTTGGTCCGTTCGAATTTCTCTTTTGCCATTTTATTCTTCCTTAGAACAATGTTTTAAATATGCGCCCGGAGGATCTCCCCGGGCGCAAAAATTACAAATTACTTAGCTTTAGCGGTAACGATCGCGTCGATAACGTGCTTAGGCGCTTCCGAGTAGTGCTTGAATTCCATCGTGTAGGTAGCACGACCTTGCGTTGCGGAACGCAGGGTGGTCGAGTAACCGAACATTTCCGACAGAGGCACTTCAGCTTTGATGATCTTGCCACCGCCGCCTGGGATCTCGTCCATGCCCTGCACCATACCGCGGCGGGACGACAGATCGCCCATCACGGTACCGGCGTAGTCTTCCGGCGTTTCCACTTCCACAGCCATCATCGGCTCCAGAATAACTGGCGACGCTTTGCGGCAGCCTTCTTTGAACGCCATCGAAGCGGCCATCTGGAACGCGTTTTCGTTCGAGTCCACATCGTGGTACGAACCGAAGAACAGCGTGACCTTGACGTCGACCACTGGGTAGCCAGCCAGAACACCGGTGTTCAGGGTGCCGCGCACGCCTTTTTCCACCGCAGGGATGTATTCGCGAGGAACGGTACCGCCCTTGATCGCGTCAACGAATTCGAAGCCCTTGCCTGGTTCTTGCGGTTCGATCTTCAGAACCACGTGACCGTATTGACCACGACCACCGGACTGCTTGACGAACTTGCCTTCGGACTCTTCGCACACCTTGCGGATCGTTTCGCGGTAGGCAACCTGTGGCTTACCGACGGTCGCTTCCACGCCGAATTCGCGCTTCATACGGTCGACGATAATTTCCAGGTGCAGCTCGCCCATACCACCGATGATGGTCTGGCCCGACTCTTCGTCGGTCTTGACGCGGAACGAAGGATCTTCCTGAGCCAGACGGTTCAGTGCCAGACCCATTTTTTCCTGGTCAGCCTTGGTCTTTGGTTCCACAGCCTGTTGAATCACCGGCTCAGGGAAGACCATGCGCTCCAGAATGATGATCGCGGTCGGATCGCACAGGGTTTCGCCGGTGGTCACGTCTTTCAGACCAACTGCGGCGGCGATGTCGCCGGCGCGCACTTCTTTGATCTCTTCGCGCTGGTTAGCGTGCATCTGCAGAATACGACCCAGACGCTCTTTACGGCCTTTGACCGAGTTGTACACGGTGTCGCCCGAATTGATGGCGCCCGAGTACACGCGGAAGAAGGCCAGCTGGCCGACGAACGGGTCGGTCATGATCTTGAAAGCCAGCGCCGAGAACTTCTCGTCGTCCGATGCTTTACGGGTGGTCGGCTGTTCGTCCTCGTCGGTACCGCCGACGTCGTCGATGTCCAGTGGCGACGGCAGGTATTCGATGACCGCGTCCAGCATGGCCTGTACGCCCTTGTTCTTGAAGGCGGTACCGCACATCATCGGAACGATTTCGGAAGCGATGGTGCGTTCGCGCAGCGCTTTCTTGATCTCGGCTTCCGACAGGTCGCCTTCTTCCAGGTACTTGTTCATCAGGTCTTCGGACGCTTCAGCAGCGACTTCAACCATCTTCTCGCGCCACTCGGCTGCCGACTCGGCCAGCTCTGCAGGGATCTCGACGTAGTCGAACTTCATGCCCTGGGACGCTTCGTCCCACAGGATGGCTTTCATCTTGACCAGATCGATCACGCCCTTGAAGTTTTCTTCAGCGCCGATAGGGATCTGGATCAGGACCGGGTTCGCCTTCAGGCGAGCGCGCATCTGCTCGTAGACCTTGAAGAAGTTGGCGCCGGTACGGTCCATCTTGTTGACGAAGGCCAGACGTGGCACTTTGTACTTGTTAGCCTGACGCCATACGGTTTCCGACTGTGGCTGTACACCGCCGACTGCGCAGTAAACCATGCAAGCACCATCGAGCACGCGCATCGAACGTTCAACTTCAATGGTGAAGTCAACGTGGCCTGGCGTGTCGATGATGTTGATGTGGTGCTCAGGGAAGTTGTTAGCCATACCTTTCCAGAAGCAGGTCGTCGCTGCCGAGGTAATGGTAATGCCGCGCTCTTGTTCCTGTTCCATCCAGTCCATGGTGGCGGCGCCATCGTGAACTTCACCGATCTTGTGGTTCACGCCCGTGTAGAACAGGACGCGTTCGGTGGTGGTGGTCTTACCTGCATCGATGTGAGCGGAGATACCGATATTGCGGTAGCGCTCGATGGGGGTCTTGCGGGCCATAATTATTCCTAAATCTTTGAATGGACAAAACCGAGCGCCATTTTTGCTGACAAAAATGAGCCCGGCCTCGAACAACAGATAACAGCCAGATCACGCAGGATCCGGCCGATTTGATTAGAAGCGGAAGTGCGAGAACGCCTTGTTCGCTTCAGCCATGCGGTGAACTTCGTCACGCTTCTTCATAGCACCGCCGCGGCCTTCAGCCGCTTCCATCAGCTCACCGCCGAGGCGTTGTGGCATGGATTTTTCGCTGCGCTTGTTCGCAGCTTCACGCAGCCAGCGCATGGACAGAGCCATACGACGCACTGGGCGCACTTCAACCGGCACCTGGTAGTTGGCACCACCGACGCGACGGGATTTAACTTCAACCAGTGGCTTGGCGTTGTTGATCGCGGTAGCGAACACTTCCAGCGGGTCTTTGCCCGACTTGGCGGCGATGTGCTCGAAGGCACCGTAGATGATGTTTTCTGCGACCGATTTTTTACCGGACAGCATCAGAACGTTCACGAACTTGGCGACATCCGTGTTGCCGAATTTTGGATCCGGCAGAATCTCGCGCTTGGGTACTTCACGACGACGTGGCATATCAATTCCTTTCAATCTTCAGTTGAGGTGCGCAGATATGGGATTCGCACTCTCGCGGAGGCCATCATAGCCATCCACTTACTCGACCAATTGCGGTCGATTACATTCACTTAGTTAGTTGCCACTGAGCGAAAACTTTTAAAGCTATTGCAAACTGCGATTACTTCTTGGCTTGCTTGGCACGCTTGGTACCGTATTTCGAGCGAGCTTGCTTACGGTCTTTAACGCCCTGGGTATCCAGTGCACCGCGAACCATGTGGTAACGCACACCCGGCAAATCCTTTACACGACCGCCGCGCAGCAGAACAACGCTGTGCTCTTGCAGGTTGTGGCCTTCACCGCCGATGTACGAAATGACTTCGAAACCGTTGGTCAGACGAACTTTGGCCACTTTACGCAGCGCCGAGTTAGGCTTTTTAGGAGTGGTGGTGTACACACGGGTGCAAACACCGCGCTTTTGCGGGCTGTTTTCCAGCGCCGGCGATTTGCTTTTCACGGTCAGAGCGACGCGTGGATTGCGAATCAGTTGATTGATGGTTGGCATCGTTATAAACCCAACAAAATTACAACATTAATAACCCGGACGACTGTCCGGCGACTAAAACCTCGTCTCGATCTACAGGAACAACGGAGGCGCGAATAGCCACTCGCAAGGAGCGGCCTGAAACAGCGTATACGATGTGCAGAATAAATTGAGAACTCGCGAGTATAGACGTGGTTGGAATACCAGTCAATCTATTTCGCGGCGGAATGCGGGCGCGACGGGCGCGCAAACACTAGCTGAAAGGTCAAGAAACACTTGATAATAGCAGACAATTCCCAACCTTCCCTGTCTATGCGATCTTTGTTGCGCCCCGCTCCCCTGTTCGTGCTGTCCAGCTACCTGCTGCTGTCGCTGGTGCCCTGCGTGCCCATCCTGCTGGGACGGCAAGTGCCGGAGCTGACGCACATCCTGCTGGTCGAGCTGCTGGCCTGGGTCGCGGTATGGAGCGTGTTGCAGCGCCCCGCCTGGTTCCACTGGCTGCTGATCCCGGCCTTCCTGGCGCTGCCGACCGAACTCTACCTGTTCATTTACTACGGCCAGGGCATCTCCACCCACCATCTGGGCATCATCGCCGAGACCAGCCCCAGGGAGGCGCTGGAATTCCTCGGCCGCAAAGTGTGGCTGATGGGCGCGGTGATGCTGGCGGCGATCGCCTGGTGGATCGCGGTGCAGCTGGCCGCGCGCCGCAGTCCGCAGCTGGCCTGGCGCGGCAAGTCGCGCTGGAGCGCGCTGCTTATATTAGTGGCGCTGTCCGCGCTGTGGGTCTACGGCTGGGAATTCGGCATCCGCGCCAAGCCGGCGCAGAAGGCATCGGCCTTGGCCTCGGCCTCCGCCGCGGCATCTGCCGGCGCGCTCAAGCCGGCCAGCGCCAAACCTGCCGGCTCGGCACTGGGCTCGGCCATCGGCTCGGCGCTCAGTTCCGCGCTCAGCCATGTCGGCATCACCGCCTCGGTCGCCGCCAGCGACGCCGCCTCCGAGGAGGAAGAGGAAGAAGACGCCGAAGAGGACAGCTCGCCCGCGCACGCCGCCGTCGCCGGCGCCGGCCGCAGCGGCTGGCAGCTGGCGCAGCTGCCGTGGTGGATGCGCTCGCCGCTGGGCTTCGACGACTTCGCCTCGTCGTGGCCGTTCGGCCTGACCGCGCGCGGCGTCGACTTCGTCAAGGAGCGCGAATACCTGGCCGACCTGGGCCGGCGCAGCAGCAGCTTCACCTTCAAGGCACACCAGCCGGAAAAGAACGATACGCCGGAAATCGTCATCATGGTGATCGGCGAATCGTCGCGCTACGACCGCTGGGGCATCAATGGCTACCAGCGCGACACCACCCCGCTGCTCAAGCAGGAGGCCAACCTGGTCACGCTGCCGGACGTCATCACGGCGGTGTCGGCGACGCGGCTGTCGGTGCCGGTAATCATCTCGCGCAAGCCGTCGATGCAAAGCCTGAAGGACGGCTTCTCGGAAAAATCCTTCCTGACCGCCTACAAGGAGGCCGGCTTCAAGACCTGGTGGCTATCCAACCAGATCTCGTTCGGCCAGTTCGACACGCCGGTCTCCGTGTTCGCCAAGGAGGCCAACGTGATCCAGTTCATGAACCTGGGCGGCTTCACCAACAATTCCAATTTCGACCAGATCCTGCTGGAGCCCTTGCAGCACGCGATCGCCGATCCGGCGCCGAAGAAGCTGATCGTGCTGCACACGCTGGGCAACCACTGGAACTACAGCCAGCGCTATCCGAAGGAATTCGACAAATGGCAGCCGTCGCTGTTCGGCGTCGACAAGCCGGTCTACACCGACACCAAGATCAAGCCGCAACTCAACAACAGCTACGACAATTCCATCCTGTACACCGACTGGTTCCTGTCGCAGGTGATCCATCAGTTGAAGGACACGCAGCAGCTGAGCTCGATGGTCTACGTGGCCGACCACGGCCAGACGCTGTACGACAACAGCTGCAACCTCGCCTTCCACGGCCACAACACACAGTTTGAATTCCACGTGCCGGCGCTGGTGTGGTACTCGGACGAATACAAGGAACGCTATCCGGAGAAGGTGAAGCAGCTGGTACGCCACCGCAAGGCGCGGCTGGCGACGGAAAACATCTTCCACACGCTGCTGGACCTGGGCGACATCGAGTACGACGATGAGCGACTGGAGTGGAGCTTCATCAACAAGCAGTTCAAGCAGCACAAGCGCTACGTCGACAGCTACGGCTGGAGCAACTACGACAACGCCAGCTTCAAGGGCGACTGCCGCGAAGTGATCGACAAGGGCAAGCCGCTGAAGCAGGAGAAGTAATGAACATCTGCATCGCCGCCGCGCAGTCGCCGTCCATCGCCGGCGACATCGACGCCAACGTCCGCATTCACCTGCGCTTCATCGAGGCCGCGCATGCGGAGGGCGTGGAGCTGCTGCTGTTTCCCGAGCTGTCGCTGTGCGGTTATGAATTGCCGCTGCTGCGCGACTGCCTGCTGACGCCGGACGACGCCCGCCTGGCGCCGCTGCGCAAGGCCGCCATGGCGACCGGCATGCGCATCATTGCCGGCGCCCCACTAGCCGACGGCGGCGACGCCCTGCCCTGCATCGCCGCGTTCAGCTTCCTGCCCGACGGCACGACCACCGTCTACCGCAAGCAATACCTGCATCCGGGCGAAGAGCTGTACGCACGGCCGGGGCCGATGGGCGCGCACTGCCAGCGGCTGAATGGGCAGCGCTACGCGCAGGCGATCTGCGCCGACGCCACGCATTACCAGCACGCGGCGGATGCGGCGGCGGATGGCGCATCGATCTATCTGGCGGGGGTACTGATTTCCGCAGCCGGTTACGCTAACGACGCCGCCAAGCTGCAGCGCTACGCCAGCGACTTCGGCATGGGCGTGCTGATGGCGAATCACGCCGCGCCATCGGGCGGGTATGCGGCGGCGGGCCGCAGCGCGTGGTGGAGTCCGGGCGGCGTACTATCGGCAGAGGTGGCCGGGCCCGGCAGCGCCCTGCTGGTCGTCCATACGGACAATGGCGCGCGGATCATAGCGATGCATCACCCGATGCCGCATATAGAGTGACGACATCAGCCATATTCACATCCTCGAGAAATCCGGCTTGCTGGTCATGTCCACATAGACTTTCTTGCCCGTTTCCCTGAATATCCTTCCGGGATAGTAATAGAACAGCAAAATTCCCTTGGTCGCCGCACCAAGCGTGAACATATCGAAAGGAAGAGTGGCTATCCCCAGCAGAATGTGCGTGAAAGGCAACCCTGTCAATTCCACCGCCGGGCGAATAACCACCATCACCGCCAATGCCAACGCGACCGAAATGACATAGCTCCAGCCGTTCGGCGACGTCGTAAAGCGGTGCATTTTCACCAACCGCTTGTCGCTCTCCTGCATGTAGTAGACGGCGTCGCCGTCTTCACGGTAGAGGCGGTCCTGTACTTTGCGGTAGAAGGTCACCGTGCGAAAACACCAGACGATCAGCACAGCGATATACACCAGGAAAACCAGAACGCGGACCGGCATCGGCGGCAGCCCAAAGAACAGGAAGCACAGCCACGACACCACGCCCAACGAGGCAGTGCTGCCGAGATACAGCACGCAAACGCCGAAGTACCTCGCGTCCCAGCCCCAGTTAAACACTCTCGGAATCACCATCATTAACGCCGATAGCGTGCACACCACAATGCACAGCAAGGACAGAGGATTAGCCAGGACGGGCGTGTCCATGGAGGCGCCGTTGACCAACACCAGCGACATCACGCCGAACACCAGCGGCAGGAACGCTCCGTTCGCCGCCATGCGGTTCGGCCGGAACATTTCAGGATTCGCCCTGTCGAGATCTCTCACGATGCAGCCATCGGCGTCAGCGCTGACCTGTCAGTCATGAACGTCAGCGTCCCTGTTTAGATGCGTACAAATGCACTCCCAGCTGCCACCAGCGCAATCAACAGGAAGACAGTCCGCCGATGGGAGCTCGTCAGTCATGGCCCCTGCTCCAAAGCTATTTGCAGCGAGGCGCTCTGAGCGTCGGTGCGGGACAGCGTGATCACTGGATTACCGTTTCGGTTCAAGGCTTTGTCGAGGGAATATCTCCATTCCGAATAGTCACTTCCGCCTTTCTTCGGACGGCCCAGCTTCTTCTCGACCAATGCCTTCATCGCCGGGAAACTGTTGGCGGAGAAGTCCACGACGATCGACATCATGTAGTTTGGAAGCGGCTCGCCGAGTCCCTCGCGGGAGTCCATGCGGATGGCTGCGAGGCCGGACTCCGGCGAGCACGTATAGTCCCAAAGTATCATCGTCTTCCTGGCTTTGTCGCGCACCCTCGTGCAATATGGCGCGATGATGGTGGCGAGGTCCGCGCTTTTCAGATGAAACGTCTGGTAGTCGGCCAATGCGCCGATCACGATACTGAGCGGCCCCGCAGTCACGGCCACCGCAGGCGATTCCCGCCCTGCATACGCCACCTGCGCCACACCGGCTGTTAATACCAAAAGCGTAGCGGAACGCAGTGATTTGAAAAAACTGAAATTCATTTCAGGACATCTAACATGAAGGCGGCGGTTGTTTATTTGTCATGACCAAGCTCCGCATTACACCTTAGAAGTTCGTTTCAAGCAAGAGTGATTCAATTGAATCGGGGGGCTACCGCTGTGGCATCAGACCGGTCCGCCTCCGCTATGCAAGGCTGCGCAGCGCGCCCTCAAGATGCGGATAGCGGAATGCATAACCGTCCGCCACCAGCCGCGCGGGAGCAACGCGCTGCCCCTCGAGCAGCAAGTCCGCTTGTTCGCCCAGCACCAGCCGCATCGGCCAGCCCGGCGTGGGGAAGCCGAACGGACGCCGCAGCACGGACGCCGCCACCCGGCTGAACTGCGCCTGCGTCAGGCTTTCCGGCGCGGTGAAGTTGTACACGCCGGCCCCGCCCGAGCGGCACAGATGCGCGATGCCACCGATCACGTCGTCCACATGAATCCACGACAGCCATTGCGCGCCCCCGCCCAGAGGTCCGCCCAACCCCAGCTTGATGGGCAACAGCATCATCGGCAGCGCGCCCTGCGTGCCCAGCACCAGTCCGAAGCGCGTGCATGCCACGCGCACGCCGTGGGCCGCCGCGCCTTGCGCCGCCTGCTCCCATTCACGGCACAGGTCGGACATGAACATGGGCTGCGGGCCGTCAGCTTCGGTCAGCAGCGTGCTGTCGCCGCGGCGCTGTATGCCGTAGTAGCCGATCGCCGAGGCCGACACCAGCATCGCCGGCTTGTGCTCGGCCTTGGCGATCCAGGCCACCAATTTGTTGGTCAGCTCGACGCGACTGGCGCGCAGCGCCGCCCGCCGTGCCGCGGTCCAGCGCCAGCCCAGGATGCGCGCACCAGCGAGGTTGATCACCATATCGAAGCGGCGCGACGGTGGCAGTTGCGCCATGCTGTCCACGCAATCGACGCGGCCGTCGAACAGCCAGGCGGCCTGGCGCGCTTGCCGGGTCAGCACCGTCACGCGCTGCCCGTCGCGCAGCAGCGCGCGCACCAGGCGCTGGCCGATAAAGCCGGTGGCGCCGGTCACCAGGAAGCTGCGTCCCGGCGGGCCGAAGCCGACCTCGCTAGCGGCGCCGTCACGCAGCGCCAGCTTGCCGATCGCCCTGGAGGCAAACGCGTCCCGCACGCCGGACAGGCCGACGCCGACGCCGCACAGCGCCAGGAACACGCTCAGCGCACCCTGCGGCTGCCAGGCCAGCGCGGTCGGCATGGCCAGCCACTGCGGCGTGTTCAGCGCCAGCAGTGCAATGAAGGCGCCGCCGTTCATCGCCAGCACTGTGTGGGTCACGCGCTCGGTCGCCGGCAGCAGGCGGGTGCGGTCTTCGACCACGAAGTCCCACAAGGTCAGTACGATCTCAATCGAGAACACCACCAGCAGCACCCACGCCCACGCGCCGTGAAACGCCCAGCCGGCCAGGCCGATGAACAGGGCGCTGTAGATCATCGCCCGCACCGCGTGAATCGCCAGCTCGCGGCGCGCGGTGGCGCGGCCGGGCAAGGCCTCGGTCAGCTCGTGGTGGTACAACGTATCGAAGGCGCCGAGGCAGCCCTGGAAGGCCATCAGTTGCAATGCCAGCAGATGGGTATTCATGCCGCCACCTCGCGGAACACACCCGCTTGCGTGAAGGTGGTGCCGAACAGCGCGTGCCGGATCTCGATGCGGATGTCGAACTGGTTGGCGCTGTTATTGCGATGACACAGAAAGGTCTTGCCTGGAGTGAGCAGGCCCGGCAGCGGAATGCGCACGCCCAGCACCTGCCAGAAATAGCCGTCGCTCTCAAAGTGCAGATTGCCGTCGCGGACCTCCAGCACCAGTTTCATGCCCAGCCCCATGCCGACATATTCGAGCACTTCGCCCTTGCTGCTTTCGGCCATGAACGAGGTGAACATGACCGGCTTGCGGCCGTTAAGCCGGTAGATGCGCTGCTTGAAGATCGATGCGCAATCGGGCTTCGAATAGACCTGGATATCGACCGGGAAATCGGCGTCGTTGTAAGGCATCAGCGCGCCCTGGATCATCGGCATGCTCAGGTAACCCAGCAGCCGTCCGATCCGCGAGCACGTCAGCTCCGACAAGCTGCCGCTGTAGTTGAGCGGCTTGCCCGGCAGCGGATTCTTGTCGAAGCGGGCCTGGATATCGGGATGCAGCCGGCGCCATTCCGGCCCCAGGATTTTCTTGAACAGCTCACCTTCGGAGGGGATCATCATGACGTTGCCTTTCTATGTGTGAATGCCAGGTCGAGCTTGCACAGCCACAGCAGCGGCGGCAGCATGACCGCCAGCGCCAGCGTATCGATCCACAGGTTGATCCAGCAATGCGCGCGTGCCGAAATCAGCATGTCTTGCGGCGCCCACACCAGCAGGCCGAGGATCAGCATGGCCCAGGCGAAGGCGTTGCGCTGCTTGTCGCCGATGACCGCCAGGCCGGCCATCCAGATCGCCGCCGCCTGCACCGTCGGACCGAACAGCGAGAGCCACCACACCTGCAGCGCCTTGCCGGCGGCCGGCGCCTCCACGCCGAAGAAGAAATCTTCGATGCCGCGACGATAGCCATCCGTGACGGCCGCCCCTGCGCACAGCGGCAGCAGCACGCCGACCACCAGATGCGCCGCCACCGTCATGTAGATCCAGCGCACCAGCCAGGTTCTCGTCATCATGATTTTGTCCGTAATTTCTGTAATAACAGAAATATAAAGTGAAATTTTTTACGTATCAGTCACCGCCCAACAGACGCGCCACCTTGCCGCCCATCTTCAGGAAGCGCTGCATGGTGGCGGGCGGCAGGTGTTTGTAGTCGCCGTAGGTGGTGGTCAGCATTTCGAGGAAGTCCAGCACCTGGTCCATCTTGACCTTGGTGGCCGCCTCCAGCTCGGGATCGTTCTCCGCTTCCAGCGCGCATTCGCGCAGCACCGTCAGCGTGGGGTCGATCTCGCGCTTCTTGCGCTCCTCGACGATGACGCGGAAGATTTCCCATACATCTTGCAGGGCGACAAAATGGTCGCGGCGGTCGCCCGCGATGTGGGTGATGCGCACCAGCCCCCAGCCTTGCAGCTCCTTCAGGCTGTTGCTGACGTTGGAGCGCGCCACAGTCAGCGTGTCGGCGATTTCCTCGGCCGGCAGCGGGCGGTTGACCAGGAACAGCAGCGCATGGATCTGCGCCACCGTGCGGTTGACGCCCCAGCGCGTGCCCATCTCCCCCCAGTGCAGGATGTACTTCTGGATGGTCGGTGCGAGCGTCATGGCAATTCCCTTATTTCTGTCATTACAGAAATCATAGAACTGCAACCGGCAAATGTCAAAGACTATTCCGTATGCCTTCGCAGTCGGCCGGATGCGCCATGTAGTCGCTGAGCCAGTCGAACACGCGGTTGGCCTTGGCCGAGATGGCGGCGTCGAAGCCGCGCGCGGCAAGCAGGGCGATACCGTTGGTCTCGCGCAGCACGCCGGGCGCCACCTGCAAGCCGTCGCCCACGCGGCTGACGCACCACGGCGTCAAACGCTCCTCCAGCAACGGCGCCAGCACCAGGTTGTGCGAGGAGACGATCACCGTGCCGCGCTGCGACAGCGTGTGCAGCACCGCCGCCGCAGCCGAGATCGATTCCAGATGATTGGTGCCGCGGAAGATCTCGTCGATGATGAACACGGCCGGTGCGCGCTCGGCCAGCGCCAGCAGCTCGCGCGCGCGTCGCAGCTCGGCGATGTACAGGCTCTCGCCGCCTTCCAGCGCATCCTCGCTCTGCATGCTGGAATACACCGGCAGCAGCGGCGTGACCGCCCGTTCCGCATAGCAGAAGCCGAACGCGCGGGCGACGATCAGGTTCAGCCCCACCGTGCGCAGCAAGGTGCTCTTGCCGATGCCGTTCTGCCCGGAGATAAAGGCGCCCCGCTCCGCCAGCGCGAACGACAGCGGCTCGGCCCGCGCCAGCAGCGGATGCACCACCCGCTCCAGCGTGACGGCGCCGCCCTGCTCCGCCCAGCAGTAACGCTGCGTCTGCGCCAGGTGCCGCGCCAGCGCCAGGTCGGCTTCCAGCGCCGCCACGCGCTGGAAGCTGCTGCGCAGGAATTCAAGATGGCCGCGCACCGCATCGCGGCTGTCGAAATAGTGACGCACATTCATCTGCCACAACCAGTCGCGGTACTCGCGCACGCCGGGCAGGTTGCCGGCCGGCGACTGGGCGAGTTTGCGATTGAGCTTGCCCGCCCGCGCCGCGTCCTCGCGCAAGGCGGCCGTCAGCGGATCGTCCAGCGCGGCCAGCAGGCTGTGGCCGCGCAGCATTTGCTGCAGCGTGGCCAGGATGCGGCGCCATTCCTCGACCGCTTCGTGATAGCGCATCTGCACCGCCAGCAACACCATCCACAGCGCCACCACCACGCCCCACAGCGCCACCACGCCGGTGACCAGCGCCAGCACCACCGACAGCAACAAACCCAACGGCAGCCACGGCAGCAGCCCTCTCCAGCGCGGCGCCGGCGGCAAGGCGGCGCCGAACAAACTTTCGCTGACTTCGCGATCGGCGGCGCGCAAGCCGGTGCAGGCGGCGTGCAAGCGCTGGCGCAGTCCGGCGTCCTGCGCCAGTGTCCGCACGCGGACGGCGGACGCGGCCACTGCGCCGCCGTCCGCGTGCAGGCGCCGGTGCAGCTCCTGCTGGCCGAAGATGCTGGTCTCGCGCGCCAGCTGCGCGCTGTACTGCGGCAGCAGCATGTCGTCCCAGGTTTGCGCGTCCAGCGCGCTGGCGTCGGCGTGGGCGGTGCGCTGGTACAGCGCGACGTCGCTGGCGACGAAGGGGTAGTCGGCGATCGGGGGTTCGGCGGGCAGCAGCAGGCGGGTCAAACGGTCGAACAAGCTCATACGGTACTCAGGTGGAGGCGACAGCGCCACAGATGGTCACGCTTGCCACTTTATCAAGCCCGGCCGGACAGGGCGGACGACCGGACAGCACCCGGACAACGGACGGCGGCAGCCAACATCAATCAAATCAAGCACTTAAGTACTGGCACGGTTTCTGCATAACGTTGTGCATCTCTACACACTTACACGATCATGATACGCGACACCTCCAATCAAGACGCCGTCATCGCCGCCCCCAAGGGACAAGCCGCCAAGCGCCGCCTCGTTTTCGCCGTCGGAGCCATCGCCCTGGTGGCGGTGGCCTACGCCGTGCTGCACTCCTGGCGCGGCAGCGACCACTCGGTCAACATCTCGCGCCTGCGCGTCGCCGAGGTGGGCCGCGGCACGCTGATCCGCGACGCCGCCGTCAACGGCCGCATCGTCGCCGCCATCAGCCCGACGCTGTATTCGGCCTCGCCGGCCACGGTGACCTTGAAGGCGGCCGCCGGCGACACCGTCAAGAAGGGCGACGTGCTGGCGGTGCTGGAATCGCCCGACCTGACCGACGCCCTCAAGCGCGAGCAATCGAGCTTCCTGCAACTGGAGGCCGAGGTCGAGCGCCAGAAGATCCTGGCCCGCAAGCAGAAACTGCTGGCCCGCCGCGACGCCGACACCGCCGAGATCGACCGCCTGTCCGCGCTGCGCACCCTGGAGCGCTACAACGCCGTCTCCAACGAAGGCATCATCGCCAAGATCGAATACCAGAAGGCCAAGGACGCGCTGAACTCGGCCGAGATCCGTGCCAAGCACGCCGGCCAGGCGGCCGAGCTGGAAAGCGACAACGTCGCGCTGGAGCTGAAGACCAAGATCAACGAGCTGGACCGCCAACGGCTGTCGCTGGCCAACGCCCAGCGCCGCGTCGACGAGCTGACCGTGCGCGCGCCGGTGGACGGCTTCATCGGCACCCTGTCGGTGGCCAACCGCAGCGTGGTGCCGGCCAACGCGCCGCTGATGACGCTGGTCGACCTGTCGCGCCTGGAAGTGGAGCTGGAAGTGCCGGAGACCTATGTGTCCGACATCGGCCTGGGCATGAACGCCGAGGTCAACTTCGGCACCGGCACCGCCAACGCCAAGCTGTCGGCGCTGTCGCCGGAGGTGGTCAAGAACCAGGTGCTGGCGCGGGTGCGCTTCACCGCCGCCCAGCCGGCCGGCCTGCGCCAGAACCAGCGCGTCACCGCGCGCCTGCTGATCGACGAAAAACCCAACACGCTGATGCTGCAGCGCGGTCCGTTCGTGGAATCCGAAGGCGGCCGCTACGCTTATGTAGTCCGGGACGGCATCGCCATCCGCACCCCGATCAAGATGGGCGCCACCAGCGTCACCGCGGTGGAGATCCTCGGCGGTTTGAAACAGGGCGACAAGGTCGTCATCTCCGGTACCGAAACCTTCGAGAACGCCGAACGCGTCTCGATCAATCAATAACTTTTTTGAAGAGGCCCTCCATGCTGCGCATGCAAAACCTGAGCAAAGTCTATCGTACCCACATGATCGAAACCCACGCGCTGCGCGGCTTCGAGATCAACGTCAAGCAAGGCGAGTTCGTCACCGTGACCGGCCCTTCCGGCTCCGGCAAGACCAGCTTCCTCAACATCGCCGGCCTGCTGGAGGAATTCACCGACGGCGAATACATCCTCGACGGCATCAACGTCAAGGGCATGGACGACAACGCCCGCTCGCGCCTGCGCAACGAAAAGCTGGGCTTCATCTTCCAGGGCTTCAACCTGATCCCCGACCTGTCGCTGTTCGACAACGTCGACGTGCCGCTGCGCTACCGCGGCTTCAACGCCGCCGAGCGCAAGGAGCGCATCGAGGACGCGCTGTCCAAGGTCGGCCTGGCCTCGCGCATGAAGCACTACCCGGCCGAACTGTCCGGCGGCCAGCAGCAGCGCGTGGCGATCGCGCGCGCGCTGGCCGGCTCGCCCAAGCTGCTGCTGGCCGATGAACCGACCGGCAACCTGGACACCCAGATGGCGCGCGGCGTGATGGAACTGCTGGAGGAAATCAACGCCCAGGGCACCACCATCCTGATGGTGACCCACGATCCGGAACTGGCGGTGCGTTCGCAGCGCAACGTCCACATCATCGACGGCCAGGTGTCGGACCTGGTGCGCAAGGCGCCGACGCTGTTCGACGCGAATTCCCATGGCCACGCCGACGGCAAATCCCATGTCGCATAAGGAGCGCAATATGTTCCAATACTACTTCGTGCTGGGCCTGCGCAGCCTGCGCCGCAACCCGGCCCTGACCGCGCTGATGGTGCTGACGCTGGCCATCGGCGTGGCCGCCAGCGTGGCCACCTTGACCATCCTGCACGTGATGTCGGGCGACCCGATCCCGTCCAAGAGCGAGCGCCTGTTCGTGCCGCTGATCGACAACGGCCCGCTCGAAGGCTACAAGCCGGGCGACGAGCCCAACGACCGCCAGCTCAGCTACCGCGACGCCGTCAACCTGATGAACAGCAAGGCCGGCGAACGCCGCACCGCGATCTACGGCCTGGCCGTGCCGGTCGAACCGCAGCGCAAGGACGTCGGCGTGTTCACCGCGCGCGGCCTGGCGCCGTACGGCGACTTCTTCAACATGTTCGATGCGCCCTTCCTGCACGGCCAGGGCTGGAGCCCGGCCGACGACAAGGCCGGCGCCGACGTCATCGTCTTGAGCCGCAAACTGGCGGAAAAACTGTACGGCAGCACCGACCCGGTGGGCCAGCGCATGACGGTGGCCGGCCTGCAGTACCAGATCGTCGGCGTACTCGACACCTGGAACGTGGTGCCGCGCTTCCACCGCATCATCGGCAGCCAGGACGGCGCCTTCAGCGAGGAGGACGAGCTGTTCATCCCGTTCACCAGCGCCATCCGCCATGAGATGCAGCGCAACGGCAGCACCAGCTGCACCAACGACGTCGGCCCCGGCTTCCAGACCTTCCTCGACTCCGAGTGCACCTGGGTCCAGGCGTGGATCGAAACCCGCAGCGGCGCCGACCGCGCCGAGCTGCAAAGCTTCCTCGACAGCTACGCCACCGAGCAGCGCAAGCTGGGCCGCCTCAAGCGCAACGCCCCGAACAAGCTGTACGACGTGCGCGAATGGCTGGACTACATGAAGGTGGTCGGCAACGACAACAAGCTGTCGGCCTGGCTGGCGTTCGGCTTCCTGGTGCTGTGCCTGGTCAACACCATCGGCCTGCTGCTGGCCAAGTTCTCGGTGCGCGCCGCCGAAGTCGGCATCCGCCGCGCGCTGGGCGCCTCGCGCCGCGAGATCTTCCACCAGTTCCTGATCGAGACCACCGTGGTCGGCCTGGTCGGCGGCGCGCTCGGCCTGCTGCTGGCCTTCGGCGCGCTGGCGCTGATCGCCATGCAGTCGAAGGCGCTGACGGTGGTGGCGCACATGGACTGGATCATGCTGCTGACCACCTTCGCGCTGGCGGTGCTGGCGGCGGTGCTGGCCGGCCTGCTGCCGACCTGGCGCGCCTGCCAGGTGACGCCGGCGCTGCAACTCAAATCTCAATAAGGGACCCGCATCATGGAAATCCGCCCCATCCTTTCCGCGCTGTTGCGCAACAAGACCGGCCCGGTGCTGGTCGCCGTCCAGGTCGCGCTGAGCCTGGCGATCCTGGCCAACGCGCTGCACATCGTGCAGGTGCGCCAGGCCGTGTCGGCCCGCACCAGCGGCCTCGCCAACGAGCAGGACGTGTTCGCGCTGCAGATCCGCCACCTGAAGAACGGCGGCCACCAGGACCAGCTGGCGGTGCAGCACCGCGAGACGGCGCTGCTGCGCGCCGTGCCGGGCGTGCTGTCGGTGGCCAACGTGTCGCAGATGCCGCTGTCGCGCTCGGGCAACTACACCGGCATGGCCATCGACCGCAAGCAGGTCAAGTCGACCGCGCAATCGACCACTTATTACGCCCCCGACTCGCTGATCCAGACCTGGGGCCTGCGCCTGGTCGAGGGGCGCGACTTCCTGCCCGGCGAAATCCCGGAGGTCGACCAGAACACCAGCGACGAAATGCCCAAGGTGGCGATCGTCACCCGCAAGCTGGCCGAGAAGATGTGGCCGGGCCAGGCCAGCGTCATCGGCAAGACCATGTACTTCGGCACCGGCGAAAAGGCCAAGGACGTGCGCGTGGTCGGCGTGGTCGAGCAGCTGCAGACGCCAAGCGCCCAGATCGACGAGACCGGCGAGTTTTCCACGCTGGTGCCGGTGCGCCTGACCGGCGACGACGCCGACGGCTACACGCTGCGCGCCGAGCCGGGCCAGCTGGACCGCGTGATCAAGGAGGCCGAGGCGGCCGTGCGCGCGGCCTCGCCGATCCCGGTGGTGGTCAAGACCCGCACCATGAACGAGATGCGCACCAACCGCTACCGCGCCGACAACGCGCTGGCGTGGATGCTGGTGACGGTCAGCGTGCTGCTGCTGCTGATCACCGCCAGCGGCATCGTCGGCATGGCCAGCCTGTGGGTCACGCAGCGCCGCAAGCAGATCGGCGTGCGGCGCGCGCTGGGCGCGCGCCGGGTCGACATCCTGCGCTACTTCGTCACCGAGAACTTCATGATCACCAGCGTCGGCGTGGCGGCCGGCGTGCTGCTGGCGCTGGGCCTGAACCAGCTGCTGGTGAGCCAGCTGGAGATGGCGCGCCTGCCGGCCGGCTACCTGATCGCCGGCGCCGCCGTGTTCTGGGCGCTGGGCGTGGCCGCCGTGTACGGTCCGGCCTGGCGCGCGGCCTCGATTTCGCCGGCCACCGCCACCCGCAGCGCCTGAGTGGTCGAAGCGATGTTTGCCGTACCTGGCATGCCGCGACAATGTTATGCTTGCGGCATGCCTACCGTATTGATCATAGATGACAACGCCGCCGTCGCCATCGCGCTTGAAGTGCTGTTCTCGCTGCACGACATCGACGCGCTGCGCGCCGCCTCCCCCGAAGCCGGACTGGAACTGCTGGAACGCCACAGCGTCGACCTGGTGCTGCAGGACATGAACTTTTCCGCCGACACCACCTCGGGCGAGGAAGGCACGGCGCTGTTCCGCGCCATCCGCGAACGCCATCCCGAACTGCCGGTGATCCTGCTGACCGCCTGGACCCACCTGGACGCGGCGGTCGACCTGGTCAAGGCCGGCGCCGCCGACTACCTGGCCAAGCCGTGGGACGACAACCGCCTGATCGCCACGGTGCACAATCTGATCGAGCTGGGCCAGGCCAAGCGGGCCTTGCAGCAGCGCCTGCAGACCGAGCTGCGCCAGCGGCGCGAGCTCGAGCGCGGCTACGACCTGCGCGGCATGGTGTGGCAAGACCCGGCCACCGAGCGCGTGGTGCACCTGGCCTGCCAGGTGGCGCGCGCCGACGTCCCGGTCCTGATCAGCGGTCCGAACGGCACCGGCAAGGAACGCATCGCCGAGATCATCCAGGCCAACTCGGCCGTGCGCGACGGCCCCTTCGTGGTGCTGAATTGCGGCGCGCTGCCGGCCGAGCTGATCGAGGCCGAACTGTTCGGCGCCGACGCCGGCGCCTACACCGGCGCCTCCAAGGCGCGCGAGGGCAAGTTCGAGGCGGCCGACGGCGGCACCCTGTTCCTCGACGAGATCGGCAACCTGCCGCTGGCCGGGCAAATGAAACTGCTGCGGGTGCTAGAGACCGGCCGCTTCGAGCGGCTCGGTTCCAACCGCGAGCGCCAGGTCAAGGTGCGCGTGGTCAGCGCCACCAACGCCGACCTGCAGGCCATGATACGGGCCGGCAGCTTCCGCGAAGACTTGTTCTACCGCCTCAACGTGATCGAGCTGCGGCTGCCGCCGCTGGCCGGCCGTCCGGCCGACATCCTGCCGCTGGCCCAACACTTCCTCGGGGTCGGCAAGCAGCTGCACCCGTCGGCGCAGCAGGCGCTGCTGGCCCACCCGTGGCCGGGCAATGTGCGCGAGCTGAAAAACGTCATGGCGCGCGCCGGCCTGCTGGCCGCCGGCGACGTCATCAAGGCGGCCGACCTCGGCCTGCCGGCCGCCGCCAGCGCCAGCGCCGACGACGGCGCGCGCGAGCCGGACCGCGACACCATCGGCCTGGCGCTGAGCCGCGCCGGCGGCGTGGTGGCGCAGGCCGCCGCCGAGCTGGGCCTGTCGCGCCAGGCGCTGTACCGCCGCATGGAGCGGCTGGGCATCGCCCGCCCCTGATGGACGACGCCGGCCGCCGCCAGGGCACCCGTCTTTCGCTATTGACGCGCTGGACCGCGATGGTCGGCACGCTGCTGACGGTCGGCATCCTGATCGCGCTGACCCTGACCCATTTCTTCCCCGACCATCCGGGCCTGGTGCTGGCGGTGTGCCTGCTGTGCGTGCTGCCGATCTCCATCATCACCATCCGCGCCCAGCTCGAATACATGCTGTCGCTGTTCCGCGCGCTGACCGGCACCGTGACCAGCTACAAGGACGGCGATTTCTCGTTCAGCCTGCACTGGCCGCAGAACGACGAACTGAGCGACCTGGTGGCGGCCCACAACGCGCTGGGCGACGTGCTGCGCCAGCAGCGGCTGGACCTGGTGCAGCGCGAGCTGCTGCTCGACACCATGGTGCAGAACACGCCGGTGGCGATGCTGCTGGTCAGCGAGGCCGGCCCCATCGTCTACGCCAACGTGGCGGCGCGCCAGCTGCTCAACCAGGGCCGCAAGCTGGAGGGCCACCGGCTCGACGACATCCTGGCGCACGCCTCGCCGGCGCTGCTGGAGGCGCTGGCGCGCGGCGGCGACGGCCTGTTCACCACCAAGGAGGGCGGGACCGAGGTCGACGAGGAAGAGGTCTACCACCTGGCGCGCCGCAGCTTCAACCTCAACGGCCGCAAGCACGAGCTGCTGCTGCTGCGCCAGCTGACCATGGAGTTGCGCCGGCAGGAAGTGCAGACCTGGAAAAAAGTCATCCGCGTCATCAGCCACGAGCTGAACAATTCGCTCGCGCCGCTGACCTCGCTGGCCCATTCCGGCGCCGAGCTGGTGCGGCGCGGCCAGACCGAGCGCCTGCCGCAAATCCTCGCCACCATCGAGGAGCGCACCCGCCACCTGGAAAGCTTCATCCTCGGCTACGCGCGCTTCGCCAAGCTGCCGACGCCGCGGCTGGAGCTGCAGGCATGGCCGGCCTTCCTGGCGCAGCTGGCGGCCCAGGTCGATTTTACGGTCAGCGGCGCACCGCCCGACGAAGCCTGCGCCTTCGATCCCTCGCAGCTGGAGCAGGCGCTGCTGAACCTGCTCAAGAACGCCCATGAATCGGGCTCGCCGGCCAGCGAGGTCAGCCTGGAGGTGCGGCGCCTGCACGGCGCGGTGCGGATCGACGTCCAGGACCGCGGCCCCGGCATGAGCGACACCGTGCTGACCAACGCGCTGGTGCCGTTCTACTCCACCAAGCGCAGCGGCACCGGCCTGGGCCTGGCGCTGGCGCGCGAAATCGCCGAAGCCCACGGCGGCCGCATCACCCTGGCCAACCGCGACGGCGGCGGCCTGACCGTGACGCTGATCCTGCCGGTGTCGGCAGCCAGCAACTAAAACGCCATTGGTGAATTGAAATTAAGTTGATAATTTGCACAACGGAAATTGAGCAGTAGTAATTTTTTATTGTCCAGCCCGTGTAGTAGTCGTGCTCTATCAGTCTTTCCCGCGCAATAAAAAAATAGCCAATTGACATCGAAAATCCCCGGGCGTACTTTGCATGAGTGGCACGGGGGTTTCATGAGTTTGTCTGATTTTTCGCGGGGATAAAATGAAATTAAAATCAATATTAGCAACCGGACTAATGGCTTTGGCGGCAGGTGGCGCATGGGCGAACAACTATACGTCGCCCGTCATCATCATGGACGGCGGCCCGACCGACTGGACCGCCGATTTCGGCACATCGCACACCGATGGACTGCTGTTCACCGACACCTACACCTTCGTGTACTCCGGCTTGCCGGGCACGGCGCAGGGTTATTTCCTGAATCTGAAAAACTTCCTGGTGTCGCCAGCCACCTCCATCCATTTCAACTCGGCTACTCTCGACGGCACGCCGCTGCCGGTGGCCAACGGCCTTTTGTCAGGCAGTTTCTTCTTCAATGTCCCGGTCAGCGGCCCGGTCACGCTGGTTATCAAGGGCAAGGATAACGGCACCGCCAGCTATTCCGGCACGCTGGACATCACCTCGGCCGTGCCGGAGCCCGCCACCTACGGCATGCTGCTCGGCGGCCTGGCCATGCTGGGCCTGGCGACGCGACGCCGCACATCCTGAGCTGCCCCCCCCAAAGACGCTGCGGCGTCTTTTTTTTACGCCGCACGCCGGCCCGGCGGACTGGTAAACTGCCGCCATGTCCAAGATTCCCGCCTCTCCCGCCCGCTACGACGCGCCCGGCCACCCGCCGGCCACCATCACCGAATTCGAGGGCGTGCGCAGCCTGCACCTGGGCACCTCCTGGGTGCAGGGCGCGATGCGCCTGGCCAAGCCGGACCAGATCGAACTCGAATACGTGCAAATGATGATGATGTGGCTGCTCTTCAACGACCAGCCGCGCCACATCGTGCAGCTGGGCCTGGGCAGCGCCGCGCTGACCAAGTTCTGCTACCGCCGCCTGCCCGGCGCGCGCGTGACGGCGGTCGAGCTCAATCCGAACGTGATCGCCATCTGCAACGCGCAGTTCGGCCTGCCGTCCAACGACGAGCGCCTCAACGTGGTGGAAATGAACGCCATGGATTTCGTGCTCGACCCGGCCAACCACGCCAGCGTCGACATCCTGCAGGTGGACTTGTACGACGAAGAGGCGCGCGGCCCGGTGCTGGACTCGCCCGAGTTCTACCAGGCCTGCTGCGACTGCCTGCGCGACGGCGGCATGATGACCACCAATGTGTTCGGCGATTTCGCCAACTACGACAAGAACCTGCACGCGATGGAACAGGTGTTCGACGCCGTGGTCTGGCTGCCGGAGGTGCACGACGCCAACATCGTGGTGATCGCCTTCAAGCAGTCGCCGGTGCTGGATTTCAGCGTGCTGTACGAGCGCGCCGGCGCCATCAAGAAGAGCCTGAACCTGCCGGCCAAGTCCTGGGTCAACGGTTTGAAGGGCTGGATGTTGGATCAGCAATAAACAGTTTACTGATGCGTACGCACCACAGTTTTGCACCATTTTGCGGCAGCCCGTCGGCCAGATTACGCCAAGTCATCGTATAACGCACGCAATATTATCAAATGTGCATATTTCGCAACAAAATGGTGCAAGCCGCGTTGCCGCCCGGTGAGCGGCCACGATAGTATTTTTCTCGACCGTGCTATCCGCGCGCGCGTCCACAACAACGAGAGAGATACATGACAAGAGCACCGCACTTCAAACGCACGCTGGTCGCCAGCGCGATCCTGCTGCTGGCCGCCGGCCAGGGCAGCGCCCAAACCGCCGCCGCCGCCGCAGACACAGCGCCGGCCCAGGAACAAACCGTGGTCGTGCTGGGCTCGCGCTCGGTCGCCAAGACCGCGCTGGACACCTCGGCCCCGGTCGGACTGATCAGCCTGAAAGACATGCAGACCGCCGGCCCGCTGGAACTGGGCAAGCTGCTGCAGACCTTGGACCCATCGTTCAACTTCTCCAGCACCTTCATCAGCGACGGCACCGACTCGATCCGTCCGGCCACGCTGCGTTCGCTGGGACCTGACCAGGTGCTGGTACTGGTCAACGGCAAGCGCCGCCACCAGCAGGCGCTGGTGAACGTGCAGCAGACCATCGGTCGCGGCTCGGCCGGCACCGACATCAACGCCATTCCGCTGGGCGCCATCCACCACATCGAGGTGCTGCGCGACGGCGCCGCCGCCCAGTACGGCTCCGACGCGATCGCCGGCGTGATCAACATCGTGCTGAAGTCGCAAGTCAACGAGACCCAGGTCAGCGGCAGCTACGGCACCACCTCCGAAGGCGACGGCGACGTCTACTCGGGCACCGCCAACACCGGCTTCGCGCTGGGCCAGGACGGCGGCTTCATCAACCTGACCGCCGAAGCGCGCAAGCGCGGCGAGACCAACCGCGCCGGCCCGGATTCGCTGCGCGTCAATCCGCCGCGCGTGACCCAGCACATCGGCGACAGCAACACCAAGGACGGCTACCTGTGGTGGAACGCCGCGCTGCCGATCGACAAAGCCAGCGAGTTCTACGCCTTCGGCGGCGTCTCCAAGCGCAAGAGCGATTCCTTCGGCTTCTTCCGCTCGGCCGGCGACGACCGCACCATCCCGGCGATCTCGCCGAACGGCTACCTGCCGGCGATCCGCACCGACATCAAGGACGCCTCGTTCGCCTTCGGCTACCGCCGCGACCTGGCCAACGACTGGAAGGCCGACGTCAGCATCAACTACGGCGCCAGCGAGCTGGGCTTCCATGAATCGGACAGCGTCAACGTCAGCTACTGGTACGAGAAAAAAGCCGACGGCACCATCTACGCCGAATCGCCGCGCGACGCCAACACCGGCACCTTGAAGTTCAACCAGCTGACCTTCAACGCCGACGTCAAGGGCCCGGTCAAGGTCGGCAACGGCAGCATCTTCCTGGCCACCGGCTTCGAATACCGCGCCGACAACTACCAGATCGTCGCCGGCGACCCGGTCTCCTACCAGTACGGCCGCAGCAACAACCCGGCCATCGTCATCAAGACCCCGAGCGGCGCCACCGCGGCCTCCGGCATCCAGGGCTTCCCTGGCTACACGCCGGCCACCGCCGTCGATTCGGGCCGCCACAACATCGCCCTGTTCCTCGACGCCGAACACAAGCCGCTCGACAACCTGACCCTGGCCGGCGCGGTCCGCTACGAGAAATACTCGGACTTCGGCAGCACCGTCACCGGCAAGCTGAGCGCCCGTTTCGACCCGACCAAGGAAATCGGCTTCCGCGGCAGCCTGTCGACCGGCTTCCGCGCGCCGAGCGTGCAGCAGGAGTTCTACAGCTCCGTGTCGACCAACCTGAACAACGGCGTGCTGACCGAAACCCTGACCGCGCGCCAGGGCAGCGCCGTCACCCAGGCCTTCGGCATCGCGCCGCTGAAAGAGGAAACCTCGACCAGCGGCAGCGTCGGCATGGTGCTGCGTCCGGCGAAGAATATGTCGCTGACCGCCGACCTGTATGAGATCAAGATCAAGGACCGCATCGTGTTCTCGAGCGAGATCGCACCGGAAGCCGGCGGCGGCCCGATCGCCAACATCCTCAAGCCGCTGGGCGTGGGCCAGGCGCAGTTCTTCACCAACGCGGTCGACACCCGCACCCGCGGCCTGGACATCGTGGCCGAGCATACGTCGAAGTTCGCGGCGTCGACCTTGGTGCTGTCGGGCCAGCTGGGCTTCAACAAGACCGAAGTCACCAAGCGTCATTCGACGTCGTCGGTGCTGACCGGCGAGCAGCTGTTCGACAAGTCGCAAGTGACCCTGATCGAACACGGCCAGCCGCGCAAGCACCACGTGGTGGCGGCCGACTACAGCGCCGGCCAGTGGAACGTCAACACCCGCGCCAACTACTACGGCGAAGTGGAAGCGGAAAACTTCAGCCCGCTGCAGAAGTGGGATGCCAAGTGGCTGGTCGACGCCTCGGTACGCTATGCCTACACCAAGCGCACCTTCTTCAGCGTCGGCGTGAACAATATGTTCAACCAGCTGCCGTCGGAGTGGACCAACGGCGGCTCGTTCCCGAAACTGGGCTTCACCCGCTGCTGGGAAACCTGCCCGATCGGCGTCAACGGCCGCTCGATGTACATCCGCGCCGACACCGCGTTTTAATGTCGTCTTGAACGGTTGGCGGCAAACGCCGCCAGGTGCAATATCGCCGCCAACTGTTTGATCAATCCCTCCATCTGCTCGGCCGGCACTTGTGCGTAGCCGAGCATCAGTCCCCGCCAGCCCGACGTACCCTGCGTGTCCTTGCCGCTCAGCGCCTCGGCGACGATGCCGTGCTCCAGCGCCTGCGCGCTGATCGCGTGGTCGTCCAGGTCCGCTTGCGTGAAGCGCAGCGCCAGGTGCATGCCGGCCGAGCCGCCGTGCACCGTCGCCACCGATCCCAGATGTCGTTCCAGCGCCGCCACCAGCGCGTCGCGCCGCTGCCGGTACAGCCGCCGCATGCGCCGCAGGTGCAGCGCGAACTGGCCGCTGCGCAGGAACTCCGCCAGCGCCAGCTGCTCGGCCACGCGCCCGCGCGCGGACGATTGCGCGCGCATCTGCGCGAAGGCCCCGGCCAGCCATGGCGGCACCACCACGAAGCCGATCCGCAGCGACGGGAACATGGTCTTGCTGAAGGTGCCCAGGTAGACCACCGGCGCGTCCGGCGCCAGGCCCTGCATGGCCGACAGCGGCGCGCCGTCGTGGCGGAATTCGCTGTCGTAGTCGTCCTCGATGATCAGCGCGCCGGCGTCGCGCGCGGCGGCGATCAGCGCCAGCCGGCGGCGCAGGCTGAGCACGCTGCCCACCGGGTACTGGTGCGACGGCGTGGTGTACACCAGGCGCGGCGGCCGCAACAGCCAGTCGTCGCCGCTGGGCGCGATGCCGTCGTCGTCGATATCGATGCCGGCCACGTTCAGGCTGGCCGCGCGCGCCGCCGCCAGCGCGCCGCCGTAGCCGGGGTTCTCGATCCAGATGGTGTCGCCGACGTCGGCCAGCGCGCGCACGCACAGATCCAGGCTGCTCTGGGTGCCGTCGGTGATGAACACCTGCGCCGCCTCGCACACCACGCCGCGCGCGGCGCGCAGATGGTCGGCGATGGCTTCGCGCAGCTGCGGCTCGCCGGCCGGATCGCCGTAGTTGAGCTGCTCCACAGTCAGCGCGCGCCAGGCCCGCTCCAGCATGCGGCGCCACAAGGTCAGCGGAAAATGGTCGAGCGCCGGCACGCCAGGCACGAAGGCGCCCATCATCTCGGCCGGTCCCGGCTGCGGGCGCAAGGCGCGCGCGCGCTGCGACAGGCCGGCCTGCGGCACGGCCGCCGTTTGCAGCGCCGCCGGCTTGCGGTCCGGCGCCACGGCCGCCACCACGGTGCCGCGCCGGTCGGTGGTGACGAAGCCTTCGCTGGCCAGCTGCTCGTAGGCGTACAGCACGGTGTTGCGGGCCAGGCCCAGCTCCTCGGCCAGCGCGCGCGAGGCGGCCAGCCGCGTGCCCGCCGCCAGCGTGCCGTTGCGGATGGCGGCGCGCAGGCATTCGTGCAGCAAACGCTGGCGCGGCCAGCCGCGATGGCGGTTCTGCGCGGCGTAGCCGTCGATCAGCAAGGCAAAGTCCATACGTGGCTCCATAGAAATGAATGTTTCTGGACCTGTTGCAGGAGCCAGTCAGCCATTATATTGCGGCTTCAACCTTTTTGGATGGAGATCATGACCGAACCAGCAAACCACGCCGCACCGAGCGAACGCACCCGCGTCCGCCGCATTCCGACCAACGCGCATTACGACACCGCCACGCTGCACGCCATCATCGACGACGCCTACCTGTGCCACATCGCCTTCGCCGACGACAAGGGATCGCACTGCATTCCCACCGCCTGCTGGCGCGAAGGGGATCACCTGTACATCCACGGCTCCAACGGCAGCCGCATGCTCAAGCGTTTGACGGAAAGCGAGACCTGCGTGACCATCACGCACCTCGACGGCCTGGTGCTGGCGCGTTCGGCGTTCAATCATTCGATGAACTACCGCTCGGCGATGATCTACGGACGGTTCGAAGTGGTGGAAGGCGAGGACGAGCGGCGCCGCACGATGGAAGCGTTCATGGAGAAGCTGGTGCCGGGCCGCCAGGCCGATATCCGTCCCGGGTCGGACAAGGAATACGCGGCCACCACCATCATGCGCATCGCGCTGGCCGAGGCGGCCTGCAAGGTACGTTCCGGCGGCGTGGAAGACGATGCGGACGACATGGGCTGGCCGGTGTGGGCGGGCGTGCTGCCGTTCGCGCGCGTGCCAATGAAACCGATCGCCGATCCCGCATGCAGCCATGCCGCGCCGGCCTATGTGGTCGGCTGGCAGAAGTGGTAGCGCAGCGCCATTAATCCGCGCAGGCCCGCGCCGATCCGCAATACGGCACCCGTCCTATCGTCGCCAGAAATGTGATGTTGACGCCGCTTCCTATCTGCACCAGGATGTCGGTGCCCTTGTCGCCGAACACGCTGCGCCCATAGACGACATAGCCGAATTGCCGGCGCAGCCGCAGGCAGATCTGATCGGGCGACATCCGCCGGGCAACGCATTGGGCTACCGCGACACGCATCTTCCTCAGCGTCGCGTCGGGGATCGGTGCGGCGTGGCAGATGCCGCACAGCATCGCCGCCAGCAGCAGCTGACATCCGCGCAGCCGCAAGCCTTGCGTGGGACGTCGCATGGCATCCTCCCGGAAGCGCTCTCAATGCCGCCATTTTAGTTGAAGCGCCTCCGCGCTGCTTGACTCTGACGTGACGTGATACTTCAATCTTGGTGCTTTACCAGGAAAGGAAGATCATGCGTACCTTCAAACAAATTGCCAAGGCCGCCGTCGCCGGCGCGCTCACCTTGTCCATCGTCGCGCCGGCCGGCAGCGCCGGCGCTGGTCCCGTGCCGCTGCGCGAGCAGGACGACGCCGTCACCGTGGCCGGCGTGGAAATCGCCTGCCGCCTCACCTTCCCTGCCGGGAAGCCGCAGGGCGCGGTGCTGCTGCTGCCGGGCTCGCTCTTCAGCGACGTCGACGGCAACTACCCCTCCATGAACCTCAGGCCGCACCTGTATGCGGACCTGGCCGCGCAGCTGGGCGAGCGTGGCTACGCCGTGCTGCGGATGGCGAAGATCGGCCCCGGCACCGGCTCGCGCACGCTCGACCCGCAGGCGGCGGCCCGCCACGCGGCCTTCGCCACCCGGGCCGAAGTCGCCTCGGCCGGCCTGGCGCTGCTGCGCAAGGCCGCGCCGGCCCGTCCGCTGATCGTGGCCGGGCACAGCGAAGGCGCGCTGGTGGCGTCGCTGCTGGCCAGCGGCGCCGACGCGCCGGACATAGCCGGCGTGGTGGCGCTGTCGGGCCCGGCCACGCCGCTGCTCTCGCTGATGCGCGAGCAGCTGGCGGCGATGATGACGCCGGGCGCCGACCTGGCGATGTACGACCGCACCATCGCCGCCCTGCGCGCCGGCGAGCCGCTGCCGGCCGGCGCCCAGGCCGATCCGCAAACGGCGATGCTGGCGAATATGCCGGCCTTCAGCCTGGCCTATCTGCGCAGCACGGACCGGGTCGATCCCGTGGCCGAGCTGGCGCGCGTGCGCCAGCCGGTGCTGATCGTCCAGGGCGGACGCGACGCGTCGGTGCCGCCGGCGCATGCGGACCGCCTCGCCGATGGGCGCATCCATTTGCCGACCGAGCTGGCCCGCTTCCCCGACCTGACCCACTTCTACAAGCTCGCCCCGCCCGGCATCACGCCGATGCAATCGATGGCGCTCGACACCGTCAGCGATCCGGCCGTCGCGGAGCGCATCGTGTTGTGGGCGCGGCGCTTCAAATAGATGTAGTTTACTTACAAAACTCCACCTAACACCATGGTTCAAATACAACATGGAAGCGCTTCCCTAGGGGTATTCCGCCTATTTTTGCGCATTATTGATGTCGATGCATCAATATTCGTTTGACTTGGTTTCTAGTTTTAATACAAGATTGTTTTCAAGCGGCCTCAGAACGCCGTTCAGAAACGACCTTTACAAACACCAGGAGACCTCCAAATGAAGTTGAATACGCACCCGTCCGGCGTCCGCGCCGCCCTTCCCCTGACCCCGGTGGCCGCCGCCTGCGCGGTCCTGATCTCGGCACTGGCCGCGCCGCTGCACGCGGCCGAAGCCAGCGCCGCGCCGCAAGCGGCCGACGCGCCGATGTCGACCGTGGTGGTGTCGGGCATCCGCCGCGGGATCGAGGACGCGATTTCGGTCAAACGGGATGCGACCTCCATCGTTGAATCCATCTCCGCCGAAGACATCGGCAAACTGCCCGACGTCAGCATCGCCGAATCGATCGCCCGCCTGCCCGGCCTGGCGGCGCAGCGCGTGGCCGGCCGCGCGCAGGTGATCAGCATCCGCGGCCTGTCGCCGGACTTCGCCACCACCCTGCTCAACGGCCGCGAACAAGTCAGCACCGGCGACAACCGCAGCGTGGAGTTCGACCAGTACCCATCCGAGCTGCTGAGCGGCGTGACCGTCTACAAGACGCCCGACGCCGGCCTGGTCGGCCAGGGCCTGTCGGGCACCATCGACATGCAGACCGTGCGGCCGCTGGCCTTCCCGGGCCGCACGCTGTCGGTCAACGTGCGCGGCGAACAAAACTCGATGGGCAAGATCGCCAACACCAAGGACACCGGCCACCGCATCAGCGCCAGCTACATCGACCAGTTCGCCAACCGCACGGTCGGCGTCGCGCTCGGCATCGCCAACATGGAATCGCCTATTCTCGACAACGAGACCGGCACCTACGAGCCGTTCGACCAGAGCAAGGTCTCCGGCGTGCCGGCCGGCACCTACGTCACCGCCGGCGTCAAGTCGCTGGCCAAGAGTGGCACCCTCAAGCGCACCGGCCTGATCGGCGTGCTGGAATACCGTCCGAACAAGATGTGGACCAGCACCCTGGACATCTTCGCCTCCGAGTTCAAGCAGGTCGACACCAACAACCAGTTCGAGGTCAACCTGGGCGGCTACAACGGCAGCAACAACCCGGTCGGCTTCAACTACAACAGCACCAACATCGTCAACGGCACGCTGCTGGGCGGCACCGCCACCGGCGCCTACCCGCTGGTGCGCGGCCAGTACAACAACCGCAAGGATGAAATCCGCACCGCCGGCTGGGCCAACAAGTTCAACTTCGGCGGCTGGTCGCTGCTGGCCGACGCCAACTACTCGGAAGCCAAGCGCGACGAGACCTACCTGGAAAACAACCTGCAGCTGCAAAGCGCCGGCGGCGGCGCCTTCAACGACCCGCTGATGACGGTGGGCTGGACGCCGGGCCAATTCGCCACCATCGCCGGCAAACTCAACTACAGCGATCCCACCAAGCTCTATACCGGCAACTCGATCTACGGCTACGGCAGCACCTACTCGCCGCACCTGAAGGACACGCTGAAGAGCTTCAAGCTGGCCGCCACCTTGCCGGCGCCGGAAATGCTGGACAAATACCTGTCCGGCTTCGACATCGGCATGAACTACAGCGACCGCACCAAGACCAAGCGCCAGCCGTCCGGCCAGCTGTTCGCCAAGGGCAATCCGACCATCTCCAGCGACCTGCTTTACGCGCCGGTCGACCTGGGCTTCGCCGGCTCCGGCATCGTCCCTTCGTGGAACGTGCCGGGCGTGATCGCCAAATACTTCGACCCGATCAACTACAGCCTGGCCAACAACGCCGGCACCATCAGCCGCGCCTGGGACGTGACCGAAAAAATCAGCACCGGCTACGCCCGCGCCAACATCGACAGCGACTGGGGCGGCGTGGCGGTGCGCGGCAACTTCGGCGCGCAGCTGGTGCACACCGACCAGTCCTCGCAGTCGCTGTACGCCGACAACGGCGGCGCGGCCCATCCCACCTCGGACGGCAAGGCCTACAACGACGTCCTGCCGAGCATGAACCTGGCCTTCGGCCTGCCGAACGAGCAGACGCTGCGCCTGTCGGTGGCCAAGCAGATCGCCCGCGCCCGCGTCGACCAGCTCAACGCCGGCTTCAACTTCACCGTCGATGCGGGCACCCGCCTGCCGAGCGGCAGCGGCGGCAATGCGCGCCTCGATCCATGGCGCGCCAAGGCCTTCGACATCTCGTGGGAAAAGTACTTCGCCAAGAAGGGCTATGTCGCGCTGGCGGGCTTCTACAAAAAGCTCGACACCTATATCTACACCTTCTCGGAAACCCGCGACTTCTCGCAGTTCACGCCTGGCACCAACGCCATCAGCAACATGGGCCAGTACACCACGTCCTACAATGGCGGCGGCGGCATGCTGAAAGGTGCCGAAGTGTCCGTGTCGGTACCGCTGGAATTGCTGGCGCCCGCGCTGAACGGCTTCGGCGTGCTGGCCAGCACCTCGTACACCGAAAGCGGCATCGACATCAAGCAGGTCAACTCGACCATCGGCAAGATCCAGCTGCCTGGCCTGTCGCGCACCGTCACCAACCTGACGATGTACTACGAAAAGAACGGCTTCTCGACCCGTGTGAGCACGCGCCGCCGTTCGGACTACGTGGGTGAGATCGGCAACTTCGCCGGCGATCGCCAGCTGCGTTACGTGGTGGGCGACAGCCCGGTCGATTTCCAGATCGGCTACACCTTCAACGACGGCGCCTACAAGGGCCTGGGTGTGCTGCTGCAGGTGAACAACCTGACCAACGAGGCGTATGAAACCTACGCCAACAGCAAGGATCGTCAGCTGGAGTATGCGAAGTATGGCCGTACGGTTCTGTTTGGACTGAACTACAAGTTCTGATGTCAGTTCCAAGGATGCCGGCCAAAGTATCAGGCCGGTTTTGATCCTGCAATCCCCGTTGCAGGATCTTTTTTACCGGCGTTGCGCCGACTCGCGATACCACAAGCCCAGCATGCACAGGGCGAACAGCAGCGCAAAAGGCACAGCCGGCAGTGGACGTTCCACTGCCGCGCCGCTGCCCTTGCCGCCGGCGCCAGCGCCAGCGGCCCGCGCCGCATACACCGCCGTCGCCTCGCGCCGCAAGGCCCGCTGCCAGGCCGGCCAATCCTTCACGTCATACACATACTCGAACGCCGGCGCTTCCATGCCCGCCGCGTTGAACTTCGCCCAGCCGGCACGCTGCGGCCACCAGGCGCCGCACCGCGCATCGGCCTTGTCGGCGCGCGCCTGCAATGGGAGAGCAGGTCCGCCGTCGGCCGGCTGCACGCTCGCCACCACGCCGCCTTCCACGCACACTTCGCTGCGCAGGCCGGGGATCGGCATCGGGTCCGGCAGCCGCCAGCTGGTTTTCTGCGCGCCTGCCAATGCGATCTTGTCCATCGCGCCCTGCCACCACAAGGCCAGGGCTTGCGGTGCGCTGATCGCATAGCGGTGCCAGTCCGAGACGCCTATCCACACCACGCGCCCTTGCTGCACATCGCGCTGCCACAACCACGGCAGCTTCTTGCCGTCGCGCGCCACGACGGACCACGGCGCGGCCGCGTTGTCGCCGGGGTTCAAGCCGGCCGGCGGCATCGCCAGCGCGGCGCCGGCGACGGTGAACTGGCGCGTGTCCTCCTTCTCCGTGGTCGGCGATTGTGGATGCAGGCGCAGGCCGAACTCGCGCTGCCACATGGCGGCGTCGGCGGCGTTCGCGCCCAGCACCACCAGCGGCACGCCTTGCCGCGTCTGCGCCAGCAGCGCGCTGCGCGCCGACGGATTCATATGCTCGACGTAGGCGGCATCGACAAACATCGCGTTAGGGGCCGTCAACGGAGCGCGGGCGGTTTCGCTGCGCGCCACCGCCTTGCCCAGCGCGACGTTCCAGTCGAGTATCGCGTTGCCGTCGGCCAGCAGCTGATTCAGTGCGCGGGCGTCGAACGACGGCGCGTCGAAGCGGCCCTGTATCTGCAAGGGCAAGGCATCCTTGACGTGCAACGGCACCGGGCCTTGCGCGATGATTTTTCCTGCGGCGTCCAGCAGGCGCGCCTGCAACACCATCGCCTCCGCCACCGGCGGCAGCCATTGCACGCTCAGCTGCGAAGTGGCGGCAGCGGAAAGATTCGAATCCGCCAGCACCTGCTTGTTCTCGGCCAGCAGCTGCAGGCGCCAGCCTGGCTGCGCCTGCGCGCGCCGCACCGTCAAGGTGAAGATGCGGCCCAGCGACATCGAACGGGGGAAGTCCAGCCACAGCATGTCGGCGGCGGCAGGCTGCCACTGCACGCGGCGCGCAGGCAGGTCGCCCCACTCCGCGGCGCGCAGGCCGTCGCCGCTCAAGGCGATGGCCTGCGCGCGCGGTATCGCCAGCAATGAAGCCTCGCTGATGTCGCCGTTTGCGCCGGTCGCTACCGCCGCAATGTTCTCGCCCGCTTGCGGCAAACGCATGTCGGCCAGCGAGACCGCCAGCGATGCCGATGCCACGGCGATCAGTGATGCGTTGATCCAATTGCGCTTGCGGCCATACAGCACGGCGCTGACTGCGCCGACGGCCAGCACCGCCGCAGGCGCCGCGATTGTGGTGAGTTCCATGTTGATCATTTCGGCTGCTCCTTGCCACTCCAGGCCTGACGGAACGGCGTATCCGTCGAAGGCCGCGCCTGCAGCAGCACCGGCGCATCCGCCAGTGTGCCGCGCAGCCATGCCCGCAGCTCGCCGCGACAGACGACGCAGCCATCCTGCACATCCTGCACCGCACGCTGGGCGCTCAGTTTCTGTTCCTGGTCGGTGATGCGGGCGGCGATGGTGTCGCGCGCGGCCTTGCTCCACAGGGCAGGCAATGCGCCGTCCTGCGACAGGGCTTGCACCAGTTCGCGTACTTCGGCCGGCACGGTGTCGCCGGCGGAACCCTGCGCGCGCTTGTAGCTCAACACGCCGACGATGTCGCCACTCATGCGTTTTTCTTCCTTCAGCGCGGGCGGCACGAAGGCGGTGCGGTGCAGGTAGATGCGCTCCGCGGCCTGCAATTCCTTGATCGCGTCCAGCGCCTTGTATTCAAGCGGCAGCGCGGGCTTGGGCGAGATGGCGCGCAGCGATTTTTCCGCATCCCACATCGCCGATAGTGCGCGCTTCAGTATCGCCTTGGTCTTGGGATCGAAGATGGTGGCGTTGTCTTCCTGGTCGTGCGCGTGGCCGAACTCCTTCAATACCGACATGTCGTTGCCAAAGCCCGGTTTGCTGCTGGGGCGTTCCTCGCCCTCATGTTCATGCTCGTCGCCGAACAGGCTGGATTCCTCGCCGAGGAACTGGCCGTAGCGCAGCCGCAGCTTGGCCTGGTCGGAGGCGATGGTTTCGCTGCGCTCGCGCAGCGTGGCCGCCGGCATGTTGGGGTGAGCCTGCATGTCGGCCACCAGCTGCTCGGTGTCGATGATGATCTGGCGCTGGCTGCGCAGGTTCTCAGGTTTGGCGATCGATGGCAGCGCAGTCGAGTCCAGGCTCTCCGCTTCCGGTGCGGGCAGGCGCAGCGTGTAGGTCGGCGACTGGGTGGTGTGTGGATTGTCCGGCGAATTGTCGGTGGCGCGCACGAAGAAGTACAACTCGTCGCCGGGCTCCATGCCCAGCTCCGCCAGCGTCCACTGCTTTTTCCAGTTGCGGACTTTGGGGTCGGACGATTGCGGCAGCGGCACTTCGCGGTCGCTGAAGCGGATGTTCTCGCCGCTGCCGCGCGCCAGCGTCATGTGCAGGCTGGCGCGCACGATCGCGTAGTCGTCGCGGGCGGTGACGGAGATCTGTACGGTCTTCGCGTCCTTGGCGAGGATATGTATCAATTCGCTCGGCTCGATGATGGTCACTTGCGGCGCCTGGTCCGGCGTCACGCGGATGTTGTAGCGCGTGCCGTTCTTGCCGCGCGCGCGCCAGAACAGCGATTCTTCGACGCGCTTCATCGCGCAAGCTTCGGTGACGGGCAGGCTGACTCCATCGCCCAGCTCCACCGCCGGCTGCGGGCCGCTCGGCTTGCGCACGCACCAGCGCACTTCGGAAAATTGCGGCACCTGGATGTCGCGGGCGGCGGTCTCGAACGGCTGGACGCCGGTGTAGGCCGGCGGCGTGACGCGCAGGTAGATCTCGCCGTCGACGATGGGCTTGGCCGCCTGGCTAGCGGCGGTGGTTGCGACGGCGGCGCTCTGCTTGCCATGGTAGCCCCATGCGGCGCCTGCGGCGGCAAGGCCGAGCAGGATGGGCATGACGCTGATGCGTACGCGGCTGCGGGTGATGCTGCGGTAGTCGCCCTCGCCCAGCACGGAGGCCAGGCGGGTTTGCAGGCGTTGCTGCTGGAGTTTGGCGATGGGCGTGATGGCGTCGGCGGCCAGCAGCGTGCTGCTGTCTTCCAGCGCGGGGATGGCGGCATTCAGCCACGAGGTCCATTCCCGATTGACCCGCAGTCGCCAGCGGTAGATGTCAGCCAGCATCCAGACGGCCCATGGCAGCATCGCGGCGGCGGCCAGGTGCGCGGCAGGGAGCATGACGACGGCGGCAACCAGTGGCGCCAACGCGGCCAGCCACTGGGGCGCGCGGCGGCGCATGACGGCGGCCCACAGGTGGCGGCGCAGAATATCAGTTTCGCCGTGCATGGGTCAGTATCCGTTCAAGTAAAAACAGCGCCAGCAGGGCAAGGGCGAGCCAGGCGGCCGGCTTGGCGTCGGTGATGGCGGGGAGCGCGCTGCGCGCGGCGGACAGCGCTTGCGATGGCATCGGGTAGGCCGGTGCGGGGGCCGGGGCGAGCTGCTGCCAGGCTTCGTAGAGAGCGCGCGCGGTGTCGGCGTCGCGTGGCGGCATGACGTCGGAGGTCCAGAGACGGCCGCGCGGCGAGTCGGCGTATTTCAGTGTGACGCCGTTGATGGTCAGCGCTGAAGCGTTTGCCAGTTCGGGGAAGCCGGTTGGCGCGGCGATCCACCAGTGCGGGGCGCTCCAGTTGGCGGGCGGCGCGGCGGCGGACTCCCAGACGATCAACTCGGTTTTTGCGTCTGGTTCGGCAGCGAGCGTGTAGCGGTTGGCGCCATCGCCGGCGCGGTTGAAGGCGGCAAATAGCGAGCGCCAGACGGCGCCCTGCTCCTGCGCGCCCGTCAGCACGATGTGGCGCTCGGTCGGCGTCGGCGTGGCAGGGGCGGACGGCGGCTTGGTGCGCAGCTCCACCTGATGGCTGAATTGCGGCACACGGGCCGGCATCGCCACCTGGTCGGCGCGGGCGACGACCAGCAGACGCGCGCCGGGACGCCAGTCGCGCTCGTGCTGGCGCAGCCACTGCAAGCCGTTCGACGGCAGCTCGATGCGCTGCGCCGTCCCCATGCCTGCGGCGGCGATCTGCTGCTCCGCCCACGCTTTGTCTGCGCCGGCATCCAGCAGCACGGTATCGCCACGCCACGGAAAAATGGACGCGGCCAGCCAGGCGATCAGCGCCACCAGCATCAGGCAGCGCACCAGCAACAGCAGGCGGTCGCGCCACTGCCATACGCGCAGCTGCTCCGGCGCGGCCGACGGCAGGAAGCGCGCCGTCGCCAGCGGTTCGGCCTTCAGCCGCTGGCGTTTCTGGCGATGCCACCATACCGGCAGCAACAGCACCGGCAGCGCAAACCACCACAAGGGATAAGAACTCAGCATCGACAACCCATCTTCATTTTGCGCGCGCTCCGGCCAGCTGCAACCAGCTGCGCAGCACGCCGCCCAGAGGCTGCTCGATACGCGCCTCGTAGTGGACGATATTGTTTTGACGGCAGCTGGTCGCCACCGCATCGAAGTGCGCCCGGCTCTGCTGCCTGTAGCTTTCGCGGTCGGCGTTGCTCATGCGGTGCAAGCCATCGCTCTGTTCCGGATCGCGGTAGGCCGCGCCGGCCTTGAAGCTGGCATCCACCTCGGCCTGCGTGCGCAAGGTCAGCAGGCGCACGTCGTGCCGCAGGCTGCGCAGGCGCAGCAGCGCCTCGCTCAACGGCGACGGCCAGTCGAGGAAATCGCTGGCGGCAAAAATGAGACTTGGCGAGCGGGCGAAATGCAGGTTGGCCTTCAACACCTCGGCGCTGGGCAGGCTGCCTTCCGGCTTGGCCTTGGCCAGCTGCGCCAGCACGCGCTGCAACTGGCGCGGCCCGCGTGAGGCTTGCGTGAACTCGACCTTGCCGCCTCCGCACACCACCAGCCCGAACGCATCGCCCTGCCGTTGCGCGATGGCCGCCACGCAGGCCAGCACAGTGCGCGCGAACCACAGCTTGTCGACGCCGTTGATCTCGCGGCTGGGCTCCGCCATCGAGGCGCTGGCGTCCAGCCACAGCCAGGTGGCGACGTGGCTGTCGCGCTCCGCCTCGCGGACGAAGTAGCGGTCCGCGCGCGCCAGCAGCTTCCAGTCGACGCGGCGCCACTCGTCGCCCGGCGCGTAGGCACGGTACTCGGAGAACTCGACGCCGGCGCCGCGCTCGCGGCCCGCGTGCAGGCCATGGCCCAGACCCGCCAGCACGTGGCGGATCACCAGCTCCAGGTCCTTGGTCTGCGCCATCATCGCCGTCATGGTGGCAGCGGACGGTTTAAAGGTCGATTGCATCGCGGCTTAGTCTGGGCGGATATGCTCGCGCAGCGCCAGCAGGATGTCGGCGATCGCCACGCCATCCGCTTCCGCCTCGAAGTTGCGGATCACGCGGTGCGCCAGCACCGGCAGCAGCATCTCGCCGATGTCCTCGCGGGTGACGGCCAGGCGGTTGTGCATCAGCGCGCGCGCCTTGGAGGCCAGCACCAGCGCCTGCCCCGCGCGCGGACCAGCGCCCCAGCCGACGTGCTTCTTCACCGCCGGCACCGTCGTCAGCGCCGGACGGGTGGCGCGCACCAGCCGCGTCGCATACGCCAGCAGGTGATCGCCGATCTCGATGTCGCGCACCAGCTGCTGCAAGCGCAGCAGGGTCGCCACGTCCATCACCGGGTCGGCGTCTTTCAGGCCGGCGTGGGTGGTGGCGGAGACCATCGCGATCTCCTCTTCCTCGGTCGGATAGACCACGTCGATGCGCAGCAGGAAGCGGTCCAGCTGTGCTTCCGGCAGCGGATAGGTGCCTGCCTGCTCGATCGGGTTCTGCGTCGCCAGCACGAAGAAAGGCTTGGGCAGCTGGTGCGTCTGGCCGGCGAAGGTGACGCTGCGTTCCTGCATTGCCTCCAGCAGCGCCGATTGCGTCTTCGGCGGCGCGCGGTTGATCTCGTCGGCCAGCAGCACCTGCGTAAACACCGGCCCGCGCTGGAAGCGAAACTCGCGCTTGCGGGTCGCATGGTCTTCTTCCAGGATCTCGGTGCCGACGATATCGGACGGCATCAGGTCGGGCGTGAACTGCACGCGATGGAAATCCATGTCGGTCGCCTGCGACAGCGACTTCACCAGCAGCGTCTTGCCCAGTCCCGGCACGCCTTCCACCAGCGCGTGGCCGCCGGCCAGCAGGCAGATGATCAGCGAATCGATCACGTTTTCCTGGCCGATGATCACGCGGGACATACTCGCCTTCAGCGCCGCCACCTTGGCGCTCAGCGCGCCGATTTCATTTTCGCTCCAGGCGATTGCACTATCCAAGATCAAGCTCCCAAGGCATATTGAATGATATTGACCGCAAAGCGGGTATTGTCGACCACCAGCCAGCGCTTGTTGCGGAAGTCGTAGTCCCACTCGCAGCCGTAGTCCTTGTTGCTGTATAAAAGCCGCACGCGGCCGCCCACTTCCACCGCCTTCAGGTAGTCGTGCACCAGATCGTCGCCCCAGCCGTTGAGCTCCACGCTGGTGTTCGGCGGACCGTCGAAATGGAAGAAGCTCGAATACACCGGATGCGAATTCGGGATCTTGTGCAGCGCCTTGGGCCCGAAGATGCGGCCGATTTCGGCCTCGAACGATTTGGCGAACAGACCGTCGATATCGTGGTTGCAGTCGTCCACGAACAGGAAGCCGCCGCCCTTGATGTAGCGCTCCAGGTTCTTGCGCTCGGTCGGCGTGAACTGCACCAGCTTGTGGCCGGCGAAATAGCAGAACGGCGCCTCCAGCATCTTCGGATCGGACAGCGCGACGATGCGTTCGACGGGATCAACCCGCAAGGTCGTGTATTCGACCAGCGAGTTGAGCACGTTGCTCGGCATGCGGATATCGACATCCCAGTCGCCCGACTCGTAGGTCAGGCGGGTGAAGTAAAAATCGTAGTTGGCCACGCGGTTCCCTTAACCTTTGTCTTTATACCGCGTCCGACAAGGAGGTGAAGTTGAAGTCGCGCACCTTCATCGGCGGGATCAGCATCTGGTAACGCACCTCGTCGCCGCCGATCACCACCGGCTTGCCCAGTTCATCGATATTGTTCAGCATCGACACCGGGCTTTCGTTGAAGCGGAAATTCTTGATCGGATGCTTGATCTTGCCGTTCTCGATGTAGAAGGTGCCGTCGCGCGTCAGCCCGGTCAACAGCAGCGACTGCGGATCGACCATGCGGATGTACCAGGTGCGGGTGACCAGCACGCCCTTCTTGGTCGACGCGATCAGCTCCTCGGTCGACTTGCCGCCGCCCGCCATGATCATGTTGCCGTGACGGCCGGCGGCGCGCTGGCCCTGCTTCTCGGCCCAGTAGCGGGTGTAGTCCAGCGAGGCCACCTTGCCGCCCTTGATGACGTCCGTACGCTCGCGCGCCAGCATCGACGAGTCGTCCCACGCCAGCACCGGCACGTCCTTGTCCCACGGATCGGCCCAGACGTTGACCTGCTCGTCGAACAGCTTCTCGCCCAGGCGGTTGCCGCCGCCCTTTTTCGACAGGAAGCTGCGGCCCTCGTCGGCGCGACGCGCGTCGAAGGCGCCGAACATGCGGCCGATGATTTCCGACGTCGCCGCCGGCTCCAGGATCACCGTGTAGCGGCCCGGTTCCAGCGCCTTGGCCTCCACCGATTTCAGCGCTTTCTCGATCGCGATCTCGGATGCTTCGCGGGCGTCGAACTTCTTCGCATCGGTGGCCGAGCGCGTGGCCCAGCCGGAACCGCGGCCGTCCTCGGTGCGGGTGGTGATGGTGAAGCCCAGGTTGCTCAAGGTCTGGTAGCCGAACACGCCGTTCGAGTTGGCCACCGTTTCGAAACCGGTGGTGTCGCTGAAGAAGCCCGCCGCGACCAGGCCCTGCTTGCGGCAGGCGTTGATGCTGACGGCCGCCACTTCGGCGCGGTACTCCGGATCGATGGCGGCGGTGGCTTCGTTGTAGGTGGCGGATGACTTGTAGTCCTGCTTCTTGATCGCCGGCTGGAACTCGGGATTCTCCGGCGCCAGGCGCGCCACGTCTTCGGCGCGGCGCACCGCGCGCTCCAGCGCCTTGTCGTCGAACTCATTGATCGAGGCCGTGCCCTGGCGCTTGCCGAAAGCGACGCTGACGGTCAGCTGCGTATTCTCGGTCAGGCCGGCGGTCGACACGGCGTTGCGCGCGTAGCGGATATTGCCGTTGCGGCTACCGCTGATCTGCACGCGGCACTCGTCGGCCTTGGACAGCGACATCACCTTGTCGCTAATGCGTTTTGCTTCTTCCTGATTCAGCATCTTCATTGATTATCCTATCTTGCGAGCGGTGTTGATGACGTTGATGCCGTTGAAGCGCGTGGTCGGCGACCCGTGCGATACGGCGCTGACCTGCGAAGGCTGGCCCTTGCCGTCGAAGAAGGAGCCGCCCATGCGCCAGTCGCGTTCATCGCACAGCGCCGAGCAGGCGTTCCAGAACTCCTGGGTGTTGGACTGGTAGGCCACGTCTTCCAGCTGGTTGGTGATCTTGCCGTTCTTGATCTCGAAGTACAGCTGGCCGCCGAACTGGAAGTTGTAGCGCTGCTGGTCGATCGAGTACGAGCCGCGGCCCAGGATGTAGATGCCCTTCTTGACGTCCTTGACCATGTCGTCCGGTGTCAACGGCTTCTTGCCCGCCTCCAGCGACACGTTGGGCATGCGCTGGAACTGCACGCTGCTCCAGCTGTCCGCATACGAGCAGCCGTGCGATTCCTTCTCGCCGATGATGGCCGCCTGGTCGCGCGTGGCCTGGTAGTTGACCAGGATGCCGTTGCGGATCAGGTCCCAGCGCTTGGAGGCCACGCCTTCATCGTCGTAGCCCACGCAGCCCAGCGAGCCTGGCGTGGTCTTGTCGGCGACGATGTTGACCAGGTCCGAACCGTACTTGAAGTTTTTGCTCTTCCACTTGTCCAGCGTGGCGAAGCTGGTGCCGGCGTAGTTGGCCTCGTAGCCCAGCACGCGATCGAGTTCGGTGGCGTGGCCGACCGATTCGTGGATGGTCAGGAACAGGTGTTCCGGCGACAGCACCAGGTCGTACTTGCCCGGTTCGACGGTTTTCGCGGTCAGCTTTTCGCGGGCCTGGCGGCCGGCGGCGCGCGCGTCCTCGATCAAGTCGTAGGCGCCCTTGTACAACGTGGTGACGTTGCCGGCGGCCTTGATCTTGTTGGACTCTTTGGCGTCGAAGAATTCATAGCCCATGCTGGCCGGCGAGGACAAACCGTCGCGCGTGCGGAAGCGGTTGGTGGCCTTGTCGACGGCGGTGGCGGTCAGCGGCGACCACAGACGGTGGATGTCCTGGTCGATGTAGGAGCCGTCGGTGGAGGCGAAGTACTTCTGCTGGTTCACCTGGAACAGGTTGGACGACATGAAGCTGGCGCCCGCGTCCAGGCCGGCCTTGTTGGCGGCGATCAGCATCTCGGCCTTTTCCTTGATCGCCACGGTGCGCCAGTCCTTCTTGAACGGCGTGGCCCATGCCACTTCGCCGACGCCCTTGACGGGGGCCAGCACCACAGGCTCGGTTTGCAGCTTGGCGTTGGCGCGCGCGATGGCGACCGCCTGGCGCGCGGCCGCTGCCACCGAGTCCAGCGTCATGACGTTGGTCGAGCAGAAGCCGTAGGCGCCGTTGGCGATCACGCGCACGCCGATGCCGGAGGATTCGGTGTTGACGATGTTTTCCACGTTCAGGTCGCGCGTGGTGAGGAACTGGTTCAGGTAGCGGCCGATACGCACGTCGCAGTAGCTGGCGCCGGCCTTGGTGGCGGCGTTCAGCGCGGCGTCGGCCAGCGATTTCTTGAACTGCACGGCCACGGGGTTGAGCAGCTCTTCGGCCGCGATGGCGTTGCCGAAGACAGGAATCAGCAGGCTGCCACCGGCGGCCGCACTAACTTTTAGAAATGAACGTCGTTCCACATTAACTCCCTGAAAAATGTAACAGGGCCGGAACTTAGTCCGGCCCCTGATGCTTTAAACCGCGTCCGACAACGAGGTGAAGTTGAAGTCGCGTACCCGCATCGCCGGTATCAGCAGCTGGAACTGCGACTCGTCACCCGCCAGGATCTCCGGCCGCCCCAGCTCCTCGATGTTGTTCAACATCGTCACCGGGCTTTCGTTGAAGCGGAAGTTCTTGATCGGATGCTTGATCTTGCCGTTCTCGATGTAGAAGGTGCCGTCGCGCGTCAAGCCGGTCAGCAGCACCGACTGCGGATCGACCATGCGGATGTACCAGGTGCGGGTCACCAGCACGCCCTTCTTGGTGTTGGCGATCAGCTCCTCGGTCGACTTGTTGGTGCCGGCCATGATGATGTTGCCCGGCGATCCGACGGCGCGCTTGCCCTGCTTCTTGGCCCAGTAGGTCGAGTAATCGAGGTTGGCGATCTTGCCGCCCTTGATGATGTCCTGGCGTTCGCGCGCCAACATGTTCTGGCCGTCCCACGGCAGCACCGCCACGTCCTTGTCCCATGGATCGGCCCAGACGTTGACCTGTTCGTCGAACAGCTTCTCGCCCATGCGGTTGCCGCCGCCCTTTTTCGACAGGAAGCTGCGGCCCTCGTCGGCCTGGCGCGCGTCGAAGCCGTTGAACATGAAGCCCAGCAGGTCCGAGGTCGCCGCCGGCTCCAGGATCACCGTGTAGCGGCCCGGCTCCAGCGCCTTGGCGTCCACCGAACGCAGCGCTTTTTCAATCGCCACGTTGGACGCTTCGCGCGCGTCGAACTTGCTGACGTCGCCCACGCTGCGCTTGACCCAGCCCGAACCGCGGCCGTCTTCGGTGCGCACGGTCACGGTGAAGTCCAGCCCCGTGTCCTGCTGGTAGCCGAACACGCCGTTCGAGTTGGCGATGACGTTGAACTTGGTGCTGTCGCTGAAGAAGCCGGCCGCCACCAGCTTGTTCTTCTTGCTGTTCTCGATGCTGTAGGCCGCCACCTGCGCGCGGAATTCAGGATCGATGTCGGCGGTCTTCTGGAAGAAGGTCTCGCTGGCCTTGTATTGCTGCTTGGTCGGCGTCGGCATGAACTCCGGATTTTCCGGCGCCAGGCGGGCCAGGTCTTCCGCACGGCGCACCACTTTTTCCAGCGACTTGTCGTCAAACTCGTTGATGGTGGCCGTGCCCTGCTTCTTGCCGAAAGCGACCGACACCGCCAGCTGCGTGTCCTCGATCAAGCCGGCGGTCGACACGGCGTTGCGCGCGTAGCGGATGTTGCCCTTGCGGCTGCCGGTGATGCTCACTTCGCACTGGTCGCCCTTGGAAAAGGACAGCACTTTGTCGCTGATGCGTTTTGCTTCGTCTTGACTCAAATTCTTCATCTCGTGGTCTCCAGGGCTTAGCCGATTTTGCGTGCGGTGTTGATGACGTTGATGCCGTTGAAGCGCGCCGTGCTGGCGCCATGCGACACCACCGACACCTGCGAAGGCTGGCCTTTACCGTCAAAGAAGGAACCGCCCATGCGCCAATCGCGCTCGTCGCACAGACCGGCGCAGGCGTTCCAGAACTCCTGGGTGTTCGATTGATACGCCACGTCTTCCAGCATCTCGCCGATCTTGCCGTTCTTGATTTCGTAGAACAGCTGGCCGCCGAACTGGAAGTTGTAGCGCTGCTGGTCGATCGAGAAGGAACCGTCGCCGACGATGTAGATGCCCTTCTTGACGTCCTTGACCATTTCGTCCGGCGTCATCTTCTTTTTACCGGCTTGCAGCGAGACGTTGGGCATGCGCTGGAACTGCACGCTGCTCCAGTTGTCCGCGTACGAGCAGCCGTGCGATTCCTTCTCGCCGATGATGTGGGCCTGGTCGCGCGTGGCCTGGTAGTTGACCAGGATGCCGTCCTTGATGATGTCCCAGCGCTTGCACTTGACGCCTTCGTCGTCGTAGCCGACGTTGGCCAGCGAGCCCGGGGTGGTCTTGTCGGCGACGATGTTGACCATCTCCGAGCCGTACTTGAACTTCTTGGACTGCCATTTGTCGAGCGTGGCGAAGCTGGTGCCGGCGTAGTTGGCCTCGTAGCCCAGCACGCGATCGAGCTCGGTCGGGTGGCCGACCGATTCGTGGATGGTCAGCCACAGGTGTTCCGGCGACAGCACCAGGTCGTACTTGCCCGGCTCGACCGACTTGGCGGTCAACTTCTGCTTGGCCTGCTTGCCGGCCGCGCGCGCATCTTCGATCAGGTCGTAGGACTTGGTGTACAGCGTGGTCACGCCGCCGGCCGCCTTGATCTTGTGCTCCGGACGCGCGTCCAGGTATTCGTAGCCCATGCCGACCGGCGACGACAGGCCCTGGCGCGAACGGAACTTGTTGGTCTTCTGGTCGACGGCGGTGGCGAACACCGGCATCCACAGGCGGTGCACGTCCTGGTCGATGTAGGAGCCGTCGGTGGAGGCGAAGTACTTCTGCTGGTTGACCTGGAACAGCAGCGACTGCATGAAGCTGGCGCCGCCCTCCATGCCGGCCTTGTTGGCGGCGATCAGCAGCTCGGCCTTGTCCTTGATGGCGACGGTGCGCCAGTCCTTGACGATGGGCGTGGCCCACGACACTTCGCCGACGCCCTTGACCGGGGCCAGGATCACCGGCTCGGTCTGCAGCTTGGCGTTGGCCTTGGCGATGGCGACCGCCTGGCGCGCGGCGGCGGCGACGCCGTCCGGGCTCATGTCGTTGGTGGCGGCGAAGCCGTAGGCGCCGCCGGCGATCACGCGCACGCCGACCCCGGCCGATTCCGTGTTGACCACGTTCTCGACGTTCAGGTCGCGGGTGGTGATGAACTGGTTCAGGTAGCGGCCCACGCGCACGTCGCAGTAGGAGGCGCCGGCCTGGGTCGCCGCGGTCATCGCGGTATCGGCCAGCATTTTCTTGAATTGCAGGGCGACTGGCTTGAGCAGTTCTTCCGCCGCGATTGCGCGACCGAAGGCGGGCAGCAGCATCGTGCCCAGGGCCAGACTACTAACATTGAGGAATGCACGTCGTTCCATCGTATCTCCAAAAACGTAACAGCAAGGATTAGATTGCGGGCCGGTCGCCCGGGGTTCTGCTTTTTATTTGCTTTTCTAGCTGGAACTACTTCGTTACCGCTCGTTGCTTTGCACTACACCTGAATATCCGCCGCCGTTTCCGCCGGTTTAGCAATATTAGCGCCGGATTAAGGAAGGGGATAGGCAAAATTTGTGCCACGGGGATTCATGTTGCAAGTTGGTGTGGCGGCAGGAGTTTGAGAGCTACGCCAGCGGTGCAGTGTCCGCCGATCTGTCCGCCCGACTGTCCGCCAGTGTCCGAAAGTGTCCGCCAGGTGTCCGCCGGGGTGGCCGTCACGGTCGGGCGGAGCGCCGTCCCAATTCGCTTGACCTTCCGACAAGCCTGCACCATGATCGCGCAGGGCGAGCGGCCGCGCATCGTCCGAACAAACGAACCCTCAGGAGACTTTGCATGAAACGAACCGTACTTGCCGCCCTGGCCACCACCATGCTGATCGCCGGCGGCGCCGGCGCCGCCGAAGATGCGGCGCTGAAGGCCGCCATCGCCGCGCCGTCGCGCACGCCGGCCAACGTCGAGCGCGACGTCTACCGCCATCCGTATGAAACGCTGGCCTTCTTCGGCATCAAGCCGAGCATGACGGTGGTCGAGCTGGCGCCGGGCGGCGGCTGGTACACCGAGATCCTGGCGCCCTACCTGCGCGAGCACGGCAAGCTGATCGCCGCCGGCGACGACCTGGCTTCGCCCGACGCCAACGAGCGCAAGGGCGCCGAGCGCTTCATGGCGCGCCTGAACGCCAAGCCGGAGGTGTACAACAAGGTGGCGCTGGGCGTGTTCTCGCCGCCGCGCAAGTACGAGTTCGCGCCGGCCGGCAGCGTCGACATGGTGCTGACTTTCCGCAACGTCCACAACTGGATGGAGACCGGCCCGGACAACCTGAAGACCTTGTTCGGCAGCGTCTACGCCAGCCTGAAGAAAGGCGGCGTGTTCGGCGTGGTCGAGCACCGCCTGCCGGCCTCGAAGGTGCAGGACAAGGACGCCAGCAGCGGCTATATGCACGAGAAATATGTGATCGGCCTGGCCGAGGCGGCCGGCTTCAAGCTGGCGGACAAGTCGGAAGTGAACGCCAATCCCAAGGACAACGCCGAGCACAAGGGCGGCGTCTGGGCGCTGCCGCCGACCTACACCAACAAGGACCAGGACCGCGCGATGTACAAGGCCATCGGCGAGAGCGACCGCATGACGCTGAAGTTCGTCAAGCCCTGACCCCGAACCGGCGCGCCGCCGCCGGGGTCAGACCCCGTACGGGGTCTGACCCCTGTTCGGCCCTGCGGGGTTAGAAGCGCGTGAACTTGTTCTCGTCGGGCGCGCCGTCGGCCACCAGGTCGAGCTTGCGCGCCTGACGCGCGGGCTTGGCGCCGCCGGTCTTCAGCACCACCGGCCGGCGCGCCAATCCGCCGCGCGGCGCCTCGTCGGCCGCGTACTGCTTGAACACCGTCATCAGCCGGGTCAGCTGCTCGGCCTGCGCGCTCATCTCTTCCGACGTGGCCGCCAGTTCCTCCGAGCTGGCGGCGTTGATCTGGGTGGTCTGGCTGAGCTGACCGACCGCGCTGTTAATCTGCCGCACGCCGGAGCTCTGCTCTTCCGACGCCGCCGAAATCTCCTGCACCAGGTCCGACGTCTTGCGGATATTCGGCACCAGCGCATCGAACATCTGGCCGGCCTGCTCGGCCAGCTCCACGCTGTCGGACGCCACCTTGCTGATTTCCTGCGCCGCCACCTGGCTGCGTTCGGCCAGCTTGCGCACCTCGGCCGCCACCACCGCGAAGCCCTTGCCGTGTTCGTGCGCGCGCGCCGCCTCGATCGCCGCGTTCAGCGCCAGCAGATTGGTTTGATAGGCGATATCGTCGATGATGCCGATCTTGCTGGCGATCTGCTTCATCGCCGCCGCCGTGGCCTTGACCACTTCGGCGCCGCGCGCGGCGTCCACCGCCGCCTGGGTGGCGATGCCGTCGGTGAGCTTGGCGTTCTCGGTATTCTGCGCGATCGACGCCGTCATCTGCTCGATCGAGGCGCTGGTTTCCTCCACCCCCGCCGCCTGTTCGCTGGCCGCCTGCGACAGCGATTGCGCGGTCGAGCTCACTTCCTCGGAGGCGCCGGCCAGGCTGCCCACCACCGACTGCACTTCGCGCACGATGCCCGACAGGCTGCGCGCCAGCCACACCGCCATCACGCCGCCCAGCACCGCGATCAGGATATCCATGCCCAGTATCAGCCGCTTGGCCGAGTCGGTCACCTCGGTCATGGCGGCCGACTCGCCCTTGGTCTCGCCATCGTTGACTTTGAGCAGCTTGCGGAAAGCGACGGAGATGGCTTCGTCGGCGCCCTTGATGGCCTTGTCCATCTCCTGCGGCGCCATGCCTTTCTCGCGCATCGCTTCCAGCTGGATCATGCTCTCGCCGTAGCTGCGGGTGGCGGTCGAAATTTCGGCCAGCAAGGCCTGCTCCTCGGGCGTCACGCTGCCCACGGCCTTGTAGTCGGTCATCTCCTTGTCGATGGCCGCCAGGTCGGCGCGGAACTTGCTGTTGTAGTCGCCGCCGCGCAGGATGTAGTTCTTGAAATGATGGACCGCCTGGCCGTGCGCGGTAACGCCTTCCAGCACGGCGTTCTTGCGCACCAGAGTGACGGTCTCGAAGTCATTCCAGTGGTCATGCAGCGAGCCCAGTTTGGCGAAGGCGATCACCCCCATCAACACCACCAGCAGCACGATGCCGCCAAAACCGGCGTGCAGCCGGGTCTCCATCTTCATCTGCTTGAACATAAGCTATTTCTCCAATCGGCGGGGGGCACGAATCATTGTGAACCAATCCACCGCTGCAAATCTCACCAATACTCACATGTGGCATACACCCCACGTCAGCGCCAGCCCACCGCAGCCAGTTTGAAGAAGGACCTGGTCTGCTGCAGCTGCTCGGAACTGGAGCGGGATATCTGTTCGATTTCCTGCGCCGCCTGCAGGCTGCCTTTTCAGAATTTAACGAAATGCGATTCGTCGGGTTCGCTCATCTCGGTCATGGTGCGGCTGCTGCCCATGCCGGCTGAGCTGGCGCCGGTCCGGCCGGGCGGCTTGCGCGCCTTGCCAGGCTGGCGCGCCATCACCACCGTGCGGATCGGCCGCGACGCGCCGGCCAGCTTGAAGAAGGACATGGTCTGCTGCAGCTGTTCGGCCTGGCCGCTCATCTCTTCGGCGGTGGCCGCCAGCTCCTCGGAACTGGAGGCGTTCTGCTGCGTGGTCTGGCTCAGCTGCGTGACGGCCGAGTTGATCTGGCCGACCCCGGCCGACTGTTCCTCCGACGCCGCCGTGATCTCCTGCACCAGGTCGGAGGTGCGGCGGATGTTGGGCACCATCGCATCGAGCAAGTTGCCGGCCTTCTCCGCCAGCTGCACGCTGCTCGACGCCACCTGTTCGATTTCCTGCGCCGCCACCTGGCTGCGCTCGGCCAGCTTGCGCACCTCGGCCGCCACCACCGCGAAGCCCTTGCCATGCTCGCCGGCGCGCGCCGCCTCGATCGCCGCGTTCAGCGCCAGCAGGTTGGTCTGGTAGGCGATGTCGTCGATGATGCTGATCTTCTTGGCAATCTGCTGCATCGCCGCCACCGTCGATTTGACCGCTGCGCCGCCCTCGGCCGCCTCCAGCGCCGCCTTGCTGGCGATGCCGTCGGTGACCTTGGCGTTTTCCGTGTTCTGCGAAATCGACGCCGTCATCTGCTCCACCGAGGCGCTGGTCTGCTCGGTACCGGCGGCCTGCTCGCTGGCCGCCTGCGACAGCGACTGCGCGGTGGCGCTCACTTCCTCGGAGGCGCTGGCCAACGCCTCGGCGCCGTTGTTCACCTCCTGCACCACCTGCGACAGCTTGTCTATCATGCCCTTCATCGCCGCCAGCAGGCTGGTGCTGTCCCCGGCTTTGAGCACGACCTCGGCGCTGAGGTCGCCGTCCGCCACCTTGCGCACGATCTCGGCCGCATAGCCCGGATCGCCGCCCAGCTGCCTGAGGATGCCGCTCAGGATCAGCAGGCCGATCGCCACCAGCAGCGCCAGCGCCACGCCGGACGCCACGTACATGCTGCGCGACGCGCTGGCCGACGCCGCGTCGGCCTCGGTCACGGCGTCGTCGCCGTACTTGACGTTCATCGCCACCAGTTTGTCCAGGCTCTCCTCGACCTCGCGGAAGGCCGGCCGGTTATCGATCAGCGTGCGGTGCAACGCAAGGAACAACTCCTTGCGCTTGGCGGTATCGGCGTCGCGGATTTGCTTGAGCAGCTCGCCGAACTGCGCGTCCCGCTGTTTCCAGACGTCCCACTGCTTGACAAAAACCTTCCACAGCGCCGCCTCCTCGCTGGTCTGCGGCAAGGGATCGTAGATCTTCCAGGCCTTGTCGATCTCGGCGAAGACCACCTCGCGGCGCTTGATCTGCTGGGAGATCTCCGTCGTGTCCTCCGGAGTGAGCGCGACCACGTCGGCGCCGCGATTGGCCGAACGGATCGCGGTCTTGCCTTCGTTGATGGTCATCAGCGCCTGCACCGACGGCAGGCGGTTCTTGCCGATCTCCGCCAACATGTCGCTTTCTTTTTTCAAGCCCTGGAAGGCGATCACCATGATCAGCAACAGCGCCAAAACGGCGACAGCGATCAACGTCAGGATCTTGGTCCTGACTGTTACGGAGGAAAACATGCGCAACTCCCGGTTGTATGCGTTATGAAGTTTGCGGCACAGCGCCGCCCGCGGCCAGCGCGGCCAGTTCGTTGGCCGATACCACGTGCTGCACGTTCAGCAGCAGCACGAAGCGCCCCTGCACCTTGCCTATCCCCTGCAGCATCTCGGCGCGCACCTGGGCGCCGAAACTGGGCGCCGGCTCGATGTCGGACGGCGGAATGTCGAGCACGGCGTTGACCGCGTCGACCAGGATGCCGATCACGAACGGCCCCTCGTCGCTGTCGACTTCGACCACGATGATGCAGGTGCGCTTGCTGATCGCCGACGGCGCCCGCTCCAGCCGGCGCGCCAGGTCCAGCACCGGCACGGCGGTGCCGCGCAGGTTGATCACGCCGCTGATACAGGCCGGCATCTGCGGCACCGGCGTCACGCCGGCATATTCAAGGATCTCGCGCACCGCCAGGATGCCGATGGCGAACATGTCCTGGCCCAGCATGAAGCTGAGGTACTGCGCAGGGCCGCCGGCGGCCAGTTGCTTGGTCTCGGATACAGTCAGGGTATTCATCGCTGCCTCGCTCAGAATTTAACAAAATGCGATTCGTCCGGTTCCCGCAGGTCGGCCATGCGGCGGTTGTCTGCCATGCCGCCGACCGGACGCACCGATGGTTTGCCCGGTTTGGCCGGCTTGCGCGGAGCCGCCACCGTGCGGATCGGCCGCGGCGCGCCGGCCAGCTTGAAGAAGGCCATGGTCTGCTGCAGCTGTTCGGCCTGGCCGCTCATCTCTTCGGCGGTGGCCGCCAGCTGCTCGGAGCTGGAGGCGTTCTGCTGGGTGGTCTGGCTCAGCTGCGTGACGGCCGAGTTGATCTGGCCGACCCCGGCCGACTGCTCCTCCGACGCCGCCGTGATCTCCTGCACCAGGTTGGAGGTGCGGCGGATGTTGGGCACCATCTCGTTGAGCAGGCGGCCGGCCTTCTCCGCCAGCTGCACGCTGCTCGACGCCACCTGTTCGATTTCCTGCGCCGCCACCTGGCTGCGCTCGGCCAGCTTGCGCACCTCGGCCGCCACCACCGCGAAGCCCTTGCCATGCTCGCCGGCGCGCGCCGCCTCGATCGCCGCGTTCAGCGCCAGCAGGTTGGTCTGGTAGGCGATGTCGTCGATGATGCCGATCTTCCTGGCGATCTGGCGCATCGCCGCCACCGTCGATTCGACCGCCTCGCCGCCCTCGGCCGCCTCCAGCGCCGCCTTGCTGGCGATGCCGTCGGTGACCTTGGCATTTTCCGTGTTCTGCGAAATCGACGCCGTCATCTGCTCCACCGAGGCGCTGGTTTCCTCGGTGCCGGCGGCCTGCTCGCTGGCCGCCTGCGACAGCGCCTGCGCGGTGGCGCTCACTTCCTCGGAGGCGCTGGCCAGCGACTCGGCGCCGCTGTTGACTTCCTCCACCACCTGCGACAGCTTGTCTATCATGCCCTTCATCGCCGCCAGCAGGCTGGTGCTGTCACCGGCCTTGAGCACCACCTCGGCGCTGAGGTCGCCGTCCGCCACCTGGCGCACGATCTCGGCCGCGTAGCCCGGATCGCCGCCCAGCTGCTTCATGATGCCGTTCAGGATCAGCAGGCCGATCGCCACCAGCAGCGCCAGCGCCACGCCGGCGGAGGTGTACATCATGCTCAGCGCATGCGCGGACGCCTCGTCGGCCTGCTTGACGGCGGCGTCGCCGTAGCCGACGTTGAGCGCCACCAGTTTGTTCAGGCTGTCCTCGGCATCGTGGAAGAAGGGACGGGCATCCTTGACGGCGCCATGCAGGGTGACGAACAGTTCCTTGCGCTTGGCGCTGTCGGCCCGCATCAACTGACCGGCCAGTTCGCTGATGATGGCGTCGCGCGCCTTCCAGGCGTCCCACTGCTTGACGAAGGTCTTCCACAACGCCGCCTCCTCGGGCTCCTGGGCCAGCGGTTCGTAGACCTTCCAGGCCTTATCGACTTCGCCCCAGATTTCCTGCTTGCGCTTGATTTCGCGGGCGATAACGTCCACTTCGTCCGGATAGGCGGCGATCGCATCCATGGAGCGGTTGGCCGAACGCAGCGCCGTCTGGCCCTCGCTGACCTGCAGCAGCGCCTGCACCGAGGGCAGCCGGTTCTTGCCGATCTCCATCAGCATCGCCCCCTCCTGCTTCAGGCCGGAAAAGGCGATCACCACCACCACCACCAGCGCCAGCACCGCCACCGCCAGCAGGATCAGGATCTTGGCCCTGACCGTTAAAGTTGACAACATAGAGCTACTCCCAGAGATGACACCGATCGGGTGTGCTGTTTGACTACGGTTGGTCCGCCAGCGCGCGCAGGCGGCGCCGGTCCTGCTTGATCCAGGTCACCAGTTCTTCGGCCGGCATCGGCTTGGCCAGCAGGTAGCCCTGCGCCATGTCGCAGCCCAGTTCACGCAGCAGCTTCCAATCCGCCAGCGTTTCCACGCCCTCGGCCACGGTGGCCACGCCCAGGCTCTGGCCCAGGTCCAGCGCGCTTTTCAGCACCACGTGGCGGTTCGGCCACTGCGAGGCGCCGTGGACGAAGGCACGGTCGATTTTCAGTTCGGTGAAGGGGCAGCGGGCGAACTGCTGCATCGATGAATAGCCGATGCCGAAATCGTCCATCGCCAGGCCGAAGCCCATCAGCCGCAAGCGCCCCATATTGGTCAGCGCCTGCGACAGCTGGCGCATCACGCTGGTCTCGGTCACCTCCCACACCAGCGCGGCCGGCGGCACGCCGGAGGCCATCACCAGCGCCGTCAGGCGGTCGATAAAGGCGCGGTCGGCCAGGTTGTCGGCCGACAGGTTGACCGACACCGTCAGCGACGGCAGGCCGTGCCGGGTCCATTCCAGCAGCCGGTCCAGCACCTGGCGCACCATGCTCAGCGTGAACTCCGCCATCAGCGGCGTGCCCTCCATGGCGTCGATGAAGTGCGCCGGCGCCAGCAGGCCGCGGCTCGGGTGCTGCCAGCGCGCCAGCGCCTCCAGACCCTTCAGGTGGCCGTTCTGGATCGTCACCTTGGGCTGGAAGTACGGCAGGAATTCCTGCCGCGCCAGCGCTTGCGCCAGCTCGTCCGCGCTGGGCAGGTCCGGCTGCGCGCAGGCCGGCCGGAGCACCGCCTTCTTGCCGGCGCGGTCGAGCAGCATCGCCAGCGCGTCCAGCTGCACCGGCTTGAGCAGCGTGCCCAGCAGGTCCATGCAGGCGTCATCGAAGTTCATGCTCTCGATGATCTCCAGCAGGCGCGGATCGCGCGCGCTGACCACGATCAGGTTTTGCGCCAGCTGCCGCTCGCGCAGCTGGCAGGTCAGCTCGATGCCGTCCATGCCCGGCATCTCCAGGTCGGTCAGCACCAGGAAGATCGCCTCGCCGCCCTGGCGCTCCAGCATCTGCAAGGCTTCGTTGCCGTCGGCCGCCTCCAGCACTTCGCCGAATTCGAGCTGGCGCAGCAGACCGGCCAGGTAGCCACGCTGCACCAGGCTGTCCTCCACCACCAGCACCCGCTGGCCGGTCCAGGCGCGGGCCGGCGCGGTCAGGCTGTCGGCGAAGGAGAGTGGGGGCATGATGGCGGCCATCAGTAGGACAACTGTTGCAGGATTTCGCGGTAGATCGCGTTCAGCGGCAGCGACTTCTCGACCCCGCCGCGCTTGACCGCTTCCTTGGGCATGCCGTACACCACGCAGCTGGCCTCGTCCTGCGCCACGGTGCGGGCGCCGGCCTTGTGCATCTCCAGCATGCCGGCGGCGCCGTCGTCGCCCATGCCGGTCATGATCACGCCCAGCGCGTTGGCGCCGGCCGCGCGCGCGGCGGAACGGAACAGCACGTCCACCGACGGCCGGTGGCGGTTGACCAGCGGGCCGTCCACCACCTCGACGAAATACTGGGCGCCGGTGCGGCGCAGCAGCATGTGCTTGCCGCCCGGCGCGATCAGCACCAGCCCCTGCAGCACGCGGTCGTTGTTGGCCGCCTCCTTGACGCGCACCTGGCACACGCTGTCGAGGCGGGCGGCGAAGGCGGCGGTGAATTTTTCCGGCATGTGCTGCACCACCACGATGCCCGGCGAGACCCGCGGCAGCGCCGTCAGCACCTCCTCCAGCGCCTGGGTGCCGCCGGTCGAAGTGCCGATCGCCACCACCCGCTCGGTGGTGGCGGTCATCGGCCGGTAGTCGGCCGGCGGCAGCACCGCGTCCGCGTTCAGCTTGGCCGTCACCGGCGGCGGCGCCGGGCGGTTGACCAGCTTGCCGACGCGGGCGCCGGCCGCCGCCCGCACCGCCGACACCAGCTCGTCGGCCGAATCGTGCAGGAACTGCTTGAGGTCCAGCCGCGGCTTGGTGATGATGGCCACCGCGCCGGCCGACAGCGCCTCGACCGAGGTCTGCGCGCCCTTCTCGGTCAAGGTCGAGCAGATCACCACCGGCGTCGGCCGCTCGCTCATGATCTTGCGCAGGAAGGTGATGCCGTCCATCTTGGGCATCTCGACGTCGAGCACGATCACGTCCGGCCACTGCACCTTCATGCGCTCCATCGCCAGCAGCGGATTGGCCACCGCGTGGCCGACCGTGATACCCTGCGCCGCGTTCAACAGGCTGCTCAGCACCTGCCGCACCACGGCCGAGTCATCGACGATCATGACGTTGATTGCGCTCATGCCTTCTCCTTGTCCGGCCCCGCCGCGCCGCCCACTACCGATTCCGGCGGCACCTGGCGGCTCAATACCTCGCCGCTGCGGATGGTGAAGATCAATTGACGGTGTCCCTCGCCGAACAGGCTTTCGGACACCACGCGTATGCCGTGCTGCTGCAGCAGCGTGCGGGCATAGTCGCCGTTCTGCATGCCGATGTCGCGCACCTTGACGCTGCGCGGAAACATGGCGGCGCCGCCGAAGATCTTGCCCTGGCACTGGACCAGCGGCACGCCGTGGCGCGCCATGCCGCGCAACAGCAGGTCCATGGCGTCGGCGCCGTAGATGCCCGGCTTGTCGTGGTTTTTCTTGCGGCCGGTGCCCGGCAACAGGAAGTGCGACATGGCGCCGATGCGCAGCGCCGGATGCCACAGCGTGACCGACACGCAGGACCCCAGCAGCGTGCGCACCCGATAGCGCTCATCGCCAACGAAGTAGTCGCCGGGCATCAGGAAGATATCGATGAGCTTTGAGTCGGGCATGGTCAACGTCACGATCATGGCTTGCGGTAGATCGATGGCGCCACCGCAACCAGGGTGTCGTTGATGTCGTTCAGCGTTTCCGAGTGGCCGATCAGGAAGTAGCCGCCCGGGCGCAGCTGCGCCAGCAAACGCGCCACCACCTGGCGCTTGGTGGCCAGGTTGAAGTAGATCATCACGTTGCGCAGGAAGATCACGTCGAAGCTGCCCAGCTTGGGCAGTGGCTCGTTCAGGTTCAGGTGGCGGAACTGCACCCGCTGGCGCAGCGGACGCTCGATCAGCAGGGTGCCGGTCTCGCTGCCCTGGCCCTTGAGGCAAAAGCGCTTCAGGTAGGCCGCCGGCATCTGGCTGGCGCGCTCCATCGGGTAGTGGCCGCAGCGCGCGCGCTCCAGCACGCGGGTGCTGATGTCGGTGCCCAGCACTTCCCACGGCGCCTCGTCGAGCACGTCGGCCAGCACCATGGCGATGCTGTAGGCTTCCTCGCCGCTGGAGCTGGCGGCGCTCCAGACGCGCGGCGTCTGGCGCTTGTCGCGCGCCTCCAGCGCCAGCTCGCGCAGCAGCGCGAAGTGCTTGGGCTCGCGGAAGAAATAGGTCTCGTTGGTGGTCAGCAGGTCGACCGCCACCTGCAGCTCGGCCGGCTGGGCGCGGCTCTCGAGCAGGCGCAGGTAGTCGCCGTAGGTCTCCAGCTGGTAGTGCGCCAGGCGCTTGGCCAGGCGCCCGCTGACCAGCGCCTGCTTGCCGTTGGCCATGCAGATCCCGGCCGCCTCGTAGATGAAGCGCTGGAATTGCGAAAACTCGCGCTCGGTGATGGTGACGGCAGGCATGGCGTCCGCCGCTTCAGCAGTGGTGCATGGCGACGGTGCCGCGCGCCATCTCGACGATTTCCTCGTTCGACAGCACATGCTCGATGTCGAGCAGGATCACGAACTTGCCGTTGTACTTGCCGATGCCGGCGATGAAGTCGGGACGGATGCGGGTGCCGAACGACGGCGGCGGCTCGATGTCGCCGGCGGCGATTTCCACCACCGCGTTGACGGCGTCGACCAGCATGCCCAGCACCTGCTTGTTGTCGCCGGCGCCGCCGTCGACCTCGACGATGACGATGCAGCTGCGCTTGCCGATCACGCTGGGGCCGCGGTCGAAGCGCGCCGACAGGTCCATCACCGGCACCACCGCGCCGCGCAGGTTGATCACGCCGCGCACGCAGGGCGGCATCATCGGCACCGCGGCCAGCGCGCCGTACTCGATGATCTCCTTGATGTGCAGGATGCCGACCGCGTACGGGTCCTCGCCCAGCATGAAGGTCAGGAACTGGCTGGGCAGGGCGGCGCCGCTTTGCAGCGCCATCATCGCACTGCTGCCGTAGGTGACCACCTTGTTGACTACTGCTTCGTTCGCTGCTGTATTCATTTCATCCTCTTCACAATTGGGCGCTCGACTAGGCCGCCAGCGCCACGGTGGCGCCCTTGCCGCTGACGGTGTGCATCAGCGCCGACACGTCCAGGATCAGCGCCACTTCGCCGCTGCCGAGGATGGTGGAGCCGCTGATGCATTTGACTTCGCTGAACATCGGGCTGAGCGGCTTGATGACGGTCTGGAATTCGCCCAGCAGGGTGTCGACCACCAGCCCGGCGCGGTGGTTGCCCAGCTTGAGCACGACGATGCTCTCGCGCCGCGTCGAGGCGCCGCCGATGCGGAACAGCTCGCGCAGCCGCACGAACGGCAGCACCTGGCCACGCAGGTTGCAATAGTCCTGGCCCGGCTCGGTGGCGTACTCGATGCACTCCTCGATCATGTCGAGCGGGATCACGAACACCGAGCCGCCCACCTGCACCAGGAAGCCGTCGATGATGGCCAGGGTCAGCGGCAGGCGCACGGTGACGGTGGTGCCGGCGCCCTCCCGGCTGGAGACGTCGACGCTGCCGCGCAGCGCCGTGATGTTGCGCTTGACCACGTCCATGCCGACCCCGCGCCCGGACAGGTTGGTGATTTTTTCCGCGGTCGAGAAGCCGGCCTCGAAGATCAGGTTGTAGATCTCGCTGTCGGTTAGCTTGCGGTCGGCGTCGACCAGGCCGCGCTCGACCGCCTTGGCCAGGATCTTCTCCTTGCGCAGGCCGCCGCCGTCGTCGGACACCTCGATGACGATGCTGCCCGATTCATGGAAGGCGTTGAGCTTGATCATGCCCTTGGCCGGCTTGCCGTTGGCCACCCGCACGTCGCCCGGCTCGATGCCGTGGTCCATGGCGTTGCGCACCAGGTGCATCAGCGGATCGCCGATCTTCTCGACCACGGTCTTGTCCAGCTCGGAATCCTCGCCGTCGACGATCAGGCCAATGTCCTTGCCCAGCTCGCGCGCGACGTCGTGCACCACGCGCTGGAAGCGGTTGAAGGTGGCGCCGATCTTGACCATGCGCAGTTCCAGCGCGGCGTCGCGCACCTCCTCCACCAGGCCCGACAAGGTCGAGGTGCATTCCTGCAGCTCGGTGTTCTGGATGTGCTGGCCGATCATGTTGGCGCGCGCGCCGGCGATGATCAGTTCGCCCACCAGGTCGATCAGGCGGTCGAGCTTGTCGGAATCGACGCGGATCGAACGGCTTTCCTGCGCCTTCTGTTCGCTGACCTGCTTTTGCTTGGCCAGCGCGGCCTCCACCACCACCGGCGGCACGCTGCCGGCGCCGACCAGGATGCTGCCGAGCTGCTGCGGCGTGACCTCGTCCTGCGGATTGTCCGGATGGGACTGCTGGTGCAGCGCGCCCTCCAGCTCGTGCGAGGTGACGCTGCCGCAACGCACCAGGATCTCGCCCAGGCGCGCGGCCTGCTCCGGCAGGGCGCGGATCAGGTCGACGTAGTGCGACACCTTGCTGTGCGGCGGAATGATGCGGATCTCGCAGTCGTCCTGCACGAACTCGAACACGCCGGCGATGGCTTCGCGGTCGGCCGTGCTGTCGAAGGCGATCTCGAAGCCCAGGTAGCACAGTTCGGCGTCCATCTCGTCGGCGGCGGGCAGCGCGTCCGGCACGGTGGCGATGCCGACGATCCTGCCCAGCTTGGCCAGGTAGCGCAGGAAGGCGATCGGATCCATGCCGTTCTGCAGCACGCCGCGGCCGAAGCGCAGCGAGATATGCCAGTAGTCGCTGTCGCCGTGTTGCTTGTCGATGCGCTCGACGCCGGGCTCGGCGTGCACCGCCAATGGCGCTTGCACAGCTTCGGCATGCGCTTCGGCGGCGCCGCCGGCCATGTGGCGGCGCAGCTGTTGCAGCAGCATCTCGCCTTCCGGCGCGGTATCGGGGTCGGCCTCCAGCTGGCCGGCGGCCAGCGCGTCGGTCATGCCGGACAGGTAGTCGCAACAGGACAGCAGCAGCACGATCATCTCGTCGTTGAGCGTGACGCGGCCGTCGCGCACTTCGTCCAGCAGGCTCTCGACCACGTGGGTGAAGGCGACGATGTGGTCCAGGCTGAACAGCCCGGCCGAGCCCTTGATGGTGTGGGCCGCCCGGAAGATGGCGTTGATCGCCTCGCCCTGGTCGCCCGCGATGTCGACGTTGAGCAGCGCGTTCTCCATGTCTTCCAGCAGCTCGCGGCTTTCGGTAATGAATGTCTGTAGTGCTTCGTCCAGGTTCATGGCATACCCTCGGAACAAAAAGAAACAGAAGAAGAAAATCAGGCGTGTATCAGCAGGGCGTCGCCGAAGAAGGCGCCCAGGTCCAGCATTTCAAAGATTTCCACCACCGCCGGACTGTGCTTGACCAGGCGCAGCTCGCGCTGGTGGGCGTTGGCGGTCTGCTTGGCCAGCATCAGCACTTGCAGGCCGGCCGTGTCGAGCTCGGTGATGGCGGACAGGTCGATCTCCAGCACCTGGGTCTTGCGCAGGGCATCCAGCACGGTCGCCTTGAGGTCGGCGGCGCGGTAGATGGTCATCTCGCCGTCGATGGCGATGCGGGCGACGGCTACTCCAGATTCATCGGACATGGCGTCCTCCGTGGGTTATGGCATGACGAGTTTGGCAACGGCGCCGAGCAGCACTTCCGGCTTGAAGGGCTTGACCACCCAGGCCTTGGCGCCGGCCGCCTTGCCCTCTTCCTTCTTGCTCTCCTGCGACTCGGTGGTCAGCATGATCACCGGCGTGAACTTGTACAAGGGCAGCTGCTTGAATTCGCGCACGAAGGTGATGCCGTCCATATTGGGCATGTTGACGTCGCATACCACCAGATGGATTTTCTGGCCGGTGCATTTGGACAGCGCATCGACGCCGTCGCGTCCTTCGATGACCTCGTAGCCCGCGCCCTTGAGCGCGATGCCGACCACTTGACGCAGGGAGGCCGAATCGTCGACCACCATGATGGTTTTTGCCATGTTCTCTACCTCGGTTAATCGTCAGAAAAAGCGTCAGAAAAAAGTGATCTCGTCGGCGGCGGTGGCGACCGGTGCGGCGTGGCTGGAGCCGCCGTGCACCGCGTGCTCTTCCGCCATGGCGTAGGTTTTTTGCAGCTCGTGCAGCAGCGGCTGGGCGTCCAGCGCTTCCAGCACCTGGTCGGCGACGTAGCGGTCGCGGTTCTCGCGCAGCAGCGCCGGCAGCAGCTCCATGTTTTCGCGCACGTGGGCCATCACCTGGCTGACCCGGTCCTGGAACTGCAGCTGCACCAGCGCCTCGCCCACTTCGCCCTGGATACCGATGCTGTCCTGCTTGAGCTTGTCGGCCGACTGCACCAGCGCGTCGGTCATCTGGCGGAAGTCGCCCAGCACCGAGACGATCATGCCCTCGGCCGACTGCATCGACTTGTCTTCCTGTTCGCTCGATTGCTCGGCCGCCTGGCTGGCGGCCAGGATGGCGCTGCTGATCAGGCCGACGCGGTTGGAGATGTTGCGGCCGGTTTCGGCCGAGCGGCTCGACAGGTTGCGTACTTCCTGCGCCACCACCGCGAAGCCGCGCCCGGCCGGGCCGGCGCGCGCCGCTTCGATGGCGGCGTTCAGCGCCAGCAGATTGGTTTGCGCAGCGATGCTGGCCACGCCCTCGGCCATGTCGCGCAGTTCGCGGGTGAAGCGTTCCAGGTCCTTGATCTTGGCCAGCATGGCGTGCTTGGACGACATCGCCGATTTCATCGACGTCACCACCGAGCCGAGCTGGGTTTCGCTGCGGCTGAAGATTTCGGTCATCGAGCTGCCGTCGCCCTTGCCGCCTTTGCCGCTGTCGCGGCTGGAGACATGGACCGCGTCGTCGAGCTTGTCGACGATGCTGGAGAAGCGCCCGGCCAGGTCGGCCACGGCTTCTTCCATCTGGGTGCGGGAGTTTTCGATGTGGCGGCACCAGATCGGCAGCACGGCGTCGCCGAAGCGTTCGCGGGCGTCGAGGTAGTCCTCGATCATGGCGCGCTCGCCGCCGCCCAGCGCCGACGCGGCGGCGCCGCGCACGCTCCACGCCGCGGCCGCCACCAGCAGCGCCGACCATAAGACGGTGTACCAGCCCCAGGCGCTCCAACCGGCCAGCATGGTCCCCAGGGCGCCCCCGCCGGCCAGGCCGAAGGGAAGCAGAATTTTACTGTCGAAGCCGCTAGTGTTCTTCACTCGACGCCACCCCGCTGTAGTCTCCCGGCATCTCATGCGAAGGATGCCGTGAGTCAAACTGTATCTCAGAAACTAAGCCTGCGCCACAATGTAGATGGCGATTCAATTGTATCTGGTGTTTTACGCGACATCACTTCAAATAGCTTCCGAAGGGAAATAATTTGGCGCTAAGATGTGGGCCTATGCGCCCGTCCCCTGTGGACCTGTTGCACGCGCGCAACCGCGCAACGGCCGCCCGCCGCCGGGCGATTTACTATCATGCTGGAACCTGCCTATGCCCGCTTTGAATATCGACCCCGCGCTGCCGTTGCTGGTGGTGGACGACAACCAGCAGATGCGCTCCGTGGTCAAAGGCATCCTCGCCGACCTCGGCTTCGTCAACGTCTACCTGGCCGGCAGCGGCGAGGAAGCGTGTCGCATCCTGGCCGAACGGCCGATCGCCGCCGTCGTCTCCGATCTCGACATGCCGGGCATGAACGGACTGCAGTTGTTGCAATGGGTGCGCAGTAATCTTTCCGATCGCGAACTGCCGTTCATGCTGCTGCCGAGCGAGGCCAACCGCGACGGCCTGCGCGCGGCGGCCCAGGCCGGCGTGACCGATTGCCTGATCAAGCCGTTCACGCTGGCCACCTTCCACAGCAAGCTGCAGGCGATGTTCCAGTCGCGCGGCGACGCCGCCGAGCGCCGCGCGGCGGTGCGCCGCGCAGCCCTGCCCGCCGCCGCCGCGGCGCCGGCGCCGCTGATCGGCATGGAGCGCCCGCTGGAGGAAAGGTTGCGCGACGCCACCGTGCTGGTGGTGGACGACATCGCCACCAACATCAAGGTGATCGCCGGCATGCTGGCCGAGGACGGCTACGGCGTGAAGGTGGCGATCTCCGGCAAGAAGGCGCTGGAGATCATCCCGGTGCACCGGCCCGACATCATCCTGCTCGACGTGATGATGCCGGAGATGGACGGCTTCGAAGTATGCCGCCGGCTCAAGGCCGATCCCGCCACCGCCGACATCCCGGTGATTTTCTTGTCGGCCAAGGACCAGGCGGAAGACATCATAGTCGGCCTCGAGCTGGGCGCGGTGGACTACGTCACCAAGCCGGTCGATCCGGCCATCCTGAAGGCGCGCCTGCGCACCCACCTGCGCCTGGCCGGCACCATGGCCGAGCTGCGGCGGCAGAATTGCGCCGTGGCCGACAACGCCCATCTGCGCGAGGAAGTCGAGCGCCTGAGCCGCTACGACCTGGCCACGCCGCTGGCCGAGGTGCTGGCCGCCAGCGCGCAGCTGATGGCCGCGCCGGCGCTGGCGGCCACGCCGGCGCTGCGCGACCAGCTCGACGCGCTGGACCAGGCGGCGCGGCGCGCGCTGCGGCTGGCCGGGCTGTCGCTGGAACTGTGCCGCATCGAACAGGGCGCCTGCCAGCCGCAGGCCGCGCCGGTGGCGCTGAACCCGTTGCTGGCGCGCGCCGCCGCCGCCATCGCCGCCAGCCATCCGGTGATGCTGCCGGCGCAGCCGGCCACCTTGCTGGGCGACCCGGCGCTGTGCCATATGCTGTGCGAGCACCTGCTGCTGAACGCGGCGGCGCACACGCCGGCCGGCACCTCGATCGTGCTGGGGGCCACGCTGGAAGACGGCCAGTGGGCGCTGACGGTGGAATACGCCGGCGTGCTGCCGGCCGCGCAGCGCGCCTGCCTGCAAGGCCAGGCCGAGCGTCCGGCCGACGAGGCGACGCTGCCGATGTACGCGGCGCGCCTGCTGGCGCAGGTGCAGGGCGGCACGCTGGCGGCCCAGGACGACAGCGCCCGCACCCGCCTGCTGCTGCGTCTGTTATCCGCTTGAAAACTCTGCACTCGACATTTGCGCGCTTCCCGGTTAGATTGCCAACGTTGCATGGATATTATGCAAATTTGACTATCAAGCTATGAGGAATAATATGAAACAATATGGCGCGGAATTTTTTGGAACGTTTTGGCTGGTGCTCGGCGGCTGCGGCAGCGCGGTGCTGGCGGCGGCTTTCCCCGGTGTCGGCATCGGCTTGCTGGGTGTCTCGCTGGCCTTCGGCCTGACGGTGCTGACCATGGCCTACGCCATCGGCCACATCTCGGGCTGCCACCTGAATCCTGCGGTGTCGATCGGCCTGTGGGCCGGCGGCCGCTTCCCGGCCAATAAGCTGCTGCCCTACATCGTCGCGCAAGTGCTGGGCGCCATCGTCGCCGGCGGCGTGCTGTACACCATCGCCAGCGGCAAGGCCGGCTTCGACGTCATGGGCGGCTTCGCCTCCAACGGCTACGGCGCGCATTCGCCGGGCGGCTACTCGCTGCTGGCCGCGCTGGTGACGGAAGTGGTGATGACGATGATGTTCCTGCTGATCATCCTGGGCGCCACCGACGAGCGCGCGCCGAAAGGCTTCGCGCCGCTGCCGATCGGCCTGGGCCTGACGCTGATACACCTGATCAGCATCCCGGTCACCAACACCTCGGTCAACCCGGCGCGCAGCACCGGCGTGGCGCTGTACGTGGGCGACTGGGCCACCAGCCAGCTGTGGCTGTTCTGGGTCGCGCCTATCGTCGGCGCGCTGCTGGGTGCAGCGATCTACCGCTTCATCGGTTCGCCGGAAAAAGCGTAAACCGTTTAGCCGGTTTCAAAAATCGGGGTCAGTTCCGGCATCATGCCACGCGTGGCATGATGCCGGAACTGACCCCGATTTTTCGCCTCGGCGCGGCGTCGCCCAGCTTGAAGATGCTGACGGCGTCGGCCAGCTTGGCCGCCTGCTCCTGCATCGCGTCGGCCGCCGCGGCGGCCTGCTCCACCAGCGCGGCGTTCTGCTGCGTCACATGATCCATCTGCGTGATGGAATTGTTGATCTGCTCGATGCCATGGGTCTGCTCGCCGCTGGCGTTGCTGATCTCGGCCATGATCGCGGTCACCCGGCCGATGCTGCTCACCACCTCTTCCATCGTGCTGCCGGCCTGGCCCACCAGGCGCGTGCCGGCCGCCACCTTGCCGACCGAATCGTCGATCAGCGCCTTGATTTCCTTGGCCGCGCCGGCCGAGCGCTGCGCCAGGTTGCGCACCTCGGAAGCGACCACCGCGAAGCCGCGGCCCTGCTCGCCGGCGCGCGCCGCCTCCACCGCCGCGTTCAGCGCCAGGATGTTGGTCTGGAACGCGATGCCGTCGATGACGCCGATGATGTCGACGATCTTCTTCGACGAGGCGTCGATCGAGGCCATGGTGTGCACCACGTCCGACACCACGGCGCCGCCGCGCTGCGCCACGTCCGAGGCGGACGCCGCCAGCTGGTTGGCCTGGCGCGCGTTCTCGGCGTTCTGCTTGACGGTGGAGGTCAGCTCTTCCATCGACGAGGCGGTCTCCTCCAGCGAGCTGGCCTGCTGCTCGGTGCGCGAGGACAGGTCGAGATTGCCGGCGGCGATCTGCGACGAGGCGGTGGCGATGGCGTCCGTGCCGTTGCGCACATCGGTGACGATGCGCACCAGCCCGCCCGACATGCGGTGCAGCGCCTGCAGCAGCTTGCCCGGCTCGTCCTGGCTGTAGCCGCGCACGGCGTGGTCGCTGTGGTCGACCAGGTCGCCGCCGGCCACGCATTCGGCCAGCGCCACCGCCTCGTTGATGGGACGCGTGATGCCGGCCGTCAGCCACCAGGCGAACGCCACGCTGAAGGCCACCACCAGCGCCGCCATCGCCAGCAGCAGGTTGCGGCTGTCCTGGGCCACCTGGTCGATGCGGGCGGCGGCGGCGTCGATTTCCTTGCGCTGGTGGTCCAGCATTTTCTGCAACATCGTTTCGTAGACCTTGGACGCCGGCAGGTAGGCGTTGTCGAGCAGGCGCGTGGCCTGCTCGGCGTCGCCGGCGGCCTTGGCCTTCATGACGCCGTCGCGCGAGGCGACGTAGGCCTTGCGGGTGTTGACCAGGTCGGCCATCAGCGCCTTGTCGTCGTCGGTGGCCAGCTCCTCGATCTTCTTGATCAGGCCCTGGGCGTAGGCGGTGGAGGTCTTGGCGTCCTCGGCAAAGAAGGTGGCCAGCACCGGATCGGCGCTCTTGGCCACGGCGGTGGTGCGGCGGATGCCGGCGAACACCACGCGGTACCAGTCGGCGATCAGGCGCTCCTTGGCCAGCGGCAGTTCCATCATCGCGCGGGTCGAGCTCGCCACGCCCTGCAGGCGGTAAATCCCCAGCCCGGTGTTCAATATCAGAATCGCAAGGATGACAGCAAAACCAAGCGACAAACGCCGTCCTATGCTGAGGTCGGTGATCTTCATGACAGTCTCCCCGTGGCTGGAATTGTAGGCTTGCTGCAAGTCTATGGTAACGCCAATCCGGCGCGCCATTCATCTAGTTGAAGTTTAAAATATATTTTCTCTTTGCGTTCCAAATCACAACAAAAATTGCGTTGAGGACTGAGAAAACGTTTACACTTCCGGCTGATATGTACGGCCATTTACATGCCGGGATGAAAACGACCACGAAAAATGAACCAGGCATTCTTAGAACACAGAGCGAAGTACCGGGATATTGTTGCCCGCCGCTACAAAGTCACCCCTGAAATGTACGACGAAGTGAGCCGCATGCTGGCGCCGCTGGCGGTGCCGGTGAGCGTGCGCAAGGGCGAGTATTTGCAACGCATCGGCGCCTTGGCCAACAGCGTGGTGTGGCTGCACAGCGGCGTGGCGCGCACCGGCTTCATCACCGAGACCGGCAACGAGGTGACGCTGCACTTCCTGACCGACGGCGAACCGGCGGCCGCGCACGACGACCTGCTGCGCGCGCGCGACGACGAGCCTGCGCTCAACTTCGTGGTGGCGGAGACGGCGGTGCACGGCTATCGGCTGGACTGGCTGGAGATCAGCAAGCTGGCGCACAGCAACAACCTGTTGCGCGATTACTATCTGAAGGTATCGGAGCGCGGCATCATCGACCAGAGCCGGCGCCGCTACCTGAGCGCCTCGCCGGCGCAGGGACGGCTGAGCGCCTTCCGCCGCGAATATCCGGGGCTGGAGCAGCGCATCTCGCAGAAGGTGGTGGCATCGTTCCTCGGCATCACGCCGCAGTACATGTCGCAGCTGCTGCGCAACGACGGCGCGCTGTCCAAATAAAACCGGGGTCAAGTCTGACATTCGGACACGAGCTCTGCCGTAATGCTTGATTACGGCAGAGCTCGTGTCCGAATGTCAGACTTGACCCCGGTGTTTTTTTACAACTTATTTCATGCCTTTGATCTTGTTCTTGTCGTCGACGAACACGACTTTCGGCTTGTACTCGCGCGCCTGCTCTTCGCTCATCGGCGCGTAGGTGCAGATGATCAGCAGGTCGCCCAGCTGGGCGCGGCGGGCGGCGGCGCCGTTCAGCGAAATCTCGCCGGTGCCGCGCAGGCCGGGAATCGCGTAGGTGGCGAAACGCTCGCCATTGTTCACGTTGTACAGCTCGATCTTCTCGTTGACCCAGATATCGGCCGCGTCCAGCAGATCCTGGTCGATGCCGCAGGAACCCTCGTAATTCAAATCCGCCTGCGTGACCGTCACACGGTGCAGCTTGGAACGCAGCATAACTCGTTGCATAGACATCTTCTTCATCCCTCAATGATTAAAAATTTAAGCTTTGCATCAAAACAAACAGCCATGCCGTGACGCGAGGGCGCCATCCTACCATTAGCGGCCGACCTCGTCTCATTTCGCGCCGCCGCCGCCAGCCCAACAACCACAGCCGCCACGCTTTATGGCATATTGCCAGCTAGCAAATAGGAATGCAGGTTGGCAGCAATGAGATTAACCCGATTATTCGCCCTCACCGGCGCCGTGCTGGCGGTGCTGGTGTGCGGCATGCTGGGGCGGCTGCTGTGGGGCGAGTGGGAACACTACCGCGCCGCGGGCAGCGGCCACCACACGCTGCAACTGATGCAGCGCGCCATGATCGCCGCAGAAAAACTCTCCTTCGAACGAGGTCCGGTCAACGCCGTGCTGGGCGACCACGTGCCGGCCGATCCGGTCTACCACGCACGGCTGCTGCGCGCGCGCGCCGACACCGACCAGGCGCTGGCGCAGCTGCGGCGCGAGCTGGCCGCCGAACCGATCCCCGCCGCGCTGGCCGGCGCCATGCCGCCGGCTCCGCTGGCGGCGCTGTATGAGGCGCTGGCCGCGGCCCGGCAGACGGTGGACCAACTGGCCGAGCTGCCGCCGGCCCAGCGCACGCCGGAACGGCTGAGCGCCGCCGTCGAACGCATGTTCCGGCTGGTGCCGCTGGCGTTGGACGCGGTGACCGGCTACACCCGCGCCTCGGAACAAGTCTATCCCCGCATCGGCCGCATCCTGACCAAGGCCCGCCTGACGGTCGAACTGCGCGAGTTCGCCGGCCGCCTCGGCTCGGCGCTGACGGTGCCGCTGGCGTCGGCCCAACCGCTGACCGAAAGCGACCACGAACGCCTGCAATTTCTGCGCGGCCGCATCGAGCAGCTGCGCCAGCTGATCAAGATCCCCAGCGGCGACATCGACACCGAGCCGCGCGTGCTGGCGGCGGTGGCGCGCATGGACCAGCTGTATTTCGGCGCCGGCCAGCAGCTGGTAGCCGACGTCGAGCAGGCCAGCCGCGCCGGCCGCGCCTACGGCATGGACACCGGCCAGTTCGCGCAACGCTACGTGCCCTGCATGGCGCCCATCCTGGCGCTGCGCGACGTGCTGCTGCAGGAAGCCCAGGCGCAGGCGCTGCGCGACTTCCAGGCCGCGCGGCGCGAACTGATGCTGGCCTTGCTGGTGGGCGCCGCCATCCTGCTGGCCTTGACCTTGCTGTTGCTGATCCTGCGGCGGCGGGTGGTGGTGCCGCTGCTGCGCGCCACGCGCGCCGTGGTCCGGCTGGGCAACGGCGACTTCTCGCTGCCGCCCAGCGGCGCCCGCCGCGACGACGAGATCGGCGATATGCTGCGCGCGCTGGCGACGCTGCGCGCCAACAGCATGGACCGCCAGCGGCTGGAGCAGGAACGGGTGCGCCTGATCGAGGAACTCAAGGTGCGCGCCGACACCGACTACCTGACGGGCATCCTGAACCGGCGCGCCTTCACGGCGGCCGGCAATCTGCGTCTGCGCGGCGCCAGCGAGCGCAACGAGTCGCTGGCGGTGATTTTGTTCGACGTCGACCACTTCAAGTCGGTCAACGACTCCTACGGCCACGACGCCGGCGACCAGGTGCTGATACGCATCGCCGAAGTGGTGCGCGACAGCCTGCGCGACGGCGAGATCGTGGCGCGCTACGGCGGCGAGGAGTTCGTGGTGATGCCCGCCTGCTGCGGGCTGGAGGCGGCGCGCGCGCTGGCCGAGCGGCTGCGGGAGGCGATCGCGCACGAGCCGCTGACGCTGTCCGACGGCTACATCCTGCGGGTGACGGCCAGCTTCGGCGTGGCCGTGGCGCACGGCCCGCACGCGGCGCTCGACGACCTGTTCCACGCCGCCGACCTGGCGCTCTATCGCGCCAAGCACAACGGCCGCAACCGGGTCGAGAGCCAGGCCTGAGCTATTGCTCAACCAGGCCGATCATCATCCGCCTGAACACGTCTTTATTGGCGACCACGTCCAGCAAAACCATACGCCCAACTACATCTTCGCTGTGCGCCTCAATCGCTGTACTGGCGACTGCCTGGCCGGACCGAGTCACCGCACAGCCGCGATCCGCATTAACAGCGCCGTCTGCCGCAGCTGTTCGAGGTTCCCGGGGCGAAATGTTCCTTTTTTTTGAATGGTGACATTTCGTGAGTTTCATTTTGAAATTTCTATATATAATCCCGCCGCATATTGATTCAGCAAATATTCTGCTTGAATTACTTGCGCAAGCACTTTTAGAATTACCCTACTAAAATAGCATCTTGCTTTTACCGCGAAACGTCATTTATTTTGTTGATTGCTTTGGATATGAGTAAGATCGGTTTCTTTAGATTGGCGCTGACGGTGTTTTTTTTAAAAACCACTTCGGCGGAAGCATATAGCTCACCAAGACTATGGGAAGTCATCAATAAAAAACCAGACGGAACCATCCAGGTATTCCATGTTCTGGGAGTGACTCATAATGGATTAAATAGTGAATATGATTCCTATTTTTATGAAAAAGTTATTCCTGTTTTTAAAATCGCCAGCTCGTATTCTTTTGAGTCCGCAGCATTGGCACCGGAATTGGTGCCTGCCTGCCCATCCCCTTTGGCGGAAACTCCTCGCAACACTTTGCTCTTAGGCCGTGCCCGTGCATTGGTCAGTGACGCTTATTATGCAAAATTGTCGTCCACCGGTCTGCCTGACGCGGTCAATGACGACGACAAGGCTGCAATAAGGGCGTCCCAACGAATTTTTGCCTCACAACTGTCGCAAAACCTATCCGAATATGGCCTGCTAATAGCTCTCAAAGCACGTCGTGCCATGTTGAAGCGCGAGCAACCAGCGCCGCATCGCAGCGCTGTGGCCGATTACCTTTTTTTAAACCGAGGCAATATCGCCGTCGAATCCATCGATACTCCGACTGAAATGCTTGATGCTTATTGTGGCCAAAACTCCGCAAGAGTTTTTAGCTTTAGCGATGAGTTGGAATTATTGGAGGAAATAGATAAGGACGATGCGTCTGAATCCGAAGCAATTTCCTCTGAGCGATACTTTCTAAAATCCTTGGAGCGCGGCGCTCTGGTGCCGGAGCTGGAACATGGTAGCAAGGAATATTGGGACAATTATGTCTGCAAAAGAAATGGGAATTGGGTAAAACGTATAACGGAAGACAACAATTTAGACGGAAAGTTTTTTGCTCTCGGGCTTGCACACTTACTGCCATCCGCTTGGGTTGGCTGTGCAACAACGTTTGAATCGCTAGAGAAGAATGGCATGCGTATTCGCCTGCTGGAATAATGCCATCTTATTTTTATCAAAGAATTCGGTACATCCTCGAATGTCGCGGGTGTCGGATCGTTTGTAAATAATTACAGACGTTTTTAATGGAAAACATATGCGTCAACTGAATCAAAAAGAAATGAAGGCCGTGGCGGGAGGCTCGACGCCTCAGATGGTCTGTGCCAATCCGACTGTAAATACCACCAGCAATCGCGATGGCAGTAGCACGTCCGTCACTACCCAAATATGCCAAACCGGCTCCGGATTGACTGTTATCAACACCAGCAATGTGACCTCTATCGAGGTCGGCTTTGGCGCTAGCGCAATCGGTAAAATCCTTGGATTGGAAGCCGATGTCAAAGTGATCAATTCCAGCAGCAGTACGACAGTATGCACGTCTACCAAAGACTGCACCGTACTCAAGACAAGCGATGCCTCCACCGGCAGTTCCCCTACGTTTGCCGCCGGTGGCGGCCATGTATCCGACAGCGGCGGACACGGCAGCAACGTCTTCGATATGGAAGTTGAAGAGGGTTGATGCTGCGGCTGCGTACGACAAATAAATAGGTCGAAGAGCGGACAGGCGATGCGCGCGTTGCCTGTCCATTTAATTTGAAAGGAAGCAATCGTGACGCCCGACTCTGCATTGTTTCGGCAGGAGGTAATGGATACCGACCGGGAGCGAGCCTATGGCGACATCGTGCTGGTACATCCCATAGAAAATTATCTGATATTTGCCTTTGTAATCGGACTGTTTCTGACTTTTAGTGCGTTCGCCTGGTTCGGCCATTACACGCGCCACGAAAGTATTCAAGGCGTCATCGAGCCCAGCCATGGTGTGATCAAACTCTATGCGTCGCAGGTCGGCGTGCTAAAGATGTCGGCTGTGGAGGAAGGACAATTGGTCAAGAAAGGCCAAGTGCTGATGGTTTTCGAAACGCAGCATCAGAGCGTGAATGGTCATGTCATCGAATCGGAACTCGACGCAAAATTGCTGGAACGGCTCACGACCTTACACCAGGAACTGGGCGGGACCATGCGGCTGCATGAGGCTGAGCATGCAAACGCCCAACAGAATTTACAGTCTCTGCTTAGCAATCACGAGATGCTGCTGGCGGAAGTCCAGACGCAGGGCCGGCGCGTGCAATCCGCCGAACGGACGCTGACGCGTTTCGAGCAATTGCACAAAGAAGGGTTTATGTCGGATTTGCAAACTCAGCAAAAAATGGACGATCTGCTCGAGCAGCGCATGCGTTTGCAGGACCTGCAAAAATCGGTGGTCGGTGCCGAATCAGAGATCGCCCGCATGAGAAACGAGCTGGTTACCAATCCTATACGCAAACAAGTCAGCAGAGCGCAGTTGGCGCGGAATATCTCGCAGACTGAATCAGAATTAAGCAAGCAGAAAAACGAACACGAGTGGTCCGTTGTGGCCCCATGTGATGGGGTCGTCAGTGCGATCACCATTGCCGCCAACCAGACGGCGACGGTGGGAGTACCTTTAGCCAGCATATTGCCAAGCAAGGGGGAGCTTCAAGCAAGTCTCTATGCGCCAAGCCATGCTCTCGGGTTCATCCATCCTGGGCAGATCGTTAAAATGAAGCTCGATGCCTTTCCATATCAAAAATTTGGCGTCGTGGAAGGGCGCATTCTGTCCGTAGCGAACACCCCGATACGGACCATTGAAAGTTCCCCCAGCACCAAACTTGCCACCAGCAGCGAATCCACTGAGCCGATGTACGCCATACGCGTTACGTTGAATCGGCAATTTATTCTCGCATATCAGACGGAGCAGCAGTTGCGGCCGGGGCTGCAACTAGGTGCGGAAATTCAACTCGATACCCGTCATCTCTATGAGTGGGCGTTGGAACCGCTGTACACCCTGAAAAATATATAACTGAGCAAGAGTACGGCAATGCAAATTAAGGAATTGAAATTCGGCTGGCGCAAACGCTTACCCATCGTGGTGCAGACAGAGGCGTCGGAATGCGCATTAGCTTGTCTGGCCATGGTGGCGTGCTATTTTGGTTATGAGACCGATCTGGCGGAGTTGCGCAAGCGCTTCGCCATCTCACTGAAAGGTGCCACGCTCATCCAAGTAGCGGAGATTGCCGATCAGCTGGGCATGGTATCGCGGCCATTGCGAGTAGAGCTGGAGGAGCTGCCGGAACTACAGTTGCCAGCAATCCTGCATTGGAATCTGAACCACTTTGTCGTGCTCAAGTCTGTTGGCAACGCCATCGCATGTATCCACGATCCCGCTGTTGGCGAACTTCACCTGACTCTGAAGCAGGTGTCGAATCAATTTACCGGTGTGGTGCTGGAGCTGAGTCCAGGGTTGGCCTTCCAGCGCAAGGCGCCGCCACCGCCTCTACAGTTGAGGGCGTTGATGGGACGGGTGGTTGGTCTCAAACGCGGGCTACTACAGCTGGCAGGCTTGGCTGTAGTGCTGGAGCTGTTTTCGCTGGTGCTGCCCATGATCACTCAATGGGTGACAGACGATGCCATTACCACCGGAGACCGGAATCTGCTAGCCGTGCTTGCGTGGGGGATGATCGCCATAGGCGTGTCCAGCGCGCTGATCGGGGCGGCGCGTTCCTGGATCGGTATCTATATCAGCACAAATTTCAATTTGCAGTGGATGTCCAATGTCATGGGGCGTCTGCTAAAGCTGCCGGTAGAGTATTTTGAGCGCCGTCACCTGGGCGATATTGTGTCTCGTTTCGGCGCCGTCAAAGCGATAGAGCACAGCCTGACCAGCGCCACAGTCGAGGCCATGCTTGACGGGATACTGACCTGTGGCACCTTGGTGATGATGCTACTGTACAGCCCGGTCCTTGCTGCCGTAACCGTGGGCGTGGTTCTCTTCTACGCATTGCTGCGCTGGTTTCGCTACGATACTGAAAGAATGGCGGCTAGCGGCGTCATTGCCAAGCAGGCTAGGGAGCAGACATATTTTCTGGAAACGATACGCGGCGTGCGCAGTATCAAGATGCTGAACCGCGAAAACGAGCGGCGAGGTGCATGGCTGAACCTGTGGGTTGATGCCGCGAATGCAGGTCTGGCAATTCAAAAATTGGCACTGTTCTTTTCCACTAGTTGGTCTCTGCTGTCGACCGTAGAGCGTACCTGTGTCTTCTGGCTGGGTGCCATCGCCGTGATTGACCACCGGTTGTCGCTGGGCATGCTACTGGCTTTCTTGAGTTACAAGGAGCAATTCACCGCCCGTATTAACAACCTGATCGAACGGTATATTGAATTTCGAATGCTGAGCATTTCGATGGAGCGCTTATCCGATATTGTGCTGAGTACTGCGGAAGAGCCACAACGCAAGCATAAAACCGCGATTTCAGACGACTTGACTTTGTCTTTCGAGCAGGTCAGCTTTGGCTATGCGGAGGACGAAACAGGTATTCTAGAAAAAGCAGACCTGTCCGTCCCCATGGGCCAGTGCCTGGCGATTGTCGGACCGTCCGGCTGCGGCAAGAGCACGTGCATGAAATTATTGTTGGGCATACTGAAGCCCAGGGCGGGAAAAGTTAAGATAGGCACTTTGACATTGGGGCAGGTGGGTTTGCGCAACTATCGCAATATCATCGCCACCGTGATGCAGGACGATCATCTGTTTGCAGGATCGGTTTGCGATAATATTGCCTTGCTCGACCCTCGGCCAGATATGGAGTGGATCATGGAGTGCGCCAGAACGGCTTGCATCCATGACGAAATCGTGGAAATGGCAATGGGCTACCACACGTTGGTGGGCGACATGGGAACGGTACTGTCTGGTGGGCAGAAGCAGCGTATTTTACTGGCCCGTGCACTATACCGACGCCCCAAGATTATCTTCCTGGACGAAGCCACCAGTCATCTGGATATAGAGAACGAGGCCAAGATTGGCAAGGCGATTTCTGCAATTAACATCACGCGTATCCTGATTGCACATCGACCTCAAACCATTGCCATAGCAGACAGGGTAGTGCAATTAAAAGATGGCAAGTTGTGTGAAGTTCTGTTTACCCCGGAAATCGAGCCGGCCATCAGGCTAAAAAAAGCTTGGGGTGAGGACGTCTCCGACCGGATTGCCCACATCGAGTCTGAAAATTTCGATATGCTGCTTGATCGGTGATCCGGTCCAGCCCCAAGTTGGGGGATATCGCTACTTCGCGGCCTGGTCGGCCTTCGGCGGCTTCACCGGCGTGAAGTTCAGGTCGCGGAAGTCGTAGCTGAAATCGGTCTCCATCGACACCGGCGCCATCTTCATGCGCTCGATGCTGGCGTCCGGGTTCAGCGCGAACGTCACGTACGCATCGGCGTTGAAGTTGCGTTCCTTCCAGCGCACGATGAAGGTGTCGTGCTGGAAGTGCTCCAGCTCCCCCGTCAGGTCCGGCGTACGGGTGAAGCGCATGACGTGCTGCTTGCCCTCGGCGCGTATCGTCACCTTGCCGTACCACGGGTCCTCGTACTCGCCGTCGTAGGACGCCAGCGGCAGCGACGGCGTCGACCTGGCGGTGCGCGCGCCGACCTCCTTGCCCTGCCGCTCCAGCTCCTCCCGGTGCGCGGCCGCTTCCTGGTCGGCGTACAGCTTGATCCAGTCGCTGGCCGGCACGTTCAGGTACTGGTCCAGGATGCGCCAGTACAGCGACGCCATCGCCGGGCTGTTCTCGGCGTTGGTCAGGATGGCGATGCCCAGCTTCTCTTCCGGCACCATCAGCACCGTCGAATAAAAGCCCTGCAGCGCGCCGCCGTGCATGGCGATCTTGCGGCCCTTGTAGTCGCGCAGGCTGAAACCCAGGCCATAGGCCGAGAAGTTGGGCTTGGTCGCGGCCAGCCCCGGTTTCGGCTCGCGGATGCGCATCGGCGTCTGCTCGGACCACAGCTCGTTCAGCTGCTTGGCGCTGATCAGCTGCGTGCCGTTTTCCAGCTTGCCGCCGCCCAGCAGCATCGTCATCCAGCGCGCGATGTCTTCCGCGCTGGTGTTGATGCCGACCGCGCCCACCGCGTTCTCCACCGGCATCGGCTTGACCACCGCCGCCTTGTCGTTGATCTTGCTGTGCGGCGCCGAGTAGTCGGCCGTGGCCAGCATCTCGGCCACGCTGGTCTTGGTGCCGTTCATACCCAGCGGCGCCAGGATGCGTTCCTGGATCGCCGCGCCCCACGGCTTGCCGGCCTTGGCGGCGATGATCTTGCCGGCCACGATGTAGAGCAGGTTGTCGTAGGCGTAGCTGTTGCGGAAGCTGGTGGCCGGCTTCACGTAGCGCAGCCGCGCGATGATTTCGTCGGTGCTGAAATTGGTGGTCGGCCACCACAGCAGGTCGCCCGCGCCCAGACCCAGGCCGCTGCGGTGCGTCAGCAGGTCGCGCACCGTCATCGCGCCGGTGACGTAGGAGTCGAACATCTGGAAGTCCGGCAGGTGCTTGGTGACCGGATCGTCCCAGGCGATCTTGCCCTCGTCGACCAGCATCGCCAGCGCGGCGGCGGTGAAGGCCTTGGAATTGGAGGCCACTTCGAACAGCGTCTTGCCGTCCACCGGCGTCGGGTCGCCCAGCTTGCGCACGCCGTAGCCGTTGGCGGCGATGACCTTGCCGTCCTTGACGATGGCAATCGCCATGCCGGGGACGTCGAAGGTTTTCAGCGCCAGGTTGACGTCGGCGTCGAGGTTGTAGGCCGGCGCGGCGGCCAGCGCAGGGACGGACACCGCCAGCACCAACAGTGCAGCTATGGAAGCGCGGCAAAAAGTACGTGAGATTTTCAACATCGTTATTTTTTAAATTGTTTGTCGACCGATCCCTGGGTGACCGGATGATAGTGCTCGCGCGCCTTGGCATAGACCGACTTGGCCCATTCCCGGTCGCCCGGATTTTTCAGCAGCGCGGTGTACAGCGGCACCACGAACTTCTGCCGGCCCACGCTCATCAGGAAGGTGTTGAGCGGTTCGCGCACGTTGTAGCCGGCCTTGATCGACGCCAGGTAGAAGCGGTAGGCGATTTCGTTGTTGCCGCTCTTGCCCAGCGCGAAGGCCTGGTCCAGCTCCCGCAGCTGCGTGGCGTTGGCCTTGCCGTCGATATCGTTCAGGAAGTGCATCCACTCCAGCGCGATCCAGTTCTTGCCGTTCAAGTCCTTGGTCGGCAGCTCGCCCTTCAGCCATGCGTTGCGCTGCGCATCCAGCGCGGCCAGGCGCGGCGAGGCCGCGTGCTTGGCGCCGGCCGGAATGCCGGCGCCGTACAGCCACTCGTCCAGCTCCGCCGGCGCCATCACTTCCGGATGCGCGTCCAGCAGGTTCTTCTTCAGGTAGACCACGAATTCGTCGGTGGTGGCGGACTTGAACGCGTGCTGGTCGAACCAGCCGCGCAGGAAGGGATCGAAGACCTCGCGGCCGGCGTGCTGCTCCAGGGTGCGCAGCAGCCACGCGCCCTTCGGATATACCAGGCCGCTGTCGGTGTAGCTGGCGGAACTGGTGTCGGCGTCGCGCGTGACCAAAGCCTGCTTGGCCGCCGGGATCGACGGCAGCGAAGCGAGCGCCTCTTCCTGCTCCACTTGCAGGTTCATCTCCGCCACTTCCTCGCCGTACAGCTTCTCGACGATGCGGGTGGTGACGTAGGTGGTGAAGCCTTCGTTGAGCCAGAAGTGCTTCCACGAGGCGTTGGTCACCAGGTTGCCGGACCAGGAGTGCGCCAGTTCGTGCGCGATCAGGTCGACCAGGCTGCGGTCGCCGGCGATCATGGTCGGCGTCAGGAAGGTCAGGCGCGGATTCTCCATGCCGCCGATCGGGAACGACGGCGGCAGCACGATCATGTCGTAGCGCTCCCACCGGTACGGGCCATACAGGCCTTCGGCGGCGCTGATCATTTTCTCGGTGTCGGCCAGTTCGTAGGCGGCGGCCTCGATGCGGGCCGGTTCGGCGTAGACGGCGGAGCGCGGGCCGAGGTTGCGCACGTCGATCTCGCCGATGGCGATCGCCAGCAGGTAGGATGGAATCGGCTGCGCCATCTTGAATTTCCAGCCGCCGGCGCCGGTCGACTGCTGGTCGTTCTCGGCGCTCATCACCACCCGCATGCCGGTTGGCGCTTCGATGCGGGCGCTGTAGGTGAAGCGCACCGCCGGCGTATCCTGCACCGGCGCCCACGAGCGGGCGTTGATTTCCTCGGACTGGCTGAACATGAACGGACGCTTGCCGGACATGGTCTGCTGCGGCGACATCCATTGCAGCGCGGCGGCCGACGGCGCGGTGCGGTAGTACACGCGCACCTTCTGCGGCTGGAACGACAGCGCGATGCGCAGCGCCCTGCCCTTTTCGGCGTCCGGCTTGTCCAGCATGAAGGAGGCGGCGCTCCAGCGGCCGTTCGGGTTCAGCACCTGCACCTTGGCGATATTGAGTTCGTTCGTGTCCAGCACCAGCGTGCGGGCCGCCGGGTCGATCCAGGCCAGCGTCAGTTCGGCGTAGCCGGCCAGCGTCTTGTGGCCAAAGTCGGCCTTCAGGTCCAGATACAGGTCGCTGGTGCGCACCTGGTCATAGCGCGCGTAGCTCAGCGGATCGGCGTGGGCGGCGCCCAGCGCCATCAGGGCCGACAGGACGAACGCGGACAGTGGTTTTTTGATAGGCATGGTGGTCTTTTCAATGTGGTCCGAAGCGCGAAGCAGAATAGCATAGCCATGTATCGGCGATGTGTACATCAGCGATCCTATGCTATCATTCGGGCCGTAAGTGGGGAGTAGTCGGCTTGCGCCTCCCCGGCGCAAGAACCTGTGTCAACATAATCGGTCCGCAGACCGTGGTGCAGGTGGTTGAAAAACTTGACGAGACCATGATCGAGGTGCGGCCATGATGGGCCGGAGTCGCGCCTGGATCATTGGTTAATCGTTCCGGCCCGCGTACTACATACAATCCCATGGAAGCCTTCCTCGTCTCTACCGGCATCGTCGCCCTCGCTGAAATCGGCGACAAAACCCAATTGCTCGCCTTCTGCCTGGCCGCCAAATTCCGCCGTCCGCTGCCCATCGTCGCCGCGATTTTCGTCGCCACCATCGCCAACCACGCGTTCGCGGCAGCCGTCGGCGCCTGGATCACCAGCCTGCTCGGCCCCGATATACTGCGCTGGGTGCTGGGCGTGTCCTTCCTGGCGATGGCCGCGTGGACGCTGGTGCCGGACAAGATCGACGAGGACGACATGCCGCTGGCGAAGTACGGCGTGTTCCTGACCACGCTGATCGCCTTCTTCATCGCCGAGATGGGCGACAAGACACAGGTGGCCACGGTGGCGCTGGCGGCCCGCTACGACAGCCTGGTGGCGGTGGTGTGCGGCACCACCTTCGGCATGATGCTGGCCAACGTGCCGGCGGTCTACCTGGGCGACAGGATCGCCAACCGCGTTTCGCTCAAACTGGTGCATGGCGTCGCCGCGCTGGTGTTTGCCGTGTTGGGCGTAGCCACGCTGCTCGGTGCGGGTTCCAGCCTCGGCGTGTAGGGTCAAGCTTTTTTTCTGCCGATCCGTGTGTTACCGCACCGAGGTAAAGGAATTAACAATCTATTATACTTGTCACTTGATTATTGGCAGGGGCAAGAAATGCGATTGATGAGCACGATAGCGGCGCTGGTATTGAGCGCCTGCGCGCTGACCGGCCAGGCATATGCCGCCGAGACGGCGCCGGTGGCCGCACACGCCACCAGCACCGTCAAGACGGTCAAGCCGGCAGGCAAAACCAATATGGTATCGGTGCCGGAACCGGTGAACTACAAGTTGATGCTGCTCGGTATAGCGGTGTTGCTGCTGTTCGCGCGTACCGGCAAGAAGCGCGAACAGCCGTGGACCAAGTAAGCGGCTTACTGCACGCTTACTGCACGTTCAGCGTGACGTCGTCGATCAGGAACGCCGTCGATACCGTCGTGCCCTCAACCCCCTCGAAGTAAATCCTCACCGTCTGCCCCTTGTAGGCCGACAGGTCAAAACTCTTCTGCACATACGTGCTGCCCTTGTTCAGATTCGAATACGTCGCCAGCGTCGCCAACACCGCGTTGGCGCTGCTGCGTACCTGCACCTTGAGCGTGTCGTAGGCGGTGGTCGTGGTGGTCTCGCTGGACACCACTTTGAGCCAGAACGCCAGCGTGGCGCTGGTGGCGTCGGCCGGTATCGTCACGGTCTGGTACAGCGTATCGGTGTGGGCGCTGCCGTAGCCGTCCAGCCAGGCCTTGTAGGCGCCGGCGTGCGCGGCCTGGCTCGCATCGGAGCTGATCACGCCGGACGTCGCGGTCCACGACGAGGCGCCCGATTCGAAGCCGCCGTTGACGATCAACTGCGTGGCCGGCGGCGGCGTGGTGCCGCCGCCACCGCTGGTCTGCGTGACCCACACCGGCGCCGACCACAGGATGTTGCCGTCGTTCTGGGTGATCTTGGCGTAGTAGAAGTGCTCGCCCACGGCCGGCGTGATGGTGGTGCTGGCGGTGGCCGACAGCTGCGTCACCGTGCCGTTGCGCCCCGGGACACCCTCATACATCTTCACCGTCGATACCGTCTTGCCGCTGCTGCTGGCGAAGTTGGCGACCAGGTTCAGCGCGCCGCTGTTGGTGAAGCGCTCGCCCATCACGTGGCCGTTGGCGGTCAGGATCAGCTGCGAGCTCTTGTCCATGGTGGCGAACACGCGGCGCGCCTTGATGGCGGCGATCATGCTGGCGGTGGTCAGCGAGGTGCCGGTCGGCAGCAGCACGCCGGTGCGGTTGGTGTAGGACGCGCCCCAGTTGGCGCAGTGGTTGTCCTGGTCGCTGGAGAAGGCGACGTGGAAGCCCGCCTCCAGCGCCTTGTTGCAGGCGCCTTCGTAGGTGCTGCGGCCGGTCTCGGTCTCGCTGGTGTTGGTCGAGAAGGCCGAGGTGTTGAGCACTTCGCACAGCGCCATCGCCTGGTCGCCGTCTGCGGTGTAGCCCAGCGCCGTGCCGTTGACCAGGAACTGGCCCGACGATTCGGGATGGTTGAACTGGCCCACGTAGCCGCGCTGGCGCATCAGCGTGTACAGCGCGGCGTAGTCGTTCTTCGGCGTCAGCGTGTCGGCGATCAGCTGGCCGCTGCCGTTGCTCTCCCATCCCAGCAGCTCGGTGGTGTTGAAGATGTTCATATGGCCGCCGTTGTTGATCACGCCCCACTCCAGCCCATACATGCCGAGGAAGCCGGCGTGCGCGCTGTTGAAGTTGGCGGCGGCGGTCAGGCCGGACTGGAACAGCGCCTTGGCGGTGGCCGGATCGGCCGAGGCGTTGGTGCTGTCGGAACCGTCGTACATGTGATTGTGTTCGGAGGCCATCAGGAAATCGAGGCCCTTGTTCATCGCGTACTGGTAGGCGTCGGCCGGTCCCAGCGCCGCGCTTTGCGGCGCCTGCGCGCCGGTGCAGCTGCCCAGCGGGCCGCCGCCGTCGCTGTGGTTGGTCTGGCTGTGCAGATTGCCGAGGTAGACGGTGTACGGCAGCGACGCGGTCGCGGCGACGGCGCCCTGCACCACGCGGCCGTTCGCGCGCGTCGCAGCACGCACCGGTGCGGCCGATGTCGGCAGCGCCTTGAAGGCCGGCATGGCCTGCGCCGGAGTGCGGCCCACCGAAATGTCCCAGCTTTGTTCGACCGTCTCGCCGCCGGTGACGGCCTGCATGCGCGCCAGGTAGACGCCGTCGGTCAGGATCAAGCCATCGGCGCGGCCGTCCCAGGCGATGCTGACGTCGACCGGCTTGCCGCCGATGCGCTGCACGCCCTGCCACTGCTGCACCACCACGCCGTCCGGGCTGACCAGCTCCAGCCGCCATTGCACGTCCTGCTCGCGCTCGAGCAGGGGAAAGTCGAAGGCCAGCTTGAAGGTACGGGCTTCCGGCCGGTCCTGGTCGGCGCCGTCGGCGGCGAACGGCGCGTGCAGCGTGGCCTCGAACTCATGGTGGTCGGCCTTGGACGCGTGGACCGCGCCAATGACGCCGGAAGACAAAATCAACATCATCGCGAGCCGGGACAGCATCTTAGATTTGTTCATCACTTCTTTCTCTCTGCGGTTGGGGATCCAAAATTCTGGCAACTATGCATGACAGGAAGATGACGAACCAATTCGAATTTACTTGGCTATTCAGAGGTCTTTGGAATAAATGCGGTGGCGCTTGGGGCGGCACGCGACAACGGCGCGAAGTTAAATTTTCGCGCCGTTGTAACGATGATGAAAATGTCCAGAATGGGACACTCTGTTAAGAATTGAACGCGCCTGGAACGAACAGTTCGACCTTATGGATGCTGGCGGTATCGTGCAAATCGATGGCCATGCCCAGTTGGCGCACGCCGTCTATCGTCAGGATCGGCGCGCCGGCTTCCGCCGACTTCATCACGCGGATCACGTACGACGCGGCGCCGTAGCGATAGGTCAGCGTGAAGTGATCCCACTCGGACGGCATGCGCGGCGCCATCGTCAGCTGGGTCGCGGTGCGGGTCAGGCCGAGCAGCGACTCCAGTATCAGCCGGTACATCCATCCCGAGGAACCGGTGTACCAGCTCCAGCCGCCACGGCCGACGTGCGGCGCCACGGCGTAGACGTCGGCCGTCACCACGTAAGGCTCGACCTTGTAGCGCGCCATGCCTTCCGGCGTGCCGCCGTGGTGCACCGGGTTGATCATGCGCGCCAGCTCCCAGGCGCGCTCGGTCTCGCCCAGGCGGGCGAAGGCCATCGCGGTCCAGATGGCGGCGTGCGTGTATTGGCCGCCGTTCTCGCGCACGCCGGGCACGTAGCCACGGATGTAGCCCGGATTCGGACCGGACTTGTCGAACGGCGGATCGAGCAGTTGGATGATGCCTGAATCACGCCGCACCAGGCGCTGGTTGACCTGCTCCATCGCACCGCGCACCCGCACCGAATCGGCGGCGCCGGATAACACGCCCCAGCTCTGCGAAATCGAATCGATCTGGCATTCCTCGTTGGTGTGCGAACCGAGCGGCGTGCCGTCGTCGAAATAGGCGCGGCGGTACCATTCGCCATCCCAGGCGTTGTGCTCGACGTTGGCGGCCAGCTTTTTGGCTTCGCCGCGGCACTCGGTGGCGAAGTCCTTATCCTGCATCAGCTCCGCCACTTCGGCAAAGCGCTGCAGCACCTCGCACAGGAAGAAGGCCAGCCACACGCTCTCCCCTTTGCCATGCTCGCCCACCTTGTCCATGCCGTCGTTCCAGTCGCAGGAACCGATCAGCGGCAGGCCGTGCACGCCGAAGCGCAGGCCGTTGCGGATGGCGCGCACGCAGTGCTCGTACAGCGTTCCGCTCTGGCTGGAGCGGCTCGGCAAGTCGTAGTAGGAATCCTCTTCCGGCTTGACGGCGCGGCCCTCCAGGTAAGGTACGCTTTCGCCCAGCACGCCGACGTCGCCGCTGGCGATGACGTAGCGCCAGGCGCCCAGCGGCAGCCACAGGTAATCGTCCGAGCAGTGGGTGCGTACGCCGCGATCGGAAGGCGGATGCCACCAGTGCTGCACGTCGCCTTCCAGGAACTGGTGGGCGGCGCACAGCAGCAGCTGGTCGCGCAGCAGCTGCGGTTGCGTGTGGATGGTCGCCATCGCGTCCTGCAGCTGGTCGCGGAAGCCGAAGGCGCCGCCGGACTGGTAGTAGCCGCTGCGCGCCCACATGCGGCAGGCGATGGTCTGGTACATCAGCCAGCCGTTGGCCAGCAGGTCCAGCTCCGGCTCCGGCGTGTCGATGCGCACTGCGCCCAGGGTCTGCTCCCAATGCGCGTGCACGGCGGCCAGCGCCTCGTGCGCGGCGCCGGCGCTGCGGTGCTTCTGCGCCAGGCTGCTGGCGTCGGCGTTGCGGCGGCCGGCCACGCCCAGCACGAAGACGATCTCGCGTTCCTGGCCGGGCAGCAGGTCGAACGGCACCTGGATCGCGGCGCAGGCATCGAGCCCCGCGCCGATCTTGCCGGACAGGCGGGAGCGGCGCATCGCCACCGGGGACGCCAGCGAGCCGTTACGTCCCAGGAATTCGGCGCGGTCGCCGGTGTAGGTGCGCAGCGTGGCGTCGCAGTTGAAGAAGGCCACGCGGCCGGTGAACTCGGTGTTGTAGGCGTTCTTGGCGAACAGCGCGCCGCTGACCGGATCGGCCTCGGTGACGATGTGCATGCCGGACTTGGAGCGCATGTCGCCCAGTACCCACTCGACATAGCCGGTGGCCGACAGGCGGCGCGCCACCAGCGAATCGTTGCGCACCTTGAGCACCGTGTACTTGATCGGCGCGTCGGTGGCGACGAAGGTGGTCATCTCGGTGGCGATGCCGGACTCCATGTGCTCGAACACGCTGTAGCCGAAGCCGTGGCGCGTGACGTAGCTGCCGTTGCCGCGCGCCGGCAAGGCGGTCGGCGACCAGAACTGGCCGCTCTGTTCATCGCGCAGGTAGAAGGCTTCGCCGCTGCCGTCGCTGACCGGGTCGTTGTGCCACGGCGTCAGGCGGAATTCGTGGGCGTTCTCGTGCCAGGTGTAGGCCTGGCCGCTTTCCGATATCACGCTGCCGAACTGCGGATTGGCCAGCACGTTGGACCACGGCGCCGGCGTGCGCTGGCTGTCGCTGGTGGTGATGACGTATTCGCGGCCGTCCGGCGTGAAGCCGCCGATGCCGTTTTCCAGCATCAGCTGGCGCACCACATGCGTGGCCGGGCCGGCGTCGGCATACTCGCCGCGGTTGTCGGCCATCAGCGGCGGCATGCGCATGGCCGGCGGGCCGGGACGCTTGATCTGCTCGGCCAGCGTGCCGCGGCTGTCGCTGAGGATGGCGCGCGCCACCGATTGCAGCAGCACGCGGTCCTCGTTGGCGATCTGGTCGGCCAGGCGCACGAAGATGCCGCCCGGCCGGTCGATCGCCTGGGCGTCGATGCCGGAGGCGATCAGGCCCATGATCTGGTCATGCAGCAGCTGGCGGTAGCCCGACTGGTCTTCGTACCAGATCACCAGGTCGACCACCAGCCCTTTCAGGCGCCAGTAGGCGTGCGCCTGCACCATCTGGCGCGCCAGTTCGATGTTGGCCGGGTCTTTGATCTGCAGCAGCACGATCGGCAGGTCGCCGGAGATCGCGTACGCCCACAGGCCGGACTGGCCGCGCTGGTTCTTGATCAGCGTGCCGGCGTCGGCGCGCAGCGCGGCGTTCGGGTAGATGACCGAGTTGGCCAGGCGGCCGTACAACTGGGCGTCCGCTTCGCTGGCGTTAAGCTGGCGCAGCACCACCTGGCTGTGGGTCCACGCCAGTTCGAACACGCGGTCGGCCAGGTGGCGGTCCTGGTATTTGTCGATCAGGTGCAGCGCGGCGTCGCGCTGCTCGGTCATGCCGGTGACGATGTCGACGATGGCCGTCTGGTCCGGCTTGAGCGTGATGGTGTAGCGGATCGCCACCACCGGATCGAGCACCGAGCCTTCGCTGCCGCTCAACGCGTCGTCGTTCAGCATCGCTTGCGGCGCGGCGGCGGTGTTGCCGCGGCCGATGAAGCGCGAGCGGTCGGTCTCGAACGAGACGCCGCTGACGGCGGCGTCGTGCACCATCATCGAGTGCATCAGCCACGGCGTGGCGTCGGCCGGGCCGCGCGGACGGCGCGTGCACAGGATGGCGTTTTCGTCGCGCAGGATCTCGGTCTGCACAAACAGCTTGCTGAAGGCCGGATGGGCGGCGTCGGCGGCGGCCGGCGCCATCACCACTTCGGCAAAGCTGGTCACTTCGATGGTGCGCTCGCGGTCGGACTTGTTGGTGATGCGGGTGCGGCGCAGTTCGATGTCGTCTTCCGGCGAGACCACGATTTCCGTGTACAGGTCGATGTTGCGGTCGGAGCGGCGGAACTCGGCGCGGCCTTCGGAGAAGATCACCTCGTGCTTGCGCGGCTCGACCAGCGTCGGTTGATAGGTGGTGGACCAGAACTTGCCGTCGTCCAGGTCGCGCACGTAGCAGAAGTTGCCCCAGTTGTCGCGGGTGCTGTCTTCGCGCCAGCGCGTCACGGCCAGGTCCTTCCAGCGGCTGTAGCTGCCGCCGGCGTTGGTGACCATGACGTGATAGCGGCCGTTCGACAGCAGCTGGGTTTCCGGCACCGGTGTGCTGTGCTGGGCCAGCACGCGCATCGGCATGGCCTGCTCCGGCGCGCTGGAACGGATAGCCGCCAGTTCGGTGGTGTTGGAGTAGAAGGCGCCCGCCTGCGGGCTGCGCTCCTGCAGCACCAGCAGCGTCGATTGCAGCAGCGGATCGGATTCGAAGCGGCGCTGCATCGGCCGGTCGTGCAGCAGGTAGCTCAGCGCCAGCAGGCCCATGCCCTGGTGGTGGACCATGAAGGAACGGATCACCGCCGCCGACTGGCCGCGCGGCAGGCGCGAGGTGGTGTAGTCGACCGCTTCGAAGAAGCCGTAGCGGCCCATGTAGCCCATCGCCGCCATCTTCTGCAGGTTGAGGCAGGCCGCTTCCGGCTGCACCATCAGTCCCAGCATGGTGGCGTAGGGGGCGATCACCAGGTCGTCGGCCAGGCCGCGCTTGAGGCCCAGGCCGGGCACGCCGAAGGCGCGGTACTGGTAATTGAGGCTGGCGTCGACGGTGTTGTAGCCGGACTCGGAAATCCCCCACGGCACGTTGCGGCGCTTGCCGTAGTCGATCTGAGCGTCGATCACCGCGTTGTAGGTATGGTCGAGCAAGGTGCTCGGATAGTTGGGCATCACCAGCAGCGGCATCAGGTACTCGAACATCGAGCCGCTCCAGGACAGCAGCACCGGCTTGCCGGCGACGATGCACAGCTGGCGGCCCAGCGCGAACCAGTGCTCCTGCGGCAGCTGGCCCTGGGCGATGGCGACGAAGCTGGCCAGCCGCACTTCCGAGGCCAGCAGGTCGTAGTAGCTGGCGTCCAGGCGGCGCTCGCTGACGTTGTAGCCGATCGCCAGCAGGTTGGTGGTGGTGTTGTACAGGAAGCCATATTCCATCTGGGCGTATGCGCCGCAGCGCTGCGCCAGCTCGGCCAGCTCGCGCATGCGCTCGTGCGCGGCGGCGGCGCCCTGCGCGCACAGGCCGGCCAGCAGCAGCTGGCGATCGCGCTCGGCCGGCGCCAGGTCGTTGGCCAGCACGGCGGCGGCGTTGTTGATCATGGCGGCCAGTTCGCGCAGCGTCGGCACGCGCGCCAGCGTGGTGTCGAACACGGCGTCCGCCGGCAGGTTGACCCATGGCGCCAGCAGCGCCAGTTCCGTCAGCGCGGCCTGGCATTGCTGCACCAGCGCGGCGAACCACATGGCCGCTTCGCCGTGCGTTTCGGCCGGCGCCTGGAATTCGCCGACGGCGGCGCTCACGCGCACCAGCCAGGCGTGCAGCTGTTGCAGGTTGCCGGCGTCCGGCGCAGGGCCGAGCGCGGCCAGCAAGGCGTCCAGCTGCTCGGTGTCGGCGGCGCCCTCGAGCGACTCCTGCAGCACGCGGCAGGTGGCGACGATGCCGTCCACCGTTTGCGGTCCCAGGATCGGCTGGTCGTACAGTCCGGTCAGGCCGGCCTGCAGCGTGAGCAGGTGGCCGGCCAGGTTGCCGCTGTCGACGGTGGAGATGTAGATCGGGTGCAGCGGCTTGAGCGTCTGCGTGTCGTACCAGTTGTAGAAGTGGCCCTGGTGGCGTTCCAGCTGGTCCATCGTGGCCAGCGTGCTGGCGGTGCGCGCCAGCATCTGGCCGACGGTGATGTAGCCGAAATCGCTGGCGCTCAGGTTGGCCAGCAGCGCCATGCCGATGTTGGTGGGCGAGGTGCGGTGCGCCACCACGTGCGCCGGGTGCTCCTGCATGTTATCGGGCGGCAGCCAGTTGTCTTCCGGGCCGACGTAGCGGTCGAAATAGGCCCAGGTGCGGCGCGCCAGCAGGTGCAGGAAGCGGTTCTGCTCCGGCGTCAGCTGGGCGTGGCGGCGCGCGATCGGACGGCTGATCCGCTCGGCCACGGCCGGCGCCACCAGCCACGCCAGCAGGAACAGCGCGGCGGGCGCCAGGCTGACCGGACGCCAGCCCCACAGCGCGCCGCCGACGAACAGCGCCAGCACCGGCGACACCCACATGGTGCGCCAGACGCCGGCCGCGCCATCGGCCGCGCGCGACAGCGCCGAGGCGCGCCACTCCAGCAGGTGCTTGTGCGAGACCAGCATGCGCCAGGCGCTGCGCAGGATGGCGTCGAGGCTGAAGTAAGCCTCGTAAGGCAGGAACACCAGCATCAGGATGGCGTGCGCGAACTGCATGCCGCAGCGGCGCAGCGCGGCGCGCAGGTGCTGGCTCCACAGGGTGTCCTCGGGACGGCGCAGCAGGTCGTGCAGGGTGCTGACCACCGGCGGCACGAAGATCACGGCCAGCACGGCGGCGGTCCAGACCCACGGGTCGGGCAGCCAGCGCCAGGCGGTGATCAGCGACAGCACCAGCGCCGGCGCGGTCAGGCTGCGGCGCAGGTTGTCGAACAGCTTCCAGCGCGACAGCAGCGACAGCGGATTGCGTTCGCGCTTGCGGTTCGGGGCCGGCACGCGGCCGAACACCCACGACGCCAGCTGCCAGTCGCCGCGTATCCAGCGCTGGCGGCGGCTGACGTCGTCGCTGTAGCGGGCCGGATAGGCTTCGTACAACTGGGCGTCGCTCAGCAGGCCGGCGCGCAGGTAGCAGCCTTCCAGCAGGTCGTGGCTGAGGATGCGGTTGTCGGGCAGGCGGTCGCCCAGCACCTGCTCGAACACGTCGACATCGTAGATGCCCTTGCCGATGAAGGAGCCTTCGAAGAACACGTCCTGGTAGACGTCGGAGACGGTGCGGGTGTAGGGATCGATGCCCGGCTCGCCGCCGCACAGTTTTTCGTACAGCGAGGCGTTCTCGCTCGGCAGGCTGACCGTCACGCGCGGCTGCAGGATGCCGTAGCCTTCCACCACGCGGCCGCGCGCGCTGTCGATGCGCGGCTGGTTCAGCGGGTGCTGCATGGTGGCGATGAACTGCGCCGCGGCGTCGCGCGGCAGCTGGGTGTCGGTGTCGAGCGTGATGACGTACTTGATGCCTTCCAGCTCGCTGGTGTCGCCCACCACCACGCTGAATTTGTCGCGCGCGCCGCCGCGCAGGAAGCGGTTCAGCTCCTGCAGCTTGCCGCGTTTGCGTTCGTCGCCCATCCACACGCCTTCCTGCGGATTCCAGCGGCGCGGCCGGTGCAGCAGCAGGAACGGCGAGGCCGGCTCGCCGTTCGGATGGGTGGCGTATTTGCGGTTCAGTTGTCCGATGCAGCGGTGCATCTGCTCCACCAGCGCGGCGTCGGTCGGCAGCGTTTCGCTGGCGGCGTCGGCGAAGTCGGTCAACAGGCAGAACATCAGGTGGGGATCGCGGTTGGCCAGAAAGCGCACTTCCAGCTGCTCGCACAGCTCGGCGATGTTCTCCTGGCTGTAGACCAGCGTCGGCACCACCACGATGGCGCGCGCGTCGGGCGGCACGCCGTCGCGGAAGTCCATGCGCGGCAGCGGATTGGGACGGGTGACCAGCGTGGCGACCCAGTTCACCAGGCTCAGCGCCAGCTGGCTGCTGCCCAGCAGCGCCAGCACGCCGAGCAGCACGATCACCGCGCCATTGACGCCGTTGCGCGAAGCGCGTTCGAGCAGCAGCGCGGTCGACACCAGCGCGATGGCGGCGATGGCGCCCAGGTAGGACGTCAGCGGCGAGGCGCGCGAGGTTTGCTGCAGGGCCTCCAGCCACGGCCGGCGCATGCCGGTCTGCTTCTCCAGCGCGGCCAGGCCGCCGCCGATCAGGTAGAAGCCCACGTGGCCGTGGCGGGCGTCGCCGCCTTCGTAATGGGCCTGCGCCAGCTGCAAGGCTTGCTGCGCCACTTCGAGCTCGGAGTAGCGCGAGCGCTTGGCGATTTTTTCAATCGCGTGGCGGTACTGGTCGCGGGTGGCGAATTCCATGCGGCCGTAGATCGCGGCCGGGTCCTGGCGCAGCGTCTGTTCGACCACGCTCATGGTCTCGACGAACTCCTGCCAGTCCATGGTGCCGAGGAAGCGCAGGCTGCCGATGCTGTTGGCGATGGAGACCTGCTCGGCCGCCTGCTGCTGGATCTCGGCCTGGATCTGCTGCTCGATGGTCTGGTCCGATTCGGCCAGGCGGTGCGTGATCCACGACAGCGCCAAGGTCAGCGCCGGGCTTTGCCCCTGCAGGCGGCGCGCCAGCTCGGCCACGAAGGCGCTGCTGATGGGCGGGTTGGAGCGGGCCATGTCGGCCACCATCAGTATCAGGCCGCTGGGATTTTTTTCGGCGACGTCGGTCATCTGGTCGGCCCAGCTGTTGGCCAGGTCGCGGTGGCTGCGGTTGTCGGCCACGCGCGCGGCCACGCGCCGCAGGTTCTCGATCAGCGCCAGGCGCAGCATGATGGGGATGGCCCACAGCTCGCCCAGCTTGAGGCTGGCCACTTCCTGGTAGGCGTCGACGAAGCGGCACAGCGATTCGGGATCGACGCGGCCGTCGCCGTGCGAGATGATTTCCAGCGCGATCTTGTAGACCCGCGGCGTGCCTTCCGGCGCGCCCTTGCCCAGGCGCGGCAGCTGCTTGCTGTAGTCCTTGGGCAGGTGGCGGCGGGCGATGCGGATCTGGTCTTCGATCAGGTAGAAGTTGTCCAGCAGCCACTCGGAAGCGGGCGTGATCTGGCGGCCGGCCTTGACGGCGGCGGTCAGCTCGTCGCAGGTGGCGTCGATGACGGCGGCGTTTTCGGTCAGGCGCGCCAACAGGCGGTCGCGGCCGCCACGCTTGCTCAGTTCGTGATGCGTGGCCAGCGTCTTGCCGTGCGCGGCCATCTGGGCCGCGCTAAAGAGTTCGGCGCGCAGCGGCAGGTCTTCGTCGTCGGCGTCGGACAACAGGGAGCCTGAGGGAGATTCGCGGAAGCCCAGGGTGATATCGGGCATGAGGGGGGCGGACTTGTTCAACGGTGTACCTCGCTTTGATTCTGCGAATAGGAAATTATCTGCTAAGGCATCGTACGGGGGCGCACGCCATGCGACTGTTCGCTGACGTACATATGGAATTTCCACGAAAAAAAAGGCCGCTTGCGCGGCCTTGTAAAGGAAGAAAACTTGAATGGCTGTGTGGTCTATGCGGCGTGCGCCAGCGGCGCCAGCGCCAATCCGCCGCCGAGGCTGTAAGCCTGGCCGTGGCCCAGGCGGCGCAGCAGCTGCGCGGCCTTCAGGCTGCGGTTGCCGCTGCGGCAGAAGAACACCAGCGGGGTTTGCGTCCCCTGCTGCCCGCCGTGCAGCCATGCGCTGGCGTGCTCGGCCAGGCGGCTCAAGGGCACGCTGCGGGCGCTGCGGCCGGCGGCGCCGGGCGCGATGGTGGCGGCGAACTCATAAGGCTCGCGCACGTCGATCAACTCGGTGTCGGGATGGGCCAGCAGGAAGGCGTCGAGCGCGGCGCTGTCGATTTGCAGCGCGGCTTGCGCCTGGGCTTCGGCCGGCGCGGCCATGCCGACGCAGAACTGGTTGTGCTCGTCGCGCGTCGGGCACAGCAGCGTGTGCGCACAGGTCAGCGGGCGCAGCGCTTCGACGGCGGGCCGGGCGCTGAAGGCGAAGCGCACCGCCTGCGGCGGCAGCGTGGCATCGACCGCGTCGCCCAGCAGGTAGTGGCGGGCCGCGCCGTCGGCCACGCTCAGCAAGGTCTGCGCGCCCAGCCGGATGGCGTGGACGGCTACCGGCCAGCCGTAGGCGTCGGTGGCGGCGTGGCCGTCGACATGGCGGCCCAGCGCGCTGATCAGCATGCCGCGGTCGCTGTCGCTGTCGGGCAAGGTGCTGACGATGGCCTGCACCTGGTAGTTCTGACAGCGCACATAGGATTCGATACGGGCGATCATGTCCGGCAAGGGATCGATGACGATGCAGCTGCGGCTGGCGGCGTCCAGCACCATCCAGCTGCACGCGCCTTCGACGCCCAGTTGCAGCAAGCCATCGTGCGGCACGGCGGTGCGATCGGACGGGATCAGGCAGCTGGCGCGCAGCGCGGCGCCGCAGCGCTCGATGCGGCGACAGGCGTCGGCGATGGTGGCCTCGTCGGCCAGCGGACCGAAGGACATGCGGATCGCGCCGGCGCTGCGCCACAGCGGCGCGTGCATGGCGTCCAGCACGTAGCTGGGCGCGGCCTTGGCGGCCGAACAGGCGCTGCCAGAGCTGACGCGCACCTGGGCGGCGTCGAACACGTCCATCAGTTCGCGGCTCGACAGGCCGGGCACGGAAAAGTTCAGCGTGGTCGGCAGCGATTTGTCGAAGGGGTGGTTGAACACCACGCCGGGCAAGGCGGCGCGCAGGCTCTCGGCCAAGCGGGCGCGGAAGCTGGCCAGCTGGTGATGGCTGCGGAAGGTGTCGCCGCGCTCCAGCGCGGACAGCACGGCGCCCAGCGCGGCGATGCCGGCCATGTTCTCGGTGCCGGAGCGCTGGCCGCCTTCCTGGCCGCCGCCCATGATCAGCGGCGTGAACGGCGCGCCGGCGCGCACGTACAGCATGCCTATGCCCTTGGGCGCGTACAGCTTGTGGCCGGAGAACGGCGCGTAGTCGATGCGGGTGGCGGCCAGGTTGAGGTCCAGCTTGCCCAGCGCCTGCACGCAGTCGACCAGCCAGTAGGCGGCGCTGCCGGTCTCGGCCAGCAGCGCTTCGATCGCGGCCAGCTTGGTGATGATGCCGGTTTCGTTGTTGGCGGCCATGGTGCACACCAGCGCGGCCTGCGGCGCCAGCGCGCGCAGCTGCGCCAGGTCGTGCGCGCCGTCCTGGTCGACCGCCAGTTTTTGCAGGCTCAGGTTCAGGCCCAGCAGGCGGTTCCAGTGCGCCAGGCTTTCCGGCACGGCCTTGTGCTCGGTCGCGCCGTAGACCAGCAGGCTGCCGATGGCCTCGCCGCGCTCGCGCCGTTCGCGCAGCGCCACCAGCGCCGACAGCACGGCGGTCTGGATGCCCTCGGTGGCGCCGCTGTTGAACATCAGGCGGCCCTCGCCCACGCCCAGCAGGCGCGCCGCGCAGGCGCGGGTCTGGTCCAGCAAGACCTTGGCCTTCAGGCCGGTGGCGTGGCTGCTGCTGGGATTGCCGTAGCGCTGGCCCATGGCGTCGGCCGCGGCGGCGATGGCGGCCGGCAGCACGGCGGTGGTGGCGTTGCCATCGAGGTAGATTTCGGTCGTCATGATAGTAGTGCCTGTTTTTAGTACCTGTGTATCGATACCTATAGCTTACTCAGTGGCGGCGAAATATATGTACTAAAATACTCCTGTTACGCACTCCATATAGCATTTTCATGCTACCTCATAAGGAAAAATAGAATGAACGATCTTGATCGCTATGACTATGCAATTTTGTCGGCGTTGCAGGGCGACGGCACGCTGTCGATCGCCCAGCTCAGCGAGCGGATCGGCCTGTCCTCCACGCCTTGCTGGAAACGGGTGCGGCGGCTGGAAGAGGAAGGCTATATCGAGAGCCGGGTGGCGATCGTCAACCGCCGCAAGGTGGGCTTGCCGGTGACGGTGTTCGTCAGCGTGCGCACCAGCCAGCACGACGACAAATGGCTGGCACGCTTTGCCGCCGCCGTGATCGCCTTGCCGGAAGTGCAGGAGTTCCACCGCATGAGCGGCGACATCGACTACCTGCTGAAGGTGGTGACGAGCGATATCGAAGGATATGACAGGTTTTACAAGAAGTTAATCAAGTCCGCCCAGCTGAGCGGGGTGTCGTCGGCGTTTTCGATGGAGCAGATCAAGATCACCACGGCCTTGCCGCTGGAGCTGGTTTCGCACCAATAATGTGCAGCGGCGGGCTGAGCATGGGATAATCTTTGTCCCATTTCAAATACCTGATTAAGCCCATGCGTGCATTCCTCGACCGCTGGCTGCCCAGCCCCACCACCGCCAGCCGCCGCGAACAGTTGCGCGCAGCCGGCGGCGCCCTGTTCGGCCTGCTGCTGACCGCCCTGCTCGGCCTCACCCTGTCGCCCGGCGCCATCTTCCTGGTGGCGCCGATCGGCGCCTCCTCGGTGCTGCTGTTCGCGCTGCCGGCCAGTCCGCTGGCGCAGCCGTGGTCTGCCATCGGCGGCAATGTCGTCAGCGGGCTGATGGGCGTGATCTGCGTGCGCCTGTTCGGCGACATCCTGCCCATGCCGCTGCTGTGCGCGCTGGCCGCCAGCACCGCGATCGCCGCCATGTTCGCGCTGCGCTGCCTGCATCCGCCCGGCGGCGCGGTGGCGCTGACGGCGGTGATCGGCGGACCGGCCATCCACGCGGCCGGCTTCGCCTTCCCGCTGGTCACGGTGCTGGCCGACACCACGCTGCTGGCGCTGACGGCGATGCTGTACAACAACCTGACCGGACGGCGCTACCCCCATGCGCAGCTGGGCGCGCATCCGAACCCGCACGCCACCAAGGATGCGGTGCCGACCGTGCGCCTGGGCTTCAAGCCGGAAGACCTGGACGCCGTGCTGAAGCAGTACAACCAGGTGCTCGACATCAGCCGCGACGACCTGGAATCGCTGTTCATGCAAACCGAGCAGCGCGCCTACCAGCGCCGCTTCGGCATCATCAGCTGCGCCGACATCATGTCGCGCGATATCGTCAGCGCCGAATTCGGCACCAGCCTGGAGGAAGCCTGGCAGCAGATGCGCACCCACCGCGTGGCGGCGCTGCCGGTGCTCAACCGCGCGCGGCGGGTGATCGGCATCGTCACGCAGACCGACTTCCTGGAGCACGGCGGGCTCGACGACTATCGCGGCATCCGTCAGCAACTTCAGCGATTTCTGCGCAAAAGCGGCGTCACCCACACCGAAAAGGCCGAAGTGGTCGGCCAGATCATGAGCCAGCACCCGACCACCGCGCGGCTGGACACGCCGATCGTCGACCTGGTGCCGCTGATGGCCGATTCCGGCTTCCACCACATTCCCATCGTCGACGACGAGCAGCGTTTCGCCGGCATCATCACCCAGTCGGACCTGGTGGCGGCGCTGTACGAGAGCCGCTTTGCCGAAGCGGCGGCCTAAAAAAAAACCGCCACCCGAAGGTAGCGGCCAGGCTGTACTGCTTTGTTATTCTTACTTGGCTCCAGCATACTCCGGTTTAAATGTGCCTTGCACAATTATATTTGCAAATTCGGATCCAAAATTTCCATAATGAAACAATGTATCGTCGATACAAAAATTGTCCCAGCGCCCCGCAGCAATGGCTTATGCTAGGCGCCAATTTTGTGACATCCTGAGGAAAAAATTATGACGCGTCGCCGCAACACCTATGCCGCTTTTGCCCCTCTCGCCGCCGCCGTGATGCTGGCGTTCGCGCCGCTGGCGGCCAACGCCGCCGCCGCACCGGCCGCCGTCGTCGCGCCGCAGGCCAACGCCGCGCCCGCGCACAAGGCATTGCTGGCGATCGCCGACCAGTACTACGACGCCACCGCCCGCTTCGAGCCGCTGGGCGCCACGGAAAACGGCGACAACCGCTACGATGACCAACTCGGCCTGAGCATCGCCCCGGCCAAGCGCGCCCAGCAGTTCAAGCTGTATCGCCAGTTCGCCACCCGCCTGAAGGCGATCCAGCGCGCGCAGCTGGATGACAAGGACCGCATCAACTACGACATCCTGGTCTACGAGCTCAACCAGCTGCTGGCGATGGAGCGCTTCCCCGAGCATCTGCTGCCGATCAACCAGATGGACAGCGTGCCCGTCACCCTGGCCAACTACGCCGGCGGCGAAGCTTCGCAGCCGATCGGCACCGTCAAGGAATACGACGCCTACCTGCACCGCATCGGCCAGTTGCCGGCCTGGATAGACCAGGCCATCGCCAATATGCGCGTCGGCATCAAGCAGGGCATCACCGAGCCCAAGGCCATCATGGAGTCGGGCTTGCCGCAGTTCCAGAAGCTGGTCAGCGCCACGCCGGAAAGCAATATCTTCTACACGCCGATCACCAAGCTGCCGGCCGCCTTTTCCGCCGCCGACAAGGCGCGCCTGAGCGCCGCCTACCGCAAGACCGTCGGCGACAAAGTGATGCCGGCGCTGGCCCGCCTGGCGACCTTCCTGGAAAAAGAATACGTGCCGGCCTGCCGCACCACGACCGGCCTGGGCGCGCTGCCGGACGGCGCCGCCTGGTACCAGGCGCGGGTCGCCGGCGCCACCACAACGTCGCTTAAACCCGACGAAATCCATGCCATCGGCTTGAAAGAAGTCGCGCGCATCCAGGCCCAGTTTGAAGTGCTGGGCCCCAAGCTGGGCTACACCGGTCCGGCGTCTGGCCTGCCGGTATGGGTGGCGGCGCAACCGAAGTTCTATCCGTTCAAGACCGAGCAGGAAGTCCAGGCCGTGTATCACCAGCTCAACGACGTGCTGGACACCAAGCTGCCGCTGATGTTCACGCTGCTGCCGAAAGCCAAGCTGGACTTGCGCCTGGAGCCCGAGCTGAGCCGCGCCACCGCCTCCGACCACTACACCGCGCCGGCCGGCGACGGCTCGCGTCCCGGCGTGTTCTGGTCGGTGGTCAACGACCCGGCCAAGTACGGCAGCACCGGCATGACCACGCTGTTCCTGCATGAAGGCAAGCCCGGCCACCACTTCCACATCGCGCTGATGCAGGAACTGAACCTGCCCAACTTCCGCAAATATGGCGGTAACAACGCCTATACCGAAGGCTGGGCGCTGTACGCGGAAACGCTGGGCAAGGAGATGGGCCTGTTCGACGATCCGGCCCAGTACTTCGGCCACCTGAACGACGAACTGCTGCGCGCCACCCGCCTGGTGGTCGACACCGGCATGCACGCGCAAGGCTGGACCCGCGAGCAAAGCATCCAGTACATGCACGACACGCTGGGCTACGACAACTCCGCCAAGACCGAGACCGAGCGCTACATGGCCTGGCCAGGCCAGGCGCTGGGCTACAAGATCGGTTCGCTGAAGATCGTCGAACTGCGCCAGCGCGCGGCCAAGGCGCTGGGCGACAAGTTCAGCCTGCCGAAATTCCACGCCGTGGTGCTGGGCGACGGTACCCTGCCGCTGGCGCTGCTGGAGGAAAAGGTCGACCGCTGGATCGCTTCCCAGCAATAAACCTCGGAGGCGGGCCACACCGGCCCGCCTCGGTTGCAGCCCTTCCTTGCTTTATTTGGCGTAGCGCTTGATACGGGCGATCACCAGCTCGGGCAAAGCCGTAATCTGCTTGGCGTGGTTGGCAAAGACGATCTGCTGGCGTCCCACGGAGACTGGCTTGCCGTCGGCATAAAACCGGAACTCCAGCCAGAACGAGCACTTCTTGACGTCATATGCATTCAACTCGCAGTGAATTTCCTGGAATGGGAAAGTTTCCTGCAAGTAGTCCTGCTCCGCGTGCTTGGTGATGAACACGCCCTCGTTTTGCAGCATGTCGCGCGAAATGCAATCGAAGAACCACTTTTCGCGGCACATGCCCTGCCATTCGAAGTAGCGGGCGAAATACGTGTTGCCGTAGGCGTTGGAGTCCTTCAGGTAGATCGTCAAGGCGTGGGTGAAAGTCTGCCTGGCGTTGACGGCGGTAGCGGCGGAGATCTCGGACATTTCAACTTCGGTGGCGTGCAGCAGCATGGGAATTCCCCTTTGAGATGAGTTGGAACGTCCCGGCCGGCGGCGTGGGACGTCGCCCGTAAGTCGGACAGAAACACTTAAAGCAGGTTTGTCCTAAGCATGTTTGATCTGGCGCAAATAGTTATTCGATAGTCAAGCGAGCTAGATCAACACGCGCAATACTGCGGGCTACCCATCCAAAGTCCGTTGGAAAGAGCGCATGCACTCCCTATTGCCCGCCGTGGTCTCCCTGTTATTCCTGTGCTACGGCGCTTACGTGCTGCATTCGCGCGGGGTAAGCCGTATCAGCCTGACGTTCTTCCTGCTGTGCGCGACCACCTTCTGTTGGCAATTCACCTGGGCCGTGCTGTTCCAGATCCACGACGAGCATGAGGCGTTGGCGCTGGCCAAGCTGGGCTACCTGCTCATCCTCTTCCTGCCGACCACGCTGTACCATTTCATCGCCGAACTGACGGCGCAGCGCAGCGAGCGCCACTGGGTGGACCTGTCCTATGTGACCGCCGGCTTGCTGGGGGTGGTCATGCTGAGCACGGACTGGCTGATTGCCGGCCTCTATCCCTACTTCTTCGGCTACTACCCCAAGGCCGGGCCTTTGCACCCGCTGCACCTGGTGCAGACCGGCGTAGTGGTGGGGCGCGGGCTGTGGCTGCTCTACCGGCGCCAGCAACTGGCCGTGTCGACCGAGAAAAGCCGGCTGCGCTATTGCCTGGTCAGCCTGCTGATCTATTTTTTCGCCTCGGTCGACTATCTGTGCAATTACGGCGTGCAGTTCTACCCGCCGGGTGTGCTGTTCGTGGCGACCAGTCTGGGCCTGATTGCCCAGGCGATGGTGCGGCACAACCTGCTGGCCGACCCGATGGAGGTGGCCGCCACCATCGCCCACGAAATGCGCACGCCGCTGGCGACCATCCGCAACCAGTCGCGGGTGTTGGCCAAATGTTTGCCGGACTTGCTGGCCGGCTACCAGTGCGCGCTGGAAAACCACCTGATCGAGCCTATGTTGCAACCCGCACAACTGAATTACCTGAGCAAGCTTACCCAGCACATCGAGGCGGAAATCAGCCGTTCCAATTTCATCGTGGACATGATGCTGGCCTCGGCCCGCGCCGGCACCCTGAATCGCAACGACTTCGCCAACCACTCAATCAAGAAATGTGTCGACGAAGCCCTGGCCTGCTATCCGTTTGAAAGCTCGATGCGCGACAAGGTGGTGGTGAAGGCGGCCGAGGATTTCACCTTCTTTGGCTCGGATGTATTGCTGGTCTACGTTTTATACAACCTGTTTAAAAACGCGTTGCACGCGATTAAATCGGCGGGTCGGGGGGAAGTGGAAATTGCTTTTTTTACCCAGGGCAATAGCAAGCAATTACTGGTGACGGATACCGGTGCGGGAATACCGGATGATGTATTGCCGCATGTATTTGAACCGTTTTATAGCACCCGGCATAACGGCGGCGGTACGGGGATGGGATTGGCATTCTGCCAGCGCGTTATTACCGCATTCGGCGGAAAAATTCATTGCGAATCGCAGCCGGGGCGCTATACCCGATTTTCGGTATCATTCCCGCAAAAGCAGATATGGAATGCCGAGCGGGTGATGGATTAGTTCACTGCGGGATTAATTCACCGCGACTTCTTCGCCGCTGATTTTCTCCAGATCGGTTTCATCGCCCAACACGTATATCTTTTGCTCACGCAATACCTGGAGAATAAACGGCTGCTGTTCGCGCAGGCGGCGTTTAAAGTCGGGAATCGAATACAGGTTGGGATTGATTTTACGGCGCAATAAACGTTCGGCGACCGGCAGGCGCGACAATAGTTCGCCGTAGCTGGTGTTATCGCCGATCAGCATTAACTCCACCGGCGTGTCCATACCCTCGTGTTCCTTGGCCGTGGCGCCATAAACAAAAGCCACGTTCAGCACGTGTTGCAACGGCGCCAGCGCCGAATTCAGCACGCTCACCAGGCCGAAGGTTTTCTTGACCAGGTTGCTTAATTCCCCGAATACGATGCATTCCTTGTTGGGCTTAAAGCGCCGCACATTGCCGATGCGCTCGGACACGATAACGCCCGACTCATGCAGCCGTTTGAGCTCCCTCTGGGCCGAGGCGCTGCCCAAACCCGTCAGGCGCATGATCTCGTTCAAGTGGAAGCCTTGATTGACACGTACAAATAGCAAGCCCAGCAGCTTTTGCTGGGCGGGAGTGAAGAGTGCTTGAGCGATCATGAGCCAAATCTTAGCATGAACGCACTACTGTCTGGCATGTTTAACGTAGCGTTTCCGGGCTAACTTGCGTCACACCAGCGGGAAGGCCGAGCATGGCTCGCCGCCAGCACTCAATAACGCCCCAGTCAATGGACAAGACTCCGTGGGGCGGTAGCGCATACCTGCGCCATCTAAGATTCGGGTACGACATATTAAATCGGCTTGGCGCCGGTATAAGCGACGAACAGATATCGATTATCCATTCTGATTATCGATATTCGATTAAAGCTTTTAGCCATCGCTTATTGAAATTCGCTCATCGCAGCGCCAATAAAAAAACGGCACCCGAAGGTGCCGTTTTTATTTGCGGGGCTTAAAGCTGAATTACGCTTCGCCGTCGTGTGGAGTAACCGTTTCGGTGATTTCCACATCGCCGCTGGACATCGAGGCTTTCTCGGCCAGCAGCAGAGCTTGACGCTCTTCCACTTCCCAAGCCTCTTTCTCTTTGCGAGCGCGGTGGAATGCCAGACCGGTGCCGCCTGGAATCAGACGACCAACGATGACGTTTTCTTTCAGACCACGCAGACCATCGCGTTTGCCCATGATTGCGGCTTCGGTCAGAACGCGGGTGGTTTCCTGGAACGATGCGGCCGAGATAAACGAATCGGTCGACAGCGATGCCTTGGTAATACCCAGCAGAACGTTTTCGTAGGTTGCAGGGATCTTATTCTCTGCATTTACTTTGTCGTTTTCATCCAGCAGTTCCGAACGCTCAACCTGCTCGCCAACGATGTAGTTGGTGTCGCCGGCATTAACGATCTGAACGCGACGCAGCATCTGACGCACAATCACTTCAATGTGCTTGTCGTTAATCTTCACGCCCTGCAGACGGTACACGTCCTGCACTTCGTCAACGATGTAACGCGCCAGCGCTTCGATACCCAGCAGACGCAGAATGTCTTGTGGATCGGCCGGGCCGTCGACAATCATCTCGCCTTTGTTCACTACCTGGCCGTCGTGGACCAGCACTTGCTTGTCCTTGGTGATCAGGAACTCGTGCTTGTTGCCGTCCATGTCCGTGATTTCCAGACGCTGCTTACCCTTGGTTTCTTTACCGAAGGCAACAGTACCGGTCACTTCCGCCAGCATACCTGCGTCTTTTGGCGAACGTGCTTCGAACAGTTCGGCAACGCGCGGCAGACCACCGGTAATATCGCGGGTCTTCTGCGATTCGGTCGGGATACGTGCCAGCACTTCACCAACGGTCACTGCCTGGCCGTCTTTCACCATGATCAGCGCGCCAACCTGGAAGCCGATCGCCACGGCGTGTTCGGTGCCGGCGATCTTCACTTCGTGGCCTTCTTCGTTCAGCAGCTTGACCTGTGGACGCAGGGTCTTGGTCAGCGAACCGCGACGCTTGGCATCGATGACCACCAGAGTCGACAGACCGGTCACTTCGTCCACCTGACGGGCTACGGTCACGCCTTCTTCGACGTTCTCGAAACGCACCACACCGGCGTACTCGGTGATGATCGGACGGGTCAGCGGATCCCAGGTTGCCAGGGCCGTACCGGCCTTGATCACCAGACCGTCTTTGACGATCAGGGTCGCGCCGTACGGCACCTTGTGACGCTCACGCTCACGGCCGTGGTCGTCGGTAATCAGCACTTCGCCCGAACGGGAAATGACGATTTGCGCGCCCTTGCCGTTGGTGACGTAACGCATGGTCGAGGTGAAGCGGATGGTACCGTTCGACTTCGCTTCCACCGACGATGCCACTGCCGCACGCGACGCCGCACCACCGATGTGGAAGGTACGCATGGTCAGCTGGGTACCTGGTTCACCGATCGACTGCGCAGCGACCACACCGACGGCTTCGCCGGCGTTGACCAGCATGCCGCGGCCCAGATCGCGACCGTAGCACTTGGCGCACAGGCCGAAGCGCGTGTCGCAAGTGAGCGGAGTGCGAACCTTGACTTCGTCGATCGACAGACGCTCGATCTCTTCGACCATGTCTTCGTCCATCAGCGTGCCGGCTTCGTACAGCGTAGCCTGGGTCTCTGGGTTGATGACGTCGTTGACCACCACGCGGCCGAGGATACGGTCGCGCAGCGCTTCGATCACTTCACCACCTTCGACCATCGCCTTCATCAGCGTGCCGTTGGAGGTGCCGCAATCATCTTCGATCACCACCAGATCCTGGGTCACGTCGACCAGACGACGGGTCAGGTAACCCGAGTTCGCGGTTTTCAGCGCCGTATCGGCCAGACCTTTACGAGCGCCGTGGGTCGAGATGAAGTACTGCAAAACGTTCAGGCCTTCGCGGAAGTTCGCGGTAATCGGCGTTTCGATAATCGAACCGTCCGGTTTCGCCATCAGACCACGCATACCTGCCAGCTGGCGAATCTGCGCTGCGGAACCGCGGGCGCCCGAGTCGGCCATCATGTAAATCGCGTTGAAGGATTCCTGGGTGGACTTGGTGCCGTCACGCTTGATGACGTCTTCCACTTTCAGTTGGTCCATCATGGCCTTGCCGACTTCATCCGAGGTCTTGCCCCAGATGTCGACCACCTTGTTGTAACGTTCGCCGGCGGTGACCAGACCCGAAGCGTACTGCTGCTCGATCTGTTTGACTTCGGATTCTGCGGCCGAAATCAGCGTCACTTTTTGTGGCGGTACCAGCATGTCGTCCACGCAGATCGAAATACCGGCGCGGGTCGCCAGGCGGAAGCCCGACTGCATCAGTTGGTCAGCAAACACCACCGTCGCGCGCAGGCCGCACTTACGGAAGGACGTGTTGATCAGCTTGGAAATCTCTTTCTTCTTCAACGCGCGGTTCAGCACGGAGAATGGCAGGCCTTTCGGCAGGATTTCCGACAGGATGGCGCGGCCGATCGTGGTCTCGTAACGGGTCACGGTGCGGACGAATTCGCCCGTCACTGGATCCTTGGGATGCTCGACGATACGCACGGTGATGCGGGTGGTCAGTTCCACTTCCTTGTTGTCGTAGGCACGGATGACTTCCGACACGTCCTGGAACAGCATACCTTCGTTCTTGGCGTTGATCGCTTCGCGGGTCGCGTAGTACAGACCCAGCACGATATCCTGCGAAGGAACGATCGACGGTTCGCCGTTCGACGGGAACAGGATGTTGTTCGAAGCCAGCATCAAGGTGCGGGCTTCCATCTGTGCTTCGATCGACAGCGGCACGTGAACTGCCATCTGGTCACCGTCGAAGTCGGCGTTGAATGCGGCGCAGACCAGCGGGTGCAGTTGGATCGCCTTGCCTTCAATCAGGACCGGCTCGAAAGCCTGGATACCCAGACGGTGCAGCGTAGGCGCACGGTTCAGCATGATCGGGTGTTCGCGGATCACGTCTTCCAGGATGTCCCAGACGACCGGTTCCTGGATCTCGACCAGCTTTTTAGCGGCCTTGATCGTGGTAGCCAAGCCCATCAGTTCCAGCTTGTTGAAGATGAACGGCTTGAACAGTTCCAGCGCCATCAGCTTCGGCAGACCGCACTGGTGCAGTTTCAGCTGCGGACCCACCACGATGACCGAACGGCCCGAGTAGTCGACGCGCTTACCCAGCAAGTTCTGACGGAAACGGCCGCCCTTACCCTTGATCATCTCAGCCAGCGATTTCAGCGGACGCTTGTTGGCGCCGGTCATCGCTTTGCCGCGACGGCCGTTGTCCAGCAGCGAATCGACCGCTTCTTGCAGCATGCGCTTTTCGTTGCGCGTGATGATCTCTGGAGCGCGCAGCTCCATCAGGCGTTTCAGACGGTTGTTACGGTTGATGACGCGGCGATACAGATCGTTCAGATCCGAGGTCGCGAAACGGCCACCGTCCAGCGGTACCAGCGGACGCAGTTCCGGCGGCAGCACCGGCAGCACTTCCATGATCATCCACTCGGGCTTGATGCCCGAACGCTGGAACGCTTCCAGCACTTTCAGGCGCTTGGCGTATTTCTTGATCTTGGCTTCGGACTTCGATTCCTTCAGTTCCACGCGCAGGGTCTCGGCATCGCGGTGGATGTCGATCGAGCGCAGCAGTTCGCGGATACCTTCAGCGCCCATGAAGGCGGTGAAGTCGTCGCCGTACTCTTCGTACTTGGCGGCGTAGTCGTCTTCCGACATGATCTGGCATTTTTTCAGCGGGGTCATGCCTGGATCGGTCACCACGTATGCTTCGAAATACAGCACGCGTTCGATGTCCCGCAGGGTCATGTCCAGCACCATACCCAAACGGGATGGCAGCGACTTCAGGAACCAGATGTGGGCGGTAGGCGAAGCCAGCTCGATGTGGCCCATGCGCTCACGGCGCACCTTGGCGAGCGTGACTTCGACGCCGCACTTTTCGCAGATCACGCCGCGGTGTTTCAGGCGCTTGTACTTGCCGCACAGGCATTCGTAGTCCTTGATCGGGCCAAAGATCTTGGCGCAGAACAGACCGTCGCGCTCAGGCTTGAAGGTACGATAGTTGATGGTTTCCGGCTTTTTAACTTCGCCGTAGGACCACGAACGGATTTTTTCAGGCGAAGCGAGACCGATTTTGATCGCGTCAAAAGTCTCGTTCGTCTGTACTTGCTTGAATAGATCGAGCAGTGCTTTCATGTATCACTCCAGGTAGTGATGAATTCTTTAAACTGCCCCGCCGGCAACGACCGGCGGGGCCCGTGCTTGTGAAGATAAAGCCGAAGCCTTAGTTGCGTTCCAGGTCGATATCGATACCCAGGGAACGGATCTCTTTCACCAGCACGTTGAACGATTCAGGCATACCGGCGTCGATCACGTGGTCACCTTTGACCAGGTTTTCGTACACTTTGGTACGGCCGTTCACGTCATCCGACTTAACGGTCAACATCTCTTGCAGCACATACGATGCGCCGTATGCTTCCAGTGCCCACACCTCCATCTCACCGAAGCGCTGGCCGCCGAACTGGGCTTTACCGCCCAGTGGCTGCTGCGTAACGAGCGAGTACGGACCGGTCGAACGCGCGTGCATCTTGTCGTCGACCAAGTGGTGCAGCTTCAGCATGTGCATCACGCCAACGGTGACCTTGCGCTCGAACGCTTCGCCGGTGCGACCGTCGTACATCGTGACCTGATTCTTCGACGGCGTCATGCCCAGCTTGTGAGCGATGTCGTCCGGGTAAGCCAGGTCCAGCATGCGGCGGATTTCCGATTCGTGCGCGCCGTCGAACACCGGAGTAGCGAACGGAACACCCTTCTTCAGGTTGTTCGCCAGCTTCATGATCTCTTCGTCGTCGAACTGGTCCAGGTCTTCCGGACGGCCGTTTTCGTTGTAGATCACGGTCAGATACTTGCGCATCTCTTCGGCTTTGGTGTGCACCGCCAGCATTTCGCCGATACGGATACCCAGGCCCTTGGCTGCCCAACCCAGATGGGTCTCGAGAATCTGACCCACGTTCATACGGGAAGGAACACCCAGCGGGTTCAGCACCACGTCGGCCGGCGTACCGTCGGCCATGTATGGCATGTCTTCCACCGGCACGATACGGGAAACCACACCCTTGTTACCGTGGCGACCCGCCATCTTGTCGCCCGACTGCAGGCGGCGCTTAACGGCCAGATACACTTTGACCATCTTCTGCACGCCAGGTTGCAGTTCATCGCCCTGGGTCAGTTTCTTGCGCTTCTCTTCGAAGGCCAGGTCGAACTGGTGGCGCTTCTCGTTGATCGATTCCTTGATCGCTTCCAGCGCGGTAGCCGATGCGTCTTCCGCCGGGCGGATGTCGAACCAGTGGTACTTGTCCAGATCGGCCAGGTATTCCTTGGTGATCTTGGCGCCTTTGGCCAGCTTCTTCGGACCGCCGTTGACGACTTGGCCGATCAGCATTTTTTCCAGACGCTGGAAGGCATCGCCTTCAACGATACGCATCTGGTCGTTCAGGTCCAGGCGGAAACGCTTCAGTTCATCGTCGATGATCTGTTGCGCGCGCTTGTCGCGAACGATGCCTTCACGGGTGAAGACCTGGACGTCGATCACGGTGCCGATCATGCCCGATGGCACGCGCAGCGAGGTGTCTTTGACGTCCGATGCTTTTTCGCCGAAGATCGCGCGCAGCAGCTTTTCTTCCGGCGTCAGCTGGGTTTCGCCCTTAGGCGTGACCTTGCCGACCAGGGTGTCGCCCGCTTGCACTTCCGCGCCGATGTAGACGATACCGGACTCATCCAGACGAGCCAGCTGATTCTCAGCCAGGTTCGAGATGTCGCGGGTGATTTCTTCCGCGCCCAGCTTGGTATCGCGTGCAACGACGGACAGCTCTTCGATGTGAATCGAGGTGTAGCGGTCATCTTTGACGACGTTTTCCGAGATCAGGATCGAATCTTCGAAGTTCAGACCATTCCATGGCATGAAGGCCACGGTCATGTTCTGGCCCAGAGCCAGTTCACCCAGGTCGGTCGATGCGCCGTCGGCGATCACGTCGCGCTTGGCCACACGGTCGCCTACCTTGACGATAGGACGCTGGTTGATGTTGGTGTTCTGGTTCGAACGGGTGTACTTGATCAGGTTGTAGATGTCGACACCGACTTCGCCGGCGGTTGCTTCGTCATCGTTCACGCGAATCACGACACGGCCCGCATCGATGTAGTCGACGATACCGCCGCGCAGAGCCTGCACGGTAGTACCCGAGTCGACTGCCACGGTGCGTTCGATACCGGTACCGACCAGTGCTTTCTCTGGGCGCAGGCAAGGAACAGCCTGACGCTGCATGTTGGCACCCATCAATGCGCGGTTCGCATCATCGTGTTCCAGGAACGGAATCAGCGACGCTGCGACGGAAACGATCTGGCCCGGCGCCACGTCCATGTACTGGATGCGCTCTGGGGATACCAGGATGGTTTCGCCGGCTTCACGGGCCGAGACCAGCTCGTCGCTCAGCATGCCGCTCTTGTCGATGGTCGCATTCGCCTGGGCGATGATGTAGCGGCCTTCTTCGATGGCGGACAGGTAGTCGATCTGGTCGGTGATCTTGGAGCCTTCTACCTTGCGGTATGGGGTTTCCAGGAAGCCGTATTCATTCAGGCGGGCGTACAGCGCCAGCGAGTTGATCAGACCGATGTTCGGGCCTTCAGGCGTTTCGATCGGGCACACGCGGCCGTAGTGGGTCGGGTGCACGTCGCGCACTTCGAAGCCTGCGCGTTCGCGGGTCAGACCGCCAGGTCCCAGAGCGGAGACACGGCGTTTGTGCGTGATTTCCGACAGCGGGTTGGTCTGGTCCATAAACTGCGACAGCTGGGACGAACCGAAGAACTCGCGGATTGCGGCCGAGATCGGCTTCGAGTTGATCAGGTCGTGCGGCATCAGGTTGTCCGCTTCGGCTTGGCCGAGGCGTTCCTTGACGGCGCGCTCAACGCGCACCAGGCCGGCGCGGAACTGGTTCTCGGCCAGTTCGCCGACGCAACGTACGCGACGGTTACCCAGGTGATCGATATCGTCGACTTCGCCGCGGCCATTGCGCAGTTCCACCAGGATCTTGATCACGGCCAGCACGTCTTCGTTCGACAGCGTCATGGCGCCGGTCAGTTCATCGCGGCCGATGCGGCGGTTGAACTTCATGCGGCCCACGGCCGACAGGTCGTAACGGTCGGCGCTGTAGAACAGGCCGTTGAACAGCGCTTCGACCGAGTCTTCGGTTGGCGGTTCGCCAGGACGCATCATGCGGTAGATCGCGACACGGGCGGCCATCTGGTCGGCGGTGTCGTCGATGCGCAGGGTTTGCGAAATGTACGCGCCCTGATCCAGGTCGTTGGTGTACAAGGTCTGGATTTCGGAGATGTTGGCTTCGCGCAGGCGGCCCAACACGTCTTCGGTCAGCTCATCGTTGGCGGACGCGACGACTTCGCCGGTCTCAGGATCGACGATGTTCTTGGCCAGCACGCGACCCAGCAGGTAGTCTTCCGGTACCGAGATGTGCTTGATGCCGTTCGATTCGATATCGCGCACGTGCTTGGCGTTGATACGCTTGTCCTTCAGGACCAGCGTCTTGCCTTCTTTGTTGACGATGTCGAAACGCGCGACTTCGCCACGCAGGCGTTCGGCGACGAATTCCATTTCCGCGCCTTCGGAGCGCAGGTTGAAATTGTCGAACACGAAGAAGTTCGCCAGGATCTGCTCGTGCGACATGCCGATTGCTTTGAGCAGGATCGTCACTGGCATCTTGCGGCGGCGGTCGACGCGGAAGAACAGGATGTCTTTCGGGTCGAACTCGAAGTCCAGCCACGAACCGCGGTAAGGAATGATACGCGCGGAGAACAGCAGTTTGCCGGACGAATGGGTCTTGCCGCGGTCGTGCTCGAAGAACACGCCAGGGGAGCGATGCAGCTGCGAAACGATAACGCGCTCGGTACCATTGATGACGAACGAACCGGTGGTGGTCATCAGGGGCAGTTCGCCCATGTAGACTTCCTGTTCCTTCATCTCTTTGACGACCGGCTTGGTCGGCGATTCCTTGTCCAGGATCACCAGACGCACCTTGGCGCGCAGCGGCGACGCGAAGGTCAGGCCGCGCAGTTGGCATTCCTTGACGTCGAAGGCGGGGTCGCCCAGGACATACGACAGGAATTCGAGACGCGCAAAGCCATTGTGCGAAACGATAGGGAATATCGAGGTAAAGGCCGACTGCAGGCCGTCGTTCTTGCGTGTCGACGGTGCTACGTCTTCTTGCAAGAAACTATGGTAGGACTCGAGCTGGGTAGCCAGCAGGAACGGAACGTGGTGAACGTTGGCGCGCTTCGCGAATGATTTGCGAATGCGTTTCTTCTCAGTAAATGAGTAGTGCATGGACACTCCGTGAGTGACAGAAAGGATAAAAAATTCAGGTTTTGCCAGTGCAATGTGAGCCACTTCAGCAACAAGATCGGCTGCATGTCACACAGACGAAACCTGAAACTTCTACCATTTCCAGCTGATGATATAAAAACTGCTTAAAACTGCGGCGTTGGACAAACGCTACAAATACGACGAGGACGACAAAGGAGCCAAAGCCGGATTTCCTCCCTTTCGAGAGGAAATCCGCAGCTTTGGCTCGTGGCGCTAACTAACTAGCCGCCGTACAACTTGATTACTTCAGGTCGGCCTTGGCGCCAGCTTCTTCCAGCTTTTTCTTAGCGGCTTCAGCGTCAGCTTTCGACAGGGCTTCTTTAACGGTCTTAGGAGCGCCATCAACCACGTCTTTGGCTTCTTTCAGGCCCAGACCGGTGATTTCGCGAACTGCTTTAATCACGCCAACTTTGTTCGCGCCGACTTCGGTCAGAACAACGTTGAATTCGGTTTGCTCTTCAGCAACCGCAGCAGCAGCGCCGCCAGCTGCTGGAGCAGCCATTGCAGCGGCCGAAACGCCGAATTTTTCTTCGAATGCTTTGACCAGGTCGTTCAGGTCCATTACGGACATTTCGCTAACTGCGTTCAGGATGTCGTCTTTGCTAATTGCCATTTGAAACTCCAATAATTTTTTGATTCGTTAATACATCAGATTGGTACTTGAGAAAAGATCCGCCCGGCCCTCAGGCCGGAACGCAGCAGCTATTAGGCTGCTGCTGGGGCTTCTTCTGCGGCCACTTCGGCAACAGCTGGAGCACCTTCGGATTTTTTCGCTGCCAGAGCAGCCAGACCACGTGCAAAGCCCGACACCGGAGCCAGCATAACGCCCAACAACTGCGAGATGAGAACTTCACGGCTAGGAATGCTCGCCAACGCTGCAACAGCTGCTTTATCCAGCTGCTTGCCTGCGTAGTTACCTGCGGTGATGACCAGTTTGTCGTTGGTTTTAGCGAAGTCAGCGATGACTTTAGCTGCTGCAACGGCATCGTCCGAGATCGAGTAGATCAACGGACCGGTCATGCTGTCTGCCAGGCTGGCGAACTGCGTGCCTTCGACGGAGCGACGTGCGAGGGTGTTTTTCAACACTCGCAGGTACACGCCTTGAGCGCGCGCTTTGGCACGAAGTTGCGTCAAGTGAGCAACCTGGATGCCACGATATTCGGCCACGACGATAGTTTGCGCAGTTGCTACTTTTGCGGAAACTTCGGCGACGACGGCCTTTTTGTCATTCAGATTGAGACCCACGGTCAACCTCCTTAAATGATGACGGGCAAACTGCCTGCCATCGGTTCGAACAACGGCGTCCGAGGTTTAGGAGTCCAATGGACTACGAAACTTGATCGGGTACACCATCTGCGTTGGGTGAAAAATTCAATTAACCAGTTGCCTGCCTGATGCATCCGGCCCAACGGTCTTTGATTGCCTGGCCGCCGTTGCAAGCAACGACGACCAGCCCAAAGAACTGCCCTGCGCTTTGCAGCGCGGGGACTTAATTTTTTAAAACTTAAGCAGCCAGGGTAGTCTGGTCAACACGGACGCCAGCGCCCATGGTCGACGACAGCGATACCTTGCGCAGGTAAACACCCTTGCTGGTAGCTGGCTTGGCTTTGTTCAGTGCGTCGATCAGGGCAACCAGGTTGCTCTTCAGATCTGCATCAGCGAACGATTTGCGGCCGATGGTCGCGTGGATGATACCGGCTTTGTCGGTACGGTACTGAACTTGACCGGCTTTCGCGTTTTTCACGGCGGTAGCGACGTCAGGGGTTACGGTGCCGACTTTCGGGTTAGGCATCAGGCCACGTGGGCCCAGGATCTGACCCAGGGTACCAACGATACGCATGGTGTCTGGCGAAGCGATGACGATATCGAAAGGCATGTCGCCGGCTTTGACGCGCTCGGCCAGGTCTTCCATACCAACAACGTCAGCGCCGGCGGCTTTAGCCTGCTCGGCTTTTTCGCCCGAAGCGAACACAGCGACGCGAACGGTCTTGCCGGTGCCAGCTGGCAGCACGACGGAACCGCGAACGACCTGATCCGACTTCTTAGGATCCACGCCCAGTTGTACCGACACGTCGATCGATTCATTGAACTTGGCGGTAGCCAGTTCTTTGATCAGAGCGACTGCGTTGTCGAATGCGTAGGACTTGGTGCTATCAACTTTGGCTTTGATAGCTTTAGCGCGTTTGGACAGTTTTGCCATGATTACAGACCTTCCACCGTGATGCCCATCGAACGTGCGGAACCAGCGATGGTGCGTACAGCAGCATCCAGGTCGGCAGCGGTCAGATCAGGGGTTTTCAATTTAGCGATTTCTTCAGCTTGAGCGCGGGTCAGCTTACCGACTTTGTCGGTATGTGGCTTCGGCGAACCTTTGACAACGCCCGAGTGCTTCTTGATCAGGAAGGTTGCCGGAGGCGTCTTCATCACGAAGGTGAAGGACTTGTCGGCGAACGCGGTGATCACGACTGGGATCGGCATGCCTGGTTCCATACCTTGGGTCTGCGCGTTGAACGCTTTGCAGAATTCCATGATGTTCAGACCGCGTTGACCCAGAGCTGGACCGATCGGTGGGGATGGGTTTGCTTTACCAGCTGGTACTTGCAGCTTGATAAAACCAATGATTTTCTTTGCCATGATGGCTCCTATCTTGGATATGAGTAGTAGCGCCCCACCATGCGCATTTGCAGGGCGGGGCTCCTCTTTGCCAGATTTGTCGGGTTTTTACACCGTCGCCCGTTCTGGCGAACGGTGCTGCTTATACTTTTTCGACCTGGCCGAACTCAAGTTCCACCGGAGTAGCGCGGCCGAAGATGGTGACCGACACGCGTACCTTGGATTTCTCGTAATTGACTTCTTCGACATTGCCGTTGAAATCGGTGAACGGGCCATCCTTGATGCGGACTTGCTCGCCCACTTCGTACAGCACTTTCGGCCGTGGCTTCTCGACACCCTCTTGCATCTGCTGCATGATCTTGTCGATCTCGCGCGCTGGAATCGGGGTCGGCTTGTTCGATTTGCCGCCGATGAAGCCGGTCACCTTGTTGGTGTTCTTCACCAGGTGCCAGGTTTCGTCGGTCATTTCCATCTCAACCAGGACGTAGCCTGGGAAGAAACGACGCTCGGTGACGGACTTCTGACCGTTCTTGACTTCGACAACTTCTTCGGTCGGCACCAGGATCTGGCCGAACTGGTCCTGCATGCCGGCGCGCTCGACGCGTTCCGTCAGTGCACGCTGGACGCTTTTTTCCATGCCGGAATACGCATGTACAACGTACCAGCGCTTGTTGCTGACTGGTACGCTGATTGGCGCTGCTACAGCATCTTGTGCCGGCACTTCGCCCGGCACCGGTTCGCCGGCCGCCTCATCTTGCACATTTTCGCTCATTATTTTCGTATACCCAGAATGACGTCGTACAACAGGAACTCAAGTGTCTTGTCCGTGCCCCACAGGAACAGCGCCATCACCAGCACGAAGGCAAACACGATGCCCGTGATCTGGGTAGCTTCGCGACGAGTAGGCCAGACGACCTTTTTCGTTTCGCGCACGGCTTCTTTGGCGAAATTCAGGAATTCACGGCCAGTCGTCGAGGTCCACAAGAGCAGAACGGCAAAAGCCAAACCAGCTACAAGTGCGCCTGCGCGTACGAGAGCTGGTTTGTCTGACAGGTAATAAAACCCGACCACACCTGCGATTGCAACGGCTATTGCCAGAGCAACCTTAATCTTGTCATTCGACGTGCTGACGGTCTGCACGGATTGATTTGACATTTATATTTACTTTCGGTGCCCTGCACCTGAAACGGTGGCAGGGACGGAGGGCATCGAACCCCCAACCTTCGGTTTTGGAGACCGACGCTCTGCCAATTGAGCTACGTCCCTACGTAAAACTACAAAGGATATCGATTATACCACCAGAGACGCCCCTGGTGGTACGACCAGTATTCCTTAAGCGATGATCTTCGCTACAACACCTGCACCAACGGTACGGCCACCTTCGCGGATTGCGAAGCGCAGACCTTCTTCCATCGCGATCGGATTGATCAGCTTGACGGTGATCGACACGTTATCGCCTGGCATAACCATTTCTTTGTCCGCTGGCAGTTCGATCGAACCGGTCACGTCAGTCGTACGGAAGTAGAACTGTGGA
>NZ_BPWK01000023.1:0-109330 GCF_040364205.1 Duganella rhizosphaerae
ATCATCCACGGCGAGGACGACCAGATCGTGCCGATCGACGCCGCCGGCCGCGCCTCGGCCGCCATCGTCAAGCACGCCAAGCTGATCACCTACCCCGGCGCGCCGCACGGCTTGACCGACACCCACAAGGACCGCTTCAACGCCGACTTCCTGGCCTTCGCCAAGTCCTAAAACGAAGAAAGGGCCCCGCAGGGCCCTTTCTTATGGTCTAGCGCTTAGAAGCAGCAGGCCAGCATCTTGACGCAGCATTCCAGGCCGCCGCAGCAATCCATGGTGCTGGCGTAGGCGCCGGCGGATGCCAGCAGGACGGCGGTCACGGCGGATGCCTTGATGATGATCGATTTCATGGTGTTTCCTTATAAAAGTAAAAGTTATGTGCTTGATCTGAAACACTTTTACCGTCAGTCGGGAGGACACCACACTTTGGTAGGCGGGCTGGGCAGGATGGCCGGGGCCGGACATTGCGCCGCCTCGCTGGCGGGCGGCGCGACCGGCAGCGCGATATCGCCCAAGGCCGCCGGCATCGCCGACGGCAGGCAATCGGCCGCCACACACTGGGTCACCGGGCAATCGGCGCTCTTGCAGCAGGTATGCGTGGGCGCTGCCGCCAGCACGGAGCTGTACAGCACGAAAACCAGGGCAACAAAGAGGGCTAGGACATTACGCATCCGACCATTGTAGCAAGCGGACGGCTGGCTAGGTTAGGATGGGCTTAAATCGCTGACATGCTATATTCAAGTATGAAAAAGTTCCTGACGGCACTGGCGATGCTGTGCTTGGGCGTGCTCCATGGAGCGGCGCGGGGCGAGGTCGTCAACGTCTACACCAGCGCCCGTGTCGCGCCCCTGATGCTGGCCGACGGCAGCGGCATCTACCCCGACCTGGTGGATTACCTGAACCGTAAAAAACTCGGCCAGCTGAGTTTCAAGTTGATCTATCTGCCGCGCAAGCGCCTGCAGCTGCAAGTGGAGCGGGGCGAGCTGGACGGCATCGTCATCGGCATGATGCCGCACTGGTTCAACGACGTCGGTCAGAAAAAATACCTGTGGACGGTGCCGTTCGACATCGACCGCTATGTGATCGTGCTGCCGGCGGGGCAGGCTTTCAATGTGTCCAAGCCTGGCGCGCTGAGCGGCCGCACGGTCGGCATGGTGCTCGGCTACAGCTATCCCGACCTGGAAGCGTGGATGCGCCTGCAGGGGCTGGTTCGCAGCGACGCCATCAGCGACGACAACAATCTGGAGAAATTGCGGTTTGGACGAGTGGACAGCGTGACCGCCGCCGAATCGGTGGTGCGCTACTACCTGAAGGTGCACGCGGTGGAGGCGGACAAATTCCAGCTGCACGAGCTGCCGTCGCAGGCCACCGAACGGCGCTTTCTGGTGCCGCGCGCCAAGGGGGCGATCTATGAAAAGATCGCCCCGGTGATCCGGCAGCTCAAGGACGATCCCGAGTGGCAGCGGCTGGCGGCCAAATACGAGTAGCCGGGCGCGTCAGGCCAGCCGTGTGCGGAAGAAGTCGGTCGTGCGCTGCCAGGCCAGCTTGGCGGAGGCGGCGTCGTAGCGCGGCGTGGTGTCGTTGTTGAAGCCGTGTTCGACGCCTGGGTAGACGTGGTACTGGTAACTCGCGCCGGCGTCCTTCAACGCCTGTTCGTAGGCGGGCCAGCCGGCGCGGATGCGCTCGTCGTTGCCGGCGTCGTGGATCAGCAGGTGGGCCTTGATGCGCGCCGCGTCCGCCGCCCCCGGTTGGCCGCCGTAGAACGGCACGGCCGCCGCCAGTTCCGGTAGCTGCGTGGCCAGATAGTTGGCGATGCCGCCGCCGAAGCAGAAGCCGACCACGCCGAGCTTGCCGTTGCCTTCCGGCTGTTGCTGCAGCCAGCGGGCCGAGGCGACGAAGTCGGCGCGGGTCTTGGGTTGGTCCAGCTTGCTGAACAGGGCGCGCGCCTTGTCCTCGTCGCCGGGGTAGCCGCCCAGGGTGAACAAGGCGTCCGGCGCGAAGGCGATGAAGCCGTCCAGCGCCAGGCGGCGGGCGACGTCTTCGATGTGCGGGTTCAGGCCGCGATTCTCGTGCACCACCAGCACCAGTGGCAGCTTGCCCTTGGCGTCGGCCGGCGAGACCAGGTAGCCGCGCACGGTGCCGTTGCCCTGCGGCGAAGGCAGTTCGACATAGCGGGTCTTGATGCGGCGGTCGTCCGGGGTGACCAGCGGTGCGGCGAAGCTCGGGCTGAGCGCGCCGAGCAGGCCGGCGGCGGTGGTGCCGCCCACGGCATAGCGTGTTGCCGAGGACAGGAAATCACGTCGCGTGATGCCGCCGTGCACGTACTGGTCGAACAGCTTCAATACTTCCGGGTCAAAATCGGCAGCGGTTTTGCGTGTCATGTCTCGATTCCTCAGGCAGGTGGGCGAGCGGCTAGTGTAGCGCAGCGTCGTTCCACCGGCGTTCGGCACAGACGGAATATTTCTGCATATCCAAGCGCGGGTTTTGGCTCACGAAGTTGCTCGTTCAGGCGTAAGGCGTGCCTGCCATGGCGGCATGCAGGCCCGCGCTTCCTTTATCGACAACGGCGAGAAAGACGGCTTTTGCCTGCTCGGTATCACGCCCTTGCCGGTAGGTCTGGTGAGCCTGGATCAGGGCGACGGTCCACGTCGCCAGCAGCAGGCCGGCTGCCAGATGAGCGTCGGGGTCGCCCGGCTCCCGCCCTGCGCACTCGGACAACGTCACCGCCACCACCTGCGCGATTTCGTCGCGGATCGCCCTGGCCCGCGCCTTGAGGGTTGCGCTGCCTTCGATCGTCTCGATGAAGCCCTGACTTGCTGCGGAAAATCTGGTGTAAGGGCTTTGTTCCTCGACCAGCCGATGGGCGAGCAGGCGCAATGCCTCGATTGGAGCGACCTGGGGATCGCGTTCCCGCAAGGCCAAGCGCAGCATCTCGCGGACTTCTTCGTCGCGATCGAAGAACATGTCCTCCTTGCGGGGGAAGTGGTTGAACACCGTCATCCGCCCGACGTCGGCCGCCGCCGCAATGTCGTCCACCGTCACATGATCGAAGCCCCGTTCAAGGAACAGGCGCGTGGCGGCATTGGAAATGCTTTGTCGCGTGGCGAGGCGTTTGCGGGATCGAAGATCGGTTGGGATTGACATGCAGCGGATGATAGCATAGTTTACATATACTGAGTATATATTGGGATTGAGTATATGAATGAGCAAGTGGATGTTGTCGTTGTGGGCGCGGGACCGGTCGGGCTGCTGACCGCGATCGAACTTACCTTGGGTGGCGCGCGTGTCCTCGTGCTGGAACGCCTGGCCGCCCCGAGCACGGCGATGAAGGCGTTTGGCATCGGACCGCTGGGCGTGGAAGCGTTAATGCGTCGCGGCATGGCCGAGGCCATCGCCGTGGCAGAAGCGCGCAGCTTCGCCGAGATTGAGCAGGCGGGGGCGGTATTGCGTGGCCGGACGTCGAAGTTCAGCGGCCATTTCGCCGGCCTGTCTTTGATACGCAAGGACGCGCAGAAAGAGCCGGAACGGCGTCCCCGTCCAGTGGATCAGCAGGCGCTTGAAGCCATGCTGGCCGAGCGCGCGCAGGCACTGGGTATCGAGGTGCGCCGCCAGTGCGAGGTCACCGCATTCGTCCAGCAGGCGGACGGTGTCGACGTCGAATGGACAGCGCCAGGCGGCGCCGGCCGTATTGGCTGCGCCTATCTCGTGGGTTGCGACGGCGGGCGCAGCCTCGTCCGCAAGATGGCTGGGTTTGATTTTCCCGGCACACCGCCGACGCTGACGTTTTATCAGGCCGTCGCCGAGATCGACCAGCCGGAGCGCCTGTTGCCGCTCGGCTGGCACCGCACATCGGGCGGCATGTTTTCCTTTGGCCCGGCGCCGGGCCGGTTGCTGATGCTGGATTTCAGTGGGCCGCCCGAAGACCGGCAGGCTCCGGTTACGCGGGAGGAGGTCGAGGCCGTACTGCGCCGCGTCAGCGGTGCGGAGGTCCGGGTGAGGGCGCTTGAAAGCGGCAGCCGGTGGACCGACAATACCCGGCTGGTCGATACCTATCGTCGCGGCCGGGTGCTGCTGGCCGGCGATGCGGCGCATGTCCATACGCCGTTCGGCGGACAGGGCCTGGGCCTCGGCCTGGTGGACGCGGCCAACCTTGGCTGGAAGCTTGCGGCGGTGATCCGGGGCGAGATGCCCGACTGCCTGCTCGATACCTACACAACCGAACGGCGGCCCGTGGCCCAGGCGGTGCTGGCCAATACCTTGGCCCAGATCGCCATCATGCGGCCCGATCCGCAAGCGGGCGCGATGCGCGAGCTGATGGCGGATCTGTTGCAATTCGATGATGTCAACCGGCTCATCGGCGCGATGACGAGCGGACTGGCCACGCGATACGATCTTGGGTCGGCACTGGATGAGGTGGGGCGCTTGGTGGACGACCGGCCGGTCGCCGGCAGCACAGGCGGCGCCTCGCTCTACGATCTCATGCAGGACGGAAGGGGCGTTCTGCTCGATGCTTCAGCTGGGAGGACGGCATCGATGATGGTCGCTGCCGCGACGCAGAGAATACGTTGCGTGGGCGTCGATACCGGGCCGACGATGCTGATCCGTCCCGACGCGTGCGTTGCCTGGGTAGGGACGGAGAACGACACCTGCGGATTGGAGCAGGCGCTCCGGCGCTGGTTCGTATCGACGACACCAGCCGAGGCGCCGACTGGCAGTCCCGCAGGTGGTTTTTGATGGCGGGCAGGCTTACATCTCTTTGAAGAACTGCAAGTAGCTGCGGCTGACTGGCAGGCGTTCGCTACGTCCTTTGAGCTCGATGTCGGCGGTCTCGTTTTCGCCCCGGGTGACGCAGCGTATCGCCCGCAGATTGACCGCCACCGAGCGATGCACCTGCGCAAACAGCTGCGGGTCGAGTTGCGCAATCAGCTCCTTCAGCGGCATGCGTATCAGCGCCTCGGCGGGCTGCCCTTCGTCGCGGAAGGCCACCAGGGTGTATTTCGTATCGCTCTTCAGATAGTCGATATCGTCGACCGGTATCATCCGCAAGGAGCCGCCCACCGTCGCGCGCAGCCAGCGCAGCGCCTCGGGCTGGCCGAGCTTGAGCCGCTCGGCCAGTTGCGCCAGCAGCGCCTCGGTGTGCACCGCCGGTTGCGCCGTTTGGGTGCGCGCTTTCAGGCGCTCCACCGTTTCCGCCAGGCGGGCGGCGGTGACGGGTTTGACGAGGTAGTCCAGCACGCCATGTTCGAAGGCATCCAGCGCGTACTGGTCAAAGGCGGTGACGAACACCAGATGCGAGCGTTTGCCGATGTGGCGCGCGACTTCGATGCCGTTCAGGCCCGGCATATGCATGTCCAGAAAGCAGATCGTCGGCAGATGTTGCTCGAACAGCTCGATCGCCTGGCGGCCGTTGCGCGCCTGCGCGACGATCTGTAACTCCGGCCAGGCGGCGGCCAGCCGGGCTTCAAGAATCTCGCGCAGCAGCGGTTCGTCGTCGGCAATCAGGGCGCTGATGGTGGTGGTCATATTGGCTCGATATTGAATTCAATGGTCACTTGTACACCGTGTGGCTGCACTTCGACCAGGTCGAGCGTCGCGCTGCCCCGGTAGGCCCAATTGAGCCGCTCGCGCAGCGCCGCCAGACCGGTGCCGAGGCCGCGGCCGGTCGCCTGCAGGCCGATGCCGGTGTCGATGACGGTCAGGCGGCAACGCGGCGTGTCGCCTTCCGCCGCGAGCAATTCGGCATGCACGTCGATACGGCCGCCTTCTTCGCTCGGGTCGATGCCATGTTGGACCGCATTCTCAACCAGGGTCAGCAGCGTCATCGGCGGGCAGTGCAGCAGATGCCCGCCGCTGCCGATGTGCAGCTCGAAGGCGAGCCGGTCGGGCATGCGCATCTGCATCAACTCCAGATAGGCGCGCACCAGTTCGAGTTCCTGGCCCAGCGTGTTGGTCGAGCCGTCGAGCCGGGGCACGGCGGCGCGCAAATAGGCCGTCAGGCTTTGCAGCAGCTGCGGCGCGCGCGGCGAGCCGGCCTCCACCAAGGCCTGTACATTGGCCAGGGTGTTGAACAGGAAATGCGGCTGCACCTGGGCGGTGAGCAGGCGCATGCGGGCGTCGAGCGCGGCCCGCGCCATCTCGCTGCGCTCCAGCTCGAAGCCGATGGCCTGCTCTTCCACCGTCGCTTCGCGCTGGCGCAGCAGGGCCGTCAGCGCGGTCCAGGGCGCGAGCAGCATGCCCAGCAAAGTGAAGGTCACGAAGCCTTCCAGCCGGTCCGGCTCGTTCCAGAACATCGGCGCGCCCGGCGCGGTACTCCACATGTAGGCGATGAACATGGTGATCGGCACCGTCACGCCGACTGCCGCGACTTGCAGGACCCAGCGGGCCATCCACTTGGGCAGGCGGCGCGGCCATTGTTCGAACAGGCCGAAGACCAGCAGCAACGCCAGGCCGACGCAGAATATCCTGGTCACGAGAACGGACAGGCCCGCCTTCCAGCCAAAGCTGAACAGCAGGATGATCAGCGTACAGAGGATGGCGACGGTGCGCAGCCGGCGCCAGCCGAACATGGCGCGCCAGTTGGCGGGCGCGGCGGGATCGTTGAAGCGGGCTGACTGGTCGGATGGCATGTCCATATGATACTCGATGGATGTATGGTCGAAGGGCGGCAGCGGCTTAGCGCCAACGCTGCGCTCGATTCGTTCAGCCAAGCTTGGCCAGGCTCTTGCGCGCGTCGTCGAGATTGGCCGGATTGGCGCGTTTGTTCGCGATGAAGCGTTCATAGGCCGCCCTGGCCTGCGCCTTGTCGCCTTTGGCCAGATAGGCGTCGCCCAGGCGGTGGTCGATCGGGAAGCCGTCGGCGCCGGTCATGGTCTTGGCGCGTTCAAAGTTGCGAATCGCTTCGTCCGCCTGGCCCATCTGGGTAAGGACCCGGCCGAGCCCGTAGTAGCCGGCGGCATGGTCGGGCTGGTCGCGCAGCAGGGTCGCATACAGACTCCTGGCCTTGGCCAGGTCTTTGCCGTCCGCCAGGAAGACCTGTGCCAGCTGCATGGTGGCGTTGCGAATTTCCTCCCGCATGGCGGCATCCTTGCCTGGTTTGAGCACCGACAACTCGCCCTCCATCGCGCCCCATTGCTTGGCTTCGGCAGCGATGTTGACGCGGATGATGCGCGCCGTTTCAGGTTGGCTGGCGCGCACGGCGGCCTCCAGCTCCTTGGCCTTGGAAACGCTGCCGCCCATCATGCCGGGCACCGTCAGGTAGAGCTTGGCCAACTGAACGCGGGCCACGAAGCTGTCGGGGGCCAGTTCCAGCGTGCGGCTCCAGGACTCTTTCAAGGTATCGAGCATGCGCATGGCCTTGAACATGCCAACGCTGAGCATCTGCATGCTCAGGTTCTGCGCCGTCGCCAGATGGCACACCGCCGCCGCCGGATGCTGTTCGACGCATCGTTTGGCCTGCTTGGCGCCGGCTTCCAGCCGTTTGGCGTCGCCGGCGTCGATGAAGGTCAGCGCCAGGGACAGGGCCGCGCTGGCCTCGGCATCTCCGGCATCGGCCTTCAAACGGGTTTGCGCCTGCCGCTCCAGTTCGACGTAGTTGCCGGCGTCTTGCAGCGACTCAAACTGCGCATCCTTGAAGATGGCAGCCTGGGCTGTGCCCATGCCGGCCAACAGCGCCAGCGTGGCCATCGCGATGGCGGTTGCAAGGGTTTTGCGTGGATGAATGCGTTGAATTTTCATGGTCGGCCTGGTCTTAAAGTGGGCGGTTGAAGAAGCGAGAAGCAGAGCGGTGGGTGGCGGATCTCGCAAGGACAGCACCATGGTATTGCGCTGCCGCCCCACGCAAACGGCGTATCGGACGAACGACGGCGCGCGGGTATTCAGCCACGGCCTGGCGGGATGAGCGAGTCCGGAGGGGCTCCGCGCGGGCGCCGGCGTCGTTCGTCGCGCCAGGACGTGGTTTGTGCCGGCGCAGGCGTAGCCGGTCGCTTGCGGCTTGGCCCGTCTGGGTCATGCTGGTAAGGTGGACGTTTTCGCAACAACGAGAGCCTTGCCATGAAAAAAGTTCTGCGTTTCCTGATGTTTTCCTTCTTGGGCCTGCTCGCCCTGGTGGCTGTGCTGGCCGGCCTGCTCGGCTATTTTGTCTACACCCCCGATCCCGAGAAGCCGCAGCTGTCCGGTACGCTGAGCCAGGGCACCATCGAAGTGGCCGGCTTGACACGCAGCTACCGGACGTATGTGCCCAAGGGCTTGCCCAAAGGCGCGCCGCTGGTGGTGGTGATGCATGGTTCAGGGGAAGGCATCCAGCAAGTTCGCGTCGGCACCGGTTATAGCTTCGAACGCCTGGCCGACCAGCATGGCTTCGCCGTGGTCTACCCGAAGTCCTACGCCTTCGACTGGAATGACTGCAGCTCGATCGGTGACGCCAAGGTGAACGGCGTCAGCGCTGACGATGTGCGCTTTCTGGACGCCATGGTCGACAAGCTGGTCGGCGAAATCGGCCTCGATCCGACGCGGGTGTTTGCCGCCGGCGTGTCGAACGGCGGCTCGATGGCGATACGCCTGGCGCTGGAACAACCGACCCGTTACCGCGCGGTGGCCGCAGTGATCGCCAATCTGCCGGCGGCGCAGAATTTCCAATGCAAGCCTGTGGCGCAGACCACTTCGGTGATGATCATGAACGGCACCAAGGATCCTCTGGTGCCCTACGCAGGCGGCGAGATCAACCTGTTGGGGCTGTTCTACAAGGGCGGGCAGGTCATTTCGTCGATCGCATCGGCTCAGTATTTCGCGGATCGCAGCCAGCTTGCCGGTGCGCCCCGAATCAGCCGGACACCAGCGGCAGAGGACGTCAGCGTCGAGCAGTCCCGCTGGAGCAACGATGGCAGGACCGAGGTCGAGCTGGTGACCATACATGGCGGCGGTCACGGCTTGCCACAGCCGTATGCGCGCCGCCCGCGCCTGTTGGGGCCGTCGCCGATGGAGCCCAACGGGCCGGCCATGATCTGGGCCTTCTTCGAGCGCCAGCGGCCATAAATTTTTCCGCGCTATCCACATTACTTCGGAGTTATCGAAAATGACCATACTGTATGTTGATCCCGCCAGCTCAGTCCTGGTTCACGTTGCCGCTGCGGCGGTCTTGTACCTGCACATCGGCGCCGGCAGCGTCGGCATCCTGTCCGGCGTGGCCGCCTTCGTGTTCCGCAAGGGTTCCGACCTGCACCGCTTGGCCGGAAAAATATTTGCCGTGGCGATGATGCTGATGTCCGGGATCGGCGCCTGCGTGGCGCCGTTCCTGCCGACTCCCGAGCGCGCTTCGGTAGTCGCCGGCGTGCTGACCTTTTACCTGGTCTTAACCTCGTGGACCGCCGTCAAGCGCAAGCCCGGCCAGGTCGGCCGCTTCGACTACGGCGTGCTCTTGACGTCGTTGGGCGTCACCATTGCCGGCGCCTATTTCTTCTGGCTGGCCGCACAGAGCGCGACTGGGAAGTTGGATGGCCAGCCGGGCGCGGCCTTTGTCTTATTCGTGATCATCGGCAGCATCGCTGCGGTGGGCGATCTGCGATTGATCCTGAACCGTGGCGTCACCGGGGCGACGCGCGTGGCCCGCCATCTGTGGCGCATGACCGTCGCCTTTTTCATTGCGGCTAATTCCCTGTTCCTGGGGCAGCAGCAGGTCTTTCCGAAAGCGGTGCGGGACTCGGGGGCGCTGAATGCACCGGCGTTGCTGATCCTGGCCTTGTTGGTGTACTGGCTTTGCCATGTCGGCTACGGAGCTTACCGGCGCAAGCGGGTTCGTAGCGTTCTGGCGCCGTCGGAAATCAGCCCTGGCACAGTAGATTTATCGTCATAACTGGATTTGGCCGCCTCGATCGTGAGCTTGGTTGAGAGCTGGATGGCGTATGGGGCGATGGCGCCGATCCAGGAACATCGCAACACATCGACGAACACTCCAGACTGTCAGCTCGTCTGTATGAAGCGTGTTCATCCGATTACAATCATCTCGCTTTCATCCATGATGTACTTGACGGGAGCGAGGCCATTGCGCTGGATGGTTTCGCTTAGCGGCGGCTCTACGTCGTCGGCCTGGCCCTTGTTCTTGTCCGTAACCAGGGAGCCGATGATGTGCTCCTTCTCCAGGATTTTGCCGACGATTTCGGCGTCACTCAGCCGGCCTATCGATGCAAACGCTAGTGGCTCGGCATTTCCCTTGTACCAGACTTGATATTGAGGCACGACGGTCTCCCAGATGGTAAAAGGGGCATTATGCTCCGATGCTTGCCGCGCCGGTCTTTCGGTGGCAACGGTACGCGGTTCTGTTCTCGTGGACCGCAAATGAGATCGTACAACATAGCTGGATGCGTGCTACTGTGAAATGCCATATCGGCGAACGAGGCTATAAAATGAAAAGAAGTTCGTACTGGGTCAGAATGGGGGATGTTGCTGTGGACTGCTCGAAGATCGCAGCATTTCGCAAAGTCGTCGCCACTGCGGAAGGTTTTCATTTGGAGATTTTGCTAGACGGAGCCAAATTAAGGCTCCATATTCTGCATGAGGACGCGGAGCAGCTTGAAGCTTACTGTTCAATATCAATCGGCTCACTGGCTGAAGCGCGCAAGAGTCGGCCTAAACGCATCAGTCCTGCCACTTTAGCGCGTGCCAATCTATCGCGTTGACTATTGGGCCGACTGCAGTTTGGTGCGCTTTCAAAGCAATACCGAGGCGCTTGATGAGATGCGGGAAAACGAAAAGGGTTACATGCCGAAGCCCGTAACCCTTTGATATTACTACGTATTTCTGGTGCCGACTGCCGGTTTCGAACTGGCCACCTGATGATTACAAATCAACTGCTCTACCAAATGAGCTAAGTCGGCGAAACTTGTACGGGGCGAATTATACGCTATTTAATTCGCGTAAGAGTAGGCCGGCCGCCCTTTTTTGGCGGCTCGTTATCGTCGTCCGGAGCGCTTGGAGCCTCGCTCTTGGCCTCTTGCGCAGGCGCTGGAACAGCTGCCAGCACCGGCGCCGGCGCGCTGGTTTCTTCTTCCGCCACCGGCTCGGCAAAGCCCACCTGCGGCTCGAACGCCATCCCCTGGCCGTTCTCGTTGGCATAGATCGCCATGACGTTGTTGACCGGGACGTAGATCTCGCGCGAGACGCCGCCGAAGCGCGCGTGGAAGCGGATGCTGTCGTTGTCCATCTTCAGGCCCGAGGTGGCGCCGAAGCTGATGTTGAGGACGATTTCGCCTTTTTTCACATATTCCATCGGCACCGTGGTCGAGGCGTCGACCTTGACGGCGAGGTAGGGCGTATAGCCGCTGTCCGTGCACCACTCATAAATGGCGCGCAGCATGTAGGGCTTGGTTGAGATTTCAGACATGGTATTCCAGACTGCAGTAGAACCCGGCGCGCCGCCAACTAAGGCCGGCAAACGCGCCGATAGACTTCAAGTAAAACGGCCAGCGTCCGAATTAACGGCGCATGACCTTTTCCGACGGCGTCAGCGCTTCGATGTAGGCAGGGCGCGAGAAGATGCGCTCGGCGTACTTCATCAGCGGGGCCGCGGTCTTCGACAGTTCGATGCCGTAGTGATCCAGACGCCACAGCAGCGGCGCAACCGCCACGTCTAGCATCGAGAACTCATCGCCGAGCATGTACTTGTTCTTCAGGAACAGCGGCGCGAGCGTGGTCAGGCGGTCGCGGATTTCTGCGCGGGCCTTGTCGTGGCTCTTGTCGTTGCTCTTGGCGCGTTCGCTTTCCAGCACGTGCACGTGAACGAACAATTCCTTCTCGAAATTGAACAGCATTAGGCGCGCGCGCGCGCGCATCAGCGGATCGGCCGGCATCAGTTGCGGATGCGGGAAGCGTTCGTCGATGTACTCATTGATGATGTTCGATTCGTACAGGATCAATTCACGTTCGACCAGGATAGGCACCTGACCATAAGGATTCATGGTCGAGATGTCTTCCGGCTTGTTGAACAAGTCGACATCGCGCACTTCGAAGTCCATGCCTTTTTCAAACAGGACCAGACGGCAGCGTTGCGAAAATGGGCAGGTTGTACCCGAGTAGAGAACCATCATTTTTATAGTTCCTTAGAAACAAAGGGGGTGAAGCCGCGAACGGATCACCCCGGATCGATCGCCCGCCAACGCGGGCATCGCAAAACAAGCGCCGGCCAGCCGGCGCTCTCGATTATTTAACTTCTTTCCAGAACGACGCGTTCAGGCGCCATGCCAGGAAGGCGAACAGGGACATGAACAGCACCACCGCCACGCCCAGTTTTTTGCGGGTCTGCGCTGCAGGCTCCGCCATCCACTCCATGTAACCGACCAGGTCGGCCACCGCAGTGTCATATTCCAGTTTGCTCAGCTTGCCCGGCGTGACTTGCTCGAAACCGGCAAATTGATGCGTCATCTTACCCTCTTCGTGCGGGTCGGCCACTTCCTTCATCGTGACCTTCTGCACGCCTTGCAGTTCCCACAACACATGCGGCATCGCCACATTGTTGACCACCAGGTTGTTCCAGCCGGTCGGGCGGGTGTCGTCCTTGTAGAAGGTGCGCAGATAGGTGTACAGATAGTCGCCGCCGCTGCCGGCGCCCGACGATTTCGCGCGCGAAATGACGGACAGGTCCGGCGGCACCACGCCGAACCATGCTTTCGCATCTTTCGGGTTCATGGTGGTGGTCATCATTTCGCCGACTTTATCGCCGGTGAACAGCAAGTTGGCCTTGATTTGCTCTTCCGTCAGGCCGAGGTCGCGCAGACGGTTGTAGCGCATCGAGGACGCATTATGGCAGTTCAGGCAGTAATTGACGAACAGCTTGGCGCCATGTTGCAGTGCTGCCATGTTATTCGAGCGGTCCGGCGCCTTGTCCAGCGCGATGCCGCCTTCGTTAGCCAGTGCCAGACCCGGCAGCAATGCCAGGATGGCGAGCAGTTTTTTAGGAAAATTCATGTAATGTCCTTTGTGTACTTTAGCCGAGGTGGTCGATCAGTGCGCGTGGAACACTACGCGGTCCGGGACCTTCTTGAACGTGCCCATGGCGCTCCACCATGGCATGAACAGGAAGAAGCTAAAGTAAAGCAGGGTGCATACTTGCGAGAACAGCGTGCGGCCTTCGGTCGGCGGCAGGGTACCCAGGTAGCCCAGCGACAGGAAGCAGAAGAAGAACACGGCGTACACGTATTTGTGCCAGCTTGGGCGGTAGCGGATCGACTTGACCGGCGACTTGTCCAGCCAAGGCAGGAAGGCCAGGATCACCACCGAACCACCGAAGAACACCACGCCCCAGAACTTGGCGTCCAGCACCTGCGGCAGCATGCCGATGATGGCCACCAGCGCGATCACGGCGATGGCGGTTTTCACCATGCTCGACAGGCGCGACTTCAGCCACACGAACACCACGTAGGCGGCGACGAAGAACATCAGCACCCACATGAAGTCGGCGGTGGTGGCGCGCAGCACCGAGTAGAACGCGGTGAAGTACCAGGTCGGCGCGATGTGCAGCGGGGTCTTCAGCGAATCGCCCGGCAGGAAGTTGTTATATTCCAGGAAGTAGCCGCCCATTTCCGGGGCGAAGAACACCACGGTGCTGAAGATCAGCAGGAATACCGACACGCCGAACAGGTCGTGCACGGTGTAGTAAGGGTGCGAAGGAATCGAATCGACCGGGTGGCCGTCGGCGCCCAGGTTTTCCTTCACTTCGATGCCGTCCGGGTTGCTCGAGCCGACTTCGTGCAGCGCGATCAGGTGGGCAGCCACCAGACCCAGCAGAACCAGCGGGATCGCGATCACGTGGAAGGCGAAGAAGCGGTTCAGGGTGGCGTCGGACACCACGTAGTCGCCGCGGATCCACAGCGACAGGTCAGGGCCGATCAGCGGAATCGCGCCGAACAGGTTGACGATCACTTGTGCGCCCCAGTACGACATCTGGCCCCATGGCAGCAGGTAGCCGAAGAACGCTTCGGCCATCAGGCACAGGAAGATGGCGAAACCGAACAGCCAGATCAGTTCACGTGGCTTGCGGTACGAGCCGTACAGCAGGCCGCGCGTCATGTGCAGGTAGACGATGATGAAGAAGGCCGAGGCGCCGGTCGAGTGCATGTAACGCACCAGCCAGCCCCACGGTACTTCGCGCATGATGTATTCGACCGAACCGAAGGCCAGGTTGGCGTCCGGCTTGTAGTGCATGGTCAGGAAGATGCCGGTGACGATCTGCAGCACCAGCACCAGCATGGCCAGCGAGCCGAAGATGTACCAGAAGTTGAAGTTTTTCGGAGCGTAGTACTTGCCCCATTGGTCATTCCACAGCTTGGTGAGCGGGAAGCGGTCGTCGACCCAGCCCAGCGCTTTTTGTGCGGCCGGTGCATCGGCCGGGAATTTTGTCTCTTTGAAAGCCGCCATGATTTACGCCTCGCCTTTCTCGTCTTTACCAATGATCAGCTTGGTGTCGCTCAGGAACATATGACGCGGCACTTGCAGATTGTCCGGCGCCGGCTTGTTCTTGAACACGCGGCCGGCCATATCGAAGGTCGAGCCGTGGCATGGGCACAGGAAGCCGCCCTCCCAGTCGTCCGGCAGCGATGGCTGCGGGCCCGGGGTGAATTTGGACGAAGGCGAGCAGCCCAGGTGGGTACAGATGCCGACCGCGATCAGCAGTTCTGGCTTGCGCGAGCGCCATTCGTTACGGGCGTATTCCGGGGTGAACTCGTCCGGGTTGCGCTTGGAGTCGGCGTCGGCCACTTTGCCGTCGGTCTTTTTCAGCGAGGCCACCATTTCAGGGGTACGCTTGATGATCCAGACCGGTTTGCCGCGCCATTCGACGGTCTTCATTTCGCCGGGATTGAGGCTGGAAATATCCACTTCCACCGGTGCGCCGGCGGCTTTTGCGCGCTCGGACGGTTGGAACGTGCTAACCAGTGCTCCGGCGGTTGCCAGACCCACTACACCACCCGCCGCGCCTGTTGCGACGAGCAATCCGCGACGGCCGGAATCGACCTGCTTTTCGATACTCATACAAACCCCAATCAGTCAAAGTGCGAACAAAATCCGAGAACCGAGAACAAAACCTGAAACTTGTTGAAGCACGAATATAGCTTCTAGCAACCTTAAATTATAAGGTAAGCGTGATACGAATTAAAGCAAAAACGTTGCCGTAACCCCAATTGGGCCGATTTGCGCACCGTTTTGGACTTGAATTCCGCCGAGCTATGCCCTACTGGCGGGGCGCAAGCCATAGATATTGACACAAGACAAATTTATATCGTAATTCGGTACCCAAATGCGCACGGGGGGCGCGCGTTTGGAATCTAATTGGAAAAATAGTATGATCCAGACGCAGTTTTGTTCACAAATGACCACAGCGGGGATAAGAAAATGACAATGATGCAGGAATTTAAAGAATTCGCGATGAAGGGCAACGTGGTCGACCTCGCTGTGGGTGTGATCATCGGTGGCGCTTTCGGCAAGATCGTCGATTCGCTGGTGGCCGACATCATCATGCCGCCGATCGGCAAACTGTTCGGCGGCCTGGATTTCGCCAATTATTACATCGGCCTCAACGGCCAGGATCCGCACCTGAGCCTGGTCGAGGCGAAAAAGCTGGGCGCCGTGTGGGCCTACGGCAATTTCGCCACCATCCTGCTGAACTTCATCATCCTGGCCTTCGTGATCTTCCAGATGGTGCGCCTGATGAACAAGGCGCGCACCCTGAACACCAAGGAAGCGGCGGCTGAAGCGGCCGCGGCGCCGGCGCCGACGCCGGAAGATATCGTGCTGCTGCGCGAGATCCGCGACTCCCTCAAGAAATAACAAGGACGCCGTCCGGCGGACGGCAGGATGCTATGCGACGACTCTGGTTATTGTTTGCGCAAACGGTGACCGTCGTACTGGCACTGTATTTCGTCTACGCGGCCGTGGGGCCGGAGCGGCGCGCGCCGGTGCGCGTCCAGCAGATGGGCAGCGCCGACCACCCGGCCGCGATGCTGGAGGCGGCGCCGGGCAAGGCGCCGGGTGTGGCGGTCGGCTCCTACCGGGCGGCGGCCGGGCGGGCCATGCCGGCCGTGGTCAACATCATCACCAGCAAGAAACCCAAGCGCGGCAAGCATCCGCTGCTGCGCGATCCCTTCTTTAAAAAATTCTTCGGCGACCGCGACCGCGATCATGACGGCGAGAACGACGACGAGGAATCCAGCCTGGGTTCGGGCGTCATCGTCTCCGGCGAAGGCTATATCCTGACCAACAACCACGTGGTGGAAGCGGCCGACGAAATCGAGGTCATGCTGGCCGACGGCCGCAAGGCCGCCGCCAAGGTGGTCGGCACCGATCCCGAGACCGACCTGGCCGTCATCAAGATCGAGCTCGACAAGCTGCCGGTGATCGTGCTGGGCCAGGCCGAGCAGGCGCAGGTGGGCGACGTGGTGCTGGCCATCGGCAATCCCTTCGGCGTCGGCCAGACGGTGACGATGGGCATCATCTCTGCGCTGGGGCGCAACAACCTGCACATCAATCACTTCGAGAACTTCATCCAGACCGACGCCGCGATCAACTTCGGCAACTCCGGCGGCGCGCTGGTCGATGCCAACGGCAACCTGCTGGGCATCAATTCGGCGATTTATTCGCAGTCGGGCGGCTCGGTCGGCATCGGCTTCGCCATTCCGGTGTCGACCGCCAAGTCGGTGATGGAGGCCATCATCAAGTCCGGCCACGTGGTGCGCGGCTGGATCGGCGTCGAAACGCAGGAGATCACGCCGGAGCTGGCGTCGAGCTTCGGCCTGAAGCGCCAGAGCGGCGCCATCATCGCCGGCGTGGTGCGCAACGGCCCGGCCGACAAGGGCGGCATGAAGCCCGGCGACATCCTGCTGTCGGTGGACGACAAGCCGGTGGCGGACACCAACGAGATGCTGAATGTGATCGCCCAACTTGTTCCTGGCGGAAAAGCTAAAATGACGGTCTTGCGCAAGAGCCGCGAGACCACGCTGGACATCACGGTCGGCAAGCGTCCGGCCGGCGCCAAATAAGGAACCTTAATGCATCTGCGCGACCTGACTCAATTCCTCAAGGAACTGGCGGACAACAACAACCGTCCCTGGTTCATCATGAACAAACCGCGCTACGACATCCTGCGCGAAGAATTCCTGCAAGTGGTGACGGACATGATTATCGAGCTGGGCAAGTTCGATGCGGCCGTCAAGTTCTGCAACCCGAAGAAGGCGATGTTCCGCATCAACCGCGACGTGCGTTTCGCGCATGACAAGAGCCCGTACAAGACGCGCTTCTCGGCCGCGGTGGCGCCGAACGATTTGCGCCGTCCGAGCAAGGCCGGCGGACCGACCTACTATATGCAGATCGACGGCAGCGGCAAGTTGCTGTTCGGTGCCGGCGAATACATGCCGCCGCCGTCGCGCCTGAAGGCGCTGCGCCAGCACATGGTCGACGACGCGGCCGGCTTCAGCAAGGTGCTGAAGAACAAGAAGTTGAAAGCCACCTTCGGCGACATCCAGAACGAAGGCAAGCTGATGCGCCCGCCCAAGGGTTTCGACCCCGAGCACGAGCACATCGAATACATCAAGCTGAAGAGTTTCTTTGTCTGGACCGAGATCGACCTGCCGATGAACAAGCCGGAACTGCTGGTACCGATGATCGCCAGCGGGCTGAAGGATGCGTACCCGCTGGTCGAATGGATGCGCGCCGCGAAGGAAGAAGAAACCGAATAACCGCCGCTGCCGTCATTCCCGCGAAAGCGGGAATCCATGGAACGCGTGTCCGGATGCTCAGTATGGATTCCCGCTTTCGCGGGAATGACGTTGGTTAGCGCTTCGCCTTTTCGTCGCGCGGATCGCGCGCCAGCAGGCGCGAGACCATCGCCTGCGGCTGGTCGCCGTCGAACAGCACGCCGGCCACCGCGTTGGTGATCGGCATGTCGACGCCCAGCCTGGCCGCCAGTTCGCGCACGGCCTTCGAGCACGGCACGCCTTCGGCCACATGGCCCAGCTCCTGCACGATGACGTCCAGCGGCTTGCCCTGCGCCAGCCCGAGGCCGACGCGGCGGTTGCGCGACAGGTCGCCGGTGCAGGTCAAAATCAGGTCGCCCATGCCGGTCAGGCCCATGAAGGTCTCGGTGTGCCCGCCCAGCGTGGTGCCGAGCCGGGTGATTTCCGCCAGGCCGCGCGTGATCAGCGCGGCGCGCGCGTTCAAGCCCAGGCCCAGGCCGTCGGCCACGCCGGTGGCGATGGCCAGCACGTTTTTCACTGCGCCGCCCACCTCGACGCCGACCAGGTCTTCGCTGGAATACACGCGGATATTGCCGCCGTGGACGGTCGCCACCACGCAGTCGCGCAAGGCCGCCGAGTCGGAGGCGATGGTCAGCGCGCATGGCAAGCCTTTCGCCACTTCCTGCGCAAACGACGGTCCCGACAATGCGCCGCCGGCCGCGCCCGCGCCCAGCACTTCGCGCACGATCTGGTGCGGCAGCAAGCCGGTGCCATATTCGAAGCCCTTGCACAGCCACACCACGTTCGGGATCGCCCGCGATTTCAACTGCTCCAGCAGCGGCCGCAGGCCAGCCACCGGGCAGGCGGCGATCAGCAGGCTGTCCGGGCCGGCCACATGGGCCAGCGCGGCGTCGAAATCGGCGGCGACCCGGAGGCCGTCGGGGAAGGGATAACCAGGCAGGTAGCCGGTGTTTTCGCGCGCGCGCGCCATCTCTTGCAGGGCGTCGCTGTTGCGGCCCCACAGCATCACGTCGTGACGCTGGGCCAGCGCCATGGCGACAGCGGTGCCCCAGGCGCCTGCGCCGAGCACAGCCACCTTGCGGACCGTCGCCGCTGGTTTGTTTGGATTATCTTGCATGGGACCTCATTCGGCGACCGGATGTCGCCGCTACGGCAATTATATGCCCCAGACTTCGGAATTCTTGACGTAACCGACCAGGCCGTCGCGATGACGCACCTTGAGCCAGCCGCCGGCGGCCGCTTCGGTCACTTCCAGCAGCACGCCCTTGTCGGCGGTGAAGACCGGCGCGGCGCTGTCGTCCGGCGTGGCGCGGATTTTCAGGTTGGGGGTGCGGATGATGACGTTGCGCTTGCCGACCAGGCCCTTGGCCTCGGTCCAGGCCAGTTCGCCGGTGACGTCGCGCACCTTCAGCCATTCGCCATAGGCCAGCACCACTTCCAGCGGCGCGCCGCGCGGCACGACAAACAGCTTGCCGCCCTTGGTCGATGGCGCGTCGTACAGGATGACGGGTGCGGCGCCCACCGTTTTGAAGTCGAACGCGTGGCTGGCGCTCATGGCCAACAGCATGGTCAGACTGGCGATCAAACGGGGAAATGTCATGGCTTACCTTGCAGATGGACAGCGCGCAAAGGCGCGGCATGTCGGGGTGATACCGCTGCCGGACGTGGCGCCCGGCAGCGAAGTACTTCAGTACGACTTAGTGCGTGGTGGCAGCGCCGTCGGTTGCTGCTGGTGCTGCGGCGGCCGCGTCGGCGATCGCTTGCATACGCTGCTGGTAGAACACTTCGAAGTTGATCTCAGCCAGGTGCACTGGTGGGAAACCGGCACGGGTGATCACGTCGGCGATGTTGGCGCGCAGGTAAGGGTAGACGATGTTCGGGCAACCGATGCCCAGCAGCGGATCGAGCTGCTCTGCAGGAATGTTGCGCGCTTCGAAGATACCGGCTTGCTTGCCTTCAACCAGGAAAGCGACCTTGTCTTTGACTTTGGCGGTCACGGTGATGGTGACGGTCGACTCGAACACGCCATCGGCCAGCGGCTCGGCGCCAACGTCCAGGGCGACTTCGATGGTCGGTGCTTCCTGTTCCAGGAAGATCGATGGGGAGTTCGGTTGTTCCAGCGACATGTCTTTCAGGTAGACGCGTTGGATTTGGAATACTGGTTGCAGGTTTTCGTCAGACATGGAACGCTTTCGTTATAGTGAAAACGAGCGGCACGGGCCGCTCAGAATAAGTTTGCTTGGTATGGAGCTCAAATCAAACGCGAGGGCAATTGTATCAAAACCATTATGGTTTCAAACTATTTCTGCGGCCCTCTCGTTGTATTTGGGGGTGATTAGCCATTTAACAAGGGGGACAGGCCGCCAGCTTGATCGAGCGCATACAAATCGTCGAAACCGCCGACATGGGTGTCGCCGATGTAGATCTGCGGCACGGTGCGGCGGCCGGTCTTTTGCATCATCAGCACGCGCTGCTCCGGGTCGAGATCGACGCGGATCTTTTCGAGGCCGGTCACGCCCTTCGATTCCAGCAGGCGCTCGGCGCGCACGCAGTAGGGGCAAACGGCGGTGGTGTACATGATTACACGGGCAGTCATCTTGTGCTCCTTATTTGGCCAGCGGCAGGCCGGCTTTTTGCCATGCGGCAATGCCGCCGTCCAGGTTGACCACGTCCGTAAAGCCGGCTTTGGCCAGTTTGGCGGCCGCCGACGAGGCGCGCGCGCCCGTCTTGCAGACCACGATCACGCTCTTGGTCTTGAACTTCTCCAGCTCGCCGAGGCGGTTGGACAGCTCGCCCAGCGGAATATTCTTGGCTTCTGGCAAGTGACCGGCAGCAAATTCCGTTGCGTCGCGAACGTCTACAATGGTGGCTTTGCTACGGTTGATCAACAGCGTCACCTCTTGCGCGCTGGCGCGTTTGCCGCGCTGCGTCAGTACCGGCCAGAGCAGGGCGCCGCCCGAAAGGAGCACGATGGCGATGATGAAAATATTGTCAATGAAGAATTTCACGGGGTTCCAATGGTTTAAGTCAATCCGCGCATTATAAAATAGAAGCTGGAAGAGTTCTCGCAGTACCGGTTTTCCGTCCCGTTCAATCCTTTTTGAAGATAGTTCAAATGTATAAAATCGTATTCATGCGCCATGGCGAGTCCACCTGGAACCTCTCGAACCGCTTCACCGGCTGGACCGACGTCGACCTGACCGAGAAGGGCATTGCCGAAGCCAAGGCGGCCGGCAAGGTACTGAAAGAGTCCGGCTACACCTTCGACCTGGCCTACACTTCGGTGCTCAAGCGCGCGATCCGCACGCTGTGGCTGACCATGGACGAGATGGATATGATGTACCTGCCGGTCAAGAACGACTGGCGCCTGAACGAGCGCCACTACGGCGCCCTGCAAGGCCTGGACAAGGGCGAAACCGCCGCCAAGTACGGCGACGACCAGGTGCTGGTATGGCGCCGCAGCTACGACACCCCGCCGCCGCCGCTGGCCGAGAACGACGACCGCGCCTCCTTCAACGACCCGCGCTACGCCGGCCTGGACAAGTCGCAGATCCCGCTGACCGAATGCCTGAAGGACACCGTGGCGCGCGTGATGCCGGTGTGGGACGAGGAAATCGCCCCGGCCATCCGCGCCGGCAAGAAGATCATCATCTCGGCCCACGGCAACAGCCTGCGCGCGCTGATTAAGATGCTCGACGGCATCAGCGACAACGACATCGTCGGCCTCAACATCCCGAACGGCCAGCCGCTGGTCTACGAGCTGGACGAGAACCTGAAGCCGATCCGCCACTACTACCTGGGTGACGCCGACGCCATCGCCGCAGCCCAGGCGGCCGTGGCCAACCAGGGCAAGGCCAAGTAATTTGTCGCATTCTTCCTTCCGAGGCTGGCGCGGCGCCGCCACCAGTGCGGCGTTGTTGCTGCTGATGTTGAACGGGGCGCACGCCGCGCCGTTCAACAAGACCACCGAGCGCAGCAAGCAGAAAGCGGCGGCCGAGGCCGAGCGCGCCGGCTTGCAGCAAAAGCTCAGCGCGCTCAAAAAAGACATCGGCAAGACAGAGAGCGCCAAGGACGACGCGGCCGACACGCTGGCCGAGTCCGAGCAGGCGATCTCGGACGCCAACCGCTCGCTGCGCGACCTGGCGCAGGAGCAGGGCGACACCAACACCAAGCTGCAGCAGCTGGCCGTCGAGCACGACAAGCTGGCGGCCACGGTCGCCCAGCAAAAGCAGCAGCTGGCCAAGCTGCTGCGCGACCAGTACGTCGCCGGCAACGAGGACCGCATCAAGCTGCTGCTGTCCGGCGACAACCCCAACCGCATCAACCGCGACCTGCAAATGATGTCCTACGTGTCGCAGGCCCAGGCGCGCCTGCTGGACGCGCTGCGCGCCAACCTGAAGGCGGTCGAGGTCAACCAGGCCGAGGCGCAAAACGCCAAGGACGAGCTGCAGGAAATCGCCGCCGAGGAAATGGAGCAGAAGGCCAAGCTGGAGCAGGAAAAGACCCGCCGCGCCAACTTGCTGGCCTCGCTGTCGAAAAAGCTGGTGGCCCAGCGCAAGGAAGCCGGCAACGTCGAGCGCGACGAGCAGCGCCTGACCGGCCTGGTCGACAAGCTGGGCAAGCTGATCCAGGAGCAGGCGATCGCCGCCGCCGCCGAGAAAAAACGCCAGGAACAACTGGCTGCCGCCCGCGCCAGGGCGGAAGCCGAAGCCAAGACCAAGGCCGAAGCCGAGGCGCGCGCGCTGGCCAAGGCCAAGGCCGCCGTCGAAGCCGAGCGCCAGCGCCTGGCCAAGGCCAATGCCGGCAAATCGGGCACCATCAAGCCGGCGCCGACGCCGTCCAAGCCCGACACCATCGAGACCGAGCCGCCCAAAGTGGCGCAGCAAACGCCGCCGCCGAAACCGGCGGAACCGCTCAAGCCGGCGCCGCGCGAGGAAGAACCGGCCAAGCCGGCGGCCAAGGCAGCCGACATCGCTTTGGCCCCGGCCGTGCCGTCCGGCGCGCCCTTCGTCAGCCTCAAAGGCCAGCTGCGCGCGCCCGTCAGCGGCAAGATCGCCGCCAGGTTCGGCACCAAGCGCGGCGACGGCCCAAGCTGGAAGGGCGTGTTCATCCGCACCGGCGAAGGCGCCGAGATCCGCTCCGTCGCCAGCGGCAAGGTCATCTTCTCGGACTGGCTGCGCGGCTTCGGCAACATGATCATCGTCGACCACGGCGGCCAGTACTGGAGCATCTACGGCAATTGCGAGTCGCTGCTGAAACGGGTCGGCGACGTCGTCAAGCCTGGCGACTCGATCGCCAGCGCAGGTAACAGCGGCGGCAACGAGGAATCGGGGCTATACTTTGAGCTTCGCCATCAGGGCACGGCATTCGATCCGGCTGGCTGGGTCAAGTTTTAAGGTTCGCGGAAAAAATGGGCAACAAAGTCAAGAGCATCGGCCTGATCGGCCTGGGTATGGTGGCTGGTGTCGCCGTCTCCTTGCAGTTTTCCGCCATCGCGCAAAAGGTCACCGGTTCGCCGCTGCCGCTCGAAGAGCTGCGCCAGTTGTCCGACGTGTTCGGCCTGATCAAGACCGACTACGTCGAAAACGTCGACGACAAGAAGCTGCTCACCGAAGCCATCTCCGGCATGGTGTCGTCGCTCGATCCGCACTCGGTCTACCTCGATAAGAAAGCCTTCCGCGAAATGCGCGAGACCGTGGCCGGCAAATTCGTCGGTATCGGCGTCGAAGTCGGCATGGAAGACGGCTACATCAAAGTCGTCTCGCCGATCGAGGATTCGCCCGCCTTCAAGGCCGGCATCAAGACCGGCGACCTGATCACCCGCATCGACGGCACGCCGATCAAGGGCATGTCGCTGGACGAAAGCGTCAAGAAGATGCGCGGCGAGCCACATTCCAAGGTCACCGTCACCATCAGCCGCAAGGACGAGGACAAGCCCATCATCCTGACCATCGCGCGCGAGGAGATCCGCGTGCAGAGCGTCAAGGCCAAGATCATCGAGCCGGGTTACGCCTGGCTGCGCATCTCGCAGTTCCAGGAGCCCACCGTCGAGGACATGGCCAGGAAGATCACCGCCCTGTACGCGCAAGACCCGCACATCAAGGGCCTGGTGCTGGACCTGCGCAACGATCCGGGCGGCGTGGTGCCGGGCGCGATCGGCGTCTCGGCCGCCTTCCTGCCCAAGGATGCGGTGATCGTCTCGACCAACGGCCAGCTGCTCGACTCCAAGCAGACCTTCTACGGCCGCAGCGAGTTCTATTCGGCGCGCGCCAAGAACGATCCGCTGGCCAAGCTGCCGGCCGCGCTCAAGGACGTGCCGATGGTGGTGCTGGTGAACGCCGGTTCGGCCTCGGCCTCCGAGATCGTCGCCGGCGCGCTGCAGGACTACAAGCGCGCCACCATCATGGGCACGCAGACTTTCGGCAAGGGCTCGGTGCAGACGCTGCGCCAGCTGACCGCCGACACCGCCGTCAAGCTGACCACGGCGCGCTACTACACGCCGCACAACCGCTCGATCCAGGCGCGCGGCATCGTGCCGGACCTGATGGTCGATGAAACCGCCGACGGCGACGGCTTGAACAGCCTGCGCGTGCGCGAAGCCGACCTGACCAAGCACCTGAACAACGACAAGGACCCGGACGGCGACGGCGCCGCCAAGAAAGCCCTGAGCGCGCAGCGCGACGAGCTGGAAGAGGGCCAGGGCGCGATCGCGCAGGCGAAGAAAGCCAAGCCGGTGGAATTCGGCTCCAAGGACGACTTCCAGCTGGCGCAGGCGATCAACCATTTCAAGGGCTTGCCGGTCAAGCTGTCGAAAGTGGAGGCGGCGCCCGCCGCCGGCGGCGAAGTCGGCGAGATCAAGTCGGACAGCAAGGCCGACAAGACCGACATCAAGCCAGCCGCCAAACCGGCCGTCAAGCCGGAATCCAAGCCCAAGGCCAGCGAAAAAAAGCCGGCCTTGAAACAACCCGTAACTCCATAAACGACGGGCGCGCCGCCGCTCCGAGACCATGAACGACTCGCAACTGCTGCGCTATTCGCGCCACATCCTGCTCGACGAAATCGGCATCGAAGGCCAGCAAAAGCTGCTGGCCGCGCATGCGCTGGTGATCGGCGCCGGCGGCCTCGGTTCGCCGGCCGCCATGTACCTGGCCTCGGCCGGCGTCGGCCACATCACGCTGGTCGACAACGACACCGTCGACCTCACCAACCTGCAGCGCCAGATCGCCCACACCACGGAGCGGGTCGGCCAGTCCAAGGCCGAATCGGCGCGCATCACGCTGGCGCAGATCAATCCAGAAATCACCGTCACCGCGCTCAATGAACGCGTCGACGACGCCCGCCTGGCCGGGCTGGTGGCGCAGGCCGACGTGGTGCTCGACTGCACCGACAACTTCGCCACCCGCCACGCCGTCAACCGCGCCTGCGTCGCGCTGGACAAGCCGCTGGTGTCGGGCGCGGTGATACGCTTCGACGGCCAGGTCAGCGTGTTCGATCCGCGCGGCGGCGCGCAGCCCTGCTACTCCTGCCTGTTCCCGCAGGACCAGCAGTTTGAAGATGTGGCCTGTTCCACCATGGGCGTGTTCGCGCCGCTGGTGGGCGTGGTGGGCGCCATGCAGGCGGCGGAAGCGCTCAAGCTGCTGATGGGCGTGGGCGTCTCGCTGGCGGGGCGCCTGTTGATGTTGGACGGTCTGCACATGGAGTGGACCAGCATAGGTGTGGGGCGCAACGGCGATTGCCCGGTCTGCGCAAAAAAATAATACTAACCGAAGGAGACTTACCTTGTTGATGAAACGACTCGCTGTATTGCCGCTGGCGTTGGCCGCGGCGTTCGCCGCACAGGCAGCCACCAGCACCAAGTACCTGATCATCTCGGAAAGCGGCAAGCAAATCGGCGAACAAGCCGTCGAGCACCAGGACGACGGCCTGACCAAGGTACGTTTCATCTTCAAGAACAACGGCCGCGGCCCGGAACTGGCGGAGCAATTCCGCATGGGCGCCGACGGCGTGATGACCGAGTACAGCGTCAAGGGCAACTCCACCTTCGGCGCGGTGGTCGACGAGCGCTTCGAGCGCAAGGGCGACCAGGCCGAGTGGAAGTCCACCTCGGAGCAGGGCAAGAAGGCCGTCAGCGGCCCGGCCGGCTACCTGCCGCTGAACGGCTCCTTCGAAACCGTCTCGGCCTACATCACCGCGCTGGACGCCGCGCCCGGACATAAAATGGCGCTGCTGCCATCGGGCACGCTGTCGCAGACCGTGCTCGATACGCTGGAAGTGAACAGCGACAGCGGCCAGAAACAAACCGTGCAGCTGCTGGCGCAGACCGGCGTCGGCCTGTCGCCGTCGTTCTACTGGGCCACCAGCGGTACCAAGCCACGCCTGTTCGGCGTGATCATCCCCGGCTTCGCCAACATGCTGGAAGAGGGCTGGCAGGGCGCCGCGCCAGCGCTGGCCGCGCGCCAGAAGCAGGCCGAGAGCAAGATGCTGGAAGACCTGGCCGCCAAGCTGCAGCATCCGCTGACCGGCCTGACCCTGGTGCGCAACGCCCGCGTGTTCGACAGCGACAAAGCCACCGTCGGCGCGCCGTCCGACATCTACGTGCTGCGCGGCCGCATCACAGCCGTGCTGCCGGCCGGCTCGCCGGTGCGTGGCGCCGACAACACCATCGACGCCGGCGGCCGCATCGTGCTGCCCGGCCTGTTCGATATGCACGGCCACGTCGACCGCTGGTCCGGCGCGCTCAACATGTCCACCGGCGTGACCAGCGTGCGCGACATGGGCAACGACAACAAGCAGCTGCAGGCGATGCTGGACGAAACCGCCGCCGGCAAGCTGCTGGCGCCGCAGGTGGTGCCGGCCGGCTTCCTGGAAGGGGAGAGCCCGTTCAGCGCCATGAACGGTTTCACCATCAAGGACCTGCCGGGCGCGAAGGATGCGATCGACTGGTACGCGGAGCACGGCTACCCGCAGCTGAAGATCTACAACTCCTTCCCGAAAGCCATCCTGAAGGACACCGTGGCCTACGCCCACAGCCGCGGCATGCGCGTGTCCGGCCACATCCCGGCCGGCCTGCGCGCGCAGGAGGCGCTGGACGCCGGCTACGACGAGATCCAGCACATCAACCAGGTGCTGCTGAACTTCCTGGTCAAGCCGGACACCGAAACCCGCAACCTGAACCGCTTCCTGCTGCCGGCCGAAAAAGTCGCCGGCATGGACTTCAACACCAAGCCGTTCAAGGACTTCGTCGCCGGCCTGGTGAAGAAGCAGATTTCGATCGACCCGACGCTGTCGGCGTTCGCCTTCATCCAGCAGAAGGACGGCGACGTCAACGAGCCGTACCGCGCCTTCGCCGCCAACATGCCGCCGGACGTGGCGCGCGGCTTCGCCGTCGGCGCCATGAAGATCGAAGGTGCCGATACGCTCAAGCGCTATCAGCAGTCCTACGCCAAGATGGTGGAATTCGTCGGCATCATGTACAAGGCCGGCGTGCCCATCGTCGCCGGCACCGACGACATTCCCGGCTTCACGCTGCATTCGGAGCTGGCGCTGCTGGTCAAGGCCGGCCTGACGCCGGCCCAGGCCCTGCAGGTGGCCACCCGCAACGGCGCCCGCTACACCCGCACCATCAACGACCGCGGCAGCATCGCCGCCGGCAAGCTGGCCGACCTGGTGCTGGTGGACGGCGATCCGACCAAGGATATCGCCGACGTCCGCAAGGTGGCGGCGGTGATCACGCGCGGCTATGTGATCTACCCGCAGGAGATCGACACCGCGCTGGGCATCGCGCCGTTCGCCAAGGATGGGCCGCAGGCTGCGAGAACCGCAGCCGCCGTGGCGGACATTAACGGCGGCGGCAACGACGGCGCGCTGCGCCGCATCGACGCCACCGCCCGTCAACATGATTGAGTAAAACGCGGTAAAACCGGGCGCGCAGGCGTCCGGTCGGGCCCCGGGTTAAGCTCCATTTAAGCCTCCCGGCGCAAAACTCGTTTTAGGGTGCCGCTGGCGCCGATTCAGCCTTATACTCTGCAATCATTTTAATTTGTCATCGAATATGAAAAAACTCTCCCTGCCCCGTCGTGCCGCCTCGCGCGGCTTTACGCTGATCGAAATCATGGTGGTGGTGGTCATCATGGGCGTGCTGGCGGCGCTGGTCGTGCCCAAGCTGCTGAGCCGCACCGGCGAGTCCAAAGTGGCCGCCGCCAAGGTCGATATCGCCACCGTCATGCAGGCGCTCAAGCTGTACAAGCTCGATAACCAGCGCTATCCGACCACCGAGCAAGGCCTGCAGGCGCTGCTGACCAAGCCGACCGCCGGCCCGTCCGCCAACGGCTGGAAAGCCGGCGGCTACCTGGAAAAAATGCCGAAAGACCCGTGGGGCAACCCATACCAGTTCCTGTCGCCGGGCATCAAGGGCGAGGTCGACGTGTTCTCCTACGGCGCCGACGGCGCGCCGGGCGGCACCGGCGACGATGCCGACATCGGCTCCTGGGATAACTGATCGCAGGGGGAGCACGGCTTATGCGCGCCGCCCGCCAGCGTGGTTTCACGCTGATCGAACTGCTGGTGGTGATGGTCATCCTGGGCGTCACGCTGGGACTGGTGTCGCTCAACGCGCTGCCGGGCCAGAAGCAGTCGCTGCGTGAAGACGCGCAGCGCGTGGCGCTGCTGCTGCAACTGGCGCGCGACGAGGCCATCGTGCGCAATCGCCAGATCGCCTTCGAGGCGGGGGCGGACGGCTACCGCTTCCTGATCCGCAACGACAAGCAATGGGACGTGGCGGTGCAGGACGACCTGCTGCGCGAGCGCGAATTCAAGCACGCCCCGATTACGCTGATGCTCGATCCGCCTCCCAACGTCGCCGACGCCAACCTGCGCATCGTCTTCGGCCGCGAGCCGGTCGACAAACCCTTCGTGCTGACCCTCAGCGCCGGCGATGCCAGCATCGCCATCCGCGCCGACGGCATCGGCCATTTCACGGTGGACTAGATGCGCCTTCATCGACAACGCGGCTTTACCCTGCTGGAAGTGCTGGTGGCGCTGGTGATCGTCGGCACCGCGCTGGGCGCTTCGCTGCGCGCGGTCGGCAGCTTGACGCAAAACAGCGACGGCCTGCGCGGCGCGATGATGGCCACCTGGTCGGCCGAGAACCGGCTGGTGCAGCTGCGCCTGACGCGCCAGTTCCCGGCGGTCGGCAAGCAAACCTTCGAATGCCCGCAGGGCGACATGAAGCTGATGTGCCAGGAGGAAGTGATCGCCAGCCCGAACCCGCGCTTCCGCCGGGTCGAGGTCAGCGTCTACGACCAGGCCGCGCCGGACCGGCGCATCATCAAGCTGGTCCAACTGGTATTGAACCAATGACGCCGCCACTGCGCCGCGCACGCGGCTTCACGCTGATCGAACTGCTGGTGGCGATTTCGATCCTCGCCATCGTCGCGGTGCTGGGCTGGCGCGGGCTGGACGGCATCATCCGCTCGCGCAGCGCGCTGACCGCGCAGATGGAGCAGACGCGCGGCCTGCAACTGGCCTTCGCCCAGCTGCAAAGCGATTGCGCCAATCTGGCGCCGCAGTCGCTGATCGGCACGCGCACCATCCTGAGCGCGGAAGACGGCCGCATCACGCTGGTGCGCCTGGTGCTGGCCGAGAACGAGGCCACGCGGGTCGAGGTGGTGTCCTACCGCGTGCGCGACGGCATGCTGACGCGGCGCGAATCGGCCGGCACGCGCGACCTGGCGCAGCTGGACGCGCTATGGCAGGCGGCCAACAGCGACGCCGATCCGGCCGCCAGCGTGGCGCTGAAATCTGGCGTGCAGCGCATGGCGATGCGCTTCTGGAGCACGCAGGGCTGGGTGCAGGCGGCGGGCGTGATGCCGGCGCCGGCCAACGGTGCGCCGACCGGCATGGAGGTGTCGATGGTGCTGGATGGCCAGGAAGTGCCGATGACCAAATCCTTCCTGCTGGGGGCGCTGTGAAGCTGCGGCGCCAGCGCGGCGTGGCCGTCATCACGGCGTTGTTGCTGACGACGCTGGCGGTGACCATCGTCGCCAGCCTGTTCTGGCAGCAGCAGGTGCAGGTGCGTTCGATGGAGAACCAGCGCCTGCAACTGCAAACGCGCTGGATCGTGCGCGGCGCGCTGGATCTGAGCCGGCTGGTGCTGTACCAGGATTTCCTGGATTCGCAATTGGTCACGCAGGCGGGCGGCATCTGGGCCACGCCGCTGGAAGAAACGCGGCTGGACGATTACATCGAGCGCGAACGCGCCGAGGCGGAAAATTTCAACGCCACCCTTTCCGGCAAGATGATTGATGCGCAGTCGCGTTACAATCTTGCTAATTTGGCCCAGAATCGTCAGCCGCAGCGCGATCAACAGGATGTGTTCGCGCGGCTGCTGACCAATCTGAAGCTCGACCCGTCGCTGGCGCAGGCAGTGGCCACCCAGGTGGCAAGCGCGCAGACGGCGACGCCGCAGCTGGGGCAGCAAGGAGGCGGTACGGGTGCCGGAACCGGAGCAGGTACGGGAACAGGTGCAGGCGCAGGTGCAGGTGCAGGTACATCGGGCCAGCAGTCGCCCCAGGCCACCGGCCCGCAGCCGATCGATCTGTTGCGGGTGGAGGATTTGCTGGCGGTGAGCGGCTTTACGCCGCAGACGATCGAGCGCTTGCGCGACTTCGTCATCATCCTGCCGGCGCGGAACACTGATTTGAACGTCAACACCGTGTCGGCCGAACTGCTGTCGGCGATGTACGAGCAGCTGTCGCTGTCGGAGGCAGCGGCCATGGTGAATGCGCGGCAACGCAGCTATTATCGCGACAAGCAAAACTTCGATGCAGTGTCGCAGGTGGCAGGCAAGAAACCCAAGGTGCCGTACGACGTCAAGAGCAGCTACTTCCTGGCCTACAGCCGGGTGAGGCTGGACCGGGCGGCGCTGGATACGCAGTCGCTGATGCAGCGGGCGCCGAACGGCATCACGACAGTGCTATGGATACGGGAAAACTAGAACAGCTATGAACGACAGCGTGAACGAAAGCGAGACCCTTTGACTACACTACTTATCCGCTATCCGGCCAAGGCCAGCGTCGACAGCGGCGCGGCCCAGACCTGCCCGTTCGCGCTGGTGGGCGATGGCGGCAATCTGCTGCAACAGGGCGCTTCGCCGCTGGGCAACCTGTCGGACCTGGTGAAATCGGCGCGCCGCGTGGTGCTGCTGCTGGCCGCCACCGACGTCACGCTGCTGCGCGTGGTGGCGCCCCCCCTGTCCGCCGCGCGCCTGAAGGCCGCGCTGCCGGCGCTGGTGGAAGAACAGGTGCTGGGCGATCCGGCCGACTGCGTGCTGGCGGCCGGCGCCGCCGACGCCGAGGGCGGCCGCACGGTGGCCGTGGTCCAGCGCAGCTGGATCGAAGTGCTGGTCAAGGCGCTGATGGCGCAGGGCGCGCACCACATCTCGGTGCTGCCGGCGCAACTGTGCCTGCCGTTCCAGCCGGGTTCCGTCTCGGCCGCGCTGAGCACCGGCGACGCCGGTTTCGAACTGATACTGCGCCAGTCGCAAACCATGGGCCTGGGCCTGACCTTGCCGGCGCAGCCGCAAGCCGCGCTGCAAACGCTGCGCGCGATGGCGGGCGACGAGCCGGTCACGCTGTACCTGTCGCCGCAGCAGATGACGCAGTTCGCGCCGCTGGTGGCCAACGTCGAAGCCGGCCACGATATTGGCCACGGGATTACGCTGCTGGAAGACCACTGGGCGCACTGGGTGGCCGCCTCCCGCTCGGCGGGGCTGGACCTGGCGCCGGCGCTGGGCGCCAGCGGCGCCTCCGCGCGCCAATGGCAGCGCTGGCGCTGGCCGCTGCGCATCGCCGCGCTGGCGCTGCTGGTCAACGTGGTGGGCCTGAACGTCGAATGGCTGCGCCTCAAGCGCGAGGCCGACGCCGTCAGCCTGGCGATGCTGCAAACCTTCAAGGCCGCCTATCCGAAAGAGCTGGTGATACTCGACCCGGCCGCGCAGATGCGCAAGAACATCGCGCTGGCCAAGGCCGACGGCGGCCAGCCGGCCGCCGATGAATTCACCGCGCTGAGCGCCGCCCTCGGCGAAGCGCTGGGCGTGTTGCCGCGCAAGGACATCATCGCCACGCTGGAATACCGCGAGCACGCGCTGCAAATGAAAGTGAAGCCGAACACCGTCGATACCGGCACGCTGGCGCAGCTGCGCTCCGCGCTGGCGGCGCGCAAGCTGGACCTGTCGGAAGACCGTCCGGGCACCTGGCAAATACGTCCGCTGAGCGGCATGGGCGGAGGAAAATCATGAGCAAGCTGACATTGACGATACAAGAGTACCGCGGCCGCGCCTCGGCCTTCTGGAGCGAACGCACCGAGCAGGAACGCAAATTCCTCGGCATCGGCGGCGCCGTGCTGGGCCTGGCGGTGTTTTATTCGCTGCTGATCGCGCCGGCGCTGGACGGCGGCGCCAAGCTGCGCAAGTCGCTGCCGGAACTGCGCCAGCAGGCCGCCGAACTGCAGGCGTTGGCGCTGGAAGCGGCCGCCCTGCGCGGCCAGAACACCATCGCCCCGGCGCCGATGACGCGCGAGATGCTCAACGCCGGCCTGACAGCGCGCGGCCTGGTGACGCAATCGGTGTCCGTCACCGGCGAATATGCCAAGGTGCAGATGAACGGCGTGTCCTTCCCCGGCCTGATGGCCTGGCTGGACGCGATCCGCACCGAAAGCCGCATCGCCGTCTCGGAAGCGAACATCAGCGCGCAGGACACCGCCGGCATGGTCAACGCCACGCTGACGCTGCGCCAGAACGCGGGCGGCCGATGATGCAAAAAGGTTGTCCATGAAGCGCGCCGTGCTATGGTTGCTGACGATCGCGCTGAGCGTGGCGGCGACGCTGGCGGTGTTCTTTCCGGCCGCCTGGCTGGGCTCCCTGGTGGAGTCGCGCACGGCAGGCCGTTTGACGCTGGGGGACGCGCAGGGTACGCTGTGGCGCGGTTCGGCCTTTATCGGCGGCGCGGCCGGCGGCAACAGCCCGGTCACGCCGCTGCTGCCGGGCCGTTTCAGCTGGAAGATTTCGCCGCTGGCGCTGGTCGGCATGGTCGACCTGCAACTGGAAAACAGCGAGGCGCTGGCGCAGCCGCTGACCTTCAAGGGCAGCTGGTCGCACTGGCAGCTCAGTCCATCGGCGTTGCTGCTGCCGGCCGAGGGCCTGGCCGGGCTGGGCGCGCCGCTCAACACCGTGGCGCCCAGCGGCACCATGCGGCTGTCGTGGACCGCGCTGGAGCTGGCGCTGGCCGACCGCCAAGTGTCGATCAACGGCCGCACCACGCTGGAGATGACGGACATGGCTTCGCGGCTGTCGTCGGTGCGGCCGCTGGGCAGCTACGCGCTGGCGCTGGACTGGCACGGGCAGTCGGCGGGATTGACGCTCAATTCCGTCAAGGGGCCGCTGCTGCTGAGCGGTTCCGGCAACCTGAATAACGGCCGCCTGCAGTTTTCCGGGCAGGCCGAGGCAGCAAAAGGATTTGAAGAGCAGCTGGCCAATCTGTTGAATTTGCTGGGCCAGCGCAAACCGAATAGTGAGCGCAACATCATCGCTTTAGAGTTCCACTAAGTTCAGATAAAAGTTCAGACAATGAAAAAACAGTCCGTGAGCAAATCCAACCTTCCCGCGCTGCGCCGCCTGAGCGCGGGTGCGATGCTGTGCTGTGCGACCAGCGTCGTGCCGGTCGTGACGCCGTTGCTGGCGCTGCTGCCGCTGGCCGCGCACGCCGCGGCCGACGACGCCGCGCTGAACTTTGTCGGTGCCGACATCGAGTCGGTGATCAAGGCGGTGGGCCACTACACCAACATCACCTTCGTGATCGACCCGCGCGTCAAGGGCACGCTGACGGTGGTGTCGGAAAAACCGGTCACCAAATCGCAGGCCTTCGGCTTGCTCACTTCCGCGCTGCGCCTGCAAGGCTATGCGGTGGTCAGCGGCGACGGCTACGCCAAGGTGGTGCCGGAGGCGGACGCCAAGCTGCAGGCGGGTCCGACCCAGATCGGCGCCGGCCAGGCCACGGCCAAGGGCGACCAGGTGGTCAGCCAGATCTTCCATCTGAACTACGAGTCGGCGGCCAACGTGGTGACGGTGCTGCGTCCGCTGATCTCGCCGAACAACACCATCAACGCCAATCCGGGCAATAACACCGTGGTCGTCACCGACTACGCCGACAACGTCAAGCGCCTGGCCAAGATCGTCGCCGCGCTGGACGCGCCGGCCGTCGCCGACCTCGATGTGATCCCGGTGCGCTACGCCATCGCCAGCGACCTGGCGGCCATGGTCAACAAACTGATGGACAGCGGCGCCGGCGCCGGCGACGCGGGCAAGGTCAGCGTGCTGGCCGATCCGCGCACCAATTCGCTGATCCTGCGCGCGCCGTCGGCGGCCCGCTCCAACCTGGCCAAGTCGTTGATCGCCAAGCTCGATCAGCCGACCCAGGAACTGGGCAACGTCCACGTGGTCTACCTGAAGAACGCCGAAGCGGCCAAGCTGGCGCAGACCTTGCGCTCGGTGGTGTCGGGCGACACCTCGGCGGCCAACGCCACCGGCGTCGGCGGCACCGGCCAGACCGGCCAAGGCCAGGGCCAGGGTGGCCTGGGCGGACAAAGCAGCAATACCGGCGGCGGCATGGGCGGCGGCGGCAGCACCAGCAGCGGCCCGTCCAATCCACTGCTGACCGGCTCCGGCCAGCAGCAACAACAGGGCGGCGGCACGGCCGGCTACATCCAGGCCGATTCCACCACCAACACCCTGATCATCACCGCGCCGGAATCCGTGTACCGCAACCTGCGCGCCGTGATCGACCAGCTGGACGTGCGCCGCGCGCAGGTCTACATCGAATCGCTGATCGTCGAAGTCTCGTCCGACAAGGCGTCCGAGTTCGGCGTGCAGTGGGTGGGCGCGACCGGCAACGAGAACAGCACCTACCGCGTCGGCGGCCTGCAGTCGTATTCGAGCGGCGGCAACAACATCGGCAACTTGGCCACTTCGCTGCTCGGCAAGGGCACCAGCACCACCAGCACCACCTCGGCGCTGCCGGGCGCCGGCCTGACCATCGGCGTGTTCAAGCAGGTCGCCGGCGGCCTTGGCCTGGGCGCGCTGGCGCGCTCGCTGGAATCGGACGGCAACGCCAACGTGCTGTCGACGCCTAACATGATCACGCTCGACAACGAACTGGCCACCATCTCGGTCGGTCAGAACGTGCCTATCCTGACCGGCCAGTTCACCACCACCTCCGGCACCAACAACAATCCGTTCCAGACCATCGACCGCAAGGAAGTGGGCCTGACGCTGAAGGTGCGTCCGCAGATTTCCGAAGGCGGCACGGTCAAGCTGGCGATTTACCACGAGACCTCCAGCGTCGACAAGACCACGCTGACGGCGGCCGCCGGCATCACCATCAACAAGCGCGTGATCGAGAACAACGTCATCGCCGACGACGGCCAGATCATCGTGCTGGGCGGCCTGATCGAGGACACCGAAGGCGACGGCGTCGACAAGGTGCGCGGCCTGGGCGACATTCCGGTGCTGGGCAATCTGTTCAAGTTCCAGACCCGCACCCGCAAGAAGACCAACCTGATGGTGTTCCTGCGCCCCGTGGTGATCCGCAACAAGGAGCAGAGCACCTCGCTGGCCACCGACCGCTACGACTACATGCGCGGCCAGCAGGAAGCGATCCAGCCGCCGGAGAGCATCCTGGTCAAAGATCTGGGCCAGCCCATGCTGCCCGCGCTGAAAGACGGTGCGCCGCTGGGCGGCACCTTGGTGCGTCCGCTGCCTTCCGCGCCGACACCGGTGCGCGAACCGGGCGCCGGCGAACCAACCAAGCAGAAGTAATATGAGCAATCTCCTACCCTACGCTTTCGCCCGCGATTTCGTGGTGCTGGCGCAGCAGAGCGACGAAGCCGAACACACGGTGGACGTGCTGGTCTGCGGCGCCACCGCGCCGGCGGCCATCGCCGAAGTGTCGCGCCGTTTCGGCCGCGTCCAGCTCAAAAGCATGCCGCGCGCCGACCTGGAAATCGCCATCGCCGCGGCCTACGCCAGCTCGGGCGGCAACGCCTCGATGGTGGCCGAGGAATTCGACGCCGACCTCGATCTGACCAAGCTGCTGCAGGACGTGCCGGCCATCGAAGACCTGCTGGAATCGTCCGACGACGCACCGGTGATCCGCATGATCAACGCGCTGTTGACGCAGGCGCTGCGCGACAGCGCCTCCGACATCCACATCGAGCCGTTCGAGCAGACCTCGGTGGTGCGCTTCCGCGTCGACGGTTCGCTGCGCGACGTGGTTCGTCCGCGCAAGGCCATCCACGGTTCGCTGATCTCGCGCATCAAGATCATGGCGCAGCTGGACATCGCCGAGAAGCGCCTGCCGCAGGACGGCCGCATCACGCTGCGCATCGGCGGCAAGCCGGTCGACGTGCGCGTGTCGACGCTGCCGACCGGCCACGGCGAACGCGCGGTGCTGCGTTTGCTGGACAAGGAAGCCGGCCGTCTGGACCTGAACCACCTGGGCATGAGCGAGACCATGCTGCCGGAGTTCGACGCGCTGATCAACCAGCCGCACGGCATCGTGCTGGTGACCGGGCCTACCGGCTCGGGCAAGACCACCACCTTGTACGCCGCGCTGTCGCTGCTGAACGCGGCCACCACCAACATCATGACGGTGGAAGACCCGATCGAGTACGACTTGAACGGCGTCGGCCAGACCCAGGTCAACCCGCGCATCGACATGACCTTCGCCAAGGCGCTGCGCGCCATCCTGCGCCAGGATCCGGACGTGATCATGATCGGCGAGATCCGCGACCTGGAAACCGCGCAGATCGCGGTGCAGGCTTCGCTGACCGGCCACCTGGTGCTGGCGACCTTGCACACCAACGACGCCGCCGCGGCGGTCACGCGCTTGCTGGACATGGGCATCGAACCGTTCCTGCTGTCGTCGTCGCTGCTGGGCGTGCTGGCGCAGCGGCTGGTGCGCAAACTGTGCGGCAGCTGCAAGACCTTCGACGGCAAGCAGTGGCACGCGGTCGGCTGCGAGCATTGCGGCCACACCGGCTACCAGGGCCGGGTCGGCGTGTACGAATTCCTGCAGACGACGGAGCAGATCCGCGCGCAGATCCACAACCGCGCTTCCGAGGCCGAGGTCAAGGCGGCGGCGGTGGCGGGCGGCATGCAGACCATGCGCGAGGACGGCGAGCGTTGGCTGGCCGCCGGCGTGACCACGCAGGCCGAACTGCTGCGCGTGACCAAAGACTAGGCGACCGAAGATGCCCGCATTCCGTTATGAAGCCGTCGACGCCGGCGGCGCCACCAAGAAGGGCGTGCTCAATGCCGACAGCGCGCGTTCGGCCCGTTCCGAGCTGCGCACGCAAGGCCTGGTGCCGCTGAAGGTGGACGCCATCGCCGCGCAGGTCGACGCCGCCGGCGTGACCAAGAGCCGCGGCTTCGGCGAGCGCTTGTCCGCCACCGAGCTGGCGCTGTTCACGCGCCAGCTGGCCAGCCTGCTGGAAGCGGGGCTGCCGCTGGAGCAGGCCTTCACCGCCCTGCTGGAGCAGGCCGAGCGTCCCTACATGCGCGACCTGATCGCCTCGATCCGTTCCGAAGTGATCGGCGGCGCCGCGCTGTCCGACGTGCTGGGACGGCACCCGCGCGACTTCGCCGAGATCTACCGCGCGCTGGTCGCCTCCGGCGAGCAGATCGGCCAGCTGTCGCGCGTGCTGTCGCGCCTTGCCGACTACATCGAGCGCCGCAATGCGCTGATCCAGAAGGTCAAGCTGGCCTTCACCTATCCGGCCATCGTGACGGTGGTGGCGTTCTCCATCGTGATCTTCCTGCTGACCTACGTGGTGCCGCAGATCGTCTCGGTGTTCGCCAACACCAAGCAGAAGCTGCCGATCCTGACCGTCATCATGCTGGCGGTGTCGGACTTCGTGCGCAACTACGGCATCGTGGTGGCGATCCTGCTGGTGGGCGCCTGGTTCATGTGGCGCCGGGCCCTGCAGAATCCCGCGCTGAAGCGGCGCTGGCACACCTGGCTGCTGACCGCGCCGCTGTACGGCAAGTTCGAGCGCAGCCTGAACACGGCGCGTTTCGCCAGCACGCTGGCGATCACCACCGGTTCCGGCGTGCCCATCCTGCGCGCACTGGAGACCAGCCGCGATACGCTGTCCAACGTCGCCATGCAGGAGCTGGTGGACGAGGCCAGCGACGCGGTGCGCGAGGGCGTCAGCCTGGCGCGCTCGCTGTCGGCGCAAAAGCATTTTCCGCCGATGCTGATCCACATGATACGGGCCGGCGAAATCACCGGCGAGCTGCCGGCCATGCTGGACCGGGCCGCCGCCGCCCAGGAGTCCGACCTGGAGCGCCGCACGCTGACCATCGCCGGCCTGCTGGAACCGGCGCTGATCCTGGCGATGGGCGTGGTGGTGCTGCTGATCGTGCTGGCGGTCCTGATGCCTATCATCGAAATTAATCAGCTGGTACGCTGAGGAAGCAAAGAGAACCATGAAGCGTTTGCCATTATTCGTTACCGTCCTTGCCGTGGTGCTGTTGTCGGCGTCGCTGGCCTACTGGGGCCTGCAATTGTTCAAGCCGCAGCAGCGCGCGATCGCCGCGCCGCCGCAGCAGTTCGCCGCGCCCTTGAATATCGAGGCGGCCAAGGGCCTGTTCGGCGGCCAGATCACGGTCGCCGCGGTCAGCAACTACCAGCTCAAGGGCGTGATCGCCGCGCGCAACGGCGGCAGCGACAGCGCCGCCATCATCGTGGTCGACGGCCAGCAGCCGATGGCGCTGGGCGTGGGCCGCGAGGTGGTGCCCGGCGTGACGGTGAAGGAAGTCCATCCGAAATACGTGATGCTGTCCGAAGGCGGCGCCCTCAAGCGCGTGGAGCTGGCCACCGATGCCGGCGCCGCTGCCGCCGGCGGTCCGCCGCCGTCGCTGCTGCCCGGCGCGGGCCAGCCACCGTTGCCGCCGATCGCGCCGCCGACACCGCAAGCGCCGCCGCAACAGCAACCGCCGCAGCCGCAGCCGCAGCCGCAGCCACCGCCGCGCTCCAGCGTGTCCGGCACCACGATCGCCCCCGTTCCCGGTTTCGACCGCACACAATAGGCCATGCCCATGGTGATATCCCGTACCCTGGCCGCAGCTTTTTGCTGCGGCTTTTTCTTGGCGGCCGCCATCGGTGCGCCTGCCGCCGCGCAAACCGCGACCGGCGCCACCTCGGTCGCTGCCGACGCCTCCATCAAGCCGCGGCCGAAAGTCGCGCTGGTGCTGTCCGGCGGCGGCGCGCGCGGCTTCGCCCATATCGGCGTGCTGCGCGCCTTGCAGGAATTGCGCGTGCCGGTGGACTTCGTGGTCGGCACCAGCATGGGCAGCGTGGTCGGCGGCGCCTACGCGGCCGGCAGCTCGGTCGAGCAGCTGGAGCAGTTGGTGCGCCGCACCGACTGGAATGCCGTGGTGGCCGACCGTCCGCCGCGCGACGAGCTGGTGTACCGCCGTCGCGAGGAAGACCTGCTGCTGCCGTCGCGCATCGAGTTCGGCGCCAAGCTGGATGGGGTCTCGCTGCCGCCGGCCGCCGCCGGCAACGAGGCGCTGGAACTGGCGCTGACCCGCGTGCTGCCGCATGGCGCGCGCGACAAGCCGGTCAACCTGCTGCAACTGCCATTCCGCTCGGTCGCCTCCGACCTGGTGACGGGCGAGCTGGTGGAGCTGAACGACACGCCGCTGTTCCTGGCGATGCGCGCTTCGCTGGCGGTGCCGGGCGTGTTCGCGCCGGTGCGCGTCAACCAGCGGCTGCTGGTCGATGGTGGCCTGGTGCGCAACCTGCCGGTGGACGTGGCGCGCGACATGGGCGCCGACATCATCATCGCCGTCAACGTCGGCACGCCGCTGGCGCAGGAAAAGGAATTGATCAGCGCGGTCAGCGTGGCGCAGCAGATGCTGCAAATCCTGACCGAGCAGAACGTCCAGCGCTCGCTCAAGGAGCTGCGTCCCGATGACATCCTGCTGGCGCCGGACCTGGGCGGCATCGGCTTCCTCGATTTTGCCCGCCACGACCGCGCCATGAAGGCCGGCGAGGCGGCGGTGCGGTCCATGAGCGCGCAGCTGGTCAAGCTGTCCCTGCCGGAGGCGCAGTACGCCTCGTATGAACTCAAGCGCCTGTCGGCGCCGGTGGGCATCGACCAGCCGGTGCGGCTGACCAAGCTGGAGGTGGCGCCGAGCGGCCGCATCAATCCGAAGGTGCTGGAAGTACAGTCCGGCTTGCAGGTGGGGCAGATGGTCACCAGCGAACAGGCGCAGGCGGCCGGCAACCAGCTGTTCGGGCGCGGCGACCTGGCGCGGGTGGAAACCGAAATCCACGACGACAAGGACGGCCGCAGCGTACTGATCAAGCCGACCGAGGCCGACTGGGCGCGCAGCCGCCTGCGCGTGGGCCTGGAGCTGACCAGCGATTTCTCCGAGAATAATGCCTTCGAGCTGAAGGTGATGCATGTGCTGTCGTCGCTGAACGACTGGGGCGCCGAGCTGCGCACCATCGGCCGGGTCGGCACCGAGCGCGCGCTGGGCGTGCAGTTCTGGCAGCCGCTGGGCGCGGGATCGCAATGGTATGTGGCGCCGGAGTTGCATTACAACTCGTCGGCTATCGATCTCTTCAACCCGAGCGGTTTCCGCCAGGCGCGCTATGCCTACAACAACCAGGGCGGCGGCTTGTCGCTGGGGCGCCAGCTGGGCCATTGGGGCGATGTCCGCTACAGCGTGACGCGCGAGAAGCAGGTGTATCACCAGAGCATACCGGAAGAGCTCACCGAGAGCAGCGATATACAGACCGTGCAGCAGCTGTCCTTCAGTGTCGACAGCCTCGATACGGTGGCCTTCCCGACGCGCGGCACGCTGTTCGCGCTGGGCTGGCAGCGCCTGATGCACAGCCGCGCCACCGGCGCCGTGCCGACCAACCAGTCCGTGCAGGGCTTGCAGGCCTTCCACGTGGACCGCTGGGCCGGCCATGTGTATGCGGAGTGGTCGCGCAGCCAGGGCGGCGCCTCGTCGAACAACCTGGGCGGCTTCCTGCGCCTGTCCGGCTCGACGCCGCAGTCCATCGTCGGCGACCGCACCTTGCTGGGACGGGTGGTGATGGCGCGCAGCATAGGCGCGATGCCGGCCGCGCTGGGCGGCGATGTGCGGCTGGGCTTTTCGCTGGAGGCGGGCGGCGCCTATAGCCCGACCAGTCCGCTGCGCTGGGGTTCGCTGCACCAGGCCGCCAGCGGCTTCTTCGCGGTCGATACGCGTTTCGGCCCGCTGTACCTGGGCGCCGGCACCACCAAGGGCGGCAACTCCAGCGCCTACCTGTTCCTCGGTCCTATCTGGTAGCCAGTTGTGGTTGACGGCGCGCGCCGCAGCGCGGTGAAGGCGGCGAATTCCCACGAGCGGAAGCCGACCAGCAGGGTGAAGCCGTCGCGCTCCTGCGGCGCCAGCTTGCGGTCGCCCTGGTGCAGCCGCGCCAGGTCGCCGGCCAGCTGCTGGATGCGGCCCACCAGTTCCTCGGCGCTGGGCAGCGACAGCCGCGCCGGCAGGCACAGCAGGGTTTCGCCGGCGCCGTCGAAGCTGCCGCTGAAGTAATCGGCCACCGCGTGCTCGCGGAAGAATTGCTGCACCGGCCCGTCCGGCAGCCAGCGGAAGGCGTTCGACACGCGCAGGCGGTAGCGGTTGAGCGGCTTCAGTTCGATCACCCCCAGCCGGTCCAGCTCGGCCAGCAGCAGGATGCATTCGGGTTCGGTCAGGTTGTAGGTTTCCAGCACCTGCTCCAGCGTCCAGTGGCCCAGGCAGCAGATCGCCATCAGCAGCAGGTGCGGCTGCGCCAGCAGCGACTTTTCCTGCGTCAGCGTCAGCGCGTCCGCCTGCGGCGTGGCGTCGGCCGCGCCGCGCAGCACGTCCTCCATCGCCACCCCCGCCGCCTTGCAGATTTGCGCCAGCCGCGACAGCGACATGTCCTGCTGGCCGAACATGCGCTTGACGCTGGACTCGCTCATGGCGATCCGTTCGGCCAGCATTTTGTAGGTGACGCCGGCGGCCCGCATCTGGGTCCGCAACACTTGCAGCAGCAATTCCGGTGAGCTCATACCCTGCCTTGGTAAAAAAACAAAAGGTATCGTAACACGGTACTCGCCGGCGTGAAAAGCGGGGCTTGGAATAATCGGGTGGTACATCGCGCGGAAGTGGGGGACACTGCGGCACGCTGTCCCTCGCAGCAGGGATGGCACCGGATAACCCGAGAGCGGACGCCACTACCGGCGTCCGCTAACGGTTATTTTTCCTCCGGGTCCGGCTTCAGGCTGATCTTCGCCAGCAGGCGCTTGGCGGCCTGGCGGTCGGTCGACACCGGCTTGGCGTGCGGACCGGCGCCACCGGCGCGCGCCTTGGCCGCCAGCGCCACCGGATTGCGCGGCGGCTTCTGCGACGGCTCGACCCGTATCGTCATCTTCTGCCGCGTGGACAGCGCCTTGTTGGCCATGATCCCGGCTCCTTAGCGAAACAATTAAAGCACGTAGCGCGACAGGTCTTCGTTGACCGCCAGCGCGTCGAGCCGCGCGTTGACGTAGGCCGCATCGATGGTGATGAGCTTGCCGCTGTCGTCGCTGGCCGTGAAGGACAGTTCTTCCAGCAGCTTTTCCATCACCGTGTACAGCCGGCGCGCGCCGATGTTCTCGGTGCGCTCGTTGACCGAGTAGGCGATTTCCGCCAGCCGCGTGATGCCTTCCGGCGCGAACTCGATGGTGACGTTCTCGGTGGCCAGCAGCGCCTCGTACTGCTTGGTCAGGCAGGCGTCGGTGCTGGTCAGGATGCGTTCGAAATCGGCGATCGACAGCGACTCCAGCTCGACCCGGATCGGGAAGCGGCCCTGCAGTTCGGGGATCAGGTCGGACGGCTTGGCCAGGTGGAAGGCGCCCGAGGCGATGAACAGGATGTGGTCGGTCTTGATCATGCCGTACTTGGTGTTGACGGTCGTGCCCTCGACCAGCGGCAGCAGGTCGCGCTGCACGCCGGCGCGCGAGACGTCGGCGCCGCCCACTTCCGAGCGCGAGGCGATCTTGTCGATCTCGTCGAGGAACACGATGCCGTTCTGCTCGACGTTCTGGATGGCCTTCTGCTTCATCTCGTCGTCGTTGACCAGCTTGGCGGCTTCCTCGTCGATCAGCACCTTCATCGCTTCCTTGATCTTGACCTTGCGCGCCTTCTTGCGGCTGCCGCCGATGCCGGAGAACATGGACTTGATCTGCTCGGTCATTTCCTCCATGCCGGGCGGCGCCATGATCTCCATCTGCGGGCCGTTCTCGGCCAGCTCGATCTCGATTTCCTTGTCGTCCAGCTCGCCCTGGCGCAGGCGCTTGCGGAAGGTCTGGCGGGTGCTGTCGCCTTCCTTGCCTTCCTTCGGCGTATCCGACGGCGTGGCCTGGTGGAAGCCGAAGTCGCGCGCCGGCGGCAGCAGGATGTCGAGCACGCGGTCTTCGGCCGCGTCCTCGGCGCGGGTGCGCACCTTGGCCATCTCGGCCGAACGGGTCTGCTTGACGCCGATGTCGATCAGGTCGCGGATGATGGTGTCGACGTCGCGGCCGACATAGCCGACCTCGGTGAACTTGGTGGCTTCGATCTTGATGAAGGGCGCGTCGGCCAGCTTGGCCAGGCGGCGCGCGATCTCGGTCTTGCCGACGCCGGTCGGGCCTATCATCAGGATGTTTTTCGGCGTGATCTCGTGGCGCAGCGGTTCCTCGACCTGCTGGCGGCGCCAGCGGTTGCGCAGCGCGATGGCCACCGCCTTCTTGGCGTTGCCCTGGCCGACCACATGTTTGTCGAGCTCGCCGACGATTTCCTTCGGGGTCATGTTCATGCTGGGTCCAGTGTCTCGATGATGTGGTTCAGATTGGTGTAGATGCACAATTCGCCGGCGATGGTCAGTGACTTTTTGACGACTTCCGACGGCGACAGTTCCGTATTTTCCACCAGCGCCTTGGCCGCCGATTGCGCGTAGGTGCCGCCGGAGCCGATGGCGCCGATGCCGTCTTCAGGCTCGAGCACGTCGCCGTTGCCGGTGATCACCAAGGTCGATTCACTGTCGGCCACCAGCAGCATCGCTTCCAGGCGGCGCAGCACGCGGTCGGTGCGCCAGTCCTTGGCCAGCTCGACCGAGGCGCGCAGCAGATTGCCCTGGTGTTTTTCCAGCTTGCCTTCAAAGCGGTCGAGCAGGGTGAAGGCGTCGGCGGTGCCGCCGGCGAAGCCGACCAGCACCTTGCCCTGGTAGACCTTGCGCACCTTGCGGGCCGTGCCCTTCATGACGATGTTGCCCAGCGTGACCTGGCCGTCGCCGCCCAGCGCGACTTGCTTGCCGCGACGTACGCACAGGATGGTGGTGCCGTGAAATTGTTCCATAGTTACCTCAAAGTAATGACGCAGACTGCTTCAAGACTGAAAAATGGGGCTGGATATCGCAATTGCAAGCGCTTCACCCCGCACTGCGCTGCACCGGGGTCAGACCCCGTATGGGGTCTGACCCCTTGCTTGTGGGGTACTAATATTTGTGCGGGTAGATCCTGGCGATGTCGGCATAGCCCAGCAGGCGCAGCAGCGCCGTCACCAGGTGGTTGACGTCGCGGAATTCGATCTTCTTGCCCAACTGGGCCAGGCTGGCGTGCAGCTGGTTGGCGCAGGCGTAGTCGATGCGCGTCAGGCGCGAGCAGTCGAACACCAGGGTCTGGTATTGATCGGCATAGTGCTGGATCTGGCCGAGTAAAGGGCCGAGCTGGCCTTCCAGCAGCGGCGGCAGCATGAAGCGGTCCGGCGACGCGGACACGTGCTGGGCCGCGGCTGTCGCTGTGGCCACCTTGTGCGGCGCCGTGAACGACGGCGGCGACACTTCGAAGGTGACGCAGTAGTCCATGCCGATTTCCTCGAACTGTTTTTCGCGGTTCAGCAGTTGCAGCAGCTCCAGCAGCAGCAGCCACGGCGCCTCGGTGTCGTCGCGGCGGCCGATGGCGATGCCGGAGCGTATCAGCGCGGCCAGGCCGTCGGCGCCCACCAGGATCAGCTCGCGCTGCTGGGCTTGCAGCTTGCGCAGCGTGTCCAGCAGCAGCGCGCAGCCGGCCGCCTCGACCGCCGTCACGCGGGAAAATTCCAGCCGCAGCACCGGGCTGTTGGCGGCCGACTGGCGCAGCCGCTCCAGCTGGGCGTCGATGTGCTGGTCGAGCACGCCGGCGAAGGCTTCGGTCGGCGTCAGGCCGGCAAAGTCGGGCGAGGACGCGGCCAGCGCGGCCGGCGCGTTCCACGGCGGCGGCGAGGTCTCGAAGGTGCTGGCGTAGTCGATCGACAGGTTGTCGAAGCGGTCGCGCTGGCCGCTGACCTGGTACAGGTCGAACAGCATCCACCAGACGGTGCGGTCGCCGGCGGCGTCGGCCAGGCTGGCGTTGAGCAGCTGCTCGGCCACGGCGCCCTGGCCGTTGGCGTACAGGATGGCGATCTCTTCCACCACCGGGGCGGTCTCGGCGGCCACGGCCAGTTGCGGCAGGTCGTCGTCGCGCAGCAGCAGGGTGGTGGGGATGTCGGCCAATGCTTGCGTGTCGGGGCCGCCGTCGGCGTGGGCGGCGGCCTTGGGCCTGGCCGGGCGGGTGGCGCGCTGGCTGCCCCAGGCCGGCTCCGGCTCGTTGAAAATGTCGAAGGTCATCGCCGATTCGATGGCGTCGATCTTCATCGCAGTGGCGCGGGCGATCTCGCGCTGGCGCGCCTGCTGCTGCAGGCGTTCGGCTTCGCTGTTGGCGGCCAGCCGCGCCGCCTCGTCATCGTCGTTGCTCGATTGCGGGGCGGGTGCGTCGGTCTTCTTGAAGATGGAGAACAGTCCCACGCTGATCCTCGTGTTTGCCGTAAAAAAAAGCACGCGGCTGCGTGCTTTTTTTAAAGACCCAGCGAATTAATCGCCGTACAGTTTCTGCTTCAGTTCGCGGCGCTGCTGGGCTTCCAGCGACAGCGTGGCGGTCGGACGGGCGATCAGGCGTGGAATGCCGATCGGTTCGCCGGTTTCTTCGCACCAGCCGTAGTCGCCGCCGTCGATGGTGACGATCGATTGCTGGACCTTTTTCAGCAGCTTGCGCTCGCGGTCGCGGGTGCGCAGTTCCAGCGCGTGTTCTTCTTCGATGGTGGCGCGGTCGGCCGGGTCCGGCACCAGCACGGTTTCGCGCAGGTGTTCGGTGGTTTCGCCGGCGTTCTTCAACAATTCTTTTTCAAGCGCTTGCAGCTTGGCTTTGAAGAAGGCCAATTGCGCCGGATTCATATAATCCTTTTCATCCATCTTCAGAATTTCTTCTTCGGTCAGGATGCGGTCGGCGGCGGCGGGGGTCGATTTATTAGTTTTGGTGGTCATAACTTCGCTTACCTTCGATACGACAGAGTTTTCAATTAATCAGCCCGGAGTTTGTGGCTATTCAGCCATCCCCACAAAACCCGGATAGTTTATACCAGACATTGTTCTAAACCGCTAATAAAGATATCTTTCGGCAGATTTTTACCGATAAATACCATTTTGCTGCCTCGAACGTCGTTTTCTCCCCATTTGGCGCCCAGGTCGCTGCCCATGATCTGGTGCACGCCCTGGAACACTACTTTACGATCGGCGTCTTTCATGAACAATACGCCTTTGTAGCGCAGCATGCGAGGACCGTAGACATTTACCAGGCCGCCAAGGAACTCGTCGAGCTTGGCGGTGTCGAACGGGCGTGTACTTTTGAACACAAACGCCGCGATATCGTCGCTGTGGTGGGCATGGTGGTGGTTGTGGCCGTGTTCCTCGTGGTGGTGGCCGTGGTCGTGGCCGTGATGATGGCCGCAGTGTTCGTCATGCACGTGGTCGTCGTCGTGGGCCTGGTCGGTTTCCAGGAAGTCCGGGTCCAGTTCCAGCTTGTCGTTCAGGTTGAAGCCCTTCAGGTCCAGCACCTCGGACAGCGGGGCGCGGCCGAAATCGGCCGTGCTGATCGGCGCGCGCGGATTGATGCGCTTGAGGCGGGCGGTCAGCGTGGCCACCTCCTCGGCGCTGGCCAGGTCGGTCTTGGACAGCAGCAGCTTGTCGGCGAAACCGACCTGGCGCTGGGCTTCCTCGTGCTGGTCCAGCTGGTCCATCGCGTGGCGGGCGTCCACCACGGTGACCACGGCGTCCAGCATGTAGTGAGCGCCCACTTCCTCGTCGACGAAGAAGGTCTGCGCCACCGGGCCGGGATTGGCGAGGCCGGTGGTCTCGATGACGACGCGGTCGAAATGCAGTTCGCCGGCTTCGCGCTTCTGCGCCAGCCCGCTCAGGGCGACGATCAGGTCGCCACGCACGGTGCAGCAGATGCAGCCGTTGTTCATTTCCACGATCTGTTCGCCGCTGTCCTGCACCAGGATCTCGTTGTCGATGTTTTCCTGCCCAAACTCGTTTTCGATGACGGCGATGCGCATGCCGTGCTGTTCCTGCAGGATGCGGTTCAGCAGGGTGGTCTTGCCGGCGCCGAGGAAGCCGGTGAGGATGGTGGTCGGTATCAGTGCCATGGTGCTTACCAGTCTGGTCTAGGAGGAAACCCTAGATGGGGATCAAATGCGGAAATGCAACCGGCCGATTATGCCGGAATTTGGCCTGGGCTAGCAATTCGTCCGATTGAGCAACGTCAGTACGGGTGCCGGCTATTTCACCTTGGCGCGCGGGTGGGCCTTGTCGTACACCTCGGCCAGGTGCTGGAAGTCCAGCGCGGTGTAGACCTGGGTCGAGCTGATGCTGGAGTGGCCCAGCATTTCCTGCACCGCCCGCAGGTCGCCCGACGATTGCAGCACGTGCGAGGCGAACGAGTGGCGCAGCATGTGTGGGTGCACATGCACCGGCGCGCCCTGGGCCACGCCATGGGCCTGCAAACGCTGCTGTATCACCCGCGGCGACACCCGCGTGCCGCGCGTGCTGAGGAACAGGGCGTTGCCGCCGTCCGAGGGCGCAGGCCGCACGGCGATCCAGGCCGCCAGCGCCTCCAGCGCGGCCGCGCCCACCGGCACCACGCGCTGCTTGTTGCCCTTGCCGGTGACGATGACTTCGCGGTTGTCCAGCGCCACCCAGCCCAGCGCGTCCTTGCCGGCGGCCAGGTCCAGCCCGGCCAGCTCGGACACCCGCAAGCCGCTGGAATACAACAGTTCGAACATGGCGCGGTTGCACAGCTCGGCCGCTTCCGGGGCCGCGCCGGCGTGCGGCCGCGCTGGCGCCACCAGTTGCACGGCGTCGTCCACCGACAGCGCGCGCGGCAGCGTGCGGGCGCGCTTGGGGGCGCGCACGCCCTGCACCGGGTTGGCCGCCAGCGCGGTCTGGCCGCCCAGCCAGTCGAAAAAGCCGCGCCAGCTGGACAGCTTGCGGGCGATCGAGCGCGGGTCGAGCGCGCGCGCGTGCAGCTTGGCGGTCAGGCGGCGGATGGTGAAATGGTCGAGCTGCTGCCAGTCCTGGCCGGCGGACAGCTTGGCCAATTCCTGGAGATCGCGCCCATAGGCGCTGACGGTGTGCGGCGACAGCCGGCGCTGGTCGCGCAGATGGGCCAGGTAAGCGTCGATCCAGGCCAGCTTGCTGTCTGGTTCGGCGCTCATGGCGGCGCTCAGGCCAGCAGCCAGGCCAGCGCGGTGCTGGTGGTTTCGCCGATGTGGACCAGGAAATCGGTGGCCATCAACGAGGTGAAGCGCGCCGGATCGGCCGAGCCCATGATCAGCAGGCCGAAGGCATGCTTGTTGCCGGGCTTGCGCAGCGGGATGATGACGGTGGAGGTGATGCCGGTGGCGTCCTGCAGCCAGCGCACCGCTTCGAAATCCTTGTTGGTGCCGCAGTATGGCGCCATCAGGCTGTTGGCGAAGATGCGCGCATCTTCCGACACGCCGTTGACGAACCATTCGCCGAGGTAGTCGGGGGCGGTGTCCCAGATGCGCAGCGTGACCTGCGGTACATCAAAACTGGACTTCAGGCCGCTGACCACGGCGTGTGGCATGGAACCCACATCTTCGGCTTCCAGCAGCACCTTGGTCCAGCGGTGGAATTTGTTGGCGATCGCTTCGTTTTCCGACGCCAGGCGCATCAAATTGCTCATGCGCAATTCCAGCGCCTTGTACTTGTCGCGCATCACTTCCATCTGGCGCTCTTGCAGCGATACGGCGCGTCCCGTCAGCGGGCTGGCCAGTTTGATTTCCCCCAGCAATTCAGCGTGCTCTTCGAAGAAATTCGGGTGTTCGGTCAGGTATTGCGCGACGAGGGTGTGATCCAGTGGGACAGTCATTGAGGTACTTTATTGGCGAGGTTGGAAAGGCACAGTCATTCTAAACGAAAAAAAACGGACATGGTTGCCCATGCCCGTCATTCCCCAACCCAAGCGCCGGCAGTTCTTGCCGACTGCGCGGCTTAGAAGTTGTGGTGGATACCGAGGCTGTAGAAATTCAGCGTGGTAGCTGCCTTCTTGTTCGAGGCATCAACATACAGATAGGTACGGGCCGACAGGTTGTAGTCGTAGCCGATCGACGCCTGCTTGGTCTTGACCAGGGCTGGGTTGCCCAGGCTGTTGTCCGGAGTCTTCTGGCCATAGCCAACGCGGATCAGGCCGGCGCCGACGGTGTAGTTGGCGCCCAGCAGCCATGCCTTGGTGTTTGGATTGATCAGCGTGCTGCTGCTCTGATCCTGCTTCTGGTAGGAGCCCATCAGTTTCAGCTCGTTGATCGGCTTGAACGATGCGCCAACCGACCACAGTTTGGTTTCGATGGCGTTCTTCTCGTAGGCGGCGTAGGCGGCGAACGGGCCGTTGGCGGCGGTGGCGCTCAGCGAGTAAGGCGTGGTCAGCGGGGCTGCGTTGGCCGCGAATTGCGGTGCGGCGGCGGTGCCCTTGCCGATGATGGCCGGGCTGTTGTTGGCTTCCTTGGCGGCGACGGTGACGTTGAGCTGGAAGATGTCGGCGATCATCGGGGTGTTATAGAACACCGCGTTCGAGAAGCGGTTGTTCGAGTTGCCGAGCGGGCTCAGCGGATCGCTGGTGTAGCCGGCCACTTGCAGGTCGGTCTGGTAGCCGGCCACGCCAGGCATGCCGCTCCATGGTTCGAAGGCGGTGCTGGTTTCCTGGAAGGCGGTCAGGCCACGGCCCAGGCGCACGGTACCGAAGTCGCCCTGCAGGCCGACGCGGCTCTGGCCCTGGAACAGTGGACGGCTGTTGGCGCCGGAGGTGTTTTCAATCGTGCCGGTGTCCGGCTCGTAGCGGATTTCCAGCTGGAAGATGGCCTTCAGGCCGCTGCCCAGATCTTCGATGCCTTTGAAACCGAGTTTGTTGTTGTCGCGTTTGCCGACCTGGGTGGTGGTGCCGGTGCGCTTGGAAATCCCTGCATCTACAGTGCCATAGATGGTCACGGACGACTGCGCGTATGCGCCAGCAAATACGCCCATGAGAGCCAGAGCCACTAAAGATTTTTTCATTTGAGTTATTCCTTTATGAGTGAACATGCATACATCCAAAGCTAGCAGGTCGCGTACTTCGACCCTTGGTTGGTAGGAACCTTAATATCCCGCCGGGTCAAAAACGCTGGAATGGTTGATTATGACGGCTAGTTTTGGTCGAAAGCCAAAGAAACCGGGCTTCTTGTTGTATTTTTGAAACGCTTGATTGGCAGGCCATGAGGGCCTGTTTCGCTATTATTTCCTTTCATTCAGGCATCAAAACAGCTCTAGCGTACAGGGCGAAGCGGGGTAGGGCGTTTGTGCGAAATCAAAGCGCTTTGCATATTGTTTAGTGTGTGGCGCGGATCGCACGCTACACTCATAAGCAGCAACGGTCATGCAGGCCGCATGGCCGTATCGCCACTTCGATGAATCGGACTAATAGTGAGACGATGGCTAATCGAGAAGAGTTAGGGATCATCCGGGGCGCGCGTGCGGGAGATGCGGTCTGTCAGCTGGCGTTGGGCAAGCTCTACCTGTTCGGCGGCGCCAGCTTGCCGCTCAGTCTGCCTACCGCCCTGCACTGGCTCAACCGCGCCGCGCTGCAGGAGCAGGATGAAGCCTGGATGTTGATCGGCAGCTACGTTCCCTTCGAACATGCCCAGCACTGCCTGCCGGCGGTGCTGTCCTGGTATGACCGCGCCTACGACGCCGGCGTCGAACAGGCCGGCCTGGTGCTGGCGCAACTGGTGTTGAACCGGGCGGCGGGGCAAGAAACGTCGCATTTGCGCGACAAGGCTTTGCGGGCGCTGGAGACGGCCGCGCGCAGCGGCTCGGCCGAAGCGCAATGGTTGCTGGCGCACCAGTCCGGCGCGCAGCCGCCGTCGTCGGCGCCGCTGGCGCCCCTGCCGTCGCGGCGCGGCCCGGGGCCGCATCGCGCCAGCGTCCGCCAGCAGTGGCTGGCGCGGGCTGCCGACAGCGGCCTGGCCGCCGCCCAGTACGCCGTGCTGGAGCAGGCCTGGCACGGCGACCGCGCGGCGTTTCTGCAACGCGCCTTGCCCTTGGCGCGCAAGCTGCTCGCCGACGCCCCGGCCGACGCCGAAGCGGCCCGTGCCGCCGACTGGCCGCTGGAACCGGCCCAACTGACCTTGCTGGCGCGCTGCGCCGAGCTGTTCGACAGCCACACGGAGCACCGGGACGCGCTGCATCACTGCCGCGAACTGGCCGCCCACGGCGGCGACCGCCACGCCCAGCTGGCGCTGGGCCTGTGGTTTGCCCGCATGGACGGCGACGGCAAGCGGCAGCTCAACGGCATCGCCGCCGTCAACTTCAAGCGCGCGATCCGCTGGCTGACCCAGGCCGGCGACCAGGGTCTGGCCGAAGCCTGGTATGCGCTGTCGCGGATTTATCTGAAACCGGAATTTTCGCAGCGCTGCGTGGCGGAAGCCCAGGCCTACCTGGAACGCGCGGCCGACATGGGGCATTGCGCCGCGCAGCTGGAGTGCGGCATGTACGCGTGGCGCAACCGCCGCACCGACGAACACAGCGACGTGCGCGCCGCCTACTGGTTGCAGAAGGCGGCGGCCCAGGGCTGCGAGGAAGCGGAAACGGCGCTGGCGCGCATCGCGGCGGCGCCCAAGGCGTCGGACTGGGCCGATGAGATTTTGTGTGGCAAGACGCGCGAAGCGCTGGAAAGCCAGCCCCTGCTGGCGGCGCGGCTGGAGTTGGCCGAGCTGTTCGGCCTGAGCCGGGCGGAAGCGCTGCTGCTGGATGTGAAGGCGGCCGACCAGGGCCATTGCCTGGTGGTGGATATCCGCGCCAGTTATGGCCGCAGCAAGCGGCGTCTGGTGCTGCTGCGCACCGCGCGCGAACGCCAGGCGCTGGACCGCATCGGCCGTCTGTTCGAGCATCTCGACAACGGCCCGGACGGCCTGGAGGGCAATTACCGCCAGCGCCTGTACCGGCTGAAGACCTGGCAACCGGCCGACGACGACCGGCTGGCGGCCTGAGTCGCCGCCTGAGTTGCCTCCTTAAATCTCGCGCCTTAAATCCCGCGCCTTAAATCTCGATCTCGCCTTCGAACACCGTCACCGCCGGGCCGGTCAGCCACACCGGCTGGCCCTCGCCCGCCCAGCTGATCGACAGCTGGCCGCCGCGCGCGTCGACCTGCACCGGGCTGTCCAGCAAGCCGCGGCGGATGCCGGCCACCACGGCCGCACAGGAGCCGGTGCCGCAAGCCAGGGTTTCGCCGACGCCGCGCTCGAACACGCGCAGCTTGATGTGGTGGCGGCCGACGATCTGCATGAAGCCGGCGTTGACCCGGTTGGGGAAGCGCGCGTGGTGCTCGATCAGCGGGCCGGTCAGTTCGACCGGGGCGGCGTCGACATCGTCGACGATCTGCACCGCGTGCGGATTGCCCATCGATACCACCGAAATCAGCACGCTCTCGCGCGCGCCGCCCAGTTCCAGCACCAGCGGCCACAGCGTGTCGTCGCCCTGGCGTTCGCCGTGCAGGCCGTCGGCGTCGAACGGCACGCGCTGCGGCTCGAGCACCGGCGCGCCCATGTCGACGGTGATGCTGCCGTCCGCTTCCAGGCGGGGCGCGATCACGCCGGCCTTGGTCTGCACCGTGATGCTGCGCTGCGCGGTCAGGCCTTTTTCCGCGACGAACTTGACGAAGGCGCGCGAGCCGTTGCCGCATTGCTCGACCTCGCCGCCGTCGGCGTTGAAGATGCGGTAGCGGAAATCGCAGCCGGCCTCGGTCGGTTTTTCCACCAGCAGGATCTGGTCGGCGCCCACGCCGAAGCGGCGGTCGCCCAGCAGCTGCCATTGCGCGGCCGAAAAGTCGATGTCCTGGTTGATGCCGTCGATGACCACGAAGTCATTGCCGGCGCCATGCATTTTGGTGAATTTGAGTTTCATCTGCTGCCTGTGTTGTTACTTGGAACGCTGGTACAGCGAAGCTTCGCCGTTCGGGCGCGTCTTGAACCGTTTATGCGTCCAGAAATATTCAGCCGGGGCTTCGCGCACGCGCTCCTCGATGAACTCGTTCATGCGGCGGGTGGCGGCAACCATGTCGGGACCAGGGTAATTGTCCCACACTGGATAGAATTTCACACGCCAGCCCTGGTAACCGGGCAGGAAGGTGGCGATCACCGGCATCACCTGGGCGCCGGTGGTGGCGGCGATGCGGGCGGTGGCGGTCAGCGTGGCCGCCTCGATGCCGAAGAAGGGCACGAACTCGGCGTCCTTTTCGCCGAAGTCCATGTCCGGCAGCATGAAGTAGGGCAGCTTGTCCCGCAGCGCCCGCAGGATGGGCTTGATGCCGTCCTGGCGGGTGAACAGCTTGACCGGCTTGAAGCGGGCGCGGCCGGCGCGCAGCACCTGGTCGAAGGCGGCGTTCTTTTGCTGCACGTACATGGACGAGGCGCTGGTCACCATCGCGATCGAGGCGCCGGCCACGTCCAGGCAGACGAAGTGCGGGCACAGCAGGATGGTCGGCCTGGCCGTCATTTCCTCCACCGGCACCGGGCCCGGCTCGATCCTGATCAGGCGCTTCAGCCTTGCCTCAGACGCCCACCACAGGATGCCGCGCTCCCACACGCTGCGCGAGTACGCCTGGAAGTGGCGGCGGGCGATGACGGTGCGTTCGGCCTCGCTCAGCTCCGGCATGCACAGGCGCAGATTGGTCAGCGTGATATGGCGGCGCGCACGCATCACCAGGAACAGCAGGCTGCCGACGGCGTCGCCGAAACGGCCCAGCACCGGCAGCGGCAGCCAGTGCAGCAGCCACATGATTCCTAACAGCAGCTTCATGCCTGTTCTCCCGAGGAGGGCGTAGAGTCGGGCGCATCGATGCCGGCCGGCACCTTGTAGCGGTTGTAGCTCCAGAAATACTGGGTCGGGCTGCGCGCGATCAGGCGCTCCATCGCGTGGTTGATGGCCTGCGCCTGCTCGGCGGCGCTGCCGTCCAAGGTGCCGTCGAAGGGCACGAAGCGGATCACATAGCCCTTGCCGCCCGGCAGGCGCTCGGCATAGGTGACGATGACGGTGGCGTCGCCCAGCTGCGCCAGCTTGGCCGGCAAGGTCATGGTGTAGGCGGCGCGGCCGAAGAACGTGGCCCACACGCCTTCGCCTTCCTGCGGCACCTGGTCCGGCAGCAGGCCGATCGGCTTGCCTTTCTTGAGGCACTTGGCCAGCATGCGCACGCCGGACATATTGGCCGGCGCCAGCAGCAGGTTGTCGCGCGCGCGGGCGCCTTCGATCAGCGGCTTCAGCGCGGCTTTCTTGGGCGGGCGGTACATCACCATCAGCTCGGTGCGCAGCGCGATTTCCTGCGCGACGATTTCAAAGCAGCCCAGGTGGGGCGTCAGGAACACGATGCCGCGGCCGGCATCGAGTTCGGCTTGGACGATGGCCCAGTTCTCGTCGGTGGCGTGGCGCGACACGCGCTCCGGCTTGGCGCACCAGATGAAGGGCAGCTCGACGATGCTCTTGCCGGCCTCGGAGATGGCGGCCGACAGGTGACGGGAATAGCCGGCCTGCGCCATGTTGTCGCGCATGCGGCGGCGGTAGGAAGGCGAGCTCAGGTAGACCAGCCAGCCCAGCGCCGCGCCCAATGCGTGTAGAAACGGCAACGGGAAGATTGAGAGAAATCGAAAAATTGGTACAAGCATGAGTAATTCGTCTAATAGAAGGGTATTTTGGCTTCTGTTGCTCTGCCAAAATTTTTTAAGAAGCGTAAAATAACACGTATGGAGTATCCGCTGAGTTAACAGACAACTTGCGAAGCGGAATATAAATATCGCTAAAGCGTCGCAAGCCGTATTGGTGAGCGACAAAACATTCTCAACCAGTATCAGGAGCTTGCGATGTCAAACGATTATCTTTTCACTTCCGAATCCGTTTCGGAAGGCCACCCGGACAAGGTTGCCGACCAAATTTCCGACGCGATTCTGGACGCCATCCTGGCCCAGGACCCGAAAGCCCGCGTTGCCGCAGAAACCCTGTGCAACACCGGCCTGGTGGTGCTGGCCGGTGAGATCACCACCTTCGCCAACGTTGATTATATTCAAGTTGCGCGCGAAACCATCAAACGCATCGGCTACGACAACACCGACTACGGCATCGACTACAAGGGTTGCGCCGTGCTGGTGGCCTACGACAAGCAGTCGCCGGACATCGCCCAGGGCGTGGACGAAGGCGCGGGGATTGACCTGGATCAAGGCGCCGGCGACCAGGGCCTGATGTTCGGCTACGCCTGCGACGAAACGGCGGAACTGATGCCGGCGGCGATCCACTACGCGCACCGCCTGGTCGAGCGCCAGTCGCAGCTGCGCAAGGACGGCCGCCTGCCGTGGCTGCGTCCGGATGCCAAATCGCAAGTCACGCTGCGTTACGTCAACGGCCGTCCGGTCTCGGTCGACACCGTCGTGCTGTCGACCCAGCACGCGCCGGAAATGCAGCACAAGCAGATCGAAGAAGCGGTGATCGAAGAGATCATCAAGCAGGTGTTGCCGCGCGAGTGGCTGGTCGACACCAAATACCTGGTCAACCCGACCGGCCGCTTCGTCATCGGCGGTCCTCAGGGTGATTGCGGCCTGACTGGCCGCAAGATCATCGTCGACACCTACGGCGGCGCCAGCCCGCACGGCGGCGGCGCCTTCTCCGGCAAGGATCCTACGAAAGTGGACCGTTCGGCCGCCTACGCCGCCCGCTACGTGGCCAAGAACGTGGTGGCCGCGGGTCTGGCGCGCCAGTGCCAGGTGCAGGTCAGCTACGCCATCGGCGTGGCGCGTCCGATCAACATCACGGTCTACACCGAAGGCACGGGCGTGATCCCGGACGACAAGATCGCCGCGCTGGTGATGGAGCATTTCGACCTGCGTCCGAAAGGCATCGTGCAGATGCTGGACCTGCTGCGTCCGATCTACGCCAAGACCGCCGCCTACGGCCACTTCGGCCGCGAAGAGCCGGAATTCACGTGGGAACGCACCGACAAGGCCGCGATCCTGCGCGCCGCAGCCGGCCTGAAGTAATCTCGCCGCACTGAACGACAACGCCCCGCATGCCGGGGCGTTGTCGCATCTGGTCGCATCCGGAGCGCTTATGTCGGCCGCTTCGGCGGCGGCGGTATCGGATTGGGCGGTTCGTAGCGGCGGCGGGGGGTGTCTTTCAGTATCATGGTTCCTCCTACTCTTGTCGGCCCAGTGCGTGATTGACGGCGGCTTGCGTCTTGACGCGCAGCGGTTGCGTCAGCAGCAGGTCGTACGGGAATTTGCCGACTTCGGTGCCGTACTTGGTCCTGAAAGCCAGCAGTTTCTTCTCGAACTCCACAACGGAAAAGTTCGGGTTGACCTTCATCCGCACGATCAGCGAACCGATATCGATGACCAGCGCGCCGAGGCTGACGGCGGATGTGGCGTGCGCCTGCACCTTCTCGGCCACCGACAATTGCCGCGACACGATGGCGAGCAGGGCGCTGGCCGAGGTGAACATCGGCCATAAAAAAGTATAGTCGCTATTTTTCCAGAATACGAGGCCGGCCAGCGCCGCGCCGCCCGAGGAGATCGCCACGGCGATCTTGGTGATGCTGTCCAGCCATACCCAGCGCGCCAGCAAGGCCGTCTTGAGTTCGCCGGCATAGCTGGAGCGGTACAGCAGATCCTGGGCTTCATTCCAGATCGCATCGCGTGAATCGATAGTCATGATGGCGCACCGTCTGAAAAATCCAGCGTAGCCGGTGTTGCGGCGCTTGATTTGATCCACCACAAGTGGGACTTTATTGGCGGCGCAGTTCACCATTCCGGCCCAACGGTGCTAAAATGCGGCTTCCGAGGAGCGTTGCGACGAATCACAATTCGCCAGGCTCGGAGTCCCAAACCGCGCTCACGTTACTTTTTTCAACACATGAAAGGAGGGCGTGATGAACGCCGTACTCAAATCCGCACAAGACTTCCTGGTCGCCGACATTTCCCTGGCCGCCTGGGGCGACAAAGAAATCAAGATTGCCGAAACCGAAATGCCTGGCCTGATGGCCATCCGTGAGGAATTCGCCGCGTCGCAACCGCTCAAGGGCGCGCGCATCACCGGTTCGCTGCACATGACCATCCAGACCGCCGTGCTGATCCAGACGCTGGAAGCGCTGGGCGCCAAGGTCCGTTGGGCATCGTGCAACATCTACTCGACCCAGGACCACGCCGCCGCCGCCATCGCCGCCGCCGGCACCCCGGTGTTCGCCATCAAGGGCGAAACCCTGGACGAATACTGGGACTACACCCACCGCATCTTCGAATGGCCGGCCGACGCCGCCGGCAACGCGGTCTACTCGAACATGATCCTCGACGACGGCGGCGACGCCACGCTGCTGCTGCACCTGGGCGCGCGCGCTGAAAAAGACATCTCGGTGCTGGCCGCTCCCGGTTCGGAAGAAGAGATCTGCCTGTTCAACGCCATCAAGGCCCACCTGGCGATCGACCCGCTGTGGTACTCCAAGCGCCTGCCGCAGATCCTGGGCGTGACCGAGGAAACCACCACCGGCGTGCACCGCCTGTACCAGATGCACAAGGAAGGCAAGCTGGCCTTCCCTGCGATCAACGTCAACGACTCCGTCACCAAGTCCAAATTCGACAACCTGTACGGTTGCCGCGAATCGCTGGTCGACGGCATCAAGCGCGCCACCGACGTGATGATCGCCGGTAAGGTCGCCGTGATCGCCGGTTACGGTGACGTCGGCAAGGGCTCGGCGCAAGCCATGCGCGCACTGTCGGCGCAAGTGTGGGTCACCGAAATCGATCCGATCTGCGCACTGCAGGCCGCGATGGAAGGCTACCGCGTTGTGACGATGGACTACGCCGCCGAACACGGCGACATCTTCGTCACCTGCACCGGCAACTATCACATCCTGACCGAGAAGCACATGCTGGCCATGAAGGACCAGGCCATCGTCTGCAACATCGGCCACTTCGACAACGAGATCGATGTCGCCGCGCTGAAGAAGTACACCTGGGACAACATCAAGCCGCAGGTCGACCACGTGATCTTCCCGTCGGGCAAGCGCATCATCCTGCTGGCCGAAGGCCGCCTGGTCAACCTGGGTTGCGGCACCGGCCATCCGTCGTACGTGATGTCGTCGTCGTTCGCCAACCAGACCATCGCCCAGATCGAGCTGTTCGCCAACACCGACAAGTATCCAGTCGGCGTGTACGTGCTGCCTAAGCACCTGGACGAGAAAGTGGCGCGCCTGCAGTTGAAGAAACTGAACGCGCAACTGACCGTGCTGACCGAAGAGCAAGCGGCCTACATCGGCGTGTCGCAAGCCGGCCCGTACAAGCCAGACCACTACCGTTATTAATCTGCCGGTATGAAACGGGGCCGGCATGTTAGCCGGCCCCGTTTTTATCCAGTCCTTTTTTGCAGCGAGTTCATTTTATGCGTTTGGTCCTTACCTGGTTAATCAATGCAATTGCCTTGCTGGCAGTTCCCTACCTGATGCATTCCGTCGATGTCACAAGCATAGGCGCAGCCCTCGTCGCGGCTCTTGTACTGGGCCTGGTCAATACGCTGATACGCCCCGTGCTGTTGTTGCTGACGCTGCCCGTGACCGTGGTGTCGCTGGGCCTGTTCATCTTCATCATCAACGGCTTCATGTTCTGGCTGGTCGCCCAATGGGTGGACGGCTTCCACGTCGATAGCTTCGCGTCGGCGATCGGTGGCGCACTGTTGTACAGCGTGATTTCCTGGGCCCTGTCTACCTTACTTTTGAAGAAGTCAGATGGCTAATCATAATTTCAGTATCGAATTCTTTCCGCCCAAGACGGCGGAGGGGGCGGAAAAGCTGCGCGTCACGCGCGCCAAGCTGTCCGAGCTCAAGCCCAAATATTTTTCCGTGACCTTCGGCGCCGGCGGCAGCACGCAGCGCGGCACGCTCGACACCGTGGTGGAAATCCTCGCCGCCGGTGAAGACGCCGCGCCGCACCTGTCCTGCGTCGGCGGCACGCGCGAATCGATCCGCGAGATCCTCACGGAGTTCAAGGCCCACAACATCAAGCGCATCGTCGCGCTGCGCGGCGATCTGCCGAGCGGCTACGGCGCGGCCGGCGAGTTCCGCTACGCGAACGAGCTGGTGGAGTTCATCCGCCAGGAGACCGGCGAATGGTTCCACATCGAAGTAGCGGCCTATCCGGAAGTGCACCCGCAGGCCAAGTCGCCGCAGGACGACCTGCTGGCGTTCGAGCGCAAGGTGAAGGCCGGCGCCAATGCCGCCATCACCCAGTACTTCTACAACGCCGACGCCTACTTCCAGTTCGTCGACCAGACCCGCAAGATCGGCATCGACGTGCCCATCGTGGCCGGCATCATGCCGATCACGAACTACACGCAGCTGATGCGCTTCTCGGACATGTGCGGCGCCGAGATCCCGCGCTGGGTGCGATTGAAGCTGGCCAGCTTCGGCGACGACAGCGCCTCGATCAAGGCCTTCGGCCTGGACGTGGTGACGGCGCTGTGCGAACGCCTGCTGGCGGGCGGCGCGCCCGGCCTGCACTTCTACAGCATGAACCAGGCCGCGGCCACCACCGCGCTGTGGCAGCGTTTGGTTTAACCCCGCAAACCGCAGCTGTGGGGTCGGACCCCGTACGGGGTCCGACCCCTGTGGCCGCAGTGCGGGTTAGACGGCACTGGCTTCGGTGATGATGCGGTCCAGCGCCACATCGTGACCGTCGCTGTCGAACCGTATCTGCAGGCACTGGTAGGCTATCCCCAGTGTCTGCGGACGCGGTGAGCGCGCCAGCGTGCGGTCGTAGAAGCCGCCGCCATATCCCAGCCGGTAGCCCTGCGGATTGAATCCCAGGCACGGCACCAGCAACGCCGGCGGATACGCCTGCTGCAAGCGCAGCTCGGCCGGCACCGCCACCCCCATCGCATCCTTGACCATCGCCTCGCCGATGCGCCATTCGGCAAACTCCAGCGCCGCATGTTTTTCCACCACCACCGGCAGCAGCAACCGCGCCCCCAGGCGCGCCAGTTCAGCGTAGGCCGCCTGCAGATCCGGCTCGTCGCGCAGCGGCCAGTACACGCCCAACGCCGCCGGCTGCGCCGCCTTCCACCAGTCAACGACCTGCGCGCCGATCGCATGGTCCCACGCGGCGCGGGTGGCGGCGTCCAAAGCGCGCCGCGCAGTCAACAATTGCTTGCGTAAATCGGCCTTTTGCGGGGCTGGCGGGGCTGGTGGTGCGGTCGTGGCGCGTGGTATTCTAGGGTCGCTGGTCATAGGTTCAGATTTTCAAGACTTTAGAGAGTTGCACATTGATTTCCGCTTTAAAATGGATTGCCGGCGCCGCCGCCTTTGCTGCCGTGGCCATGAGCTCCCTGGCCCACGCCGACGACCTTGGCGATGACGGCCGCAGGGCGGACGATTCCTTCCTGCTGCTGCGCGACGCCGTGCGCCAGGACGATGCATCCAAGGCCGATTTCTACGCCGCCCGCCTGGGCGATTATTCCATTCCGTCTTACGTCGATTATTATCGGCTGAAACCGCGCCTGAAGGATGCTTCGCAAGCGGAAATCCGCGATTTCATGAAACGCTACGAAGGCCAGGCCATCGTCGACCGCCTGCGCAACGACTGGCTGCTGGAGCTGGGCCGCAAGCGCGACTGGGCCACCTTCGACGAGCAGCTGCCGCTGTTCGTGCTGAACGACGACACCCAGGTCAAATGCTACGCGCTGCAATCGCGCGCACTCAAGGGCCAGAAGGTGGCGAGCGAAGCGCGCGAGCTGCTCACCGCGCCGAACGGCTACGGCGAAGCCTGCGCGGGCCTGATCGCCACGCTGTACCAGGCCGGCCAGTTCAACCTCGACGACCTGTACGCGCAGCTGCGCCTGTCCGGCGAGTACAACGCCACCGGCCAGGCGCGCCGCATCGTCGCGCTGCTGGACGGGAACGAGAAGAAGGCGGTGCAGGCGGTCGACCTGCCGGCCATCGCGCTGGCCAAGGGTGTGGGCAGCGGCCGCGTCGAACACGAAATCTACATCGTCGCCATCGGCCGCATGGCCAAGACCAGCACCAAGCTGGCGGTGCTGGCGCTGAACAAGGCCGCGTCCAAACTGAGCCCGCAGGAACAGCAGGAAGCGTGGGCCGCGGTGGCGCTGCAATCGTCGTATTCGCTGTCGCAGGAGACCACCGAGTACTGGCAGAAATCGAACGGCGCCGCGCTGTCGATCGACCAGATTCAATGGAAGACCCGCATCGCGCTGCGCAACGGCGACTGGAAGCAGGTGGAGAAGAACATCCGCGCCATGCCGTCCGCGCTGCGCGCCGATCCGGCCTGGGTCTACTGGCTGGGCCGCGCGCTGATGGTGCAGGCGGGCTCCATCCAGGCCACCGGCGAAGCGATGCAGCTGTTCCGCAGCATCTCGGACCAGTCCAACTTCTACGGCCAGCTGGCGCTGGAGGAAACCGGCAAGCTGGTGACCATTCCGCTACCGGGCCTGCCGATCGGCCAGGCCGAAATCGCGCCGATCGCGGCCAATCCGAACTTCCAGCGCGCCATCAAGTTCTTCAGCATGCGCCTGCGTTTCGAAGGCACGCGCGAATGGAACTGGGGCCTGCGCGGCTTGAGCGAACGCGAACACCTGGCCGCCGCCGAATTCGCGCGCCAGAACAATATCCTCGACCGCATGGTCAACACCTCGGACCGCACCCGCATCCAGGTCGACTATACGCAGCGCTTCCCGGCGCCGCACATCGACATCATGCACCCGACCACGCAGACGCTGGGCCTGGACAAGGCCTGGGTGTACGGCCTGATACGCCAAGAGTCGCGCTTCATCATGGACGCGCAATCGCACGTCGGCGCCTCGGGCCTGATGCAGGTGATGCCGTCCACCGGCCGCTGGGTGGCCAAGAAGATCGGCCTGAGCGACTTCGCGCAGGAGATGCTGAGCGACGTGCGCACCAACATCCTGCTGGGCGCGAACTACCTGAACATGGTGCTGGGGAATATGGACGGCTCGCAGGTGCTGGCCACCGCCGCCTACAACGCCGGGCCGGGCCGCCTGCGCTCGTGGCGTTCGGCCTTGACCAAACCGATGGACAGCGCGGTCTTCATCGAATCGATCCCGTTCGTCGAAACCCGCACCTATGTCAAGAACGTGATGTCGAACACCACCTATTACGCGGCGCTGTTTGAAGGCCGCCCGCAATCGTTGAAGGCGCGCCTGGGCACCGTCGCGCCGAGAGGCTACACCGAACAGGAACAGCAGGAATCGAGCTTCGGCTCGCGCTGAAGGTTCACGCTAAACACTACAACAACCTTGGACGCATCATGCAGACCACTCAACTTGATCCCAGCCTGTCGCAATCCCTGGCCGCCGCGCGCGAGCCGGGCCTGACGCTCATCATCGGCAACAAGAATTATTCGTCGTGGTCGATGCGTCCGTGGGTGGCGATGACCGCCTTCGGCATCCCGTTCCAGGAAGTGCGCGTGCTGCTGGACCAGGACGACACCGCCAACCGCATTTGCAGCTACTCGGCCAGCGGTCGCGTGCCGGTGCTGCTGGCCGGCGAGATGACGATCTGGGACAGCCTGGCGATCTGCGAATACCTCGCCGAGCAGTTCCAGGAACTGCACCTGTGGCCGCAGGACGTGGCCGCGCGCGCGATGGCGCGTTCGGTCTGCGCCGAGATGCACGCCGGCTTTGCCGACCTGCGCACCTCGATGTCGATGAACATCCGCGCCAGCTACCCGGGCAAGGGCCGCACCAACGGCACCCAGGCCGACATCGGCCGCATCAGCGAGATATGGGAAGAGTGCCTGTCGCGCTTCGGCCACCACCAGTTCCTGTTCGGTGATTTCTCGATCGCCGACGCCTACTACGCGCCGGTGGTGATGCGTTTCCGCACCTACGGCGTGTCGCTGGCGCCGGCGCTGGACGCCTACTGCCAGCGCGTGCTGGCCCATCCCGCCGTGGCCCGCTGGGTCGAGGAGGCGATGGCCGAAACCGAAACGGCGCCCAAGCACGACGCCGAAATGCCGGACTGACGATGATGCGGATTTATGTAGTCGGCGGCGCCGTGCGCGATGAACTGCTAGGCCTGCCGGTCAAGGACCACGATCACGTCGTCGTCGGCGCCACGCCGGACGATATGCTGGCCAAGGGTTACCGCCCGGTCGGCAAGGACTTCCCGGTGTTCCTGCACCCGAAGACGCAGGAAGAATATGCGCTGGCCCGCACCGAACGCAAGACCGCGCCCGGCTACAAGGGCTTCGTGTTTCACACCTCGCCGGACGTCACGCTGGAAGACGACCTGGTACGCCGCGACCTGACCATCAACGCCATCGCCCGCGCCGACGACGGTACGCTGACCGACCCATACGGCGGCCGACGCGACCTGGAGCAGCGCATCTTCCGCCACGTATCCGAAGCGTTTGCCGAAGACCCGGTGCGCATCCTGCGCGTGGCCCGCTTCGCCGCGCGCTTCAGCGACTTCCGCGTGGCGCCGGAAACCAATGCGCTGATGCGGCAGATGGTGGAGCAGGGCGAGGTCGATGCGCTGGTGCCGGAGCGCGTGTGGCAGGAGCTGTCGCGCGGCCTGATGGAAGACAAGCCATCGCGCATGCTGGAAGTGCTGCGCGATTGCGGCGCGCTGGCGCGCATCCTGCCGGAGCTGGACGTGTTGTGGGGCGTGCCGCAGCCGGAGAAATGGCATCCGGAGATCGACACCGGCATCCATATGCTGCAAGTGATCGACTGCGCGGCTGAATCCGGCCACGAACTGGCCACGCGCTTCGCCTGCCTGATGCACGACCTGGGCAAGGGTGCCACGCCGCCGGAAAACTGGCCCGCGCACCACGGCCACGAAGGCCTCGGCGTCAAGCTGGTGGAGCAGGTGTGCAAACGCCTCAAGGTGCCGACCGAGTGCCGCGACCTGGCCGTGATGACGGCGCGCGAACACGGCAACGTCGGCCGCGCCCTGCAGCTGCGGCCCAACACCATCGTCACGCTGCTGGAGCGCTGCGACGCCTTCCGCAAGCCGGCGCGCTTCTCGCAGATGCTGCTGGCGACCGAATGCGATTCGCGCGGCCGCATCGGTCCCAACGCCAGCTACCGCGATGCGCCGTTCCCGCAACGGGCGCACCTGGAGACGGCGCTGGCCGCCGCGCGCGGCGTCAACGCCGGCGAAATCGCGCAGGGCTGTGCCGACTATCCGCAACGCATCCCGGAACTGGTACACCGTGCGCGCGTGACGGCGGTGAAGGTGGCGCTGAACGCCGGCGACGATGACGAGGATGCCGCGGAAATATGAGCTCGATCGACCTTTTCCAGAATCCGCTGCGCCGCTGGGGCAAGCATAAAGACGGCAAACGCCGTCCGACGGTTCTGGTCAAGGAGCTGCGCGAACGCGATCGGCGGCGCATGGTCAAGCACTTCCTCGGCCTTGAAGACAGCGACCGCCTGCTGCGCTTCGGCACCGTGCTGCCGGACGAGCAGGTGGCGAACTACGTCAACCGCATCGACTTCTCGCGCGACATGGTGTTCGGCGTGTACAACCGGGTGTTCAAGCTGGTGGCGGTGGGCCATCTGGCGTTCGCGCCGCGCGACGAATCGAAGAGCGCCGTCACCGACAAGGAGCGGGTGGCCGAATTCGGCGTGTCGGTCAGCCGCTCGGCGCGCGGCATGGGCATGGGCACCAAGTTGTTCGAACGGGCCGCCATCCACTGCCGCAACAACGACGTCGACACGCTCTACATGCACTGCCTGTCGTCCAACAAGACCATGATGCACATCGCGAAAAAAGCCGGCATGGAAATCCATCGCGACTACGGCGAAGCGGACGCCTACCTGAAACTGCTGCCGGCCAATCCGGCCAGCATGCTGCAAGAAGCGCTGGACGAGCAATTCGCCACGCTGGACTACACCCTCAAAGCCAACAAGCGCATCGCCGTGAAGTGGTTCGACCGCCTGCTCGGCCGAAAATAAATCTCCCCCCGTTAGAACCTTTGCTGATCGGCCGGGTATCAACGGTCGGACAAGATACGCAACCGGCAACAAAACCACCCATATTCCGTGTCGTCGATTACTCATTTTTGCAGCACGCAGTTGCAGGCGCCGGACCTCGCCGTCTGCCTTCGCCTGCTGCTGCTCTCGCCCGCGCTGGAGGAATGCGTGGTCAGGGCCGGGCTGCAGGAGTGGATGACGCGCCAGCAACCGTTGGCGCGGTCGGGGCCTGTGCTGGTGTCGACGGCGGTTTTCGGCTTGCTGCATATAGGCGCCGGATGGCAGCACGCGCTGGCGGTGCTGGCGCCGGGACTGGCGCTGGCGCTGCTCTACCAGCGCAGCCGAAGCTGGACCTGGTGCGCCCTGGCGCACGGCGCCATGAATGGCTTTGCGATCTCTGTCTGTGGCTTATAAATCAAACTTCAGGAGAGTGTCATGACAGGCTTGTTAGCAAAGGTATTCCGGCTGCGGTGGACTGCGGTCCTGCTGGTCGGTGTGATGGGGCAGGGCGCCAATGCGGCAGATGCCTTGAACGGCAAGAGCCTGTATCTGAACGGGCCGGTGTCCGGCGGCGCTTCGTGCGCCACCTGCCATAGCTCCACGCCGGCGAATAACGTCAACGGCATCCTGGCCGCTGCCAACCAGCCGTCGGTGATCCAGAACGCCATCGCCACCAACAAGGGCGGCATGGGTAGCCTGTACAACGGCAAATTCAGCGCGGTGGAACTGGCTGACCTGGCGGCCTTCATCGGCAATCCGAACGTGGTGGCCGCACCGGCCGCCTCGCTGGCACCGGCTAGCCTGACCTTCAGCGGCACCAGCATCGGCCAGACGGCCGGCCCGCTGGCCGCCACCTTGAGCAATACCGGCAACGCCACCCTCAATATCGGCACCATCTCCATCGTCGGCGCGGCGGCGGGCGACTTCAGTGTCGCCGGCGGCAGCTGCGCCAACGGCGGCGCCGTCGCGGCGGGCGCCAGCTGCACCGTGCAGGCCAGCTTCAAGCCGACTGCGGCGGGCGCGCGAGCGGCCTCGCTGACCATCACGCACAACGCCACCGGCGGCAGCAGCAGCGTCGCGCTCAGCGGCACTGGCAACGCCACGCCGCAGGCCACCATCGCCTTGTCTGCGGCCAGCATCAATTTCGGCACGCTGCTGACGGGATCTCCCTCCGCCGCATCAACCATCACCGTCAGTAACAGCGGCCAGGCCGCGCTGACCTTCAGCTCCATTGCGCTCGGCGGCGCCAATGCCGGCATCTTCACGCTGGGTGGCAGCTGCGCGGTCGCCACGCCGGTGCCTGCGGCCGGCAGCTGCACGGTAACGCTGCAAGCGCTGCCGGTTGCAGCCGGCGCCTTCTCCGCCAGCCTGACGCTGGCCTCCAACGCATCCAACGGCAACGCCACGGTCGGCCTGTCCGGCAGCGCCGCCACGCCTGCTCCGGCATTGACCGCCACGCCGTCGGCCATCGCCTTCGGCACGCAGACCATCGGCGCCGCCGCAGTGGCGCAGACGGTGACGCTGGCCAACACCGGCAATGTCGTCCTCAGTTTGAATAACATCGGCTTGACCGGCACGGGTGCGGCCAGCTTCAGGCTGGGCGGCAGCGATTGCGGCGCCAGCCTGGCGGTGGGCGCCAGCTGCGCCGTGCCGGTGCGCTTTGCACCGACGGCGGAAGGCGCGGTCGCGGCGACGCTGGCGGTGAGTTCGAATGCGGCGGCGCTGCAAGTGGGCATCACCGGTACCGGCACCAAACAGGCCACGGCGACGCCGCTGCTGTCCGAAGCCGGTCCGGTTGTATTCGCAGACACGCAAGTCGGCAGCAGCGCGGCGGTTCATACGACCACGCTGTCCAACAGCGGCAACGCCTCGCTGACCATCGCCACGCTGACGCTGGGCGGCAACCAGCCGGGCGACTTTGTCCTCGGCGGCAGCTGCGCCGCCAACGCCACGGTAGCTCCCGGCGCCAGCTGCACGCTGACCACCGCGTTCAAGCCTGTCTCCGCCGGCGCCCGCAGTGCCGATCTGCTGCTGGTCACGGACGGCGGTGCGCAATTCCATCTAGCGTTGAAGGGCAACGGTGTCGCCGTCGTCATCACCACGCCATCGCTGACGATAGCGCCGCAGAGTTTCGACTTCGGCGCCGTGGTCATCGGCAGCGCCGCGCCGACGCGCCGCTTCACGTTGACCAATAGCGGCGCCGCCGCCGTCACGCTGGCCAGCGCCGCCTATACCGGCCCGTTCGCCGCCGTGGCGGACAGCACCGGCTGCGCGGCCTTCCCGGTCACGCTGGCGCCGGGCGCCTCGTGCGACCTGGTGGTGGGCTACACGCCGGTCAACGCGGGCAGCAGCAGCGGCAGCGTGGTGATACAGGCCAGCGTCGCCGGCAGCAGCTGGACCATCGCGCTGAGCGGCCAGGGTACGGCGGCGGCAAGCAATGCCGCGCCGGCCAATAAAGGCGGCGGCGGTTGCTCGGCTTCGGACGATGTCAACGACCCGATGATGGTATTCCTGATCATCGCGGCGGTCATCGCCATCGGCTGGCGCCGTCGTCAATCGAAACACATCGGAGGCTGACATGAAACCTATATCGATCATGCTGCTCGCCGCCGCGCTGAGCGCAGCTCCTGCCTGGGCCTTGGAGAAGGGCGTGGCCGCGCCGCAGTTCGACCTGCAAGGGTTGGACGGCGCGGTGAAGCTGGCCAAGCTGCAGGGCAAGGTGGTGTACGTGGACTTCTGGGCCTCCTGGTGCGGCCCGTGCCGCCAGTCCTTCCCGTGGATGAATGAGATGCAGGCCAAGTATGGCGCCAAAGGCCTGCAGATCATCGGCGTCAACGTCGATGCCAACAGCGCCGACGCGCGCCAGTTCCTGACGACGACTCCGGCGCGCTTCGCGATTGGCTTCGATCCGCAAGGCGCCACGCCGCGCAGCTACGGCATCAAGGGCATGCCGAGCAGCGTGCTGATTGGGCCGGACGGCAAGGTGCTGCTGGAGCATTCCGGTTTCCGCGACACCGACCGCGCCGAGTTGGAAGCCAAAATCCAGAACGCATTGGGAGCCGTCAAATGAAATCGCTACTGTTGATCGCGCTGGTGGCCGGGCTGTCCGGCTTGTCCGGCTGTACTACGCTGGGCAATGTGCAGCCCTGGGAAAAGGGCACGCTGGCGCGCACCGAGATGACCTTTGGCGATGGCCATATGTTCACACGCTTCGACGACCATATCTACACCAGCCGCGAGGCTTCGTCCGGCGGCGCCGGTGTGGGTGGCGGCGGTTGCGGCTGCAATTGAGGATCACCATGACGAGTAAAGAAGACCAAGCATCCGGGCGCGGCCTGGCCGCCTCCATCATGACGGCGGCGTTGATGCTGCCCGGCGTGCAGGCGCATGCGGAAACGCCGCCCGCCAACGGCAACATCACGCTGGGCTATTTGAACTACAAGGACAGCCAGTCCGGCCTGGACCGCATCACGGTGCACTCGCCGTCGGTGGCTATCATGGCGCCGGTGGCCGGCGTGTGGAGCGTCGGCGCCTCGCTGGTGTCGGACGATGTGTCGGGCGCTTCGCCGCGCTACCACACGGCGATCTCCGGCGCCTCGCACATGCAGGACCACCGCACGGCGGGCGACGCTTCGGCCACGCGCTACTTCGAAAGAGGCAGCGTAACGGTCGGCGCGGCGTATTCGACCGAGCACGATTACGTGTCGCGTGCGCTGTCGCTGCAAGGTAGCCTGGAGAGCGAGAACAAGAACACCACGTGGACCGTCGGCCTTGGCCACTCGGACGATCGCATCGATCCCGTCAACAAGATCGTCACTAACGAGAAGAAGCGCACCAGCAGTCTGCTGCTGGGAGTGACGCAGGTGCTGACGGCCAGCGATATCGCCCAGCTGACGCTGACGCACAGCGAAGGCGAGGGCTATTTCTCCGATCCGTACAAGGCGCTGGACAACCGTCCGCGCAGCCGCAGCGAAAGCACGCTGCTGGCGCGCTGGAATCACCACCTGGCGTCGACCGGCGGCACCAGCCGGCTGTCCTACCGCTACTACCGCGACAGCTTCGGCGTGCGTGGGCATACGCTGGGCGCCGAATATGTGCAGCCGCTGTCGCAGGGCTGGACCGTGACGCCGGAGGTGCGGCTGTATTCGCAGAGCGCGGCAAGCTTCTACTACGATCCGCTCTACGACGCGAAGCTCGGCGCGCCGTTCCCGCCGGGGTACAACGGCAACGGCTACATGTCGGCCGACCAGCGCCTGTCCGGCTTCGGCGCGGTGACGCTGGGCCTGAAGGTCAGCAAGCAGCTGGACAAGCTGTGGTCCATCGACGTGAAGGCGGCGGTGTACCAGCAGCGCGGCAGCTGGCGCCTGTTCCACGAAGGCAGTCCGGGCCTGGACCCGTTGCGGGCGCAGACGATACAGATAGCGATCAACCGGCAATGGTAGAGGCGAAATGGTAGACGCAATCCATCGCACCACGTTCCAGGCCATGGCGAGCCGCTGCGAGTTGCGGTTCGCCGCGCCGGACGCGCAATCGGCGGCGCTATTGGCGCAGCGCGCCATGGACGAGGTGCTGCGTATCGAAACCAAGTATTCGCGCTACCGGCCGGACAGCATTGTCTCGCGCATCAATGCGGCAGCGGGCAAGGAGGCGGTGCACTGCGACAGCGAGACCATGTCGTTGATGGGTTACGCGGCGGCGCTGCACGGCGCCAGCGAGGGGTTGTTCGACATCACCTCCGGCGTGCTGCGGAGGGCCTGGGATTTTCGACAGCCCAAGGTGCCGCGCAAGGAAATGCTGGAGCCCTTGCTGGCGCTGGTGGGCTGGGACAAGGTGGATTGCGGTGCGGAGGATGTGGCGTTGCGGCAGGCCGGGATGGAGATCGATTTCGGCGGCTTCGGCAAAGAGTATGCGGCGGACCGCGCGGCCGCGCTGCTGGCCGACGCGGGCGTCAAGCATGGTTATGTGAACCTGGGCGGCGACATGCGCTTCATCGGACCGCGCCTGAACGGGCGGCCGTGGAGCATCGGTATCCAGGATCCGCGCGATCCGGACAGCGTGATCGCCAGCATACCGGTCAGCACGGGGGCGCTGGCCACCAGCGGCGACTATGAGCGTTACTTCGAGCTCGATGGGCAGCGCTACTGCCACATCCTCGATCCGCGCGACGGCATGCCGGTGCGGTACTGGCGTTCGGTCAGCGTGCTGGCGCCGATGGCGATCGCCGCCGGCAGCTGCTCGACCATCGCGATGCTGAAGCAGCAGGATGGCTTGAATTTTTTGAATGCGTCGGACATGGGGTATCTGGCCGTGAACGATCAGGGGCAGATGCTGTTCAGGGATGTTTGAATAGGATGGAAATGATGAACAATTGGATGACGCGCCTGATGGCGCTGCTGGTGGCGGTGATAGCGCTGGCCACCGGTGCGCGAGCGGATGATTTCCTGGAGCCGGACCAGGCGTTCCAGCTGAAGGGTGAGTTGGTCGATGCGCACACGCTGAGGTTGTCGTGGGCGATCGCGCCGGGCTATCACTTGTATCGCGACCGTTTGAGTTTCAAAGCGGACGGCGCGCAGTTGGAAGCACCGGAGCTGCCGGCAGGGCTGCGCAAGTTCGACACCAACTTCAACAAGGAGATGGAGACTTACCAGAGCAGCCTGGTGGTCAATCTGCCAGTGACGGCTGCCGCCGCGTTCACGCTGCAAGTAGGCTATCAGGGCTGCGCGGATGCCGGCCTGTGCTACTCCCCGGCGACGCAGAACTATCGCGTCGATCCTGCGGCTCCGGGCAAGCTGGTGGCGGTTGATGCGCCGCCGGCCAGCGCGGCGGCCACGGCTGCCACCGCGGCACCGGCCGCATCGTCCGCATCGGCCACCGCGCCGGCCCATGAAGACGACAGCTCGCTCGCCCAGCGCACGCTGCAAAGCGGCAGCGCGTGGCGCATCGGCCTGGCCTTCCTCGCCTTCGGCCTGCTGCTGTCGTTTACGCCCTGCGTGCTGCCGATGGTGCCTATCCTGTCCTCGATCATCGTGGGCGAGGGCGCGGTGTCGCGCGGCCGTGGCTTCACGCTGGCGCTGGCGTATTGCCTGGGCATGGCGCTGGTCTACACCTCGCTCGGCGTGGCCGCCGGCCTGGCTGGCGAAGGGCTGGCCGGCGCGCTGCAAAAGCCGTGGGTGCTGCTGACCTTCGGCGCGCTGCTGGTCGGCCTGGCGCTGTCGATGTTCGACGTCTACCAGTTGCAGCTGCCGAGCGCCCTGCAAAGCCGCTTGAGCGCGACCAGCGGCAATATGGGCGGCGGCCGCTTCGCCGGCGTGTTCGTCATGGGCGCCTTGTCGGCCCTGATCGTCGGCCCGTGCGTGGCCGGTCCGCTGGCCGGCGCACTGCTCTACATCAGCCAGACGCGCAACGTCTGGACCGGCGGCTGGGCCTTGTTCTCGATGGCGGTCGGCATGAGCGTGCCGCTGCTGCTGACCGGGATCTCGGCCGGCAGCCTGTTGCCGCGCGCCGGCGCCTGGATGAACGGTGTGAAGAAAATCTTCGGCCTGCTGCTGATCGCGGTGGCGATCTGGATGATCACGCCGGTGTTCCCGGTGACGGTGATGATGGTTTTGTGGGGGATGTTCGCGCTGCTGTGCGCCGTGTTCCTGCATGTGCTGGAGCCGCTGCCGGCCAGCGCCAAGGCGGGCCTGGGCGCTTATGTCGGCAAGACGCTGGGACTGGCGTTCCTGGTCGGCGGTTTGCTCGAACTGGCGGGCGCCGCCAGCGCCGGGCGCGACGTGCTGCAACCGCTGGGCCACCTGAGCATCGCCCGTACCGAAGGCGCGGCGCCGGCCGGAGACGAAGTCCGCTTCAGCCGCATCAAGACCGTGGCCGAACTGGATCAGGTGCTGGCGTCGAGCACGACGCCGGTGATGCTGGACTTCTACGCCGACTGGTGCGTGTCCTGCAAGGAGATGGAGCGCTTCACCTTTTCCAAGCCGGCCGTCAGCGGCAAGTTGAAGCAGGTGCGTTTGATACAGGTGGACGTCACCGCCAACAGCGCCGACGACAAGGCCTTGATGAAGCGCTTCGGCCTGTTCGGGCCGCCGGGGATCATCCTGTTCAACGGTGGCAAGGAGATCCCGAACAGCCGCGTGATCGGCTTCCTGGCGCCGGAACCGTTCGTCCAGCACCTGAGCCGCCACCTCACCTCCTGAGCCGCCCGGCTTTATACCAGCGGCAGCGCGGTGGTGTCCTTGATGCGCTGCAGGGCGAACGAGGATTTCACGTCCAGCACCGCCGGGTGGCGCAGCAGCGTCGCCATCATGAAGCGCGAGAAGTGGTCCATGTCTTCCACGTGCACCCGCAGCAGGTAGTCCATCTCGCCCGTCATCGCGTAGCAGGCCACCACCTCCGGCCACTGCTCCACCGACACCGCGAAATCCGCGCGCGGCGACACCGGCGCGTTCGGCGCGCCCAGCGCGCGGGCGTTGCTGTGCGCCGCCGCCTCGCTGTGCTTCTCCAGCCGCACGTTGACGTAGGCCAGCAGGCCCAGGCCGATCTTGTCCGGGTCCAGCAGCGCCACGTACTGGCGGATCACGCCCGCCTCTTCCAGCCGCTTGATGCGGCGCAGGCAGGGCGACGGCGACAAGGCCACCAGCTCCGCCACATCCTGGTTCGACAGCCGGCCGTCGGCCTGCAAAATTGACAAAATTTTACGGTCGGTTTTGTCCAGCGCAATTTTGGTCATAAATACCTCAAAAATTCATGGTTCAGGCAATATTATTGCGCAGAACAGCGATCCGTGGGAATTGTTTGCAATTTAATGCTGGTGAAGCGGGTCTATACTGTGCGCTATTCAAAGAAGGAGACTCGCATGAAATTTACGCCTTGGGACAACCCGATGGGTACCGATGGTTTTGAGTTTGTCGAATACGCCGCACCCGATCCAAAAGCCCTGGGCGCACTGTTCGAGAGCATGGGTTTTACCGCTATCGCCCGTCACCGCCATAAGGATGTGACCCTGTATCGCCAGGGCGACATCAACTTCCTGATCAACGCCGAGCAGGACTCCTTCGCCCAGCGCTTCGCCCGCCACCACGGCCCGTCCGTGTGCGCCATCGCGATCCGCGTGCAGGATTCCGCGTTCGCCTACAAGCGCGCGCTGGAGCAGGGCGCCTGGGGCTTCGACAACAAGACCGGCCCGATGGAGCTGAACATCCCCGCCATCAAGGGCGTGGGCGATTCGCTGATCTACCTGGTCGACCGCTGGCGCGGCAAGAACGGCGGCGAGCAAGGCTCGATCGGCGACATCAGCATCTACGACGTCGACTTCGTCGCCATCCCTGGCGCGGTCGCCAATCCGGTCGGCCATGGCCTGACCTATATCGACCACCTGACCAACAACGTCCATCGCGGCCGCATGAAGGAATGGGCGGACTTCTACGAGAAGATGTTCAACTTCCGCGAAGTGCGCTACTTCGACATCGAAGGCAAGCTGACCGGCCTGAAGTCGAAGGCCATGACCTCGCCATGCGGCAAAGTGCGCATCCCGATCAACGAATCGTCGGACGACAAGTCGCAGATCGCCGAATACCTGGACGAGTACCACGGCGAAGGCATCCAGCACATCGCGCTGGGCACCGACGACATCTACTCGTCCGTCGAAGGCATGAAGAAAACCGGCATCGCCTTCCAGGACACGATCGAGACCTACTATGAGCTGGTCAACCGCCGCCTGCCGAACCACGGCGAGCGTCTGGAAGACCTGCGCCGCCTGCGCATCCTGATCGACGGCCATAGCAACGACACCGAACGCGAACTGCTGCTGCAGATCTTCAGCCAGAACGTCATCGGTCCGATCTTCTTCGAGATCATCCAGCGCAAGGGCGACCAGGGCTTCGGCGAAGGTAACTTCCGCGCGCTGTTCGAATCGATCGAGCTCGATCAGATCAAGCGCGGCGTGCTGAAAGACCCTACGGCCGCATAAGGAACAAGGGGGTAAAGCCGGCAGCCCCGCACAGAACGGGGCACAGGCCTGTGGTACCCTATAAAAAACCACATTTTTCCGCTTCGCCGCCTCCACAAGAGCCGGCGGATCGCGCGCTACAGGGCCCAATCCGGCCCTGTAGCGCATGGCTTAAAGAATAATGGAGACACAATGAACGCACCTCACAAGGGCTCGCAACTGGAGCCGGGCACGCACTCGGACAACGAAATTTCACTAGACGACAAGTGGACGCTGGAACGCGGCCGGGCCTTCATGACCGGCACCCAGGCCCTGATCCGTCTACCGATGATGCAGCGCGAACGCGACCTGAAGGCAGGCCTGAACACCGCCGGCTACATCACCGGCTATCGCGGTTCCCCGGTCACCAGCGTCGACATGACGGCGATGAAGGCCAAGAAGTACCTGGACGCCCACCACGTCAAGTTCCATCCCGGGATGAACGAAGACCTGGCCGCCACCGCGGTCTGGGGCACGCAGCAAACCAATCTTTTCCAGGACGCCAAATACGACGGCGTCTTCTCCATGTGGTACGGCAAAGGCCCCGGCGTCGACCGCTGCGGCGACGTCTTCAAGCACGCCAACAACGCCGGCTCCGCCAAGAACGGCGGCGTGCTGGTGCTGGCCGGCGACGACCACGCGGCCAAATCCTCGTCCACCGCCCACCAGTCGGACCACATCCTCAACGCCTGCGGCATCCCGGTGTTGTACCCGTCGTCGGTGCAGGAATACATCGACTACGGCCTGCACGCCTGGGCCATGAGCCGCTACACCGGCCTGTGGGTATCGATGAAGTGCGTCACCGACATCATCGAATCCGGCGCCGTGGTGGACTTCGATCCGGACCGCGTGCAGATCCAGCTGCCGACCGACTTCGAACTGCCGGAAGGCGGCCTGAATATCCGCTGGCCGGACACCGTGCTCGATATGGAAGTGCGGATGAACAGCTACAAGTGGTACGCCGCACTGGCCTACTGCCGCGCCAATAAACTGAACAAGATCATCTGGGATTCGCCGAAGCCGAAGATCGGCATCATCACCGCCGGCAAATCCTACCTGGACACGCGCCAGGCGCTGGCCGACCTGGGCATCGACGAGCAGGCCGCTGCCGACATCGGCATCCGCCTGTACAAGATCGGCATGACCTGGCCGCTGGAAGCGGACGGTGTGCACGAATTCGCCAAGGGCCTGGACGAGATCCTGGTGGTCGAAGAAAAGCGCCAGATCCTCGAATACGCGCTGAAAGAAGAGCTGTACAACCTGCCGGACGGCGAACGTCCGCGCGTGGTCGGCAAATTCGACGACACCGGCGAATGGAGCAACAAGGGCAAGACCGGCCACGGCGACTGGCTGCTGCCGGCCACCTATGAGCTGAACCCGGCGCAGATCGCGCGCGCCATCGCCTCGCGCATCGCCCACTACTGCGCCGGCCATCCGGTGGCGCAGCGCGTGCAGGAACGCGTGGCCTTCCTGGAAGCGAAGGAACTGGCGCTGAAAACGCTGTCGGTCAAGCCGAATCCGCAGACCGACCGCACGCCGTTCTTCTGCTCCGGCTGCCCGCACAACACGTCGACCAAGGTGCCGGAAGGTTCGCGCGCGCTGGCCGGCATCGGTTGCCACTACATGGTGTTGTGGATGGACCGCGAAACCTCGACCTTCACCCACATGGGCGCGGAGGGCGTGACCTGGGTAGGCCAGGCGCCGTTCACCAACGAGAAGCACGTCTTCACCAACCTGGGCGACGGCACCTACTTCCACTCCGGGATCCTGGCGATCCGCGCGGCGGTGGCGGCCAAGGTCAACATCACCTACAAGATCCTGTTCAACGACGCCGTCGCCATGACCGGCGGGCAGCAGTTCGACGGTCCGCTCGATCCGGGCATGATCTCGCGCCAGATCGCCGCCGAGGGCGTCACGCCGATCATCGTCGTCACCGACGAGCCGGAAAAATACCCGGCCGATTACAAATGGGCGGAAGGCGTCACCGTGCGTCATCGCAGCGAATTGATGGACGTGCAGCGCGAACTGCGCGACAAGCCGGGCGTGTCGGCCATGATCTACGACCAGACCTGCGCCTCCGAGAAGCGTCGCCGCCGGAAGCGTAACGAGTACCCGGATCCGGCCAAGCGCGCCGTCATCAACGAAGCCGTCTGCGAAGGCTGCGGCGACTGCTCCGTGCAGTCCAACTGCCTGTCGGTGGAGCCGCTGGAGACGGACCTGGGCCGCAAGCGCCAGATCAACCAGTCGTCCTGCAACAAGGACTTTTCCTGCACCACCGGTTTCTGCCCGAGCTTTGTGACGGTGGAAGGCGGGGCGCTGAAGAAGCCGAAGAAGGCGGCGGTGGGTGAGGGGCCGCAAGTGGTGCTGCCTACGCCTGTGCTGCCGTCGACGGAAACGCCGTACGGCATCCTGATCACCGGTATCGGCGGCACCGGCGTGGTGACGGTCGGCCAGATCCTGGCCGTGGCGGCGCACGTCGAAGGCAAGGGCGCTATCGTGCTGGACATGAGCGGACTGGCCCAGAAGGGTGGCCCGGTGATGTCGCACGTGCGCCTGGCGGACAAGCAGTCCGACCTACACTCGACCCGCGTCGGCACCGGCAGCGCCGACCTGGTGGTGGGCTGCGACCTGATCGTCACCGCCTCGCGCGACGCCCTGTCGCGCATGGGCGAAGGCCGCACGCACGCGATGATCAACTCGACCGGCTCGTCGACGGCTGCGTTTGTGAAGAATCCGGACTGGCAGTTCCCGGATGCTTCCTCGCGCGGCGAAATCGTCAAGGCCTGCGGCAACGAGCTGGTGGACTTCGTCGACGCCGGCCAGATCGCCACCGCGCTGATGGGCGACTCGATCGCCACCAATATGTTCATGCTGGGTTACGCCTTCCAGAAGGGCCATGTGCCGCTGAGCGAAGCATCGCTGATCAAGGCGATCGAGCTCAATGGCGTGTCGGTGGGCTTCAACAAGTCGGCCTTCAACTGGGGCCGCACCGCCGCCCACGATCTGGCGTCCGTGACCAAGCTGACCACGCCGGCCAAGGTGATCGAGTTCAAACGCATCCAGACGCTGGACGACATCGTCGCCCGCCGCGTCGAGCTGCTGACGGCTTACCAGGACGCGGATTATGCTAAACAGTATAAATCGTTTGTCGACCAGGTCCGCGCGCAAGAGGCCAAGCTGGGCAAGACCACCCGCCTGAGCGAAGCCGTGGCGCGCTACTACTACAAGCTGATGGCGTACAAGGACGAGTATGAAGTCGCCCGCCTGTACACCGACGGTGCATTCCAGCAGAAGATCGCCGGCATGTTCGAAGGTGACATCAAGCTGAAGTTCCACCTGGCGCCGCCGTTGCTGGCCAAGCACGATGCCGAAGGCCACCTGATCAAGCAGGAATTCGGTCCGTGGATGATGAAGGCGTTTGGCCTGCTGGCCAAGTTCAAGGGCCTGCGCGGTTCGAAGCTGGACATCTTCGGCTACACGGCGGAGCGCAAGATGGAACGCGCGCTGATCGGCGAGTACCGCGCCACCGTGACCTCGCTGCTGCCGAAACTGACGGCCGAGAATCTGTCGCAAGCGGTGGCCATCGCCAGCATCCCTGAAGACATCCGCGGCTACGGCCACGTGAAGGAGCGTCACTTCAAGGCGGCCAAGCAGAAGGAGGCGGCATTGCTGGCTTCCTTCGGCAAGCCGGTTGACAGCCACACCAACGCTGCATAAAAAAAACGGCCCCTCGCGGGGCCGTTTTTTTTCGCCTGTCCGCCCGATTCACACCTTGCGCAGCGAGCAGACCGTATCGAACCACGCCTGCATGCCGACCAGCGGCTGAGGATTAATCGGCAGCAGCGCGTTGATGTTGACGCCGTTGCCTCGCCCGCCGTTCTTTTTGTCCCACCACACTCCGGCGTTCAGGTCATCCAGCGCCGGCGCCGGCCCGAAGGCCTTGGCCGCCTCGGGGCCTATCCCTTGCGCCGCCACCTCGACCCGGCGTCCGCTGCGGCCTTCTGCGGCCCGGCCGCCGCTGATCCATCCCAGCGAGTTCGACACCGCCACCACGCGCGGATGGATGCCGCGCGTGACGAACACCCGCATCCGCGCCGAGCCCATTTTCTCGCCGGTGCCGCGATAGGCCTGCAGGGCCGGCTGGTCGGCCGGGCCTGATTGCGGCCGGTAGGTGGTCAGCTCGACCATGTCGCCGCTCTTCAGGCCCAGTTTCTTTGCCGTCGCAACGTTGATCCACATCGGGTTGTCGTGCACGATCTCGACCAGGTATTTTTGCGACGCGGTACGGCCCTGCGTGTGCACATTCCACTTGAAGGTGCTGAGGATGAAGCGGTCCGCCGGCAGCTTGCGGTGCGACGGGATCTGCACGAAGGTGGGCATGCCGTCGTCGGCGAAACCGCGCGTCTTGGCCACCAGCGTCACCTCCGGCGCGTGGATTTCGAACTTGCGCGACGGTGTGGCGAAACCGCGTACCGCCGCGCCGCCCGCCATCAGGCCGACCGCGCTGTCCTTGCCCTTGTCGTTGGGCCGGTAGACCACGCCGCTGGCGGCGTCCACCCGGCTGCCGTCAAGCTGCTTGCCGCTCAACGGTTTCTGGAACACCTCGTACGGTTTCGGCTGGGAGGTGTCGACGTAGACGCCATAGTGCTTCATGTATTCGAAGCCGTCCTTGAACTGCTTGCCGTCCGGCCCGACGGCCGGCAGCTTCGAGCACTGGATGCGCACGAAATCCTCGTGACTGCCGAACTGGAAGTACTTCGCCTGCTCCGGTCCGAGGCGGCGGCCGATGTCGAACAGCACGTCGGCGAAGCTGCGCGCCTCGCCCGGCGGCGGCGTCAACGGCTGGCGCAGCGTGACGAAGTGCGTCAGCTCCAGGTTGTTGCGGATGTCCAGGCCCCAGCGTTCGAGGTAGGTCGCATCGGGCAGGATCAGGTCCGCATAATGGGCCATCTCCGAGTAGACGATGTCCGAGCAGGCGTGGAAGGGTATCAGCTTCTCGTCCATCAGCACTTCGACCGTGGTGCTGCGTCCCTCCGGCCACGTCATCGGCGAGGCGATGGTGTAGCTCAGGTAGACGTCCAGCGTCGCGCGGCCCTGGCGCAGATAGTCGTAGACGATCTGGCCGACCTTCATCTTCTGCCAGCGGTTGGCCAGCGGCCAGTCCGGCGGGTCTTCCAGGTCGGTGCGGATCTTGGGCGAGGGAGGCTGGGGCTGCGGCTGCGGATAACGGCTGATCGACAGCTTCTCTTCCAGTCCGTAGCAGTAGCCGCCCGGCCGCGCGATCGAGCCCACCAGCGCGTTGAGCATGATCACCGCGCGCTCGGCGTTGAAACCGTTGTAGTGGGCGCCGGCGCCGCGGTTGGTGAAGGCCGCGACTGCGGGCCGCTTGCGCGCGAACTCCAGCGCCAGTCGCTCGATGTCCTGCGCGGCGATGCCGGACAGCTTGGCGGCCCACGCCGGCGTGCACGGGGCCAGCCAGCCGCGTATCGTTTCAAGGCCGGGCTGGACGAACTTCTCGATGAAGTCGCGGTCGATCTCGTTTTCACGGACGATCACGTGCGCCATCGCCAGCGCCACCGCGCCGTCGGTGCCGGGGAACGGCTGGTGCCATTCGTCGCTGCGGCCGGCCGTGTTGGACAGGCGCACGTCGAACGTCACCAGCTTGGCGCCGTGGTCGAAGCGCGCCTTGACCACGCGGCTCACCAGATGCAGGCCGCCCTGGTGCGCCTCGTAGAAATTGGCGCCGAAGTTGAGGAAGTACTTGCAGCGTTCGGCGTCGATCGATTCCCAGTCGGTCTCGCCGAGCGAAACGTAATTGGCGGCGCGCTTGTTGGAGGAACACAGCGCGCGGTGGTTCAACTGCACCGGCGTGCCGATCGCGCTCAGGAAGCGGTTGATTTCGGCGTCGATGCGGGAGCGGCCCTGGTGCAGCGCGACCCGCTCCGGATGGCCGCTGTCGATGCTGGCCTTGATGCGTTGCGCCACCTCGGCGTAGGCCTCGTCCCAGCTGATGCGCTGCCATAAACCTGAGCCGCGCGCGCCGACCCGTTTGAGCGGGTACAGCAGCCGTTCCGGGTAATCGTTGATGGTCGGCCCGGACTGACCCTTGGCGCAGGTCATGTAGCTGCCCATGTTGGGATCGAGCGGATTGCCGCGTATCTTGATCACCTTGCCATCCTGGACGAAGGCTTCGATGCCGCACACGGTCGAGCAGTTCAGGCATACGCTGGTGATGCGCTGGGCGTTGCGGTAATCGTTCTTGACCTTGCGCTGCGCGCCATCGGCCAGCGGCCGGTAGTTCAGCGCCTGCGCGGAGTTGGGCGTCAGCAGGATGGTCTCGCCCAGACCCAGTCCGGCCATCGAGCCGATGCCGCTCTTGATGAATCTCCGACGGTCCATGGTCATGCTCCCTTCGGTTTCGAGAACGCCGATTTCAACTGGTCCCAGGTGTCGATCTCGTAGGAGAACGGATCATGGCTGCGGCCCTTGGGTACCTTGTGCGCCATCGCGCGCGGCACCACGCCACCCAGGCCCCGGTACTGCACCAGCGGCTTGGTCTTTTCCTCCGGCTTGAGCGGCGCCACCTGCTGGCGGTGCTTTTCATGGAAGCGGCTGACCGGGCTGGCCGGATCGTTCAGGTCACCGAACGCGAACACGTCGGCCGGACACACCTCCACGCAGGCCGGCGCCATGTCGGCCGCCAGCCGGTGCGAGCAGAAGTCGCATTTGTCGGCCACTTCCGCCACCGGGTCGATGTGGATAGCGCCGTAGGGGCAGGCCTTGATGCAGTCGCGGCTGCGATCGCAAGCGGTATCGTCGATATGGATGATGCCGTCGCTGCCGCGCACGATCGCGTCGTTCGGACAGGCGTCCAGGCAGGGCGCATCCTCGCATTGCATGCACAGCGTCGGCAGGAAGGCGCGCTTGGTCGTCGGCTGCTGGTTGTACGGGTTGATCGCGGCGAAATCGTAGTAGTACACCTTGGTGCGGAAGTGGCCGAGCGAGACGGAATTCTCGACCTTGCAGGCAACCGAACAGGCATGGCAGCCGATACAGCGTTCCAGGTCGATGGCCATGCCCCATTTGGGGCCGGCGCTGGTGGATGTGCTCATGAGACTCTCCCCGCTAGATGAAAAACGCCGCGCCCGCGCGGCGCGTCTGCTGATTAGACCACAAAATAATGCATATGCAATCGCGAATTCATTCGTTCTGGTTTGATCCCCGGCTTGATAAGGTGGCATCCCTTTCTCACCCCGGATCACCTCAATGAAAACAAAATTTGAATTGAAGCCGCTGGCGGCGGGCGCTATCGCCCTGCTGTGCGGCGCTGCCGGCCCTGCGCTGGCGCAAGCGCAGGAGGCGGGCGCGGTCACCGCTGCGCCGCCTGCCGTCGTCGTCACCGGCTCGCGCATTCCGCGCGCCAGCCTGGAAGGACCGTCCGCCGTCACCGTCATCACCGGCGAGGACATCACCAAGCAAGGCTACAAAAACGTCTTCGATGCGCTCAGCAACCTGACCCAGAACAGCGGCTTCACCCAAGGCGCGGATTACGGCAACACCTTCACGCCGTCGGCCAACGCCATCAGCCTGCGCGGCCTCGGCCCCAATCACACGCTGGTGCTGCTCAACGGCCGCCGCCTGGCGGACTTCCCGATCGCCTACGAAGGCACGGTCAACTTCACCAACCTGGCCAACATTCCGTCGGGCGTGGTGGAGCGCATCGAGATCCTCAGCGGCGGCGCTTCCGCCGTCTACGGCTCGGACGCGATCGCGGGCGTGGTCAACATCATCCTGAAGAAAAAGGCCACTGGCCTGGACGTCAATCTCAAGGCCGGCGGCACCTCGCGCGGCGGCGGCGACGACCAGCGCCTGCAGCTGACCGGCGGCGACAGCTACGGCAAGCTCAATGCGCTGTTCAGCGCCGAATTCCTGGAGCGCGATCCGCTGTGGAGCCGCGACCGCGAATTCATGAGCTCCAAGGTCGGCGTGGCGCCGTCCTCCGTGCGCGGCCGCAAGAACATCAGCACCGGAAAATACGTCGATCCGGGCGATGCCTGCGCGAGCCTGACGGACCTGTACGAAGGCAGCACCGTCAAGTACACCGGCAAGTCGGGCAGCTATTGCGCCAGCCCGAAAGTGGGGCCGACCTACTGGACCACCCAGACTAAAAACAGCAGCCAGAATCTGTTCGGCAGCGCCAACTACGAGCTGTCGCCGTCCACCACGCTGTTCGCCGAGACGCTGCTGGGCCAGAACCGCAGCGCCAACAATACCCGCGGCCCGTCGTGGACCTCGGCGTCGACCGCCGACGGCTACTTCTGGAACCAGAACAGCAAGGCCTACGAGGCATGGAGCCGCTATATCTCGCCGGAGGAAATCGGCGGCGCGCAGCGTTACAATCGCAGCTGGGATGACCAGGCCAGTTCACTTTCGTTCGGCGCCAAGGGCACGATCCCCGGCACCGGCTGGCAGTACGAGGCTGCCTACTCGGCGTCGCTGTACAAGAGCGAGAGCCACACGCCGCGCGCGCTGGCCAATATCGACAGCTTCTTCCTGGGGCCGAAACTGGGCCGGGACGCGGACGGCGTGGCGATCTATTCGCCCGATCCGGCGCGCCTGAACACGCGCCTGACGCCGGCCGAATTCGACAGCATCACCGGCACCTCGGTCAGCAACGACAAGTCGTGGACCAACACGCTGAGCGTGAGCGCCAACGGCGAAGCGTTCAACTTGCCGGCCGGCCCGGTCAAGCTGGCGACGGTGGCGGAGCTGGGCAAGCAGGGCTTCTCCAACACGCCCGACCCGCGCATCAACCAGGGCTATTTCAATACCGTCGCGCCATCGGACGTGACGGCCGGCACCCGCAAGCGCTATGCACTGGGCCTGGAGGCGAGCGTGCCGCTGGTCGAGAAGCTGGACGCCACCGTGGCCACCCGCTACGACCGCTACAGCTTCGCCGGCCGCAGCGACGGCAAGCTGACCTACAACGCCGGCCTGGAATGGCGCCCGGTCACATCGCTGCTGCTGCGCGCCAATCACTCCACCAGTTTCCGCGCGCCGGACATGAACTACATCTACAAGGCGCGCGGCACCGGCTACTACTCGTCGAGCACCGATTACTACCGCTGCGCCAAGGCCGGCCAGCCGCTGGACACCTGTGACTACGCCAACGTGTCGCCGGGCGCGGACTACGTGCAGACTGGCAGCCGGGACCTGCGTTCGGAAAAAGGCCGCTCTTCGGGCCTGGGCGCGGTGTGGTCGCCGAGCACCAACTTCGATGTGTCGCTGGACTACTGGAACATCAAGATCGACGATCTGGTCACCAATCTGAGCGCCGACAAGCTGCTGCGCGACGAATCGAATTGCCGCGTGACCGGCGACCTGACTTCGCCGACCTGCGCCGACGCCATCGCCCGCATCGTGCGCAATCCATTGACAGCGTTGAACAAGCCGGGCGAGATCAAGGAAATCCACGTCAATCCGATCAACGCGGCATCGACCAGCGTCAGCGGCATTGACGTCAGCGCCAAGTACGCGTTGCGTACGCAGGCTTACGGTGTGTGGATTTCAAAGGTCAACTATTCGAAGACGCTGAGCGCCAAATCGCGCCAGTTCTCCGGCGACGAGCTGAAAAACGACCTGGATGACCTGGGCAACTCCGACTGGCGCGACAAGCTCAACGCCAGCCTGACGTGGAACCAGGGCGACTGGTCGAACACCTTGTTCCTGCAGCGTTACGGCAAGGTGCCCAACGCGGCCGGCACGGCGTTCCTGTCGCCGACCACCTTGGTCAACGCCAGCGTCGTGTATCAGCTGAATCAGCGCACCACGCTGTCGGTGGCGGTCAACAACCTGTTCAACAAGGTCAAGTCTGACACCAGCGGCGGCTGGCCGTACTACACGGTGGGTAACTACAGCCCGACCGGCCGCCAGGGCTGGGTCGAGCTGAATTACCACTTCGGTTCCTAAGCCGGCCCGCGCTTCGGCGCGGGCGCTGCCTCAGGCCTTTACCGCGGCCTTGAGCGCCGCGGTATGGCCGGCATACTCGGTCAGCCAGTACAGCAGCGCCAGGCCGGGGAAGGCCATGCCGGTCAACAGCGCGGCGTGCCAGCCGTGGGTGGCGAACATCCAGCCGCCCAGCGCCGAGCCGAGCGCGCCGCCGGCGAAGAACAGCGCGAAGTACACGCCGTTCAGGCGGCTGCGCACTTCCGCGCCCAGCGTGAAGATGGCGCGCTGGCCCAGCACCAGGTTGGCAGCCACGCCCATGTCCAGCACGATCGATGCGATCACCAGGATCGCCAGCGCCACGTTGCGCAGTTCCGGAACCTGCGGCGCCAGCATCGGCAGCGCGAAGCCGATCACGCCCAGCGCCAGCGCGGCGGCGGTCGCCATCAGCGTGTGGCCGGCGTCGGCCAGGCGACCGGCGACCGGCGAGGCCACGGCGCCCGCCATGCCCACCAGCGCGAACACCGCGATGCCGGTCTGCGACAGGTGGAACTGCGGGCCGGCCAGCATCAGCGGGGTGACGGTCCAGAACAGGCTGAAGGAACCAAACAGGCCGGCGTGATAGGCGGCGCGCCGGCGCAGCAGCGGCGTGCGCAGGAACAGGTGCCACAACGACGCCATCAGCGCCGGATAGCCGATCTTCGCGGCCGGCGCGCGCAGCGGCAGTTTGGCGCGCAGCACCAGCGCCACCGCCAGCACCACCACGGCGGCGCCGCCGAACACCACGTGCCAGTTGCTGGCGTCGGCGATCAGGCTGGCGGCGGGACGGGCCAGCATGATCCCCAGCAGCAGGCCGCTGACCACCTTGCCGACCGTGTGGCCGCGGGTTTCCTCTTTCGACAGATGCGCGGCGAACGGCACGATGATCTGCGCCGCCACCGAGCCCAGGCCGATGCCCAGCGCGGCGGTCAGGAACATCCAGGCGCTGGTGCTGAACGCGGCCAGCACCAGCATGGCGGAGGTGAACAGCAGGCCGGTGACGATCAGGCGGCGGTTCTCCAGCAGGTCGCCCAGCGGCACCACGAACAGCAGGCCGAGGGTGTAGCCGATCTGCGTCAGCGTGACGATCAGGCCGGCCGCCTGCGGCGACAGCCCGGTGGCGGCGCTGATCGGGCCGACCAGGGTTTGCGCGTAGTACAGGTTGGCGACGATCAGGCCGGTCGCGGCGGCCAGCAGCAGCACCATGCCGGGGCTGATGTCGTCTTGTGCGGGGTTGCTCATGTTGACTCCATGGGGAAGTGGGGATGGACAGAGTCTAGACAAAAGCCGGGCAAAGATAATCAGGGCATAATGCTCCCATACTTTTCACTTTATATGAACAATCATGGACAGACTGAAGGCCATGCAGACCTTTGTGCGCATCGTCGAGGCCAACAGCTACACGCGCGCCGCCGAAACGCTGGACCTGCCGCGCGCCGCGCTGACGGCCACCATCCAGAAACTGGAAGCCTTCCTCGGCACCCAGCTGCTGCAGCGGACCACGCGCCGCCTGTCGCTGACGCCGGACGGCGCCGACTATTTCAAGAAATGCCTGGAGATCCTGCAGGCGGTGGAGGACGCCGAGGGCGCGTTTCGCGGCCACGGCCGCAGCAAGCCGCAGGGCAGGCTGCGGGTGGAGCTGCCGGGCGCCGTCGGCCGCAATGTGGTGATGCCGCACATCCCCGCCTTTTGCCGCGAGTACCCGGAGCTCGACCTGGTCGTCAGCCTGAACGAGCGCCTCACCGACCTGACGCAGGAAGGCCTGGACTGCTCGCTGCGGGTGGGCGAGCTGCAGGATTCGGCGATGATCGGCCGGCGCCTGGGCAGCATGGCTTTCCTGACTTGCGCCGCGCCGTCCTACCTGGCCGCGCACGGCGTGCCGCGCGCGCCGGCCGATTTGCGCGCGCATCGCGGCGTGACGCATTTTTCCGGCCGCACCGGCCGCCCCTTCGACTGGGACTACATGGTCGACGGCGGCGTGGTGACGGTGGAGGTGCCCAGCGCGATCGCCGTCAACGATCCGGACGCCTACATCATCTGCGCCTTGCAGGGCATGGGCGTGATCCAGGCGGCGCGCTACCAGGTGAGGCAGCACCTGGCCAGCGGCGCGCTGGTCGAAGTGCTGGCGGCGACGCCGCCGACGCCGATGCCGATCTCGCTGCTGTACCCGCAGGGCCGCATGGCGTCGCCGCGGCTGGGCGTGTTCGCCGAGTGGATCGCCGGCGTGTTCCGCGCCGATCCCGACCTGCAAGCGTGAGCGTGGCGGCCGGCGGCCAGGGAAATGCCGGTCGATGATCGCCGGGGCGCAAAGCCGACTATAATTTCCGGCGATCCGATGCCGGCGGGTAGGTCCCGCCGGGCACCGGCCATTCAACCCTTGCTGGAAGCCTGTCCATGATACGTTCCGCCATATTGCTTGCCTTTGTCGCTACTTCCACCCTTGCCGCCGCCGCTCCAGCCTCCGCGCCACTGAGCACCGTCGCCGAACGCTCCGGTTTCCAGAACACCGGCCGCTACGACGAGGTCGTCGACCTGTGCGGGCGCTTCCAGAAGGCGTATCCGAAACAGGTGCGCTGCTTTGAATTCGGCCGCACGCCGGAAGGCCGTCCGATGCTGGCGCTGGCCGTCTCGCGCACCGGCGCGCTGACCGCCGAACAGGCGAAGAAGCGCGGCGTGCCGGTGCTGCTGGTGCAGGGCGGCATCCACGCCGGCGAAATCGACGGCAAGGACGCCGGCTTCCTGGCGCTGCGCGAGGCGCTGGAGAACAAGGCCGCGCCGGGCGCGCTGGACCAGCAGGTGCTGTTGTTCGTCCCGGTGTTCAACGTCGACGGCCATGAGCGCTTCGGCAAATGGAACCGTCCGAACCAGCGCGGCCCGGTGGAAATGGGCTGGCGCACCACGGCGCAGAACTACAACCTGAACCGCGACTACGTCAAAGCCGACGCGCCGGAAATGCAGGCCATGCTGGCGCTGGTGAACGCCTGGGATCCGCTGGCCTACGTCGACCTGCACGTCACCGACGGCGCCAAGTTCCAGCCCGACGTGTCGATCCAGGTCGAGCCGGTGCACGGCGGCGACGAGGAACTGAAGCGGGCCGGCCTGGCGCTGCAGACGGCGGTGATCGCCGACCTGAAGGCGCAGGGCTCCGATCCCAAGCCGTACTACATTTCGTTCGCCACCGACGACGACCCGACCTCCGGCTTCGTCGACAGCATGTCGACGGCGCGCTTCTCGACCGGCTACTTCCCGATGCGCAACCGTTTCGCCATGCTGGTCGAAACCCATTCGTGGAAGGACTATCCGACCCGCGTGCGCATCACCCGCAACACCATCGTCTCGCTGCTGTCGCAGGTCGCCGCCCACGGCAAGGAGTGGCAGAAAATGACGCAGGATGCCGACGTGCGCGCCGCCGCCCTGGCCGGCGCCGATTTCCCGATCAGCTACCGCACCACCTTCAACGCCAAGACCATCGAGTTCCCCGGCTACGAGTACACGCGCAGCTATTCGGAAGTGTCGGGCGGCCTGATGACGCACTACGACGAGACCAAGCCGCAGATGTGGACCCTGCCGCTGCGCGACGAAGTGGTGCCGGACCTGAAGATCGCCGCGCCCAAGGGCGGCTACCTGGTGCCGCTGGCCGACGCGGCCCGCATCGGCGCCAAGCTGAAACAGCACGGCATCGCCTTCAAGGTGGTGGCGTCGGACCTGATGTCGGCCGAGGTGGAGACCTTCCGCGCGACCAAGACCAAATTCGGCGCGCAGTCGTTCGAGGGCCGTCAATCGCTGGCGGTGGAAGGCGACTGGGGACGCGAGCGCCGCTCCGTGGCGAAGGGCGCGCTGTTCGTGCCGATCGCGCAGCCGAAGGCGCGCCTGGTGATGACGATGCTGGAGCCGCGCGGCGCCGATTCGCTGCTGGCCTGGGGCGAATTCAACAACGCCTTCGAGCGCAAGGAGTACATGGAGGAGTATGTGGCGGAAGACGTGGCGCGCGGCCAGCTGGAAGCCGATCCGGCGTTGCGCGCGGAGTTCCAGAAAAAGCTCGACAGCGACGCGGAGTTCAACAAGAGCCAGGCCAAGCGGCTGGAGTTCTTCGCGCGCCGCCACGCATCGTGGGACGAGCGCTACAACCTCTATCCGGTGATGCGCACGGCGCTGAAGTACTAAACCGCGGGCGTGCCACCGCCGTTGGTTTTGGCGGTGGCTTCTTCCATCTTCTGCTTCAGGATCGCGTTCAGCCGGCGCCGCCTTGAAGTCGGCGCCGTCCATCACGGTTTTCGACCGTTCGGCCAGCGCCTTGCGCCGTTCGTGTGGCTGCGGTGGCGAAGAGTGGAGGGCGGCGCTACGCTGGCTCATTCTCTCATCGGAGTGCCAGCCATGCTATCGCTGAAACAGCTGAACAAAACCTACGACAACGGCGTCCACGCCATCGACCATATCAGCCTTGAGATTCCCACCGGCCTGTTTGGCCTGCTGGGTCCCAACGGCGCCGGCAAGTCCTCGCTGATGCGCACCATCGCCACGCTGCAGGATGCCGATAGCGGCAGCATCCACTTCAACGGCGTCGACGTCGTCGCCGACAAGGCGGCGCTGCGTCGCCAGCTCGGCTACCTGCCGCAGGACTTCGGCGTCTATCCCAAGGTTAGCGCGCTGGAACTGCTGAACCACTTCGCCGTATTGAAAGGCCTGACCCATCGCGGCGAGCGCAAGGAGGCGGTGGAGGCGTTGCTGCAGCTGACCAATCTGTGGGAGGCGCGCAAGCGCGCCGTCGCCAGCTACTCAGGCGGCATGCGGCAGCGCTTCGGCATCGCGCAGGCCTTGCTGGGGGCGCCCAAGCTGGTGATCGTCGACGAGCCGACCGCCGGCCTCGATCCCGATGAACGCAACCGCTTCCTCAACCTGCTGGCGCGCATCGGCGAGCACGTGGTGGTGATCCTGTCGACCCATATCGTGGAGGACGTGACCGACCTGTGCCCGCGCATGGCGATGATCGCCAAGGGCAGGGTGCTGATTGAAGGCGCGCCGCAGGCGGCCATCGCCACGCTGCGGGACCGCGTCTGGCGCCGCAGCGTCAGCGACGGCGAGCTGGCCGAGTACCAGCAGCGCTGCACGGTGCTGTCGAGCCGCCTGGTGGGCGGCCGGCCGCAGATCAATGTGTACGCCGACAGCCAGCCTGACGAAGGCTTCCGCCGCGTGGAGCCGGACCTGGAAGACGTCTACTTCCTGCAACTGCGGGCCGCCTGAGGAGAACGCGATGTGGCAGGAATTTTTCCGTTTCGATCTGCGCTACCAGCTGCGCCAGCCGGTGTTGTGGGTATTGACCTTGCCGCTGATGGCGGCAGCCTTCCTGACCGCCGGCAGCAGCAGCTTCCGGCTGGGCGGCGGCATCGGCAACGTCCACTTGAACGCGCCGGTGGTGATAGCCAACCAGCTGGGGGTGTTGAGCATGATCGCCATGTTCCTGGTGGCCGTGTTCATCGCCGGCGCCGTGCTGCGCGACAGCGACGCCGGCATCGCCGACCTGCTGTACGCCACGCCGATGCGCAAGCGCGACTACCTTGGCGGCCGTTTCCTGGCGGGCTACGCGGCCTGCCTGCTGGTGTTCGTGCTGGTGCTGCTGGCGATGGTGCTGGGCTCCGCCACCTCCGGCGCCGATCCAGAGCGGCTGGGCCCTGTTTCGGCCGCGCCCTACCTGTGGAGTTTCGCGGTCTTCATCGTGCCCAACCTGCTGTTCGTGGCGGCGTTGCTGATGTTGCTGGCGGTGGCCGCGCGGTCGATGCTGATGGTGTATGTCGGCGTGCTGGGGTTTTTCGTGCTGTGGGCGATGGCCGGTTTGCTGGCCAGCCGGCCTGCGGGCGCCGCCATGGCGGCGCTGCTCGATCCCTTCGGCGTGCGGGCGCTGTCGCAGGCCACGCGCTACTACAGCGGCGCCGAGATGAATACCAGGCTGCCCGCGATGAGCGGCCTGCTGCTGATTAACCGCCTGCTATGGTCGGCGCTTGCCCTGACCCTGTTGGCGGCCACTATCCGGCTGTTCAAGCCGCAGCGTGCCGGTACCGCCCCGCGCTGGAATGGAAGGGTTGCGCGCATGGCCCGCCGGCTTGCGCCGCAGGCTCCGGCCGCATCCGCCGCATCCGCCGCATCTGAGTCGGCGCCGGCGGCGCGCGCGCAGTGGCGTCCCGTGGCGCCGCGCTCGGGCGCCGCCGTCGCGTGGCGGCAGTTCTGGGCGCTGCTGCGGCTCGACGCGGCCGGTGTGCTCAGAAGCGTGCCTTTCCTGGTGATGCTGTTGCTGGCGCTGGCCAACTTCGTCGTCAACGTCAGCGTCGGCGGCATGCGCTTCGACAGCGTGCCGTATCCGCTCACGCGCCTGATGCTTGATGAACTGGGCGATGGCATCAACTTCGTGCTGTCCATCGTGCTGCTGTTCTACAGCGGAGAGCTGGTCTTCAAGGACCGCCAGGCCGGGGTCGCGGATCTGAGCGAGGCGCTGCCGGTGCCCGGCTGGTTGCCGTTGTTGTCCAAGTGCGGTGCGCTGGTCGCCGTGATCGCCGCCTTCCTGGGCGCCGGCGTGCTGGCCGCCATCGCGATGCAGGTCGTCAAGGGCGGCGCGCCATGGGAACCGCTGCTGTATCTGCAAGGGACGCTGCTCAACGCCGGCTACTTCGTGCTGCTGGCGATGGCCTTGCTGGCGATACAGGTGCTGGTCAATCACAAGTTCATCGGCTATGCCCTGTCGATCCTGCTGGTCTGGCTCGATCCGCTGCTGGGCGCACTGGGACTGGAGCACCGCCTGTACCGCTACGCCGCGTTGCCGCAGCTGGTGTACTCCGACCTGAACGGCTACGGCGGCTTCGTCGCGGGCTGGCTCTGGTTCGCGCTGTATTGGGCGCTGTTCGCGGCTGCGCTGCTGATCGTGGCGCAGGCCTTCCAGCAGCCCGCCCGCGCCGCCGGCTGGCGCCTGCGCTGGTCGCGTGCGGCGGGCCGCTTGCGCGGCGTGGGCGGCTGGGCGCTGGCCGCCAGCCTCGCCGGCTTCGCCGTCGCCGGGGGCTGGATCTACTACAACACCAATGTGCTGAACCGCTACCAGTCCAGCGCCGAGCTGCTCGACGAACGCGCCGGCTACGAGAAGCTGTATCGCCAGTATCAGGGCGTGCCGCAGCCCGGCATCACGGCGATCAAGGCCGATGTCGCGATCTATCCGGCGCAACGCAGGCTGGCGATACGCGGCAGCTACCGCCTGACCAATCGCGGCACGACACCGATCGACATGCTGCGTCTGCAGACCGACACCGCCGCCAGCACGAGCTTCCCGCATCTGCCGCCGTATGGCGCGATCGTCGACGATCAGCGTTTCGGAGTGAAAGCGATCAAGTTGAAAACGGCGCTGGCGCCGGGCGCCACGCTGGATCTCGATTTCGTCGTCGACGTGCGCCACGACGGCTTCACCAACAGCGGCAAGCCCGATGGTCTGAACCTGAACGGCACCTGCTTCACCATTGAGAACTACTTCCCGCGCCTGGGCTACAACCCGTCGCTGGAAATCGAGGACCGTGGCGAACGGCGCCGGCGCGGCCTGGGCGAGCCGCACGGCATGCCCGGCCTGGACGACCCGCGCGCGCGCTACAGCAACTACTGGAAGCAATGGGGCATCGACGCCGACTTTGTCGACTTCGACGCCACCGTGTCCACCAGCGCCGACCAGACGGCGATCGCACCGGGCACGCTGCAGCGCAGCTGGGAACAGAATGGCCGCCGTTATTTCCACTACCGGATGGAGCGTCCGGTGCTGCCGTTCTTCTCCTTCCAGTCCGGCCGCTGGCAGGTGCGCAAGGAGCAGGCGAACGGCGTGTCGATCGAGGTGGACTACGACGCCCGGCACGCCTGGAACATCGACAGCATGAGCGCCGGCGCGCGCCAGTCCTTGCAGTACTACGCGGCGCAGTTCGGTCCCTATCCTGACCGGCAGCTGCGCATCGTCGAGTTCCCGCTGTACCAGCAGTACGCGCGCAGTTTCCCCGGCCTGGTGCCGTTCTCGGAATCGCTGGGCTTCATCAGCGACCTGCGCGACCCGGAAGGCGTGGACCATGTGTTCTACGTCACCGCGCATGAAGTGGCGCACCAGTGGTGGGGCGACCAGGTGATCGCCGCCAATGTGCAGGGCAGCGGCATGCTGACCGAATCGCTGGCCGAGTATTCGGCGCTGATGGTGATGGAGCGGCAGTTCGGCGCGGACAAGGTGCGGCATATCCTGCGCTTCGACCTGGACGCCTACCTCAGTGGCCGCGGCAAGGAGCTGGGCGAGGAACGGCCGCTGTACCGCAGCGAGAACCAGGCCTACATCGAATACCGCAAGGGCAGCCTGGTGTTCTACCGCCTGCGCGACGAGATAGGCGAGGCGGCGCTGAACCGCGCGCTGAAGGCCTTCCTGGACCGGCACCGCTACCGCAGCACGCCGTATGCGACCAGCCGCGATCTGCTGGCCTTCATCCGCGCCGAAACGCCGGCAAGCAAGCAGCAGCTGGTCACCGATCTGTTCGAACGCATCGTCCTGTACGACAATCGCATGACAGAAGCCGATGCGCGCCGCCGCGCGGATGGCCGCTGGGATGTGACGCTGAAGCTGCGCCTGGCCAAGCTGGAAGCGGACGGCAAGGGCCGCGAGACGCAGCGCGCCTATGACGAGCCGGTCGAGGTGGCGGTGTACGGCGGCGTTTCAACGCGGCGCGAGCTGTATCGCGGCAAGCATCAGCTGCGGGCGGGCGACGTCACGGTGACGGTGACGGTCGACCAATTGCCGGCCGAAGCGGAGGTCGATCCCCGCCAGCTGCTGATCGATCGCAATCTGGCCGACAACCGCAAGCCGGTGCAGATCAGAGCCGATTGAGCTGCTTGAACAGGATGGCGCGGCGGCGCGACATGCCGACCCTCAGGTCGCCCTGTAGCGTCAGCGCCATGCCGCCGGCCGGCGCCGGCGCGATGCCGGTGACGCGGGCAAGATTGACGATCTGGCTGCGGCTGATGCGCATGAATTTTGCGGCGTCGAGCCGCGCCTCCATTTGCGACAATGAACGCAGCAGCAAAGGACGGTGGTGGTCGAAATACACGCGGGTGTAATTGCCCTCGGACTCGAACAGCACGATGTCGTCCAGCGCGACGAACCAGCAGCGCTCTCCATCCTTGATGAACACCTTGCCGTCCTGCGGCGGCACGCTTGCAGCGGCTGTAGCCGGCGCCATTGCCGGTGCCGGCAAGCGCTTTTGCAGCGCCTGCGCCAGCCGTGGCGGATCGACGGGCTTGAGCAGGTAATCGAGCGCGCTGACGTCGAAGGCGCGGATCGCGTAACGGTCGTAGGCGGTGGTGAAGATCACTGCGGGCGGCTGGTCCAGCGCCATCAGCAGGTCGAAGCCGCTGCCGTCGGGCATTTGTACGTCGAGGAAAATCAGCTCCGGCGACAGTCGCGCGATCTGCTGCAGGCCTTCCTGCACGCCGGCGGCCTCGCCGACGATGTCCACCTGCGGATGCTCCAGCAGCAGGCGCCGCAACTCGTCGCGGGCCAGCCGTTCGTCGTCGATGATCAGGGCGCGCATGCGCTCTCCCTGGGCAGTGTCACGGTGGCGACGACCCAGCCGTCTTCCTCGGCCAGCAGGCAGCCGGCGCCGGGGCCGAACAACAGCACCAGCCGCTTGGCGGCATTGGCCAGGCCAAGCCGCGTGGAGCTGCTGTCCGCCGCCAGCCGGCCCTGGTTGGCGACGCGCAGCACCACCGCGCCGCCGCCGGCCTCGCGCTGTGCGGCAATGCGCACCTGGCAGGGGGCGACGCTGCGCTCCACGCCGTGCTTGATGGCGTTCTCCACCAGCGTTTGCAGCAGCATGGGCGGCAGCATCACGCCCTCCAGGCCCGGGGCGATGTCCTGCGCCAGTTGCAGGCGCTCTTCAAAGCGCAGCTTCTCCATGCCCAAATAGGCTTGCAGCGCCGCCAGCTCCTCGTCGAGCCGCACGGTGTCCGCCATGCCGGCCTGCAGATTGTGCCGCATCATGCCGGACAACTGGCCCATCGCGCGCGCGGCGGCCGGCACGTCCTGGAACATCAGCGCGCGGATGCTGTTCATGCTGTTGAAGAAAAAATGGGGATTGACCTGCGCCTGCAGGGCGCGCAGCTCGGCGTCCTTGACGTGGATTTCCAGTTGCAGCTTTTCGATTTCCAGCTGCGTGGCGCGACGCCGCGACAAGGCCAGCGTGTAGAGCAGGGTCCACAGCGCGAATACCAGGAACCACAGAACGGCGAGGATGGCCAGCGTGGCCGCCAGCTCGTCGTTGTCCTTGAGGATGGCGCCGTTGCGGAACAGGATTTCGGCCAGCACCACCGACGCCGTCTGCGCCACGCCGAGCAGCGCCAGGCCGGCGGCGATGCGTGCCAGCGGCAGCCCGCGTGGCTGCGCCAGCCAGCGGGTGCGGCGCAGCCAGGCACGCCAGCCGTGCGACAGCGCGAGCCCGGTCAGCGCGCAGAAGATCTTGGCGACCGAGAACCACAGCACGTAGACCGTAAAGCCCTTGCCCCACGAGGAGTAGACGCCCAGCGCCGCCAGCGTGCCCCAGCCCGCGCATTGCGCAAGCCAGTAGTCGCGGCGGCTGCCGGTCAGGGTGTCGGGCTGCATGCGGTGGCGGTCAGCCCTGTTGCAGCGGGATGATGCCGGGTACGGTGGCCGGCGTCGAGCATGGCTCTTCGTCGAAGGCGATGTCGCCCAGCGGATTGGCCTGGCCGTCGGCCTTGATGTCCTTGAAGCCGAACAGGTCGCGGTCCATCAGGTGCGACGGCACCACCGTCGACAGCGACGAGAAGATGCTCTCCACGCGGCCGGGGAATTTCTTTTCCCATTCGCGCATCAGGCCCTTGATCTGCTTGCGCTGCAGGTTTTCCTGCGAGCCGCACAGGTCGCACGGGATGATGGGGAAGCCTTTGACCGCGGCATAGCGCTCGCTGTCTTCTTCCTTCACATACGCCATCGGGCGGATCACCATGTGCTTGCCGTCGTCCGACACCAGCTTGGCCGGCATGCCTTTGAGTTTCCCGCCGAAGAACATATTCAGGAAGAAGGTCTCGAGGATGTCGTCGCGGTGGTGGCCCAGCGCGATCTTGTTGCAGCCCAGTTCATCGGCCACGCGGTACAGGATGCCGCGGCGCAGGCGCGAGCACAGCGAGCAGGTGGTCTTGCCTTCCGGGATCAGGCGCTTGACGATGCTGTAGGTGTCCTGGTTCTCGATGTGGAACGGGATGCCCAGCTGCTTCAGGTAGGCCGGCAGGATGTGGTCGGGGAAGTTGGGCTGCTTCTGGTCCAGGTTGACGGCGATGATCTCGAAGTTGATCGGCGCGCGTTCGCGCAGCGTCATCAGGATGTCCAGCAGCGCGTAGCTGTCCTTGCCGCCGGACAGGCAGACCATGACCTTGTCGCCTTCTTCGATCATGTTGAAGTCGCCGATGGCCTGGCCGACCAGGCGGCACAGGCGCTTGTGCAGCTTGTTGTTTTCCAGCGCGATCTTTTCGGCGGACTTGCCGCTCGGCGCGTCCGCTACGTTGTCGAGTACTGCGTTCATACGGTTTCCTTGATCTTGAATACTTCCACGCCCACGCCTTCGCAGTCCGGATAGACGTCCGGCTTCATGGTCGATACGCGGGCCGCGCGCACGCGCGGGTGTTCCAGCATGGCGGCGACGATGTCGTCGCACAGGCTCTCTTGCAGGTGGACGTGGCCGCGCGCCATCAGCTTGGCGATGGAGTCGCGCATGAAGTCGTAGTCCACCACTTCTTCCAGCTGGTCCTTGACCGGGGTCGAGACGGCCAGCGGGATGTACAGGTCGACGTTGATCAGCAAGCGCTGCTCGCCCTTTTTCTCGAACTCATAGACGCCGATGTTGATCAGCACTTCGTAATTGCGCAGGAACAGGCGGCGGCAGTCGTTCAGTTGCGGGTGGATCAGGGCGGACAGCATAGGATTACCTTTTCTCGATTGTATTCAGTATTCATTTGGCCAGCTTATTTCGCCAAAAACATCACGTCGCGCGGCAGCGGCATCAGGTGCTGGCCGCCGTCGACCAGCAGGGTGGTGCCGGTCAGCGCGCGCGCCGTGGCAGCGTAGACCACGCTGTCGGCGATATCTTCCGGGGTGCTGGAGCGGCCCAGCGGGGTTTGCCGGTGCGCGTGGGCGAAGCCGGCCTCGGTCTGGTCGCCGGACACCATGGTGATGCCGGGCGCGATGCCGACCACCCGCACCGCCGGCGCCAGTTGCTGCGCCAGCATGGTGGTGGCGGCATGCAGCGCCGCCTTGGACAGGGTGTACGACAAAAAATCAGGATTGAGATTGTACAGTTTTTGGTCGAGCAGGTTGATGACGACCCCTGGCGCATCGGCACCAGCCGCTTCCAGGGCCGCGTGCAGCGCCTGCGCCAGGATCACCGGCGCGGCGACGTTGGCGCGCATGTGGGCGTCCAGCCGGCCGGCGGTGAAGTCGGCGGCGTTGTCGTACTCGAACAGCGAGGCGTTGTTGACCACGCAGCGCAGCGCGCCCAGCGCGGCCGCCGCCTGCGGCAGCAGCGCGCGCACGGCCGCTTCGTCGGCCAGGTCGCAGGGCAGGGCGACGGCGCGCCGGCCCAGCGCCTCGATGGCGGCCACCACCTCGCGCGCCTCGGCCGCGGACGCGCGGTAGTGCACCGCCACGTCCCAGCCGGCGCGCGCCAGGCCGAGCGCGATGGCGCGGCCGATGCGGCGGCCCGCGCCGGTTACGAGCGCCACTGGAGCGGTGGATGGATGGTGCTTTGTCGTCATGGTCAATTTAGTTTGCATGTCGTTCCCGCGCAGGCGGGAACCCATGCTGAGTATGGATTCCCGCCTGCGCGGGAATGACGGTGTATTCGTTTCTGGCGGCCCGGCGCGCCGATTCGCTACAATGCCGGTTATGTCCCTACCTGTACCTTCCAGTGACGCGCTGGCCGCGTCCCACGCCCTGTCGCACCTGATCGCCGCCGAAATCGCGCGCAACGACGGCGCCATCTCCTTCGCCCGCTATATGGAACTGGCGCTGTACGCCCCCGATCTGGGCTACTACAGCGGCGGCTCCGCCAAACTGGGCAAAGATGGCGATTTTACAACCGCGCCCGAACTCACGCCGCTGTTCGGCGCGGCGGTGGCGCAGGCCGCCGCCGCTATTATCGCCCAAAGCGCGCCGCAGATCCTCGAATTCGGCGCCGGCACCGGCAAGCTGGCGTTCGACATCCTGACCGAGATGGCCGTGGCCGGGGTGGCGATCGAGCGTTATTTCATCGTCGAGCTGTCCGGCGAACTGCGCGCGCGCCAGCAGGAAAAGCTGCGCGACTTCCCCAACGTGCGGTGGCTCGATGAATTCCCCGACGCCTTCGACGGCGTGGTGGTCGGCAACGAGGTGCTCGACGCGATGCCGGTCCACCTGGTCACCAAGCACCCGCAAGGCTGGCAGGAGTTGCAGGTGACGGTGCGCGACGGCCGCTTCGATTATCTCGAAACCCCGGCCGGCGCCGAACTGCAGGCGCAGATCGAGCTGCAGATCCAGCAGCACGACAGCCTGCCGGTCGGCTACGTGACCGAGGTGCACGGCGTGGCCTGCGGCTTCATGGCGACGCTGGCGCGCATGCTGCGCAACGGCCGCGCCAACGCCGCCTTCCTGTTCGACTACGGCTTCCCGGCGCACGAGTATTACCTGGGCCAGCGCGCCACCGGCACGCTGATGTGCCACTACCGCCATCACTCGCACCCGGACCCGTTCTACTATCCGGGCCTGCAGGACATCACGGCCCACGTCGACTTCACGGCGATGGCGCTGGCGGCGCAGGAGGCCGGCGCCGAGGTGCTGGCCTACCTGAACCAGGCCGGCTTCCTGATCGGCGCCGGCGCCGGCGACTTGCTGCTGCGCACCGATCCGTCCGACGCGCTGCGCTATTTGCCGCAGGCCAAGGCCTTGCAAAAGCTGTTGTCGCCGGCGGAGATGGGGGAATTGTTCAAAGTGCTGGTGATCGGCAAGAACGTCATCTTGCCGGACGCCATTGCCGCCCAGGACCGCAGCCACCGCCTGTAGATTAAATGTTACAGTGATTAAAACAGCAAGGCTAAACCTTGCCTGATCGCCGAGCCGCTGAGTCGCCGCGCGCCAGATCGGCTATGATGAATGACGCGCGCTCGCCGGACAATTATTGGAACGATGGCAAAGATACACACTCACTATGACAACCTGAAAGTGTCGCGCATGGCGCCTCAGGAAGTCATACGTGCCGCCTACAAGGCGCTCAGTCAAAAATACCACCCGGACAAAAATCCGGGGGAGGAGAAGGCTGCGCGCATCATGGCCATCCTCAACAGCGCCTACGACACCTTGTCCGACCCCCAGCGCCGCAAGGAGCACGACGAATGGATCGCGGCCGAGGAGTGGGAAATCGAGTGGCTCGAGAGCACCCGCCACGAGGACGGCCATGGCCACGCTCGCGGCGACAAGCATCGCCACGACGGGCCGGAGCGGGCCTGGAGCCCCGAGGCGGTCGACGACGCGCCGCGGCCTCGCCGTCCCGCCGCCTGGAAATGGTGGGGCGGGCTGGCGGCCAGCCTGGTGCTGGGCTGGGTGGGCGGCGTGACCATGGTGTCCGAACCGCAGCTGCTGTCGTCCGCGCTGGCGGCGGCCTGGGGCGGCAAGACCGACAACGGCGGCGCGCGCGCGCAGGCCCGCGTGGTCGCGCGCGATCCCAAGGCCGAGATGCGCGAGGCCTGGGCCGGTACCCAGCCTTATTATCCGGAGGCGAACAGCAGCCGGCCGACGCTGATCAAGGTGCAGGCGCTGTCGCAGGTGGTGCTGCCGAATGCGGCCGCCGATTGCGACAGCGAGACCCAGACCCTGGTGGCGCCCAACGGTGAGCCCTGGCCGACGCAGTCCGGCTACATGACCGGCTTCCCGGTCGGTAACCGCGGCGACGACATGCAGCTGATGCTCGACAATGCGGGCAACGCCTCGGCGGTGTTCATCAAGATCTACGATACCGAGCGCCGCTCGAACGTGCGCTACGCCTACGTGCAGGCGCACGACAAGCTGGTGGTCGACAAGCTCTCCAACGGCAAGTACGAGATCCGCTACCAGAACCTGGATGTGGGCGCCAACCAGAGCGGCTGCGCGGCGGCCAGCCGCACGGCGGCGGCCAGCACGGCGCCGGCCGCGCCGCCGGTCAGCAATTAATCCGCGCTAAAACTCTTCCCACTCCGAATTCATCTCGGCCTTGGGCTTGGCCGCCGCTTTTGCGGCAGGCTTTGCGGCCGGCGTCGCTGCGGGCTTGGCGGCCGGCTTGGCTGCGGCCTGGGTGGGCGTCAGGCGCGGCGCGGCAGCCGGCGCCCTGGCGACGGCTCGTCGGGCCGCCACGGCCGGCGCCGCCGCAGCGTAACTGTCATCGAGCTTGAACACGCTGACCGAGGCCGACAGCGTGGCCGCCTCGTCCTGCATGCTTTGTGCGGCGGCGGCGGCCTGTTCGACCAGCGCGGCGTTCTGCTGCGTCATCTCGTCCATCTGCGAAATGGCTTCGTTGACCTGCTCGATGCCCATGCTCTGTTCCTGGCTGGCCGAGGTGATCTCGGCCATGATGTCGGCCACCTGCTGCACCGAGGTGACGATCAGGCCCATGGTCTGGCCGGCCTCGTCGACCACGGCGCTGCCGCCGTCGACCTTTTCCACCGAGTCGTCGATCAGCACCTTGATTTCCTTGGCCGCCGTGGCCGAGCGCTGCGCCAGGCTGCGCACCTCGCTGGCGACCACGGCGAAGCCGCGTCCCTGTTCGCCGGCGCGCGCCGCTTCCACCGCCGCGTTCAGCGCCAGGATGTTGGTCTGGAACGCGATCCCATCAATGACGCCGATGATGTCGACGATCTTGCTGGAGCTGGCCTTGATCGAGCCCATGGTGTCGACCACCTGGGCCACCAACTGGCCGCCGCGCGTGGCCACCGACGACGCCGAGATCACCAGCTGGTTGGCCTGGCGGGCGTTGTCGGCGTTCTGCTTGACGGTGGAGGTCAGCTCCTCCATGGTGCTGGCGGTCTCCTCCAGCGAGCTGGCCTGCGATTCGGTGCGCCCCGACAGGTCCATATTGCCGGTGGCGATTTCGCCCGAGGCCTGGTTGATGGTGGCGGTGCTGCGCCGTACTTCGTGCACGGTGCGCGCCAGGCTGGTGTTCATGTGCTGCAGCGCGGCCAGCAGCTCGCCGGTTTCGTCGCTGGCGCGCACGTCGATGCTGGTGCTCAGGTCGCCGGCGGCCACCGACTTGGCGATCGCCACCGCTTCTTCCAGCGGGCCGGTGATCGAGGCCGTGATCCACACCGCCAGCGCGCCCGAGACGATCAGCGCCACCACCCCCAGCACGATCATCATGGTGCGCGAGAAGTCGATGTGGCCGGTGGCGACCTTGCCGCCGTCCTCGATGTCGCTCTTCTGCTGCTTGACCATGGAGCCGGTCAGCTCTTCCAGCGTGTCGAGCAAGGGGAAGGTTTCGCGGTTCATCAGTTCGGCCGCCTTGTCGCGCTCGTCCGCCTCGACCAGGTCGGCCACCTTCAGGAAGGAGGTGTTGTAGCTGGCGCGCGCCGCCTGGATCCGGGCCAGCAGCGCCTTCTCGTCGGGCGTCTCGGTCAGCTGGCCCAGCGTGGCCAGCGCGGCGTCGATGACTTTCTTGTCCTGGTCGATCCGCTCGTAGCTCTTGGCGCGCTGCGCCTTGTCGCTGATGACGAACAGGGCCAGCACGCGGCGCGCATCCTCGCGCGCGGCGGCGTCGATGGTGGCGGCGGCCGAGGCGCTCGGCCAGTCGCGCTCGACGATGCCCTTGGCGCTCTGGCCGACCGCGCCGAAGCGGCCGATGGCGGTCACGATCATGATCAGCATCAGCAGCAGCAGCAGGCCAAAACCGGCGCCGAGGCGGGTCTTGATTTTATAGTCGGTCAGGTTCATTGGAGGTTCCGTTTTGAAAGGGTCAGTTGGCGGCGGCGACGTCGGTCAGGCCCATCTCGGCGCTCGACATCAGCTTGTCGATATCGACCAGGATCAGCATGCGCTCTTCGATGGTGCCCAGGCCGATGATGTAGTCGGAATTGAAGGCGGTGCCCATCTCCGGCGCCGGCTTGAGCTGGTCGGGCGTGAGGGTGGTGACGTCCGAGACCGAATCGACCACCATGCCGACCACGCGCCCGCCGATGTTGAGGATGATGACCACGGTGAACTGGTCGTACACCGGCTCGCCCAGCTTGAACTTGATGCGCATGTCCACCACCGGGATGATGATGCCGCGCAGGTTGATCACCCCCTTGATGAACTCCGGCGCGTTGGCGATGCGGGTGACCACCTCGTAGCCGCGGATCTCCTGCACCTTGAGGATGTCGATGCCGTATTCCTCGGCGCCCAGGGTGAAGGCGAGGAACTCCCTGCCGGCGATGTCCGATGCGTTTTCTTGCATGATTATGGTCCTTGAAATATTGATCTGACCGCGATACGCCTTGGTCGGCGAGCGCGCCGCAATCCTTACAATGACGGCGCTAGCGTATCAGAGTCGGGCCGCGCTGACGAGCGCGGAACGGCCGCGCATGGGCGAAAAACGCACGCCTGTTGCTATCAATTTCGAAGGGGGTTGTCACAGGGGGGGAATCTGATTATGCTAGGACCAAGACAGCCACGGGCCCAGCCCCAGGAGATGTGATGACAGATTCCACCGCCGCAGACGACAACTGGCTGATCCAGGAGGACGAGGAACCAGCACCGGTTGACGGCACGGGGTCGCCGGACCAGCGCTTGTGGCGGGTGCTGATCGTCGACGACGACGTCGACGTCCACGCGGTCACGCGGCTGGCGCTGCGCAACGTCTCCTTCAAGGGCCGCGAGCTGGAACTGTTCTCGGCCTACAGCGGCCGCGAAGCCTACGACTTTTTGCGCGACACGCCGGACATCGCGCTGGTGCTGCTGGATGTGGTGATGGAAACCGACGACGCCGGCCTGCTGCTGGCGCGCCGCATCCGCGAGGAGCTGCACAACGCCATCGTGCGGGTGGTGCTGCGCACCGGCCAGCCGGGCCAGGCGCCCGAGCAGCGCGTGATCATCGAATACGACATCAACGACTACAAGGCCAAGACCGAGCTGACCACGCAGAAGCTGTTCACCACCGTGATCTCGGCGCTGCGCGCGTATGAAAGCCTGAACATGCTCGAGCGCAGCCGCATCGGCCTGGGCAAGATCCTGGCCGGCGCCACCAATCTGTACCAGATCCACTCGCTGCGCGAATTCGCCTCCGGCGTGCTGAACCAGGTCAGCGCCATCCTCGACGTCGGCGCCGACGGCGTGCTGTGCCTGATGCAGGGCGACACCGGCGTCACCAGCGTGGTGGCGGCCACCGGCAGCTATGCCGCGCTGAGCGAATCGGAGCTGATGCCGACCGCCCATCCGCTGTGGCCGACCATCGCCAAGGCCTTCGCCGAAAAGAAAAGCCAGTTCGACCACCCGGCCAATGTGTTGTTCATCCACACGCAGGAAAACCGCGAGGTGGCGATCTCGGTCACGCCGCCATGGCCGCTGGCGCAGATCCAGCGCGACCTGCTGGAAGTGTTCTGCCAGCGCATCGCCGCCGCGTTCGACAACCTGTATATGTTCGGCCAGCTGCGCAAGGCGCAGGAGGCCACCGTGGTGGCGCTGGCCGACCTGGCCGAGTTCCGCGACAGCGGCACCGGCGGCCACGTGCGGCGGGTGCAGATGCTGTCGTCGTCGCTGGCCCAGCGGCTGGCCGGGCGCGGCGTCTACGCCGACGAACTGACGCCGCAGCTGCTCGACATGATAGGCCTGGCCAGCATCCTGCACGATGTCGGCAAGGTCGCCACGCCGGACCACATCCTGCTCAAGCCGGGCATCCACACGCCGGAGGAGCGGGCCGAGATGCAGACCCACGCCGCGGTCGGCCGCACCATCCTGGAACGCGCCGCCAACATGGTCGACGGCGTCAGCTACCTGACCTACGGCGCCGAGATCGCCGGCGGCCACCACGAGCACTACGACGGCAACGGCTATCCGAACCAGCTGGTGGGCCGCGACATTCCGGTGTCGGCCCGCATCGTCGCCGTGGTCGACGTGTTCGACTCGCTGCTGCACGAGCGTCCGTACAAGGACCCGTGGCCGCACACCGAGGTGATGACCTATATCACCGACCGCGCCGGCAAGCAGTTCGACCCCGAGGTCGTGGCCGCGCTGCTGGACCTGATCGAGCGCGATCCGACCATCGGCCACACGCCGGACTAGGCTGCGCCCGCCGCGGGCGCACCCAGCCGCCCAGCACCACGCCAGGACATGCCATGCCATCGACCCCGCTCCCGTCCGACAGCGAACTGCGCCCCGTGCGCGGCGCGCTGCTGAAAAAGCTCAGCGGCGACGAGGGCATGTTCGCGCTGGGCGCGTCGGTGGCGCGGGTGGTGCAGATGGCCGATTCCGACGACCAGGGCACGCAAAACCTGGCCTACTACGTGCTGTCGGACGTGGCGCTGACGCAGAAGGTGCTGCGGCTGGCCAACACGCCGACCTACCGCGCCGCCGGCGGCACCGCCGTCACCACCATCTCGCGGGCGATATCCCTGCTCGGCTTCGACAACGTCAAGACCACGGCGATGGCCATGCTGCTGGTCGACACGCTGGCCAACAGCCGCCACGCGCACAGCGTGCGCATCGAGCTGGAGGCGGCGCTGTGCGCCAGCCTGGTGGGGCGCGAGATGGCGCGCCTGAGCATCTACCAGGGCGCCGAGGAGGCGGCCATCGGCGCGCTGTTCAAGAACATCGGCGCGCTGGTGGTGGCCTCGCACGAGCACGGGCTGTTCCGCGAGATCGGCCTGCTGACGTCGGCCGGCAAGCTGACCGAGGCGCAGGCCGCGCTGCAGGTGCTGGGCTGCAGCTACGACAGCCTGTCGGCCGCCATCCTCAACGAATGGAAGATCCCGGACGTGATCGTGCGCTCGCTGGCGCCGCTGCCGCCGGGCGCCTGCAAGCCGGCCGCCAGCCGCCAGGAGTGGATGCGGCAGGTGGTGGCGTTCAGCATGGAGACGGCGCGGCTGCTGGCGCGCCGCCTGGGCGCCGACAGCGCCGAGGGCAGGGCGCTGGAGCAGCGCTACGGCGCCGCGCTCAATCTGGACCGCGAGCGCTTGACGCAGCTGTTCGCCACCGTGTCGCGCGACATGGACAGCCTGCTGGAGAGCCTGCAAATGGGCGCGCAGGCCGATCCCGACGACGGCGCGCCCGGCCTGCCCAGCGTGCTGGCGCAGGCGACCATGGGCGCGGACGAGGCGCCGCAGGGCAACCATCTGAGCGGCAAGCCGTACAACGCCCGCGAGCAGTTGCTGGCCGGGGTGCAGGAGGTGACGCAGATGCGCGCCGGCGGCCACGGCAAGGTCAACGACATCATCCAGGCGGTGCTGGAGACGCTGTACCGCGGCATGGGCTTCCGCTTCGCCACGGTGTGCCTGAAGGATGTGCGCACCGGCCAGTACCGGGCGCGGGTGGCGTTCGGCGAGCTGTACGCGGAGCGCCAGGCCGGCTTCGTCTTCCCCAGCGCCGCCGGCGACGACCTGTTCCACCTGGCGATGCAGAACAACGCCGACCTGATGATCGCCGACGCCAGCGCGCCGAAGATCCGCGCGCTGCTGCCGGACTGGCACCGCCGCCTGCTGCCCGACGCCCGCAGCTTCATCGTGCTGCCGCTGGTGGTCAATTCAATCCAGCTGGGCCTGTTCTACGCGGATCGCGCGCTGCCGGCGCCGGAGGGCGTGCCGCCCGACGAGACCTCGCTGATCCGCGCCCTCAAGGGGCAGGTGCTGGTGGCGCTCACGCCGGCATGACGTCGGCCGGCGCCATGCTGACACTGCGCACCATGGCCTCGAACTGCGCCACCGGCATCGGCCGCGCGAACAGATAGCCCTGCGCCTCGTCGCACTGCTTGGCGCTGAGGAAGTCGCGCTGGGCCTGCGTCTCGACGCCCTCGGCCACCACGCCCAGCCCCAGCGAGTGGGCCAGCGCGATGGTGGCGGCGACGATCACGGCGTCGTTCGGATCGCTCTCGATATCCTTGACGAAGCCGCGGTCGATCTTGATGCGGTCGATCTCGAACAGCTTCAGGTAGCTCAGCGAGGAATAGCCGGTGCCGAAATCGTCGATCGCCACCTTGAAGCCGCGCGAGCGCAACTCGATCAGCAGCGCGCGGCTGCGCTCCGGATCCTGCATCGCCGCCGATTCGGTGATCTCCAGCTCCAGCAAGGCCGGGTCGATGCCGTGGGCGTCGACCAGCCGGTCCAGGTGCGGCAGCAGGCCGGCGCCGTGGCACTGGCGCGCCGACAGGTTGACCGCCAGCCGCAGGTGCGCCAGCCCCGGCGCGCGCCATGAGGCCAGCAGGTGGCTGGCCCGTTGCAGCACCCAGTCGCCCAGGGGCAGGATCAGGCCCGACTCCTCGGCGATCGGGATGAAGCGGTCCGGCCCCACCATGCCCAGCTCCGGATGGTGCCAGCGCAGCAGCGCCTCGGCGCCGATGATGCGGCCGGACGCCAGCTCGACCTGCGGTTGCAGGTACAGCTCGAATTCGTTTTGCTCGAGCGCCTGCCACAGGCGGTTCTCCAGCATCAGGCGCTCGTGGGTGGCGCTGTTCATCTCGGCCGAGAAGAACTGGAAGTTGCCGCGGCCCTGGCTCTTGGCCGCGTACATGGCGGTGTCGGCGTGGCGCAGCAGGGTGCTGCCGTCCTCGCCGTCGGACGGGAACATGGCGACGCCGACGCTGGCGCCGCTGTGCACCGTCTTGCCCTGCAGGTGGTAGGGCGCGCCCAGCGATTCGACGATGCGCACCGCGATGTTGGACGCCTCGTCCGGCGTCACGCTGCCGGAGGTGACGACGATGAATTCGTCGCCGCCGAGGCGGGCGATGGTGTCGACCTCGCGCAGCAGCTCCTGCAGGCGCTGGGCCACGGCGACCAGCAGCAGGTCGCCGGTCTGGTGGCCGTGGGTGTCGTTGATCTTCTTGAAGTGGTCGAGGTCGATGAACAGCACCGCCGCCGTGCCGCCGCCGCGGCGGGTCTGGGCCAGCAGCTGGTCCAGCCGCAGGTTCAGCGACAGGCGATTGTCGAGGCCGGTCAGGGTGTCGTGGTGGGCCAGGCGGTGGATGCGTTCCTGCGCCAGCTGCTGCGCGGTCAGGTCGTGCAGGATGGCGACGAACAGGTGCTCGTCGGGCAGCTCCACTTCGCTGACCGACATCGCCAGCGGGAATTCGTTGCCGTCGCTGCGCCAGCCGGTCAGCTCGTATTCGTGGGTGACGCCGCAGGCGATCATGCGCAGCAGGCCGGCCGCGTCCAGTCCGGCGGCGTCGCCGACGCCGACCGGGATCAGGCGGTCCAGCGGCAGCTTGGTCATGTTTTCCGGCGCGTAGCCGAACAGGCGGCCGGCGGCGGCGTTGGCCGACATCAGCAGGCCGTCGCCGTCGATGGTGAGGATGGCGTCGGCCGCCTTGTTGAGGATGGCCTGCAGACGCGCTTCGCGTTCGCGCAGGCGCGCGGTGCTGTCCTTGACCTGGGCCTGGATGCGCGCGCGTTCGCCGCTGATCAGCATCATCAGCGTGCCCAACAGGCCGGTCAGCAGCAGGCCGCAGGTCAGCACGGTCCAGCTTTGCCAGCCGCGCTGCTGCTGCAGGTAGGCCGGGGTCGGCGCCAGCGTCAGCTCGTAGATGCGGCCGCCGAAGTGCAGCTGGCGCTGGAAGTCGCCCGGCTCCGGCGCCCGTTGCAGGCTGTCGCGCACCAGGTGGCGCGGGCCGTCGTCGTCCATGTCCTCGAAGCGGATCAGGAAGTGGCCGAACTCGGAACGCTTGAGCGCCTGGTCCAGGTAGGCGTCGAACTGCATCGAGATCAGCAGCGAGCCGATGGCCTGGTGGCGGTTGTTGTTGGGGTAGACAGTTTGCAGCAATAGCAAGCCGGAGCTGGCCTGCTCGCGTATCAGTTGCAGCGGCGCGGTGGCGGTCGGCTGGCCGGACTGGATGGCGCGCTCGAGCGCGGTGCGGCGCTGCGCATCGGCCAGGAAGTCCAGGCCCTGGTAGACGCGGCTTTCGGCCGGCTCGATGTAGGTGGCGACGAAGTAGCGCTGGCGCGGCGCGGCGGCGACCAGGGCGCCGGCGGCGTCGCGCTGGCGGATTTCGAAGCCCGGCGCGATCTGGGCGCGGCCCCAGGTTTCGAAGGCGGCGCGCTCGTCGCCGGCCACCGGCGTCAGCCAGGCCATCGACAGCAGCTCGGGGCGCTGGTCCAGGTAGCCGTGCGCCAGGTTGCCGAAGTCCTCGGCGCTGAGCGTGCGGCGCGGGTCGTTGAGGGCCTTGGCCATGGCGTAGATGAAGCGCTCGTGTTCGCTGAACTGCGCCTGCAGCAGGTCGCCGGTCTGCTGCGCCTTGAGGCGGAACGCCTGCAGCTGCTGGTTGTTCTCCCAGCGGTCCGCCTGCAGGTAGATGGCGATGAAGGCCGCCGCCGACAGCAGCAGCGGCAGGCCGACCAGCAGGCGCCGGCGCGACCACAGCGCGCGCGGGCGGCCGATGACGATCCAGGTCAGCGGCGCCGCCAGCAGGATGCCGATGGTGTCGCCCATCCACCAGGCCAGCCAGTCGAGGATGAGGGTGTCCCAGCGCAGGATGCCGAGCAGGGCCATGCCGGTCAGCGAGACGGTGCTGCTGATGACGGTGACGCCGGCCGCCAGCAGGATGAAGCGCACCACGTCGCGGCCGGAGCCGATGGCGGGGTCGATATAGCGGCGGAACAGGGTGCTGCCGGCCCAGGCTTGCAGCGAGGCGCCCAGCGCCGGGAAGCAGGCGCCGGCCAGCGCGGTGGCGCCGATGCCGCCGGGGCTGAGGAAGGGATAGATCAGGTTGACCGTCAGCGAGCCCAGCGCCACGGCCGGCAGCAGGCGGGCGCCGCCGAGCACGCAGCAGGCCAGCGCCAGGCCGGCCGGCAGGAAGATCGGCGAGGCGTAGCCGGGCGGCAGCGCCAGCAGCAGGCCGAGACGGCCGGCGACGAAGTAACAGGCCATCAGGCCCAGATTGGCCAGCACCAGGCTGCGCAAACTACCGCTACGGTTGTTCAACTGCGGGGCTCCAGGTCTCAGTATCGTGGGCCGATTGTATAGGAATTCGTTGAACGTAAAAACAACACTTGCACATTTGCAGTTGGTGCAGTTAAAATCTCGCCCCGAAGCAGACGGTTCATCTTCACGGCGCGAATGAGTAAGTAAAAAACGCGGTGCGGGGTTGACAGGTCAAAGAAGTTGCTTCATACTCTGCGGTTCCTCGCGGAGGGGTGGCCGAGTGGTTAAAGGCGACAGACTGTAAATCTGTTCTTTCGAGTACGCTGGTTCGAATCCAGCCCCCTCCACCAAGTTTTTGCAAAAAGACTGGTTATGCAAGTAGATGCGCAAGTAGATGAAGTAAGAATTGAACAATCCTCGCGGGTGTAGCTCAATGGTAGAGCAGAAGCCTTCCAAGCTTACGACGAGGGTTCGATTCCCTTCACCCGCTCCAGTATTGTTGCAATGCAGTAGTACCCCATAAGCCCTTTTAGCTCAGTGGTAGAGCACTCCCTTGGTAAGGGAGAGGCCACGTGTTCAATCCACGTAAAGGGCACCAGAATTCGCAGTATCCCGCAGCACCGCAGCATATAAATACATACGCAGCACTATCAAAGACAGTCGGGCACGAGCCCAGGCAATCACACCAAATCGTTAGGAGTCTAAAATGGCAAAAGAGAAATTCGAGCGGACCAAGCCGCACGTTAACGTCGGTACCATCGGCCACGTCGACCACGGCAAGACCACCCTGACCGCTGCGATCGCTACTGTTCTGTCGAAGAAATTCGGCGGCGAAGCTAAAGCATACGACCAGATCGATGCTGCTCCAGAAGAAAAAGCACGCGGCATTACCATCAACACCGCGCACGTCGAGTACGAAACCGCTACCCGCCACTATGCTCACGTTGATTGCCCAGGCCACGCCGACTACATCAAAAACATGATTACCGGTGCTGCGCAGATGGACGGCGCGATCCTGGTTTGCTCCGCAGCCGACGGCCCAATGCCACAGACCCGCGAG
>NZ_BPWK01000024.1:0-62936 GCF_040364205.1 Duganella rhizosphaerae
GGTGGAGAAGCCGGCCAGGATGATGTTCTTCAGGTCCAGCGCTTCGATCAGCTGCGCCAGGTCGTCGGCGTAGTGGTCCATGTCGTTGCCGTCCCAAGGCTGGCTCGAACGGCCGTGGCCGCGGCGGTCGTGGGTGATGACGCGGAAGCCGTTGTTGGCCAGGTGGAAGGCGGCCGATTCCCAGCTGTCGGCGTTGAGCGGCCAGCCGTGGCTCAGGATCACCGGCTGGCCGGCGCGCGGCCCCCAATCCTTGTAGTAGATCTCGACGCCGTCGCGGGTGGTGATGGTGCTGCCCGTTTTGCTGACTGCGCCACCATGAATCACCGGCGCGGCCTGTGCGTTGCCCCCGGCAAACGCGGCCAGCGGCACGGCCACAGCGGCGACTGCGGCGCCGGCGCCACCGAAGATGGCGGAGCGGCGGGATGGGTTCACTGCTTGGTCTTGGGTATTTTTGCTCATGATGGACTCCATTTTAATTAGTTAGCGATTTAATAGGAAACTACATTTGTACATGATTACTGGTGTTTATTGTGCTGCCCACGTGCTCAATATATATCGCACGCTATTCAATAGCAAGCTATTTTAATCAATTCTTTTACAGCAACTTCTTCCTTTTAGTCGATACTTGGCTACAAGGGCCTGTGCTACAGTTCTTTGCACGTTTGGCCTTGCGATGGGTTGAATCTTAGGCCAGCCGGGGCGTTTGCGGAACAGACAGCCCTGCAAGCCGGCTTTGCAAAAATGCAGACCTCCCCCACGAAACGACATCCTCCATGCCCTCAAATACCGACTTCGACTGGAACGACATCCCGCTGATCCTGGCGCTGGCCCGCAGCGGCAGCATGAGCGCCACCGGCCGCCAGCTGGGCGTGGACGCCTCGACCATCAGCCGCCGCATCGCCGCCGCCGAAAAGTCGCTGAAGCTGCGCCTGTTCATCCGTGACAACACCGGCTACCAGCTGACCGACGCCGGCCAGGTCTTCGTCCAGCACGGCGAAGCGGTGTACGGCAACGTCCAGAGCATGTTGCAAGCCTCGTCGCAGGAGGCCGACGCCACCGCCGGCCCGGTCAACATCACCTCCATCGACTTCCTGTTCGACTACTGGCTGCTGGAACACGTTCCCGCGCTGCACGCCCAGCATCCGCAGCTGCAACTGACGCTGCAGGCGGAAAACCAGAACCTGTCCTTCACCCGCCGCGAGGCCGATTTCGCCCTGCGCCTGGGCAAGCCGGGCGAGGACGCGGCGCTGGTGATGCGCAAGCTGGGCGACCTGGGCTTCGCCGTCTACGGCCACGCCCGCTTCGCCGACACGCCGCGCGCCTGCTGGGGCACCCAGCCCTGGATCGCCTACGACGACGCGCTGGCCGCCACCGGCGAAATGCGCTGGCTGGCGCAGATGGACCCGCAGCCGCGCATCGCACTCAAGGTGAACAGCCTGAGCACGATGGTGCGCGCCTGCCGCGCCGGCGTCGGCATGGCGCTGCTGCCCTGCATCATGGGGCAGCAGGAGGGGCTGGTGCGCATCGGCGGCGGCGTCGAGGTACAGCGCGACATCTGGCTGCTCAGCCATCGCGACGCCGGCTCCATCGCCCGCTTCAAGACCGTCTCCACCTGGCTGTCGCAGCTCTACGCCGGCAGCCAGGACCTGTTGTGCGGCGCGGTTTCACACCGTTAATCCGCATTCTGACCCCTCGTTTTTGCAGTTCGTCACATCCCGGTGGATGTACAGGGGGCCCTTGTCTATAGTTCACTCAACGCAAGACAAAACGCAGTGAACCACACAACCCAAGGAGCTCAAAATGAACATCGCTAAAAACATGGAAGCCATCTTCGTAGCCGCAATCGTCGTCGCCAGCGCTACCTCGTTCGCCACCGCCGCCGTACCGGCAATGCACAGCGCCGCCCCAGTGGCAGCAGTCGCCGCCAAGGCCGACACCGCGAAGATGCAAGTGGTGACCGTCAGCGCCAAGCGCCTGACCGCCGCTGAAAAAGCCGCACTGTAATCGCGCGCTGTCATCGATATCTAACTCACGCTGAACGACGGAGCGCATGATGAAAAAATATCTGAAGGCTGCGATGCTGGCCACGGTCCTCAGCAGCGGCGCCAGCGCCGCGCTGGCCGCCGATGTGATCAGCGAAAACCGCAGCGTCGATGCGCGCGCCGTCAACATCGATCTTGATGGCGTCATCAGCCTCAAGATAAAGCAAGGTCCAGTCGCGTCGCTGACTCTACACGGAGAGGCTGACGCGCTGAAAAAAGTGACGGTGGAGCAGACGGGCGATACCCTGCACATCGGCACCAGCAAGACCCGCGGCTTCAACTTCGGCTTCGGAAGAAAGCAAGACCTGCGGGCGGAACTGACGCTGCCGAATCTGCGCCAAGTGGTGTCGAGCGGCGTCGGTTCCACCGAAGTGAACGGCTTCAGCGGCGACAACCTGCGCCTGGCGCTGGACGGCGCCGGCTCGGTCAAGGTCAACGCCCAGTACCGCAACGTCGATGTGAAGCTGGGCGGCGTCGGCAGCATGACCGTCAACGCCGGCAACAGCGACAACGTCGACCTGAATTTGCGCGGCACCGGCCACATCGAAATCACCGGCCAGACCAAGCAGCTGCACGCCAGCCTTGGCGGCGTCGGCGGGCTCGATGCGGAGCAGCTGCGCGCCGACACGGTGGAAGTCAATATGTCGGGACTGGGGAGCGCGTCGGTGTACGCGAAGACCAGCGCGAATATGAAGTTATCGGGCATGGGTTCGGCCAAGGTGTACGGCAACCCGGCCAATCGTAGCGCCAGCGCCCGCGGCATGGGCAGCATCAGCTGGCAATAAGGAATGCGGTAGTCCGCAGCAGGAAACACATGGGTGTGTTTTTACCGTCCGCGAGGCTCACTCCTCCCGGACGGTTTTTTTTATGGCGTCGCGTCCCAGCACGATGCGCATGTCGGCGTAGACCGGCTTGCCGTCTTGCGCTTGCAGCGGCAGGCCCAGTCGCTGCGCCAGCGTCTGCGCCAGCAGCCGCCGGTCGCGCCGGTATTCGATGCGGCTGACCGGCACCACGAACGGCTTCACATTGGTCAGGCGCGTGGCCTTGATGCCTTCCGCGTCCAGCGTGCGCGCCAGCCGCGCGGCGGCGCCGGCAACGCCGTTGCCGTTGCTGATTTCCAGCTTGACGCCTTGCGCCACAGGCGCCGCTTCAACGCTGGCGTCCACGCGCAGCACTTCCACCAGCGCCGCGCCGATCTTCCTCACTTCCGTGCGCGGCATCGCGGCCTCGACGACGGCCCTGGCCTGCGCCGCGCCTCCCTTCAACAGCGCGTAGTCGCGCCGCACGTCATGCGCGCGCAGCGTGGCGGCTTGCCTGAACATGGTCGCCGCCCGTGCGCGTTCTCCGCCCGCCTCCAGCGCCGCGCCCAGCTGCTCCCAGCGCGAGGCGTCGGTCGGCTCCAGCAGGCAGGCTTGTTCCAGCGCGGTGACGGCGCTGGCTGGCGGCTCCGTCACCGGCGCGAGCGCCGGGGCCATGCCGCCGCACGCCATCAGCAAAGCGCCGGTGCATGCGGCGCCCAGTGTACGTTTCATCATCGCCTCCTATTTTCCCAGTATGCTCGGCAGCATGCGGTAAATCTGTATGCCGGCGGGGCCGATCAGCACCAGCATCAAGGTCGGAAAAATGCAGAAGATCAGCGGGAACAGCAGCTTCAAGGCGATCTTGGCGGCGGCTTCCTCGGCGATCATGCTGCGCTTGGCGCGCAGATTGTCCGAGTGCACCCGCAGGGATTCGCCCATGCTGGTGCCGAAGCGTTCCGACTGTATCAGCATCGCCACCAGCGTGTCGACGTCGTCGACGCCGCTGCGCAAGGCCAGGTTGCGCAAGGCTTTCTCCTTGCTGAAGCCGGCGCGCATTTCCATCAACGCCAGTTGCAGCTCCTGCGCCAGCGCCACGCTCTTGATGTGGATCTCGCCGGCCACCTTGGCCATGGCGCGCTCCAGGCTCAGGCCCGCTTCCACGCAGACGGTCAACAGATCCAGCGCATCGGGGAAGTTCTCGAAGATATCGCGGCAGCGGCTGGCCGCCCTGCGCGACAATATGACGTTCGGCAGGTAGTAGCCGATCGCCGCCGTCATCAGCAGCAGGTAGATAAAGCCCCGGTTCAGCGTGTGCCCCAGCGCGGCGGCGCCCAGGCCCACCTGCAAAGCCGGGAGCCCCAACGCCAACAGTGTCTTGGCGGCGAAGTACAGCGACGGCGCCGACGCGCCGCGCCAGCCCGCGTTCATGAAGCGGGTGCGCAGCGGCGAACGCTCCCAGCCCTCCTCCGGCAGCGACAACCGCGAAAACGGTTGCGCCGCCTGCGCGACCTTCTCTATCCAGCCACCTTCCACCGGCGCCGACGATTCCGACTTGCCGATAAAATCGTTGAGCCGCTCGCGTATCGGCACCGATGAGAAACTGAGCAACGCCACCAGTACGACGCCCGCCACCACCGCGAACACGATAACGAGGAAACCTATCTGCCGGATGTCCATATCCCCTCCTCAAACCCGTATGCGTATGACCTTGCGCATCCAGACAACGCCGCCCGCCGCCATCGTCAGGGCGTACCACGTCAGCGTGACGCCGGCAGGATCGGTCCATAGCACCCGCACGTAAGCGGGGTTGGCCAGCATCATCAGCGCCAGCACGCCCAGCGGCAGCAGGCCCAGTATCCATGCCGACATCCGCCCTTCGGCCGACATCACGCGGACCTGCGCCAGCAGCCGCAGTCGGGCGCGTATCAGGCGGCTGATGTTGCCCAGGACTTCGGCCAGGTTGCCGCCGGACTCGCGCTGTATCAGCACCGCGATCACCAGGTAGCGCAGGTCGGTCAGCGGCACGCGCAACGCCAGGTTGTGCAGGGCTTCGTTCATCGGCACGCCGTAGTTGATCTCTTCGTAGGCGAACTTGAATTCGCCGGCGATCGGCTCCGGCATTTCCTCGCCCACCATCTGCATCACGTTGGCGAAGGAGTGGCCGGCGCGCAGCGCCCTGCCGAGAAAATCCGCGGCCTCCGGCAACTGCTCCTCCAGCTTGAGCAGGCGCGCGCGCCGCGTGCGCATCAACAAGGCCCAGGGCAGCGACAGTATCATCGCCAGCATGCCCGTCGCCGCCAGCGCGGGCAAGTCCAGCATGGCCGGCAGCAGCAGCGCCGGCGCCAGCAACGCCAGCACGCAGCCAAGGAACTGCGCCACCGACCAGCGCACGCCCGCTTGCAGCAGCAGGCGATCCAGCGCAGCGAGGTGCCTGAAGCGGCGCAGGATTTTCTCAAGCCCTGGATTGCGGCTGTAGCTGCGCTGCTTGAGGATATCGATCCGCTCTCCGCCGTGCTCTCCGCGCGCCGCCATCAACCGCAGGCGCTTGGAGATGCGCCGCGCGCCGCTGCCGTGCGCGCCCGACCACCACAGCCAGGCGCCTTCGATCATCAGGATCACGGCGGCGAACAGCAGCACCGCAAAGGCGGAGAAGATCGCATCCATGCCGCTACTCGTAGATCTTGTCGGGGTCGAACACCGAATCGGCCACCGGCACGCCGAACATGCGCAAGCGGTCGGCGAAGCGCGGCCGCACGCCGGTGGCGGAGAAGTGCCCCAGCACCTTGCCGTTCGCATCCACGCCCTTTTGCTCGTAGCGGAAGATCTCATGCATGGCGATTACATCGCCCTCCATGCCGGTGATCTCCTGCAGGCTGACCAGCTTGCGCGTGCCGTCGGTCAGCCGCGACACCTGCATCACCACCGTCACGGCGGAGCAGATCTGCTGGCGCGTGGCGCGCGGGGTCAGGTTCAAGCCGGTCATGCCGACCATGTTCTCCAGCCGCGACAAGGCGTCGCGCGGGGTGTTCGAATGGATGGTGGCCAGCGAGCCTTCGTGGCCGGTGTTCATCGCCTGCAGCATGTCCAGCGCCTCCGGCCCGCGCACCTCGCCGAGGATGATGCGGTCCGGCCGCATGCGCAGCGCGTTGCGCACCAGCGAGCGCTGATTGACCTCGCCCTTGCCTTCGATGTTGGGCGGCCGCGTCTCCAGCCGCACCACATGCGGCTGGCGCATCTGCAGCTCCGCCGCATCCTCGATGGTGACGATGCGCTCCGCCGCCGGAATGAAGCCGGACAGCACGTTCAGCATGGTGGTCTTGCCGCTGCCGGTGCCGCCGGAGATCAGGATGTTGACCTTGGCCTGGCCCAGCGCCTTCAGCACCTCCATCATCGGCGGCGTCAGGCTGCGGTAGTCGAGCAGGTTCTGCACCGTCAGCGGATTGACCGCGAAGCGCCGTATCGACAGGATAGGTCCATCGATCGCCAGCGGCGGGATGATGGCGTTCACGCGCGAGCCGTCCGGCAGCCGCGCATCGACCATCGGGCTCGATTCGTCCACGCGGCGGCCCACGCGCGAGACGATCTTCTCGATGATCTTCATCAGGTGGGCGTTGTCGTTGAAGGTCACATCGGTCAGCTCCAGCCGGCCGGCGCGCTCGACATAGACCTTGGCGCAGGTGTTGACCAGGATGTCGGACACGCCGGGATCGGCCAGCAGCGGCTCCAGCGGCCCGAAGCCCAGCATCTCGTGCTGGATGTCGAGCACCAGGCTATGCCGCTCGTGCTGATTGAGCACGATGCGCTCTTCTTCGATGATGCGCTGGACCAGCAGCGCCAGCTCGTGCTTGAACTGCTCCGGCGTCAGCCGCTTCAGGCGTTCCAGGTCGATACGGTCAAGTATCGTCTGGTGCATGCTTTTCTTCAGCTCCTGGTAGGCCGATGCCGCCAGTCCCGGCAGGCCGCCGATGATCAATCCCTGGCGGTTGTCGTCCGCCGTCGCCAGTCGTTCGCGTAAGCTCATGTCATTCTCCGCTGTGGTTGTTCCTACTCGCTCTCGTTGCGGCCGAACAGGCGGTCGAACAGGCCTTTGCTCTCGGCCACCCGGCGCGCCGTCACCAGTTCCACCAACTCGGCGAGGCTGCGCGCCACCGCGCTGCTGCGCGACAGCTGCAGCACCGGGATGCCCTGGTTGACCGAATCGGTGGCCGACAGATAGTCATTCGGCACGGTGTGCACCACCTCCGCGCCCAGCGCCTGCTCCAGGTCCATCAGGCGCAGCTTGCCGCCCTTTTCGTAGCGGTTGACGATCAGGCGGATACGCTCGCTCGGATAGCCCAGCGAACGGAAGATGTCCAGCAGGCGGCGGCCGTCGCGGATATCCGGCAACGCCAGTTGCAGCACCGGGTGGATGGTGTCGGCCTGGTCGAGCGCGCGCAGCGAGATGGCGTCGATCTGGCGGCCCACATCGAGCACGATGAAGTCGTAGTGCTGGCGCGCCACGCGCAGGATGGTGTCCATGTGCTCGGGCTTCATATCGACCGCGTGATTGGGATCGTCGGCCGCCGCCAGCACGCCGAAGTTGGACGCCACGTGCACCAGGCAGGAATCGAGGAAGGAACCGTCCATGCGGCCGATCTGCGCGCAGATGTCGGACAGCGTCATCGCCGGCTTCTGGTCCGACACATACAGCGTGGCGTCGCCGAACTGGCCATGCAGGTCAATCAGCAACACCTTCTTGTCGGCCAGCGCGGCCAGCGCGTAGCCGAAGTTGGTCGACAAGAAGGTCGCGCCGCTGCCGCCCTTGCAGGAGATGAAGGCCAGCACCTTGCCGTCGCGCACCTGGCTGACGCCGGCCGCCACTTCGATGCGGCTCATCGTTTCATGGAAGGCGCTGTGCACCAGCGGCAGCTGCAGCACCTCGCGTATACCGGCGCGCATGGCGCGGATCAGCAGGTCCTGCTGCGGCTCGCGCGTCAGCAGCATGAAGGAGGAGGATGGATACAGCTTGCTCAGGCGCTCGACCAGCTCCGCCTCGTCCGGCGCCACATCGCTGGCGTCGACGATCACCAGTTCCGGCAGCTCCGGCAGCTGGCGTTCAACCGCGTCGCGCAGGCCGTTGCGCGACGCCACCAACTGCACGGCGGGCATACGCGCCGAGCCTTGCGCGGCGACTTCGGCATGCAGCAGGCTGTCCCTGCTGATCATCAGTGCTTTCATGGTCGCTCCTCACTTGGCGCCGCTGACGCCGATGGTAAATGCCGACGGCTGCGGCGCGGGATCGCTGCTGGCCTTTTGGTAGCGCTCAAAAACCGCGTGCGCGGCGCGGCCGTCCATGCCGGCCACCGGGTCGCGGTTGCGGCCGGCGTCGGCGTCGATCACCTGCTGCGCCAGCGTGACGCGCGCGACGTCGCCGAAGTGCCGGTCCCATTGCGGCGTGGTGGGCGTCAGTGGCAAGGCGCAGGAGGCCAGCGTGCATGCCAGCGGCAGGCTAAGTAGGTATCGCATCGTCGTATCCCGTTTATTTGTGGTCGGTACTCTGGGCCGGTGGCCCTTCCATGCGCCCTTCGAGGAAGAGCTGGGCGCGGCTCGGTGTGGTGACACTGTCGGTCGGCAGCTTGTAGTCCGGCGGCAGCGGCTTGACCAGGTGCGGCGTGACGACGAACAGCAGCTCGGTGCGGTCCTGCTGGAAGTCGCTGCTGCGGAACAGCGCCCCCAGCACCGGCAGCTCGCCCAGCACCGGCAGGCCGTGGATGTTGGTGGTCTGGGTGTTGCGGATCAGGCCACCGATGGCGAAGCTCTGGCCGTCGAACAGTTCAACCGTGGTGGCGGCGCGGCGCGTGGTAATCAGCGGCAGGATGGCGCCGCCGGAGAAGCCGGCGGCCGAGATGCCGATGCCCTCGCGCGACAGCTCCGACACTTCCGGCGCCACGCGCAGGTTGATGCGGCCGCCGGCCAGCACGGTGGGCGTGAAGTGCAGGCCGATGCCGAACTCCTTTTCCTCCAGCGTGATCTTGTTGTTGTCTTGCGCGACCGGGATGAAGATCTTGCCGCCCGCCAGAAAGCTGCCTTCCTGGCCGCTGATCGCCATCACCGTCGGCTCGGCCAGGATGCGCACCAGGCCATCCTGCTTTTCGGCCGAGATGCCGGCGTGGTTGCCCGTGGCCTTGCCGCCGCTGAGCAGGCCTTTCAGGGTGCCGCTGATGAAGTTCGACGCCAGCGTGGTGCTCCAGCTGCCGCCGCCAAAGCTCAGCGACAGCCCGGTCTCCAGTTTGTCCAGCAGCGTCTTGGAGACCTCGGCGATTTTCACTTCCAGCATCACCTGCTGCGGCGCGCCGACGTTGAGGAAGTTGACGATGCGCGCGGCGCCGCCGGCCGCCGATGCCGATGCCGGTGGCGTCGCGGACGCCGCCGCGCCGACCTTGTCGACCTTGTCGCCCTTGTCGCCCTTGGCCGCCTCCAGCGCCTGCGCCGGCCGCCGCACAAACGCGGCCGCCAGCTCCAGCACGCGCGCGGCGGTCTGCGCGTCGTCGACCGTTCCGCTGAGGACCAGCGTATCGCCGGCGGCGCTGACCTGGATATCTTTTTGCGAGGGCATCAGCGCGGCCAGTGCGTTTTGCAGCGCCACCGGATCGACGCCGACCACCACCTCGATCACATTGCATACGCCGCTGCGGCCCTGCACGATCATATTGCTGCTGCCGATGTCGACGCCGACCACATACAGCGTGTCGGGCGCCACCAGCATCGCCTGCAGCACGGCTGGATTGCCGACGCTGCGCGCCTGCACCGCTTCCGGCATGCGCATCAGCGTCGACTTGCCCAGCGCGAGCGTCAAGCTGCCCGGCGTGGCGGCCTGACCGCTGCAGCGCAGGTTTCCGGTATCGCGCCCCGGCTGCGGCTGCGGCGCCTCCGGCGTGCTGGCGGGGGCGCCCGCGGCGGCCGCCATGGACCCCAGGCTGGCCATCGCCAACAACAGCGCCGTGTGTCGTAGCGTCGTCATGGGCGGCTCACAGGCATTCCTGCGTGCGCTGCGCGCCGGCGATCACGCCGACGCAGGCACGGGCACGCGGCGCGGCCTGCGCCAGCTGCGGGCGCGGCTTGGCGACGACGGCGGTCGTCTCCACCGGCGGCGCCACCGCAGGCTTGGCGATACCGAGCAAACTGGTCTTGGTCGCGCCGTCCGTCACGCCCGGACGCGGATCGACCTGGTTGCGCAACACCAGCGACAAGGTGCCGACGCTGCGCGCCAAGTCGATATTCTCGGCCTGCGCCGGCGTCACCTCCAGCGTGACGGCGTTGACCACGCGCGGCTTGGTTTCGTCGCGCCCCACTTCCTGCGCCACGGCCAGCACCAGTATCCGTTCCAGCACGATCTTGGAAATCGCGTTCTCGTTGCCGGTGGCGGCGGCCTGGGTGTTGACGATGATGTCGACAAAATTCCCCGGCAGCGCAAAGCCGGCCACGCCCACCACGTCATTGACGCGCACCGTGATGGCCCGCTTGCCCTCCGAGATCAGCGCCGACAAGCCGCCCAGCGTGCCGGCTGGCGCCAGCTTGGCCTCGCTCAAAGGCTCGTCGCGCAGCACGCTGGTTTTCAGCACGCGGCCCACCAGCTTGGAACCGTCGCGGATGGCGCCGCGCGGCAGGCTGTCGGCCGGCCAGTCGATCGCCTTCAGCATTTCCGGCGTCAGCCGCTGGCCCAGGTTCACATCGGTGGCGGCGACAATGATCTTGTTGGCCGACGTCGGCGTCTGGCGCAGCAGCCAGCGCGAGGCCAGCACCACCGCCACCAGTCCCAGTACGATGGCCAGCGCCATCATCATCAGTGCGCGGCGGTTGTTCATGCTATGCGCCGCTGCAGTTGGTCGATGGCGTCGGCCGGCGCCGCAACGCCGGTAGCGAACATGCTGATCCAGGCTTGCTCCAGCGTCTCCACGCTGATGCGCGCTGGCTCGCCGAGGAAGCCGGCGAAATCATTGATGCGGCCGATGATCTCGCGCGGGTAGCAGGCCAGCAGCGACAGGCCGCTACCCGCATGCAGCTCTTCGATCAGGTAGCGCAACGCCGCCTCGTCGAGCGCCACGCCGGCGGCTACGCACTGTTGGCGAAACAAGGTGCGGTAGTTGGCCACATCCAGCGGCCCGACCGGAATCTTGTAACCAACCCGGCGCAACGCCGGCGCGTCCAGCAGCGCCTCCGGCGCCAGGCTGGTGGCGAACACCAGCTGCATGCGGCATGGCACGCTGAAGTGATAACCGCCGGCCAGCGCCAGCTGGCTGCGTTCCAGTTCCCGCGCCTGCGAGAAGCGGTTCAGCAGATCGGCGGCGGCCATGCGCTGCCGGCCCAGGTCATCGACGATCAGCAGGCCGTTGTTGGCCTTCAGCTGCGGCGGCGAGCGATAGCAGCCGCTATGGCTGTCCGCCTGCAGCTCCAGCATGTCGGCACTCAGGTCGGCGTCCAGCGCCACCACCGGCCGCGCGCACAGCACCCAGCGCGGATCGCTGCTGCGGCGTTCCTGCGCCTGCCGCAGCTGGCGCAGATGCTGCGGCGCCGGCGCGCGGTGCAGCAGCGCGTCGTAGACCTGGATGATCTCCTGCCCCACCACCAGCGCATGCGGCACCGCGATCACGCCTTGCAGCAGGGCTCCCAGCCGGCGCGCCAGCACCGACTTGCCGCTGCCCGAAGGTCCATGCAACAGCACCGTGCGGCCCGCATGCATGGCCGCGCCCAGCATGCGCTGCACGGCGGGGCTGAGGAAGTCGTCGGCGAATTCGGCCGCCAGTTCTTCGGCGCACAGCTGCGGCGCCTGGCCTGCCTGGCGTTCGACCACGGCGCGGTAGGCGTCCAGCGTCACCGGCGCCGGACCGACGTAGGGGCAGCGGTCCATCCAGGCGCTGGCGCGCAGGCGGCCGGCCGACGTCAGCTGGTACTGCACGTCGATGTCCGATTCGCCGCGCCAGGCCACTTCGACCACATGCTCGGCCACCATGAACTCCAGCGCTTCGCGCAGCACATTGATCGACAGGTGCAGCCGCGTGGTCAGCACCGGCAGGTGGATTTTCCCGGTGATGAAGATGGTCTTGGCGATCAGCTCGACGATCAGCTGTTGCGACAAGCCGCTGTCGCGCACCGTCTTGGGCTGGGCCGGCAGCAGCTCCGCGGGGTCGGCATGGAGGGCGGTGGAAGGCGATTCTACGGCGAGCATGGCGATCTCCAGCGGTGGAATTAGTTACGTTGAGGAATCAAGTCTATCGACCCACGCTTTGTGGATATTGACGCGCAGCAAATTCGTGGCTAGCAAGCGTTCAGTGATGTGCGAGTGCCACAAGCGTCATCGTGGCCAGCGCGATCGCCAGGCCGTAGGGAATGCCGCCGACGCTGGCGCCCGGCGCCAGCGGCACCGCCTGCAAGGGCATGCCCAGGCTGCGCAGCAGCAGCGGTTTGCAGATCGTCACCAGGTTGCGCCAGCCGTCGCGCCAGCGGCCGTTAAACAACAGCATCAGCAGGCCCATCAGGCCGCCGATCAGCGTGGCCAGCGCCGCCACCTTCACGGCCATCAGCGGGCCGACGAAGCTGCCGACCATGGCCATCAGCTTGACGTCGCCGGCGGCCATGCCGCGCAACAGATACAGGGGCAGGAATAAAAAAAAGCCGGCCAGGCCGCCGGCTACCCACTGCGTCAACGGCGCCCAGTGCAGGCCGCCCAGCATGTGCAGCATCAGCGCCAGCAGCAGGCCGCTGAGGATCAGCACATTCGGAATCTTGCGCAGGGCCAGGTCGGTCACGGCCGCTTGCGCAACCAGGCAGATCAAGATCACTTCGATCGGGTTCAACATGACGGTCTCTCCGACGAAAGGCTTTCCAGCCTGACTGCGGCTGGAAAGCCGGGTGGTTACGCTGAGGTGATCTTGGTCGCGATGCCGGTGAAGGCCGTGTTCAGCGCCGGGCCCAACAACGCGAAGACGGCAATGACCGCCGTCGCCATCGTCGCCGCGATCAAGCCATATTCAATGGCGGTGATCCCGTCTTCGTCGTGGGCGAACACCTTTGCAGCTGCAATAAGCGAGTTCATGATTTACTCCTAGGATTAAGTCAAAAAAAGTACCCCTGGCGCGGTTGGCGGACTATCAAATCGCCAGTGCCTTGCCATTAAGGCTTACTATACGGATCGGAGTTTTCTGAGAGTTGACGTGACGCAAGTTTTCCGTACGGCATTTATTTTGCGGGTATGATGAAAATGTGCGTGCGAAGCACACTTCACGGCTGGCTTATGTCAAACTGCATCAGTTTCCCGGCCGATAAGCTGGAAAGGGTTATCCAGCTGTCGGAAAAAGGTCGCATCCAGTTGCAAGGAATGTTTTTTTTCGCACACATGAATTGCCTTGATTGCAAAAAGCTATTATCCTGCTTAGCTGTTCTTTGGAAAGGCCCCGTGTTGCAGCTTCACTGTGCGCCTGACTATCAAAGAGATTGGCTTGATAGGCGTGAACGAAACGTGGCTAGACACAAGGTTGTGTGATTATTTTCCAGAGAAGAAAATGGATTCCCTACTGAAACACATGGTGGACATGACCGGCCACCGCGATCACACGATGCTCGACATCTCCGTGATCTCGGCGGTGCAGGAGCTTGCCCGCGCCAGCCAGGCCCGCGTACTGACGCTGGCCACAGTCAGGGGCAAGACCTTCGTGCGGCCGCGCGCCATCATCTGCGCCGGCGAAGCGGCGCGCATGGTCGATACGACGGACCTGCACAATCCCGGCGAACCCATCGAGAACTTCCCGGCCCTGGCCCAATGCATCGCCGACCACGACTCGGGCGCCGACGTCGCCAACGAGGCGGGCGAGCACACGCTGTGGCTGCCGATCTGGCTGGGCGACAAGGCCGACACCTGCCTGGAAATCGTCAACCCGACCCCGTACACCAGCGACACCATCCACGTCATCGGCGGCATCGTCAGCGTCTACCGCAACTTCCAGAACCTGCTGGACTACAGCGAACGCGATTCGCTGACAGGCCTGCTCAACCGCAAGACCTTCGACGACCAGCTGGCCAAGATGTTGGCCGCCAGCACCGAGCAGGATGCCCTCACCTTGCCGGGCGAGCCGGAGCGCCGCAGCCACCACGAGCAGGAAAAGCAGTGGCTGGCCGTGGTCGATGTCGACCATTTCAAGCACGTTAACGACCGTTTCGGCCATTTATACGGCGACGAGGTGCTGATCCTGATCGCCAACCTGCTCACCTCCTCGTTCCGCGCACAAGACCGCGTGTTCCGTTTCGGCGGCGAGGAATTCGTCGTGCTGCTGCGCTCGACCACCCTGGACAACGCCAAGAAGATCATCGACCGCTTCCGCATGAACGTGGCGTCGCATGATTTCCCGCAAGTGGGCAAGGTGACTGTCAGTGTGGGCTTCGTCAGCATCAGCGCGCTGGAGGCGCCGGTGATCATCCTGGGACACGCCGATCAGGCGCTGTACTACGCGAAAAGCCACGGCCGCAACCTGGCCTGCCACTACGACGAGCTGGTCGATGGCGGCATGTTGCAAGCCATCGAATCCAACGATACCGCCGAGTTCTTCTAAACCCTACTGTAAGCCGTTTCAAACTGAGCGCAGCGAGGCGCGGCGCCGAAGACAGTACGAACGTACGGCAAGGCGCCACAACGAAGCTGCGGTCAGTTTGAAATGGCTTACGCCAGGGTCAGGAAGCGCATCGGGTCTACATTCCACTTGCTGGGCGATTCGTGGCCGACGATCTTGTCGCCGCCGCCAAAGCCCAGACCGCGCGACAAATCGATGGTTTCCGGCTTGATGTAGAGATTTTTCTTGGTGTTGAAGAAAACGTTGACCTTGGGCGCCAGCAAGTTGGTCTCGTGTGGTTCAATCACCACACCCAGGCGTCCCGACTCCAGCATCACCATGGTGCCAACCGGATAGATCCCGACGCAGCGCATGAATTCCTGCGCATATTGCGGATTGAAGTGGAACTTGCTCCACTCATAGATCTTGCGCAAGGCCGCCGCCGCCGACATGCCCTTGTGATAGCAGCGGTCCGCCGTAATGGCGTCGTACACGTCGACAATCGCCGCCATCTGCGCCAATTCGCTGATGTCGTCGTTGGCCTGCTTGTTCGGATAGCCGCTGCCGTCGCGCCGTTCGTGGTGGTGCAGCGTGATGTCCAGCGGAATCGGCCCGACTTCCGGCGATTGCAGCAGGATGTTGTAGCCATCCTGGGGATGGCGCTTGATGATGGCGAATTCCTCGTCCGTCAGCGGACCGGGCTTGTTCAGGATGGCGTCCGGCACCAGCGCCTTGCCGGTGTCGTGCAGCAAGCCGCCGAGGCCCGCCTGGTGGGTGGTTTCGGCATCGAACCCGCGCGAACGGCAAAATGCAACCAGCAGCGTACAGACGCTAACTGAATGCAAAAAGGTGTAATCGTCTTTGTTCTTGATGCGCAGCAAACCGACCAGCGCACCCGGATTGCGCAAGATGGATTCGGTGATATTCTGCACTACCGGCTGGACTTGATCGAGCTCGATGGCCTTGCCCAGGCGCGCATCCTGCATCACGGTGCGTACCAGCGTCGACGCCTGATGGCGGATCTGCACCGCGCGCTTCATCTCCTCGCCCAGCGATACGCGGGTGATGACCGGCGCCTTGGCGACGATTTCGACGATTTCGCGTTCGGTGGCGGCCTGCGCCTCGTCCAGCGTCGGTGCGTCCTGCACGTCAAGTCCCTTGCCGCTGTCTATGACAACGTCGTGGATGCCGGCGTTGATGATCTTGCGGATTTCATCTTCGCTGGAGATCAGGAAGCGGTTGCGGACGAATGGATGGGTCATCCAGTCGCAGCTCAGGTCATGAATGTACATGCCCACTTTTAGCTGCGAAGAGTCGACTTTCTTTAACATACTGGTACCCACTTTTCAAAGGCTGGAAGCAGCGGAAAGCGCTGATGCCAGTATAGCAAATAGTTTCCCATCAGGATTAGATTTACAGGTGCTACCATTTGTTTGTCTAGGTTAACACTACTCCCAAAACCCATGGAATTACGCCAACTTCGTTACTTTGTAGCCATAGCAGACCACGGTTCGCTGTCACGGGCGGCCTTGGTGCTGCATGTTGCGCAACCGGCACTAACGCAACAGTTAAGGCAACTGGAGGAAGAGTTGGGCGTGCAACTGCTGCACCGCTCGGCACAAGGCGTGCTCAGCACGGATGCCGGCAAGATCTTCTACGAACATGCGCAAGCCATCCTCAAGCAGGTGGCCGACGCCCGTTCGGCCGTGGCGCAGTCGGCCGAACGCCCCAGCGGCGCCGTCACGCTGGGGCTGCCGCACAGCATTTCCGGCGCACTGGCGCTGCCGCTGCTGACGGCAACGCGCGCCCAATATCCCGAAATCACCCTGCAACTGACGGAAGAGCTGACAGGCAACCTGAGCGAGCAGCTCAAGTCCGGCCGTGTCAACCTGGCGGTGCTGTTCGACGACGGCCAGCTGGCGCAGTTCGCCACCACGCCGCTGGTGGAAGAGGAGTTGCGCTTCATCTGTCGTGCCGATGCCACGTACGCGCAAGGTGAGCAGGCACTCACATTGACGCAAACGCTGAAAACCACGCTGATCCTGCCCGGTCTGCAGCACGGCGTGCGCCCGCGCATCGAAAGCGTGGCGCGCGAGGCCGGACTGACGCTGGGCAACGTCATCGAAATCAATTCCATCGCCATTCTCAAGTCCGCCATCCTGGCCGACATGGGCGCCACCATCTTGCCGTCGGCGCCTGTCCTGGACGAGCTGGAGCGCGGCGCGATGCGCTCCCACCGCATCCACAGCCCGTCGATTTCGCGCACGGTGGTGTTGTGCGCCTCCAAGAATATTCCGCTGACCAACGCCGCGGCGGCGGTCAGCCGGCTGGTGCAACAAGTGAGCGCGCAGTTGTGCGCCGGCGACACCTGGCCGGGCGCGACCGCCATCGCCTAAGTACATCACCCAGGCCATCACTTTTTCTTATACCCCCATCGGCAATCCGTATTTCCGTATACGTCAACTCGCGCCCATACTCTGCTACAAAGCGGGTTTTTTAAGCCTAAAATACCTGCAACGCCGCTAACCATGCGGCCCATGGCCTGATCCTGGCGCGCCTACCCGGCGCCACCAAGTTTGGGCGCGATCTGACACAAAACCGGAGACACCACCATGCCCGATACCACGGCAAACGGCCCAGCAACGTCCACCAGAGACGCCGCCCCATCCCGCCTGACCACCGTCAGCCTCGACGACAAATACACAGCCATCAAAGGCGACATCTTCCTGTCCGGCATCCAGGCGCTGGTGCGTCTGCCGATGATGCAGCGCGTGCGCGACCAGGCGGCCGGCCTGAACACTGCCGGTTTCATTTCCGGCTACCGCGGCTCACCGCTGGGCGGCCTGGATGAAAACCTGTGGAAAGCCAAGCCGCACCTGGAAGCGCACCACGTGCAGTTCGTGCCGGGCGTGAACGAGGATCTGGCCGCGACCGCCGTCTGGGGTTCGCAGCAGGTCGACCTGATCGGCGAAGCCAAGTACGACGGCGTGTTCGCCATGTGGTACGGCAAGGGCCCGGGCGTGGACCGCTGCGGCGACGTCTTCAAGCACATGAACCACGCCGGCACGTCCAAACACGGCGGCGTGCTGCTGGTGGCCGGAGACGACCACGGCGCCTATTCGTCGACGCTGCCGCACCAGTCGGACCACCTGTTCTCCGCTTCGATGATCCCGCTGCTGTATCCATGCAATGTGCAGGAATACCTGGACCTGGGCATCCACGGCTGGGCCATGTCGCGCTTCTCCGGCTGCACGGTGGCGTTCAAGGCGCTGGCCGATACGGTCGAATCGTCGGCCTCGGTCGACGCCGATCCGTTCCGCGTCGAAGTCAAGATCCCGCACGACTTTGTCATGCCGGAAGGCGGCCTGAATGCGCGCCTGTCGAGCATCCCGCTGGGCCAGCAGGCGCGCAATCAGGAAGCGCTGATGCAGGACTACAAAATCTACGCCGCGCTGGCCTATGCGCGCGAGAACAAACTCAATCACACCACCATCACCAGCCCGAACGCCAAGCTGGGCATCATCGCCTCCGGCAAGTCCTACCTGGACGTGCTGGAAGCGCTGGAAGAACTGGGCATCGACGAGAAGATGGCGGCCGACGTCGGCCTGCGCCTGTTCAAGGTCGCGATGCCATGGCCGCTGGAGCCGGACAGCGTGCGCGAGTTCGCGCAGGGCCTGGACGAGATCCTGGTGGTCGAGGAAAAGCGCCAGATCGTCGAGTACCAGCTGAAGGAACAGCTGTACAACTGGCGCGACGACGTGCGTCCGCGCGTGATCGGCAAGTTCGATGAAAAAGGCGAATGGGTCGCGCCGCGCGGCGAATGGCTGCTGACCTCCAAGGCCGACTTCTCGGTGTCGCAAGTGGCGCGCGTGATCGCCTCGCGCGTCAAGCGCCTGATCTCGGACCCGGTCACCTGCGACCATATCAAGGCCCGCCTGACCTTCCTCGACGCCAAGGACGCGGTGCTGAAGAAAGCCATCAACACCCCGTTCCGTCCGGCGTTCTACTGCTCCGGATGCCCGCACAACACCTCGACCAAGGTCCCTGAGGGCAGCCTGGCGCTGGCCGGCATCGGCTGCCACGTGATGGCGACCTCGATCTACCCAGAGTTCAACAAGCTGACCACGCACATGGGCGGCGAAGGCGCGCCGTGGATCGGCCAGGCCGCGTTCTCGAAAATTCCGCACGTGTTCCAGAACTTGGGCGACGGCACCTACTTCCACTCCGGCTACCTGGCGATCCGCGCGGCCGTGGCGGCCAAGGTCAACATGACCTACAAAATCCTCTACAACGACGCCGTGGCGATGACGGGCGGCCAGCCGGTCGACGGCATCACCTCGGTGCCGATGATCGCCCAACAGATGGCGGCCGAAGGCGTCAAACGCATCGCGCTGGTCACCGAAGACTTGAGCCGCTATACCGACCGCAGCGCCCTGCCATCCATCGTCAGCCTGCACGACCGCAAGGACATGGACGCGGTGCAGCGCGAGCTGCGTGAAGTGGGCGGCGTATCGGTGCTGATCTACGACCAGACCTGCGCGGCCGAGAAGCGCCGCCGTCGGAAAAAAGGTGAGTTCCCCGACCCGGCCAAGCGCATGGTCATCAACGAAGCCGTGTGCGAGGGCTGCGGCGACTGCGGCATCCAGTCGAACTGCACCTCCATCCTGCCGAAGGAAACGGAGTTCGGCCGCAAGCGCACCATCGACCAGTCGTCCTGCAACAAGGACTACTCGTGCGTGAAGGGCTTCTGCCCGAGCTTCGTCACCATCGAAGGCGGATCGCTGAAGAAGACCAAGACCGGCGTCACCAAGGACAACGCCGACGACGGCTTCGGCGCCCTGCCGGAACCGGTGCTGCCATCGTGCGATCAGCCGTACAACATCCTGATCAACGGCATCGGCGGCACCGGCGTGATCACCGTCGGCGCGTTGATGGGCATGGCCGCTCACCTCGAAGGCAAGGGCGCTTCGGTGCTGGACATGACAGGTATGTCGCAGAAAAACGGCTCCGTCACGTCGCACGTCAAGGTCGCGAAGACCCCGGCCCACCTGCGCGCGCAACGCATCGCCACCGGTGAGGCGGATGTAATCCTCGGCTGCGACATGCTGACCGCCGGCGCCGCCGACGCGGTATCGAAGATGCGTCCGGGCCGCACGCTGGCCATCGTCAACCTGCACGAGCAGCCGCCAGGCACTTTCGCGCAGAACGCCGACTGGCAGTATCCGGTGGCGGAAGTGCGCGCGCTGATCGAGGAATCGGTCGGCGCCGGCGCCGCCGATTTCATCGACGCCACCAAGCTGGCCACCGCGTTGATGGGCGACTCCATCGCCGCCAACCTGTTCATGCTCGGTTACGCATGGCAGAAGGGCCGCATCCCGCTGACCGAAGCGTCGCTGCTGCGCGCGATTAAGCTGAACGGCGTCGGCATCGCGTCCAACAAGAAGAGCTTCCTGTGGGGCCGCCGCGCCGCCGTGGACCTGAAGCGCGTCGAGCGCGTGGCCACGCCTACGCAAGCGATCGTGATGCAGATGCCGCAAAGCCTGGAGAACGTCATCAACAAGCGCGTCGAGTTCCTGACCGCCTATCAGAACGCCGCCTACGCCACCACCTACGAGCAGCTGGTGTCGCAGGTGCGCGCGAAGGAGACCGCGCTGGGCCTGGGCAACAAGCTGTCCACCGCCGTCGCCAAGTACGCCTTCAAGCTGATGGCCTACAAGGACGAATACGAAGTGGCGCGCCTGTACACCGACGGCCGTTTCGTCGAGCAGCTCAAGCAGCAGTTCGAGGGCGACTTCTCGGTCAAGTTCAACCTGGCGCCGCCGATGTTCGCCAAGAAGGACGCCAAGGGCCATCTGGTCAAGGCGGAATTCGGTTCGTGGATGTGGAGCGCGTTCAAGCTGCTGGCCAAGTTCAAAGGCCTGCGCGGCGGCGCCTTCGACATCTTCGGCTACACCGAGGAGCGCAAGATGGAGCGCGCGCTGATCGTCGAATACCGTGAATTGGTCAATTCGCTGACGGACAAGCTGTCGCCGGAAAACCACGCCACCGCCGTGGAACTGGCCGGCCTGCCGGAGAAGGTGCGCGGCTTCGGCCACGTGAAGGAAAAGGCCGTCGCCACCTTCCGTACCGAGAAGGCGCGCCTGCTGGCGCAATTCAGCCAGCAGCGCGCCGCTTGATTGAGACGTAACCCCGCAACCCGCACGCGGGGGTCAGACCCCATGCGGGGTCTGACCCCTGTTTGCCGCAGTACGGGGTTCGATTGGATTGACGTTAACGTAAACGTCATATAATGAACCAAATAAAGCACAAAAGCCCAAGGGACACCATGAACGACCTCTCCGCTCCGAAAATCGCAGCCGTGCCGGATCAACCGCGCCTGAACAACAAAGTCCGTTTCGTTACCGCCGCCTCGCTGTTCGACGGCCACGACGCCTCGATCAACATCATGCGCCGCATTCTGCAATCGAACGGCGTCGAAGTGGTCCACCTCGGCCACAACCGCTCGGTCGACGAAGTCGTCACCGCGGCGCTGGCCGAAGACGTGCAAGGCATCGCCATCTCCAGCTACCAGGGCGGCCACGTCGAATACTTCAAATACATGATCGACCTGCTGCGCGCGCGCGGCGGTGCGCACATCAAGGTATTCGGCGGCGGCGGCGGCGTCATCGTCCCCGACGAAATCGCCGACCTGCATGCTTACGGCGTCACCAAGATCTTCAGCCCGGAAGACGGCCAGCGCATGGGCCTCGTCGGCATGATCCAGTGGATGGTGCAGCAGTGCGACATCGACCTGTCCAACTATTCGCCTACCTCGCTGGCGCCGTTGAAGGAAGGCGACATCGCCGCTCGCCACCGCCCGCTGGCCCAGCTGATCACCGCGCTGGAAAACGATAAAGCCTCCCCTGCCCTGCGCGCCGAACTGCTGGCCGCCGCCGAAGGCCTGGCCGTGCCGACGCTGGGCATCACCGGCACCGGCGGCGCCGGTAAATCCTCGCTGACCGATGAACTGATACGCCGCATCCGCCTCGACCAAGGCGACGCCGTCAACATCGCCATCATCTCGATCGACCCGTCGCGCCGCAAATCCGGTGGCGCGCTGCTGGGCGACCGTATCCGCATGAACGCGATCAATCCGTGGAACGGTCAGACGCGCGTCTTCATGCGCTCGTTGGCCACGCGCGAAGCAGGCTCCGAAATCTCGCAGGCGCTGCCTGACGTCATCGCCGCCTGCAAAGTGGCGGGCTTCGACCTGGTGATCGTCGAAACCTCGGGCATCGGCCAGGGCGACGCCGCCATCGTGCCGCACGTCGACGTGTCGATGTACGTGATGACGCCGGAATTCGGCGCCGCATCGCAGCTGGAAAAAATCGACATGCTCGATTTCGCCGACTTCATCGCCATCAACAAATTCGACCGCAAAGGTTCGCAGGACGCGCTACGCGACGTCGCCAAGCAGTACCAGCGCAACCGCGAAATGTGGAGCAAGCGTCCGGAAGAAATGCCGGTCTACGGCACCCAGGCGTCGCGCTTCAACGACGACGGCGTCACCGCGCTGTATCAAGGCCTGCTGCCTAAACTGGAGCAGTTCGGCCTGAAGGCCAAGCCGGGCAAGCTGGCGCCGGTGGATGTGCGCTTCTCCAGCGGCAAACATGTGATCGTGCCACCGGCACGCGCGCGCTACCTGGCGGAGATCGCCGACACCGTACGCGGTTACCACCGCTTCACGCGCAAGCAGGTCACGCTGGCGCGCGAACGCCAGCAGCTGACCGAATCGAAACGCATGCTGGCCATCGCCCACAAGACCGCCGACTTCGCGGTTGAGCTGAATGAGCTGATCGCCGAGCGCGATGCGGAAATGGACGGCGGCGCCAAGAAGCTGCTGGCCCAGTGGCCGGACATGCAGGCCGCGTATGCCGGCGACGATTACGTCGTCAAGATCCGCGACAAGGAAATCCGCACCCGCCTGATCCAGCACACCCTGTCCGGCACCAAGATCCGCAAGGTGGCCCTGCCGCGCTACGAAGATCACGGCGAAGTGCTGCGCTTCCTGATGCTGGAAAACGTGCCGGGCTCCTTCCCGTTCACGGCCGGCGTGTTCGCCTTCAAGCGCGAAGGCGAGGACCCGACCCGCATGTTCGCCGGCGAAGGCGACGCCTTCCGCACCAACCGCCGCTTCAAGCTGGTCTCCACCGGCATGGACGCCAAGCGCCTGTCGACCGCGTTCGATTCCGTGACCCTGTACGGCGCCGATCCTGCGCTGCGTCCTGACATCTACGGCAAGGTCGGCAACTCCGGCGTTTCGATCGCCACGCTGGACGACATGAAGGTGCTGTACGACGGCTTCAACCTGTGCAGCCCGAGCACCTCGGTCTCGATGACCATCAACGGCCCGGCGCCAACCATCCTGGCGATGTTCATGAACACCGCCATCGACCAGCAGGTCGACAAGTTCGTCGAAGAGAACAAGCGCCAGCCTAGCGCCGACGAAGCGGCCAAGATCAAGGACTGGGTACTGCAGAACGTGCGCGGCACCGTGCAGGCCGACATCCTGAAGGAAGACCAGGGCCAGAACACCTGCATCTTCTCGACCGAGTTCTCGCTGAAGGTGATGGGCGACATCCAGGAATACTTCGTCCACCACCAGGTGCGCAACTTCTACTCGGTGTCGATCTCCGGCTACCACATCGCCGAAGCGGGCGCGAACCCGATCTCGCAGCTGGCGTTCACGCTGTCGAACGGCTTCACCTTCGTGGAAGCCTATCTGGCGCGCGGCATGCACATCGACGACTTCGCACCGAACCTGTCGTTCTTCTTCTCCAACGGCATGGACCCGGAATACACGGTGCTGGGCCGCGTGGCGCGCCGCCTGTGGGCCGTGGCGATGCGCGACAAGTACGGCGCCAACGACCGTTCGCAAAAGCTCAAGTACCACGTGCAAACGTCGGGCCGTTCGCTGCACGCGCAGGAGATCGACTTCAACGACATCCGCACCACGCTGCAGGCGCTGATCGCGATCTACGACAACTGCAACTCGCTGCACACCAACGCCTACGACGAGGCGATCACCACGCCGACCGACGAATCGGTACGCCGCGCGCTGGCGATCCAGCTGATCATCAACCGCGAATGGGGCCTGGCCAAGAACGAGAACCCGAACCAGGGCTCGTTCATCATGGAAGAGCTGACCGACCTGGTGGAAGAAGCGGTGCTGCAGGAGTTCGAACGCATCGCCGAACGTGGTGGTGTGCTGGGCGCGATGGAAACCGGCTACCAGCGCGGCAAGATCCAGGAAGAGTCGATGCTGTACGAGCACCAGAAGCACGACGGCACGCTGCCCATCATCGGCGTCAACACCTTCCGCAATCCGAAGGCGACCGGCGAGCCGCAGAAGATCGAACTGGCACGCTCCACCGACGACGAAAAGCAGTCGCAGCTCACGCGCCTGGACGACTTCCACGCCCGCAATGCGGACGCGGCGCCGGCAGCGCTGGCAGCCTTGCAGCAGGCGGCCATCGACAACGCCAACGTGTTTGAAAAGCTGATGGACGCCGTGCGCGTCTGCTCGCTGGGCCAGATCACGACAGCGCTGTTCGAAGTCGGCGGCCAGTACCGCCGCAATATGTAAGGCAGCAGAAAGGGGGCGGATCATCGCCCCCTTGTTTGCTTCTACCTCACGCCCTCTCCAGCGTCCGTAGCGCCTCGTCAAGCTGGCGCTCCAGTTGATCCACGTTTGCATAACCGGGACTGATGCCGATCCGCCGGCCATCGGCTTCGAGCAGCAGCGCCGGGAAGCTGCGGATGCCCATCGCCCGCACCACGGCGAATTCGGCCAGCGTGTCAGCTATCGTCGCGGGATGCGACCACGCTGCCAGGAAGGCTGCGGCCTCCATCGCAACGCCTTGCCCCTGCAATTCAGTCACGGCCGCCCGGGCCAGCACCGCGCCGTCGGTGGTGTCCAGGCCGTCGACATAGAACGCCCTTTGCAGCGCGCGGAACACCGCCAACTGGTCGGCGCCCGGCGCCACACGGCGCGCCGTCACGACCGCGCGGCATATCGGCTCGGTGTCATAGACGAAGTTCTCACGCGCCATCAATGCCTTGCGATTAAACGGCAAACCACTGCTTTCCTCGACCCGCGCCCAGTGCGTGAGGCGGAACTGCTTGCCGCTGTCGTCCAGCACATCGGTGGCGCCGGCGCGCAGGCCGCCGACCAGGATCTCCACCGGCAGCTCCGGGTGCCGCTCCGACAAGGCCGTCATTTCCTTGCCGAAGCCGTAGCACCACGAGCACATGGGGTCACCAACAAAAAGCAGCTTCATTACCATTTGCCGTTGTGTGCACCGCCGTCCACCCGCAGCACTTCGCCGGTGACTTGCTTGGCCTCGGTCAGGTACACCACCGCATCGGCGATGTCCTCGACGTTGGAAATGGTGCCCATCGGATGCAGCGACTTCAGGAAGTCTTGCGGAATGCCCTTCAGCAGCGGGGTGTCGACCGATCCCGGCGAGACCACGTTGACGCGGATGCCGTCCTTGGCGAATTCCGATGCCAGGCTGCGGCTGATGGCATCGATGCCGCCCTTGGTAATCATCGGCACGGCCGCGGTCAGGGCCGCGTTGGGCGCATCGACCAAGGTGCTGCTGATGCCGACGATGCTGCCGCCACGCTTCTGGGTCAGCATCTGCTGAATCACCAGTTGGCTGATGTGCAGATAGCCGTCCAAATTCGTGCGCACCAGCGCATTGAAATCATCCTGGGTGTATTCCAGGAAGGGCTTGGCGATGAAGATGCCGGCGTTGTTCACAAGACCGTCGATGCCGCCGAATTTTTTCATGGCGGTATCGACGATATTGACCGCGGTCGCTCGTTCGGCAATGTCGCCATCGACCAGCGCCAGCCGGTCCGAAGGCGCAAACGTCGCGCTCTTGCTGATGCTGCGCGAAGTCGCGACCACGTTGTAGCCGCGTGCCAGGAAGGCGTTGACGATGCCCGCGCCTATGCCCTGCGATGCGCCGGTGACGATGATGGTTTTTTGTTGTTGCTGGCTCATGATGCTCTCCAAGTAAGTGGTCGGTTTCATCCGACCTCTGTCGATCGGATGAAACCACTGTACGCCGGAGGTAGAGCCAGATAAATACGGGCAACGGACAAAAAGTAGTTACGTCATGTAATGAATAGTGGCTCCATCATCGCTCATTGTTGCTTGCGGCGGCGAGCCAGCGCACCGATGCCGGCCAGGCCAACGACAAGCATCATCGTCCCGGCCGGCTCGGGCACGCTGGACACCACCACACCATCCACCCGCAGTCCCTGGTCCAGTCCCAGGAAGGTCGCGTCATACCACTGGCCGCCCTGCATCAGCGCATAGCCACCCAATGCTTGCGGCGCCATGCCCGGCATGCTGCTTTGACTGCCCGCGCCATAGCTCGACGTGAACACCACCCAGTAAGTGCCAGGCCCCACTTTCCAGTCCAACGCCGACACGCCATTCCAGGCCAGCGCGCCGGCACTGGTGGCGACACTGGCCGATTGCAGCACGCTGCCCGGTATGAAGCCGCCATCGCCGTCTGCGCTGTTGCTGAACAAGCTGACACCCACCGTGCCCGCATCCGTGCTGAAATAGCCGGAGATGCCGGTTATGGTCAGCGCGCCCGTCACCGAGAACTGGCCGGCGTAGCTATGGTTGCTGTTGAACGCCCAGCCGCTGCCGACGGCGTTCGACGGCGTACCCGTGTCGACCACCAGCGCGGCCTGCGCCGACCCAACCGCCAGGCACAGCGCGAAAATGAAACTCAATCGTTTGAAGAACATGCGTTTCCGCCTTTCAGATGTGGATGCGATTACTTCAATTTGCCGGCGCCGGCGTTGGCCGGCACTGAGCTCAGCGTGGCGGTCGCGGTTTGCAGCGCGTACAGATACGGCGGCGTCCACAGATTGGCGGCGCTTGGTAATGCGAGACCGCACTGGCCGTCGACCAGATTGGTGCCAGCCTTGTCGCTGACGAAGACGTGGCCGGACGAACGGAAGCCGGTATAGTCCTTGCCTTTGATAGCCTTGCCGCAGAACTCAGTCAGCTTGAGACCCGTGATGTTGTAGTAGTGATTCTCGATCAGCATGTTCGAGTGGTAGCGCGCATCGGTGCCGCTTTCGAACTTGATATCGGCATCCTTGGTGGAGACGCTGCCGGTAACGAGGTTATTGAACATGTGAACCTGGCCATAGCGATTCAACGGCAAGCGCGTGGTCGCGCCGTCCCACCAGTTGCCGCTGAAAGTCACATGCATGCGGCCCTCGTCGCTCCACGCGCGGCCGGAGTCGCCATTGCCCACCAGCGTGGTCTTGTGGTGCTTGCCGAAGTAGCTGTTGGATATGGTGACGTAGTCGCTGCCCCGTACCACATCGAGCGCGCCGTCATGCCGCGTGGTGTAAGGGGCGATTGCCAGCGAGTCCGGCGTATCACCATCACTGATGGTCAGGTGATCGAGGTAGATGTTCTGCCCACGCGATACCGTCAGGCCGTCGGCGTAGGCATTGGCCGAGTCCTCCGGATTGACGTCCCACGGCGTATCGAGCACCAGGTTGCGCACGATGACGTTGCGGGTCCAGGTTGGATAGTCGTCGCCGTCCTTGCCGTCGGCGATCCACTTCTTGAAGTCCGCTTCCGGATCGCCACCAGCGGTCAGCGCGAGTTCGCCGCCGATCAGCAGCGCCGTGCCGGTGATGCGGGCCGCGCGGCCCTGGGCGTCGTTGATGCCGACCAGCGTCGTATTCGAGGGCAGGCTGATCGAACCGCCCAGCTTCTGATCCGAATAGCTGGTGTATTCCTTGAACACCGTATTGTTCTGGCTCCAGCGCAGATCGATATGGCCAATCACGCGGATGATCTTCGGTTCGTTGCCGGCTTCGTTAATGGCGGCGATCAGTTGCTGGCCGTTGTACACGGTGTAGATGCGGTTCGCGGTGGCAGAGCCGCCGCCCGTCACCAGCACCGGCGTCTTGCGCGTGCGGGCGTGCCAGCCGGTGGCCGGTGCGCTGTTGCGCTCAAAAGTCAGCACGCCGCCGGTCGGATCGGCCGAGGCGAACTGCCACACCGGCAGCTTGGGCGCGGCCATGTAGTTGGCGGGATCGTGCAAGCCGCCGACCAGCACCGGGGCCGAGTAATTGCGCACGCCGTATTGGGCCGTTTGCAAGGGAGTACTGGCGCCGACGAGGGTCTTGGCGTCTATCGTTGCGGCCTGCGCGGCCGATGCCAGCAGGATGCCGGCGGCGATGAGTGAGTATTTCAAGGTTGTCTCCATTATTAGAAAGTAACTGGCTGTGCGAGTGACGATCCGTACCCACGTGTTGGTGCCTTGCGCGCCGCAATGCCAAATCGATTTTCGAATCGAAAACCGACGTGAGATATCAGCCGGAGCGAATCACGACCGATATCTGCCAACTGGGTGGGTCTGGATAAACATTCAGCATCCGACTGCGATAGCTGAAACAGGCACCTTGCGTACCTGTCGCCGTTGCGACGAGGGCTGGTAGCCGAGGTCGCGCAGGTCAAGGATCGAAGCCAGCCTAAGGACTTACACCGGCATCGATTGATTTGATACTAATCCGTCAGAAAAAAATATGCAACAAGGATTCAGAGGGCGTGACGCGTGGCACAGCGCCCGCGGCAAATCGCGGCCCGTCGCAAGGACATTGCGACATTATGTAACGACTGCGTTGATTTGCTTGCACCATGCCGGTCCGACATCAATCACGAAAATCGGATACCCTAAAGTACTCGGGAACGGATGGCGAGACTTGTCGGCGTTTTCGGCAGCTCGGGCTTACAACCCCAAATAGGTTAATTACCGTAGCCAGTCAGCATGGCGATCTTTCGAAGGAACGGATATGGCTCTTCATCATGCATCCTCGGGCGAGTTGATTGACATTCGTCCCCTTGCAAGCAAACTCAAAAGCGCACGCACGGAAACGCTCTACAAATCGGACCGTCTGGAAGTGTTTCGCATGGTCCTGCTGACAGGCAAGGGAATGCCGGCACACCAGGTGGCCGGCGAAGTCACTATCCAGTGCATCGAGGGAAGTATTGAATTGACGGCTGAAGGAACAAGCCAATTGATGCGCCAGGGCGACTTGATATGCCTGGCCGGCGGCAAGAGCCACGCGCTCAAAGCAGTAGAAGATTCGTCGGTTCTTGTCACAATATTGTTGCATGGTGCGTAATCGCTACTCTCGATGTAATTCTTCCACATGAAACGCGAGACTGCGGCGAATGCACCGCTTGTTTGCACGATCGGCCATTCCAACCGATCGCTCGACTCCTTCCTCGAGCTGCTTCGAAGCAATGAGATCGCCCACCTGCTCGATGTGAGAACCGTGCCGCGATCCCATCACAATCCTCAATTCGGTCGCGACGCACTGCCGGCGTCGTTAGCTGCGGTTCAGATTGCCTACACCCATGTCCCGGGTCTCGGCGGCTTGCGCCACGCGCGGGCCGATTCGACCAATACTGGCTGGCGCAATCCTTCGTTCCGGGGCTACGCGGATTACATGCAGTCAGCCGAGTTCGCCGACAACGTTCAGCGGGTCGCGGACCTGGCACGTGCAGAACGTTGTGTCCTGATGTGCGCAGAAGCCGTTCCGTGGCGCTGTCATCGCTCGATGATCGGCGACGCACTTCTTGTTCGCGGTATTCGCGTTGAAGATATTATTGGGCCGAAGGGGCGCAAGCCCCACGTTCTAACTGCGTTCGCCCACGTTGAGGGAACCCTCGTCACCTATCCGTCCCCCTCCCTGGGCGATACGGATACCACCCGAAATCAAGAGCGATAAGACTGCCCCCATTGCGATGCACAAAGGAACGGCGCTGAAACAAGAAAAGAATTAAGATCGATGGCCAACATCGGATGGCCAACATCGTCAAGGAGCGAACTGATGAGCAGCAGACTCAGGGCGGGCAATGTCAGACTGAAACGGGCATACGAGCCGCCTTCCCAAGACGACGGCACGCGCGTATTGGTCGACCGATTATGGCCGCGCGGCATGAAGAAGGCAAACGCGGCGCTGGATCACTGGGCGAAAGACCTCGCCCCCAGCACCGAGTTAAGGAAGTGGTTCGGACACGACCCCGCGCGCTGGCCAGAGTTTCGGCTTCGGTATGCCGAGGAGATGCGCCAGCATGGCGAACAGCTCAGGCAATTGCGCGCGTTGACGCGCACGAACCCGATCACGCTCATCTATTCAGCCCATGACGAATTGCATAACGACGCAGTCGCGCTGAGAGATTTTCTCTTGGGCAGGAAGACGAAGACGGGGCACTGAGGTGCGAAGACAATATGCGGAAAGTGGAATATCCCACTCTCGAAGGATTGTTGACTGCGGTGCGCCAATGCCGGGCTTGCGCGCCGCATTTGCCGTTTGGCCCGCGTCCGGTGCTGCAAGCCGGCGGCGCGGCGCGCATCCTCATCGTCGGTCAGGCGCCCGGCGCACGCGTGCATGAGTCTGGCATACCGTGGGATGATCCGAGCGGAGAGCGGCTGCGCACGTGGATGGGGATCGACGCTGCCAGGTTTTATGACGCGTCGCAAATCGCGATCATCCCAATGGGATATTGCTACCCGGGACGAGGCAACGGCGGCGACTTGCCCCCACGCCGTGAATGCGCGCGCTTGTGGCTCGATCAATTGCTGACCAAACTGCCGCAGATTGAAATGACGCTCTTAGTTGGGCTGCACGCGCAACGTCACTTTCTGGGCAACCGGCGCAAGCGGTCATTGACCGAAACCGTCAAGGCGTGGCGCGAGTATGCGCCTGAATATCTCCCGTTGCCGCATCCTTCGGCGCGCAACACGCCATGGTTCCAGCGCAACCCTTGGTTTGAAAGTGCGCTATTGCCCGGGTTGCGCGAACGGATCGAGGCGCTGTCCGACCAAGACGCAACATCCTCACGGAGGCAGCGATGAGAAGAGCCGTATTCTTCAACCTGACCCAGATTCAAATGCCGGTTGGTGCCGTGACGTCGATCACCCATCGGATCACCGGCATTTTGCTGGCGATCGGCATCCCGTTCGGCGTCTATCTGCTCGATCAATCGCTGCGAGATCCCGCATCCTATCTGGGGGTAACGCGGCTGTTCGCATACCCGGCGTTCAAGGTGGCTGCGCTCGCCTTTATCTGGGCACTGGCACATCATCTATTGGCCGGCGTGCGCCATCTCCTGAGTGACATCGATATCGGTTCGCGCTTGACGACCGCGCGGCGTAGCGCTTGGAGCGTCAACCTTGGCGGGCTCGCCGTGGCACTGCTGGCTGCAGGAGCATTGTTGTGAGACGGGCTGTTTCCGGCCTGCGGGCGTGGCTGGTGCAGCGCGTGACTGCGCTCTACATGCTGCTGTTCCTCGTTTTTCTGCTGACACATTTTCTGCTTGAGCGGCCCACATCGTATGTGGCCTGGCATACCTGGATCGCGATCCCCGTGGTCAGTATCACCGCGCTCGTTTTCTGCGCTGCGTTGTTGGTGCACATGTGGGTCGGCCTACGCGATGTCATCCTCGATTATGTCAAACCGCTCGCCATTCGCGTCGGGGCGTTGGCGTTGCTGGCTCTCGGCCTGGGCGGGCTTGGCGCATGGGTAATGCGTATCTTATGGCACGGGCATGGCTGAGGCGCCCTTCAATACGTAAGAAACTGGGAGAAAAAATGAAATTTTCAATTTTCCGCTTCAATCCAGAACAAGATAAAAAGCCGTACATGCAGGATTTCGAGATTGAATTGGACGCCACCGACCGGATGCTGCTGGACGTTATTCTGCGCATAAAAATGCAAGATGATTCGCTAACGATCAGGAAATCATGCCGTGAAGGCGTGTGCGGTTCTGACGCAATCAATATCAACGGGCGCAACGGACTCGCATGCGTCACCCGGATATGGGGTCTTAAGGAACCGGTGGTGTTGCGCCCCTTGCCGAGCTTTCCGGTAATCCGCGACCTGGTGGTCGACATGACCCAGTTCTTCAAACAATATCACTCCATCAAGCCTTATCTGATCAACGATGACCCGCCTCCGGAAAAAGAGCGCCTGCAGTCGCCGCAGGAACGCGATAAGCTCGACGGTCTCTATGAGTGCATCTTGTGCGGATGCTGTACTAGTCAATGTCCGTCATCATGGTGGAACCCGGACAAATTCGTCGGGCCGGCCGGCCTGCTGCAGGCCGAACGTTTCATCGTTGACAGTCGGGATCGGGCCACGCAGGGACGTCTCGACGACTTGAACGATGTTTATCGGCTATTTCGCTGCCGCACGATCATGAACTGCACCGAAGTGTGTCCCAAGGGGCTCGCGCCATCACGCGCAATCGAACAAATCCGCTTGATGATGGTCAAGGATTCGCTATGACGAACGCAACGGCAATTCGTGACCACCTCTGGGCGGTCTCCTCTGGATCATCGATTTCATAATACATCAATGAAAAAGGCAGAGCGCATCAAGAACTATCTGAGTTGAGCAGGTCCGACTGTTGATCCGGCAAGCAGCACCGGCTGCCACAGCTCCTGCAATTCGCCGGCCGGCTTGCCTTCCACCAGTGCCAGCAGCATCTCGACCATGCGGGCGCCGGCTTTGTGCGCGTCGGGCTGGTCGATGGTGGTGACGTCGACGCCGGCCAGCGTATCGGCCATGCTGCCCCAGACGATGACCGACATCTCCTTGCCGATATCGATGCCCGCGTCGCGCAGCGCGCGCACCGCGCCAACGCCAGACAGATGATTGTCGACGATGACGGCGGTCGGCCGCGGCGAACACGCCAGCAACTGCTGCATCGCCTGATAGCCGCTGCGGCGGTCCAGCGTATTGTCGATCAGGTAGCGCGTATCCACTTCCAGCCCGGCCGACGCCATCGCTGCCACAAAGGCGTCCTTGCGCTGGCGGGCGAAGTTCAATTCCAGCGGCGCGCTGACCAGCGCCACGCGCTGATGGCCCAGTCCCAGCAAGCGCTCCATCGCCATGCGGATGCCCGCCGCGTTGTCGTAGTCGAACCACGCATACGGCGCATCGAGCTGGGTGCGTCCATGCGCGACAAAGGGAAATTTGGCTTTGCTCAGAAAGGCGATGCGCTCGTCGCGCACCAACGTGCGGCTGACCACCAGGCCATCCACACGCCGCCCACGCACGATCTGCTGGTACGACGGCTGCTCCGCCGCCGGCGACACCGGCGCGATGATCAAGTTCTTGCTGACCTGCTCCAGCGCGGCCGACATGCCGGCCACCACGTCGAGGAACATCGGATCGCCCAAGTCCGCCGGCAGCAGCGGATAGATGATCCCGAACACATTGGTGCGTCCCAGCGCCAGCGAGCGCGCCATCGGATTGGCCTGGTAGCCGTTCTCCTTGGCCGCCTTCAGCACGCGCTCGCGGGTCCGGCCGTTGACCTCGGGGTAACCGTTTAACGCCCGGCTCACCGTGGTTTTCGACATGCCGAGTAAATTCGCGAGGCGCTCCAGGTTCATAGATAATTGCTCAATGTTGACCGCTGATTATAGCGGACGGGTCGAAACCACCACCACCGTCATCTACCGCTTTTTTGAAAAAATACAACATAATCAAGACGATAGAGATGGGCACCAGAGTCAGGTAGAAGGCGAAATGGCCACTGAAATTACCGAACACGTAACCGGTGATCAGCGAGCCGGTGGTGCCGCCCAGTGCTGAAAAAATCACCAGCAGGCCGGTCATGGCCGAGTGCTGGTTCTTCGGCAGCGAGCTGAGCATCACCGAATTGATACCGGGGTAGATCGGCGCCATGAACAATCCGATCAGCGGGAACAGGAAGGTCGCCAGCGGTGCGCTGGACCAGCTGATGTTCGGATCGGCCACCACGTCGTGCGTCAACGGCAGCGCCAGCAGCACCATCGCCGCCATGCCGATCACGCAGGCGTTCATCACCGGATACCAGTTCAATTTGCGCATCAACACGCCGGCCGACAGGCGCCCGATCGCCAGGCAGGCGGCAAAGATGCTGGTCACCTGCACGCTCATCGCCGCCGGCAGTTTCAGGATCTCGTTGTTAAACGTCGGCAGCCAGGTGCCCACGCTTTGCTCGATCAGCACATACAAAAACGCCGTGATGACGAACACGCACACCAGCGGCTTGAAGAACAGCTTGAGCATGGCGGCGAAATCCTGCGCGATGCTGCGGCCCTGCGGCAGCGCCGCCATGTCCTCGTTGAAGGGAGTGGTCAGCAGCAGCGCAAACGTCACTGCGCACAGCACGGCCAGCACCCAGTACACCTGCAGCCAGCTGCGCGACAGCGGATCGGACGAATCGATGAAGTAGCCGAACACCCAGTAGGCGCTCAACACGCCGACCATGAAAAAGCCCTCCAGCAGGTTCATGATGCTGGCGTGCTGCTTACGGTCGGCGGCGATCAGGCCCAGCGTCGAATACACCGACACCTTCACCAGCGCGAACGATACGCCGACGCAGAAGAACAACAGCTTGGTGGTGGCGAACGACGGCAGCAGCGGCATCGCCACGCAGGCGGCGGTGACGATGGCCAGCCCGGTCAGCATGGCCTTCTTGTAGCCGATGCGCGGCAGGAAGGACGCGATCAGGAAGGATACCGCCGCAATCGGCAAGTCCTTGAACCCTTCCAGCACGCTGGCGCTGGACTTGCTGACGCCGTAGTTGTTGATGACCTGAAGGATGACCGTGCCCACGCTATTGAGCAGGATCGCAAATACAAAGTAAATCAGAAATAGCGCAAATAGAATGCGATTGTTCTTCATACTGTCTCCGAATTTTTATAATTTATATTATTTAGTATGATTCGAGATTGAAGTCGCTCAGGCTCGTGATGACCACGTCCGCCTGAGTGAGCACAAAGGGATGGCCTATCCCCAGTGCGAACATGCCGGCCGATTTAATCGACGCCACCCCCGCCACCGCATCCTCGACGCCGAGACAGTCTTCCGGCGCCACGCCCAGTTCCCGCGCCGCCTTGAGGAAAATCTCCGGATCCGGCTTGCCGCGCGCGATGGTCGCCGCATCGACCACGTAATCGAATTTATCGGTGATGCCCAGGCGGCCCAACACGGTAAAGGCGTTCTTGCTGACCGAAGCCAGGCCGATGCGCAAACCCCGCGCGCGCACCGTGTCGAGCGCCCGCACCGCGCCCGGCAGCAGGTCGGCTGCGGACATGGTGGCGATCAGCTCCTGGTAGTGCAGGTTTTTTTCGTCGGCCAGCGCCAGCTTTTCCTCGCTAGTGTACGCCCGCTTGGACGACGCCAGGATCAGGTCCAACGATCCCATACGGTCGATACCCTTCAGGTTCTCGTTGAAGGCGTGATCGAAATGCACACCCTGCGATTCCGCCAGGCGCTTCCACGCCAGGTAGTGATAGTGGGCGGTGTCGGTGATGACGCCGTCCAGGTCAAAGATAACGGCTTTAAAGCGGCTCATGCGAAACTCCTCGATTGCGTCGGTTGCGACAGCGTCAGTGCGACGGGTTCGCCGCCATGGGTAAAGTTCAGTGCATCGCCTTGCAGCAGGCGGTAATCGGCGCGGCCAGGCTCCACGTGCACCTCCAGCAGCGCGCCCTTGAAGTGAATCTTGAACGTGTAGTGCTGCCACTGCTTCGGCACCGACGGCGCGAAATGCAGCTCGCCGCCCACCACACGCATGCCCGCGAAGCCATACGCCACGCCCATCCAGGTGCCGGCCATCGCCGCCGTGTGCACGCCGTAGTGCGTGTTGCCGTGGGTGTCGTCCAGGTCGAGGCGCGCGGTCTCCATGAAGTAGTCGTAGGCCTTGTCCGCGTAGCCCACTTCCGCCGCGATGATGCTGAAGATGCAGGACGACAGCGACGAATCGTGCGTCGTCACCGCCTCGTAGTAATCGAAGTCGCGGCGCTTGTCCTCCAGCGTGAACTGGTCGGACAGCAGCAGCAGCGCCAGCACCACGTCCGCCTGCTTGCACACCTGGTGGCGATAGATCACCATCGGGTGGTAGTTCAGCAGCAGCGGGTAGTTCTCCTTCGGCGTGTTGGCGAAATCCCACACTTTCTTGGACAGGAAGCTGTCGTCCTGCGCGTGGATTTGCAGCGCTTTGTCGTAAGGAAGATTCATCAGCGATGCGGCGCGGCGCCATGCGGCCGGCTCGTTCGCATCCAGCGCGGTGGCGGCGGCGATGCGCGCGAACTCCGCCGGCTCCCGCGCCTGCAACTGCTCCGCGATCGAGGCCGCAAAGTTCAGGTGCATCTGCGCCATCGCGTTGGTGTAGTAGTTGTTGTTGACCAGCGCCGTGTATTCGTCCGGCCCCGTCACCTGGTTGATGCAGAAGCGCCCTTCGCGGTCATAGCTGCCGATGCCCATCCAGATGCGCGCCGTCTCCATGACGATTTCCGCGCCGTGCTTGACCAGGTATTCCAGGTCATTTGTCGCTTCCATGTACAGCTTGATGGAATAGGCGATATCGGCGTTGATGTGATACTGCGCCGTCCCCGCAGGGAAGTAGGCCGAGCATTCGTCGCCGGCGATGGTGCGCCATGGGTACAGCGCTCCGGTGGCATGCGACATCTGGCGCGCGCGCTCGCGCGCCTTCGGCAGTCCGGCGTAGCGGTACTCCAGCAGCTTGCGGGCGATCTCCGGCTTCGAATACAGGAAGAACGGGAAGATGTAGATCTCCGTATCCCAGAAATAGTGGCCTTCGTAGCCCTCGCCCGTCACGCCCTTGGCGGAGATGTTGGTCTTGCCGTCGCGGCCCACCGATTGCAGCAGGTGGAACTGGTTGAAGTGGATACCTTGCTGAAGCGCGTCGTCGCCGGCGATCTGCACGTCGGCCTGCTGCCAGAAATCGGCCAGGTACTGCTCCTGCGCCAGGCGCAGGTCGTCGAAGCCGGCCGCCTTGGCGGTGGCCAGCGTGTCTTTGCTGCGCCACATCAGCTCCGCCTCCGCGTAGTCGCGCGAGGAGAAGTAGCTGCCGTACTTGTTCAGAGTGACAGTCTGGCCGGCTTGCGCTTGCAGCTCATACGTCTGCGTCAGGCGCTGCGCTACCTGCGCGATCTCGATGGTCGCATCGGCGCCAGTCAGTTCGGTGTCGGTGGCGCTGACCAGCATGAAGCCGCTGTTGTGCGTGCGCTGCACCAGCGCCGCGAAGCCGACGTTCTGCTCGTGGCCCACCATGTGCAGCGACTGGCCGGACACCGCCGAGCCCACGCGCGGATCGTCGCCGGCTTCCTGGTTCTTCACCGCGCCATCGAGCGCCGACACCAGCCGCAGGCGGCCCGCGAAGTTCAGCGGCGTCACCGCGAACTCGATCGCGAACAGATGCTTGTTCTCGAAGCACACCAGACGGCGGCTGTGCAGCTTCACGCTGCGGCCCTGCGGCGAGGTCCATTCCACGGTGCGCGTCAGCACGCCGGTACGGAAGTCCAGCACCCGCTCATACGATTGCACGGAGCCGTTCAACAGGTCGAAGCGCTCGTCCTCCAGCCACAGCTCGATGCCCTTCGCATTCGGCACGTTCAGCATGAACTGGTTGACCTTGGCCAGGCCGTAGGCCGCTTCCGGATACTGGATAGGCTCCGATTCGTAGAAGCCGTTCAGATAGGTGCCGTCGAGCGAAGTGCCGGCCGGGCCGCTGTAGCCCTCCTCGCCGGTGCCGCGCAGGCCGATGTAGCCGTTCCCCAGCGCGAACAGGGTCTCGTCGAGAAAGTGGGAGTCGGTGTCGAAACTGGTCTCGCGGATGCACCAGGCTTCGAGGGGATAGGTGTGTTGTTGCACAGCGTATTCCTTAAAAATGCGATTCAAAGCGGTTTGAATTTTGAAAAAAGCCGGTTTATTGACGTTTTGGGCTCTATTCAAGGGGAAACTGGAAAACTAGGTCTGGCGTACCATCAAGGTGGTCGGCAGCATTTCGGATGCGACCGGGTGGCCTTCGATCAGGCCCAACATCTTCTTGGCCAACAACACGCCACCGTCGCGCAGATACTGGTGCACGCTGGTCAGCGGCGGCACGAAACTGGCCGCACCGGGCGTATCGTCGTAGCCGATGACGGAGACATTCTCCGGCACCCGCAAATTCTTCTCGGCCAGCGCGCGGATCGCGCCCATGGCCAGCAAGTCACTGGCGGCAAACACGCCGTCGAAATTGGCGCCCTTCTTTTTCAACAGCGCCGAGATGCTGTCGAAGCCCGCCTCGAAGGTGAAGGCCTTCGGACGGATGATATGCACCGTCGCCCGCCCGCCCATCGCGTCGATGAAGCCGGCGCAGCGTTCCTGCACCTCGGCGTGGTCGACGTCGCCCAGGAACACCAGCTTCTGCCGGCCCTGCGCGATGAAGCGCTCGGCGGCGCTGATGCCGCCCTTTCTGTTGTCCGAGCCGACCACGATGTAGTCGGTGTCGGCTTCCGGCGCGCCCCATACCACCAGCGGCATGCCGGTCTGCTGCAAGGTGCGCACCGCTTCGCCGTGCGAGCCCTGGCCCAGCAGGATCAGCCCGTCGGCGCCCTGCACCGGTGCCGTGTTCATCAACTGCTTGGACGTCAGCACCACGCTGTAACCGGCGGTGGTCAGTTCCTGCGTAATGCCGCCCAACAGCTCCAGCGGATACGGATCGGACATCGGCCGGCCGCGCACGGGTGTCATTTCCACCACAACCGCCACCGAATAACTGCGGCCCATGCGCAGATTGCGCGCGCTCACATTGAAACGGTAGCCCTGCTCGCTCGCCAGGACGCGAATCTTCTCGCGCGTCTCCGCCGTCACCAGCGGACTATCGCGCAGCGCGCGGGAAACGGTGATCTTGGAGACGCCGGCCAGCTTGGCCAGGTCTTCCATCGTCAATGCTGTTTCGGCTTTGCGGGCTACAGACTTATTCGAAGGCATTGATCGCTCATAGGTTGAAAACAGGGGGTGCGCACGCATTATGACAGAAATTTTTAATTTGTCGCGGAAAATGACATCGATAACATTTTGATTGACATCGATATCATTTCTTGTTTCAATGGCCTATCTTCACGAATCGTGGAAGATGGGGATGGAACTACCGGAAGCTGTTTTGGCTGGTGGCGCACCGTCCAGGAGACGATTTACACCATAAGAAAGCATAGACCACATGAAAAGCCAGAATCCGTTCTTGTTATCCGCAGTCACGGCTGCCGTCCTCACTCTCGTCAACCAGACCGCGGCGCAAGCCCAAAGCGCCGCCCCAACGGAACCTTCCACCTCCAAGGAAGTCACCGCCGAAGTCCAGCAAGTCGTCGTCACCGGCGTCGCCTCGGCGCGCGGCGTGCGCAAGGTCGATTCGGCCTTCTCGATCACCACCGCGACCGAAGAACAACTGAAGCAAGCCTCGCCCAGCAGCACCGCCGACATCATGAAAATCGTGCCCGGCGTGTATGCGGAATCGACCGGCGGCCAGTCCGGCGCCAACATCGAGGTGCGCGGCTTCCCTTCCGGCAGCGATTCGCCCTTCGTCTCGGTGCAGCTGATGGGCAACCCGATCTTCCCGCCGCCGACGCTGTCGTTCTTCGAAGGCTCGTCGGCCTTCCGCCTGGACGACACGGTCGAGCGCGTTGAAGTGCTGCGCGGCGGCCCGTCCACCATCTGGTCCAACGCCCAGCCTGGCGCGACGATGAACTTCATCCTCAAAGAAGGCAGCGACACGCCGGAAGGCTCGGTGCGCTTCACCACCGGCACCGGCAGCCTGCGCCGCGTCGACATGTTCTACGGCGGAAAAATCAGCGACGGCTGGTACGGCTCGGTCGGCGGCTTCTACCGCAAGACCGACGGCGTGCGCGACGCCGGCTTCCCGGCGGACGACGGCCACCAGCTGACCGCCACGCTGACCCGCAAGCTCGACGACGGCAAGCTGACCATGTACGTCCGCAACACCGACGACAAGAATGCCTTCTACACCGGCGTGCCGCTGATCTCTAGCAACGGCGGCCACACGATCTCGGAATTCCCAGGCTTCAATCCGCTGACCGGCACCCTGATGAGCGGCGAAATGCGCAACTTCACCATCGAAGCGGCGCCCGGCAAGACGCTGAACCGCGACCTGGCGGACGGCCGCGGCCTCAAAGCCACCGTGTTCGGCGCGGACTTCGACCAGAAGATCGGCGAGTGGAGCGTATCGAACAAGTTCAACCGCTTCGACGGCGACCTGAACACCAACGCCATGTTCACCGGTAACAACCCGCTGTCGATGAACGATTACCTGAAGGCGGCCATCAGCTCGGCCAACGGCAACGCGGCAACCGTCGCGGCGGCCGGCGGCAAGCTGGCCACGGCCGGCACCGCCACCTATGTGCACGGCGGCGCGGTCGACGGCAACCAGCAGGTGGTGCAAGCCGGCCTGTGGTCGGTGGAGAAGAAACTGACATCGTTCACCGACGAACTGCGCGTCAGCAAGGAAATCGGCAAGGACAACACGGTCACCGTGGGCGGCTACTTCGCCGATTACTCGTCGCGCGATGTCTGGTACCTGGGCAACAGCCACCTGATGTCGGCCGTGCCGCAAGCCAGCCTGATCAACGTGACCCTGAACAACGGCGTGGTCGTGTCGAAGAACGGCACCGACGGCAATGTGTTCTACGCGCCGGTCGCTTCGTATGACGGCCGCAACACCGCCGCCTTCATCTCGGACGAGTGGAAAGTCAACGACCGCATCAAGGTCGACTTCGGCATGCGCCATGAGCAGCAGAAGATCAGCGGCACGATCTCCAACCTGACCTCGGCCGACACCGACAACAATCCGCTGACCGTGTATAACAACGGCACCTCGATGCCGGACGGCTCCAACACCTACCTGAGCCGCACCGACAGCGCCAACTCCTTCACCATCGGCGGCAACTACAAGCTGGCCAAGGATACGGCGGTGTTCGTGCGTGCCAACCGCGGCCACACCTTCATCTCGTTTGACGACCTGCGCGGCGCCGGCACCCAGGCCAAGGTCAACGACCGCGGCATCCTGCCGACGCCGAAAGTAAGCCAGTACGAAATCGGCTTCAAGACGGCATCGCAGCTGTACAGCGCCTATATCAACGCCTTCCACACGGAATTCGACGGCATCGCCTTCTCGCAGGTGCTGGCCGACGGCCGCGAGCTGCATTCGATCAGCGGTTCCAAGGGCAACGGCGTGGAATTCGAACTGGCGGTGCGCCCTATCGCCAACCTGCAACTGGCATTGACCGGCGACTACCAGAAATCGGAATACCGCGACAATCCGGACACCGCCGGCAAAACCGTCCAGCGCCAGCCGAAGCTGCAATTCCGCTTCACGCCGACCTACCGGATTCCTTTCGGCGACGGCAACTCGGCCAAGCTCTACGCCACCTACACCTCGATCGGCGAGCGTTGGGCTGACCAGGCCAACCAGCAATACCTGCCGTCGTACCGCACCGTCGATGCCGGCGTGCTGTTCTCGCTGGGCGAGAAGATCGAAGTGCGCCTGGCCGGCACCAACCTCAACAACGAACTGGGCCTGACCGAAGGCAATTCCCGCCTGACCGCCGGCGGCTCCGGTCCGATCAACGCACGTCCGCTGTTTGGCCGTACCTGGGAAGCGTCGTTGCTGTACCGCTTCTAAACTGTAGATCCCTCCCTCACAGGCAAGGCGCGGTTAGCCTTGCCTTTTTTGTTGTTGTGGCCTACTCTTCAATTGATCGTAATCAATACGATTCTGCCTTACCATGCCCGGAATTATTGCTTAGGGGTTAGATCGTGGCTTCCGTAACGTCCGTCAGCGCGCTGCAAGCATCGATTGCACAAGCCGAAAGGCAAGTGCAGACGGATCAGTCACGCGTGAACCAGGACGCCAGCCGGCTGGAGCAAAGCCGGGTGCAGTTGACCAAGGATAAGCAGACGCTGAGCGATACCCAGCAAGAGAGCGATCAGGCGTCCGCGCCGCCGCTGAAGGCGGCGCCCGCCCCGAATTTGAACAACGCGATAGAGAGACCGTCGCGCGCCGAGCAGGTGCTGCCGGCCGACCTGACGGCGCCGCCCAAGCCGCAGATCAACGCGCAGGGCGAGACCATCGGCAAGCTGATCAACGTCGTCGCCTGAACCTCAGGCGGCCAGCATCGCCGCTTCCAGTTCCTTCACCGCATCCCACCAGCGACCATCGGCCAGCGGCAGGCGGATATCGAGCGCCTTGCCGATTTCCGGCGTGGCCAGCGGCAAGCGGCGTTCCGCAGCCAGCTCGGCGATGCGGTCGAACGGGTCATGCCAGGCGTGCAGCGACAGGTCGAACGTGCCGTTATGAATCGGCAGCATCACCTTGCCGCGCAAGTCGATGTGCGCCTGCAGGGATTCCTCCGGCTGCATATGCACATCCGGCCACTGTGGATCGTAGGCGCCGGTCTCCACCATGGTCAGGTCGAACGGACCATGACGGCGGCCGATTTCCTTGAAACCGTCGAAATAGCCGCTATCGCCGCTGAAAAATACCTTCACGTCGCGGTCTTCGATGACAAACGACGCCCACAGCGTCTTGTTACGGTCGCTCAGGCCGCGCCCGGAGAAGTGCTGGGCCGGCGTCGCCACCAGCTTCAGGCCGGCCACATGGGTCGATTGCCACCAGCTCAGCTGCTGCACCTTGGCGGCAGGTATGCCCCAGGCGACCAGACGGTCGCCCACGCCCAGCGGCGTGATGAAGTGCTCGGTCTTGGCGGCCAGCTTCATCACGGCGGCGTAGTCCAGATGGTCGTAATGATCGTGCGACAGGATGATGCCCTTGATCGGCGGCAATTCCTCGATGCTGATCGGCGTCTGGTGGAAACGCTGCGGCCCGGCCCACTGCACCGGCGAGGCGCGCTCGGAAAACACGGGATCGGTCAGCCAGAAATGGCCGTTGAGCTTGAGCAGCACCGTCGAGTGGCCGAGGCGGAACAGGCTGCGATCCGGAGCATCCAATAACTGCTGCTGCGTGATCGCATGAACGGGGATGGCCTGGCGCGGCACGGTGTCCTTGGGTTTATCGAAAGCAAAGCGCAGCATCACGCCCAGCGACTTGAAGAAACCCATCTGATGCATCTTGACCGGATTGCGGAACTTGCCGTCGCGGCTACGCGGCGCGCTGGGCACGGACAGGCCGTCGAGGGCGGATTCGGCGATAACGGATTGATAAGTCATGATGGGCGACTCCAAGGTTTAGAATGTACACTACACAGTGTAGTTCTTATTTTTTGAAAAGTAAACTAGTCGGTGTAAAATAAAGCTATGAACACGCCCCTCAAACTGACCGACCGCAAACGCCAGGCCATCGTCGAAGCCGCCATCGCTGAATTCCGCGTCAGTGGTTTCGAATCGACCAGCATGGACAAGATCGCCGCCACCGCCGGCGTGTCCAAGCGCACGGTGTACAACCACTTCCCCAGTAAAGACGAACTGTTCGCGCAGATATTGCATGAGTTGTGGAATAGTTCGATGGCGCAGCAACAGCAGCCCTACGATCCGGCCGTGCCCATGCGCGAGCAATTACTCGATTTGCTGTGGAAAAAGATGGCCATGCTGCAGGACAGTTACTTCCTGGATCTGGCGCGGGTGGCGATCGCCGAATCCATCCACTCGCCCGAGCGGGCGCAGGAGATGGTGACGCGGCTGACCCGCAAGGAAGAGGAAGCCGTGGTCTGGCTGCGCGCCGCCCAGGCCGACGGCAAGCTGCTCAAGGCCGACCCGGTGCTGGCGCCGCAAATGTTGACCGGCCAGTTGAAGACCTTCGCCTTCTGGCCGCAAGTGACGCTGAACCAGCCGCCGCTGGACGCGGCCATGCAGAAAAAAGTGGTCGAGGCGACCGTCGATATGTTCCTGGCCTACGCCGGCTAAGCTCGACTAAGCGAAGCTGACCGAGTAAATTGGCGGCAAGGTGGTGGAGATGGTCTGCCACTGGCCGCCGCCATCCTCCGACAGCCAGGCGCCGCCGGTGGTCGACCCCATCAGCAGGATCTGGCCGCAATCGCTGACGGCCAGCCCGTGCCGGTAGACCAGGTCGTAGCAATGCTGCTGCGGCAGGCCGCCGCGCCAGGCGGTGAAGGTCTTGCCGCCGTCGGTGGTGCGCGTGACCGCCAGCGCCGCGTGCGCCGCGATGCGCTTGCTGTCCGCCTCGGCCGGCACGAACCAGGCGGTCTCGCCATCCTTGGGATGCACCGCCGTCACGAAGCCGAAATTCGACAACGGCGCGCTGTGCACCTCGGTCCAGTTGGCGCCGTTGTCCACCGAGCGCCAGATGCCGTTGTGATGCTGGCACCACAGCTTGTCCGGCTCGCCCGGGCAACGCACGATGCGGTGCGGGTCCTGTATCTGCTGCACGTCCGCCATTTCCGGCGGCATGTAATTGGCGACCATGCCCTTGGCGCGCATGCTCCAGCTTTCGCCGCCGTCCGTGGTCAGCCAGGCGCCGCCGCAGGAGATGCCGACCAGCACCGACCTGCTGTCGCGCGGATCGACGCAGATGCTGTGGATGCCCGGCACGTCGTAGCCGCCGCCCATCCACTGCGCGCGCTCCGGTACATTCCACAGCGACTCCACCAGCTGCCAGCTGTCGCCCCGATCGTTCGAGCGGAACAGCCCGCCCGGCAGGGTGCCGGCCCACAGCACGCCCGGCTGGTCCGGCCCGCCCGCCGCCAGCGACCAGATCTGCTTCATCGTCCATTCCACCGGATCGGCCGACTCCGCCGGCTTGACGGGAAACGCCGGCACCGCCACCTCCACCCAGCTGTCGCTGCCCGCATCGCGCCGGTGCAGCTTGGCGCCGAAGTGGCCCAGGTTCAGCGCCGCATACAAAGTGCCGTCGCGCCGGTCCGACAGCACCATCGACACCGGATCGCCGAGGAAATGCTGCTGGTCGATATGCCACGCCTCGTGCGTACGGTAGATTTCAAACAATCCTTTGCGAGTGCCGATGTAGGCGCGGTCGGACATGTCAACCTCCAGAAAGAGCTTGCAAAATATAGACTTTGGAATGCGGCGCGAGCGCATCGTTCAATATTTTTCGCTCGCGGGTGCGTTGTCCGTCGATGAAGATGACGACGTTCTCGCGCAGCTGGCCTTGCTCGTCGAGCACGTAGCCGCGCAGCCGTGGATGGTCGGCAAAGGCGGCGTCGAGGGCGCTGCGCAGATCGGCCGCGCCGGTCTCCACCTGCGGCACGGTCATGAAGCGGCCCAGTTGCTGGGTAAAAACAAGTTGCGCCATCGTTATGCTTGTTGGTTAGATCGACGGAATTCAGATTCTATGCTGAATCGCATAAAATGAAAACGCATCAACTAACGGAGCGCCGCATGACGATCACACCGCAAGAGCTGGAACTGCTGATGGAAGAGGTGGAAAAGGAAGATCCGATCGATTTCGCCGACCTGCCGTTCGACGAGCACGATCTGCGCGGCCTGATTTCCAACCACCTGTGCGAGATGGCCGAGGCGATGGAAAGCTTCAGCGAGGAAGACAAGCACCTGACCCTGCTGGCCGTGGCGGCCAAGCTGGTGCTGGAAAACATGGTGCTGAATATCCAGCTGATGCGGCGCCACGGCGTGCCGCTGAGCGAATCGACCGACGCGCTATTGAGCCGCCTGCGCAAACGCGACGACGGCCCCAAAACTTAAGGCGCGGCAGGGAAATCGAGCGTCGTCGCGTTGACGCGGTTGAACAGATTGGTGAACGTGATGGTGGCAATCGCCAGCAGCGTATCGACGATCTGTGCGTCACTGTAGCCGGCCTGCTTGACCGCCGCCACCACCTCCGCCGGCACCTCGCCGCTGGTGGTGAAAACGGTATGCGCAAAAGTCGCCAGCGCATCGATGCGCGCGTCGCCGCTGGCCTGGCGGTGGCGCACGTTGAGCATCGTCTCGCCGCTTAAGCCGGACTTGCCGCCCGCCAGCGTATGCGCGGCCAGGCAGTAGTCGCACTGCGCATCCTGGCTCACCGCCAGCTTGACCACCTCCACTTCCTTCGCCGCCAGACTGCTTTTGCGCAGCGCGGCATCCATGTTCAGCGCGGTTTCCAGCGCGATCGGGCTGTTCGTGCCCAGCGTGACATAAGCGTTGGGCACTTTGCCGATCGCTCCCTTGATGGCGGTGAACAATTGCGCAGCGTGGCCGGTGGCTTCCGAGACAGCTTGAGTGGTCAGACGGGACATGATGTTTCCTTTCAGGTGAGTTGATATGGAAACAGTCTACGGCCATTCCATGAGATGATGAATGCTCGAAAATCGCTATAATTTGCTTATTCATCTCAACCAAGCTTGCCATGGATACCCTTAGCCACCTGCTCTCGCTGTACCCGATGCGCACCGCGCTGGACACGCGCTGCCACTTCGGCGCGCCGTGGGTGCTGGATCACGCGGCGACCGCCAGCGGCATCGCCCCCTACCACCTGATCGCGCGCGGCACTGCACTGGTGGACGGCGCCGACGGCTTGACGCTGCAAGCGGGCGACCTGATCGTCTTCCCGCACGGCGGCGCGCACCGGCTCTACATCGGCGATCCGGCGCAGGCATCGGCCATGCACAGCGCGCCGGGCCTGCTGCGCTACGAGGGCAACGTCGGCGACGGCCCCGCCACCGACATCCTGTGCGGCGAATTCCGTTTCGATGAAGACGGCGCCAACGGCCTGCTGGCCGCGCTGCCGCCGATGCTGGTGGTGCGCAGCGCCGAGCGCGCCGACGCACAAGGCCTGAACCACCTGATCGCCATGCTGCAGGCGGAAGCCGAAACGCCGCGCGCCGGCTCGGAAGCCATCGTGCGGCAACTGGCCTCCGCGCTGTTCGCGCTGCTGATACGCAGCTGGCTGGAACAATCGATGGCGGTACCGGGATTGTTCGCCGTGCTGGCGGAACGCCGCCTGCTTGCCGCGCTGGACGGGATGCTGTCCGCGCCGCAGCGGGCATGGACGCTGGAACAACTGGCGACGGCATGCCATATGTCGCGCGCCACCTTCGCGCGCCTGTTCAAACAAGCGGCCGGCGCCGCGCCGGCCGCCGTGCTGACGCAACTGCGCATGGCGCAAGCCGCACGCCTGCTGGATGCAGGCCGCCAGGCAGGCGACGTCGCCGAAGCGGTCGGCTATCAGTCGGAAGCGGCCTTCAACCGCGCCTTCAAACGCCGCTATCAGGTGGGGCCGGGAGCCTGGAGGCGGCGGGCGCCTCGATCAGCAGGTCGGTGACGGCGATGGCCACACACGGCAGGATATAGCCTTCGCGCTTTTCGTCGAAACTCAGGCCCGGCCACTCGATCAGGTAACGCACCGTGCCGCTGGTGCTCAGGCAGATGCACGTGCGGCAGGTGCCGTTGCGGCAAGAACTGGGCAGGCGCACGCCGGCGCGTTCGGCGCTTTGCAGCACCGTCGCCGGCGCTTGCGCGTCGAAGCTCCATCCCTGTCCCGCCAGTGTTACCCGTACCGCTTGCTCCATGCTGGTTCCCGAATTGCCGCGTCAAACCAGCATCATAAACCCTCAGGCCAGCAGCTTCAGCCTCGGCTTGGGCTGGCTCACCGGCGCCGCAGCGGGACGCCGGGCCGCCAGCCCGCCCTGCAACTTGAACACCGCCATCGCCTGCGACACGCAACGCGTCTGCTGCGCCAGGTTGCCGGCGGCGGCGGCGGCCTGCTCCACCAGCGCCGCGTTCTGCTGCGTGATGTCGTCGATCTGTATCACCGCCTGGTTGACCTGGACGATGCCGTCGCTCTGCTCGCGGGTCGAGTTCGAAATCTCTTCCATCACCCGCGACACCCGGTCCACCGACTCGATCACCTGGCTCATCGTCACGCCGGCGCTGGTGGTCAGCGCCGTGCCGGCCTGCACCTTCAGGATCGACTGATCGATCAAGGTCTTGATTTCCTTCGCCGCCGTGGCCGAACGCTGCGCCAGGTTGCGCACCTCGCTGGCCACCACGGCGAAGCCGCGTCCTTCCTCACCGGCGCGCGCCGCCTCCACCGCGGCGTTCAGCGCCAGGATATTGGTCTGGAACGCGATGCCGTCGATCAGGCCGATGATGTCGAGCACCTTGTTCGACGAGGCGCTGATGTCGACCATCGTCGACACCACCTGCGACACGATACTGCCGCCCTGCGCCGCCACCGCCGACGCCCGCTCGGCCAGTTCATTGGCGCTGGCCACATTGCTGGCGCTTTGCTGGACGGTCGACGTCAGCTGCTCCATGCTGGCCGCGGTCTGCTGCAAGCTGGAAGCCTGCGACTCGGTGCGCCCCGACAGATCCAGGTTGCCGTCGGCGATTTCATCGGTCGCCACCGAAATCTCGTCGAAGTTGGCGCGTACGTCGCCGATGATGCTGTGCAGGTTGATATTGGTCTGCCGCAACGCCGCCAGCAGCTGCCCCATTTCGTCGTCGCGCTGGATGGCGAAAGTCGCCGTCAGATCGCCGCCCGCCATCATGCGCGCCGCGCGCGTCGCCTGCCGCAGCGGCAGCGCCACGTTCAGATACAGGCTGCGGCCGAACCACACCATGCCCAGCATGGCGGCCAGCGCCAGCGCCCCCATCCAGTTGCGCGCCGCGACTATGCTCGTATCGTCCAGACCCAGCAAGGCAAAGGCCAGCAAGGCCAAGGCGCCGCCGGTCAGCAGCGTGGCCATGGCGATCTGGCGCGCCAGCGACACCTTCAACATGCCCGCCAGCCGCGCGACGATGCCAGTCGCAACCACACGTCCGTTGACGATGCGCAGCCGGCGCGGATTACCCGCCTTGAACTGGCGATACAGCTCGTCCGCCTCGCGCACCTGCTCACGGCTGGGCTTGGTCCGCACCGACAGGTAGCCCACTGGCTTGCCCTGCTCGATGACAGGCGTCACGTTGGCCAGCACCCAGTAGTAGTCGCCGTTCTTGCAGCGATTCTTCACCAGGCCGGTCCACGGCATGCCGGCGCGGATGGTCTGCCACAGATCGGCAAAGGCTTCGACCGGCATGTCGGGATGACGCACGACGTTCTGCGGTGCGCCGATCAGTTCCTGTTCCGTGAAGCCGCTGACCTCGATGAAATAGGGATTCGCATAGTTGATGTTGCCCTGCAAATCCGTGCTGGAGACGATGGTCTTGCCATCCTCCATCAGGTATTCGTTTTGAGTGATTGGACTGTTGATGCGCATGGCCGTTCCTTTTTATATTTGGGGAAAGGGCGTGCCGGGGTTTGGGGAGCGCCATCGGCCACTGGCCAACGAGTCCAGAATAATTGGATTTCCCTGCGACAAAATCACCAATTGTCGCAAGGAATTTTTACTGCGGAGTTTTATTGTGGATTTTTGATCTGCATCAATTTTCACGGGTGCGAACGCAACACTTGTCAGTCCGGCTTGAAGTTTTGGCCAAGAGACATTGGTTTATTCAGCAAGATTGTTTGCGGATTGCGGCAAATTATGACTAGCACAACGATAGTGGCGAGGTAGGGCAGCATCGACAAAAACTCCGACGGAATGTCCAGCCCCATGCCCTGCCCGTGGAACTGCAACACCGTCACGCCGCCGAACAGATAGGCGCCCACCATCACGCCGCGCGGCTTCCAGGTCGCGAACACCACCTGCGCCAGCGCGATCCAGCCGCGCCCCGCCGTCATGCCCTCGACCCACATCGGCGTCAGCGCCAGCGACAGGTAGGCGCCGCCCAGGCCGGCCATGGCGCCGCCGAACAGCACCGTGCCGTAGCGCAGGCCGATCACCGGATAGCCGATCGCGTGGGCGCTGTGCGGCGACTCGCCCACCGCGCGTATCACCAGCCCGATATGGGTGCGCGCCAGCACCCAGCCGATCAGCACCACCAGCAGCACCGAACCGTACACCATCGCGTCAAAGCGGAACAGCAGCGGCCCGACAAACGGCAGGTCCGACAGCAGCGGGAAGTGCAGGTGCGGCATCGGCTCCACCGTCTGCCCCACCAGCCCGCGTCCCATGAAGGCCGACAGCCCGATGCCGAACAAAGTCAGCGCCAGTCCGGTGGCCACCTGGTTGGTCTGCAAGGTCAGCACCAGGAAGCCGAAGATCAGCGACATCAGCATGCCGGCCGCAATCGCCGCCAATAGCCCCAACCACATCTGCCCCGTGCCCAGCGTGACGCCAAAGCCCACCACGGCGCCCACCAGCATCATGCCCTCCATGCCCAGATTGAGCACGCCGGAGCGCTCGGTCACCAGCTCGCCCATCGAGGCCACCACCAGCGGCGTGGCGGCGCCCGCCGTGCTGGCGAGGAAGGCGATTAACAATTCGGTGCTGATCATGCGGTTTCTCCAACGGTGACGGGCAAGTGGCGCTTGCGCGGCTTGAAGCGGTAGTGAATGAACAGGTCCGCCGCCAGCAGGTAGAACAGCAGCAGGCCCTGGAACATGCCGGTGATGGCCGACGGCACTTGCAGCTCGATCTGCGCCGTCTCGCCGCCGATGTACAACAGCGACATCAACAACGCCGACAGCACCACGCCCAGCGGATGCAAGCGTCCGACATAGGCGACGATGATGGCCGCGAAGCCGTAGCCGGCCGACACCGACGGCTGCATCTGCCCCAGCGGCCCCGCCACTTCGCCGACGCCGGCGATGCCGGACAAGGCGCCGCTGACCATGAAGGCCAGCCACACATTGCGCGGCTCGCTGAAGCCGGCGTACAGCGCGGCGGCCGGCGCCATGCCGCTGACCTGCATGCGGTAGCCGGCAAACGTATGCTTGCAGAAGAACCAGGCCGCCACCGCCGCGACCAGCGACAGGATGAAGGCCGCGTTCAGGCGCAAGCCCTCCACCAGCAGCGGCAAGGTGGCCGAGTCGCTGAACATCTTCGACTGCGGGAAATTGAAGCCGGCCGGATCGCGCATCGGTCCGTGCACCAGGTAGCTCAGCAAGTGATACGCCACGTACACCAGCATCAGGCTCACGAGAATCTCGCTGGTGTTGAAGCGCGTGCGCAGCAGCGCGGGGATCGCCGCCCACAGCATGCCGCCCAGCGCGCCCGCCACCAGCATCAGCGGCAGCACCCACCACGCCTGCACTTCGTCGAAATACAGCGCCACCGCGCCGGCGGCGATCGCGCCCACCGTCAGCTGGCCGTCGGCGCCGATGTTGGCGACGTTGGCACGGAAGCCGATCGCCAGGCCCACGCCGCACAAGATCAGCGGGGTCGCCTTCAGCAGCAGCTCGCCGACGCCGTACAGCGTGGTCCACGGCTTGATGAAGTAGACGTAGAAGGCGTGCAGCGGCTCCTGCCCCAGGAAGAAGAACAGCACGGAGCCGGTCACCAGCATGGCCGCCGCCGCGATCAGCGGCGACGCCAGCATCATCGAACGCGATGGTTCGGGACGTCGTTCAAGCCGCGACATGTTCTGCTCCCTGGTAGTCGAAATCGCCGCTCATCCACACGCCGATCTGGTTGATGCTGGTGCCGGCCGCCGGCACCACTTGCGACAAACGGCCGTCCGCCAGCACGGCGATGCGGTCGCTCATCATGAACAATTCGTCCAGCTCCTCCGACAACACCAGCACCGCCACGCCCTGGTCGCGCATGTCGATGATGGCCTGCCGTATCAGCATGGCGGCGCCGATGTCCACGCCCCACGTCGGCTGCGCGAACACCATCACCTTGGGCGCCAGCGCGATCTCGCGGCCGACGATGAATTTCTGCAGGTTGCCGCCCGAAAGGCTGGCCGCCGCCGACTGCTCGCCGCCGCACTTGACGTTGAAGCGTTCGATGACCTTGCGCGCGAATTCGCGCACCGCACCGCGCTGTATCAGACCGCGCTTGACCATGCCGGTATTGGCGGCCGGCAGATAGCCGGTCAGCAGCGCGTTGTCGGCCAGCGACAGGTCGGGCGCCGCGCCACGGCCCAGCCGCTCCTCGGGCACGAAGCCCAGTCCCAGCTGGCGGCGCTGCGCCGCATCGAGCCTGCCCACGTCCTTCCCGCACAGGCGGATCGCGCCGCTGCCCGCAGCCAGCGCGCGCTCGCCGGAGATGGCTTTCAACAGCTCCTGCTGGCCGTTGCCGGAAATGCCGGCGATGCCGACGATCTCGCCGCTGCGCAGCGCCAGGCTGATGTCCTTCAAGCGCGTGCCGAACGGATCGTCGCTGCGCACATTGAGTTGATCGATCGCCAGCAGCACCTCGCCCGGCTCGCGCGGCTGGTGCACGCACACCGGCAGCTCGCGGCCTATCATCAGCTCCGCCAGCGACCTGGCGCTTTCCTGTTTCGGATTGGCGGTGCCGGACACGCGCCCCGCGCGCAGCACGGTAGCTTTGTCGCACAGGGCCTGGATTTCATCGAGCTTGTGGCTGATGTACAGGATGCTGACGCCTTCGGAGGCCAGGCGTCGCAGCGATTCGAACAGCTTGAGCACCGCGTCCGGCGTCAGCACCGAAGTCGGCTCGTCCATGATCAGCAGGCGTGGCGACTGCAACAGGCAGCGCACGATCTCCACCCGCTGCCGCTCGCCCACCGACATGCTGTGCACCAGCCGTTGCGGGTCCAGCGGCAAACCGTATTGTTCGGAGACGGCGCGGATGCGCGGCGCTAGCGCGGCCGGCGCGATCTTCTCGTCCAGCGCCAGCGCGATGTTCTCGGCCACCGTCAGCGTCTCGAACAGTGCGAAGTGCTGGAACACCATGCCGATGCCCAGTTTGCGCGCGTCGTGCGGCGAGTGGATGTGGACCTGCTTCCCCTCCCACATGATCTGGCCTTCATCGGGCCTGGTCACGCCGTAGATGATCTTCATCAGCGTGCTCTTGCCGGCGCCGTTCTCGCCCAGCACGGCGTGGATTTCGCCGGGCATCACGGTCAGGTCGACGGCCGCGTTGGCCACCACGGAAGGATAGATCTTGGAGATCCCCAGCATCTTCAGGCGCGGCTCAGTCATCGGCGCTTCGCTCATCGGCTTCCCTCATCGTATACAAATTGAATACAAAAACAGACGCAATTAGCATGCCAGTCACGATCCGCCTGAAACGCTCTATTTTGGGCGGAAGAGTGCACTAAATATGACACACTTCCTCACCAAAAACGTGCGCCACGCGCAAAAATGAGGACAAAACAAAGTATTTTCGTACACAATACAAGACAGATCCGCAGCAGTAGTTGTACACGATGTAGTTAGCATGGTTCCTGCTTTATGCAGTGTGAGCACCACCCTCACGGAGAATCGATCGATGCCATCACCAGGCAAACGCAAACCTCGCAAGGCCGAACCGGCGGCCATCGCTGTGGGCGCGCCTGCCGCCACCAAGCGCGGCACCACCGCCGTCGACCTGCGCATCTATCGCGCGGTCGTCAACGCCGTCATGAGCCACCGCCTGCCGCCCGGCACCCATCTGGGCGAAGCCGATTTCTGCGAACTGTATCAAGTCAGCCGCACCACCGTGCGCAAGGCGTTGCAAAGGCTGGCGCACGACCACATCATCGAGCTGCGGCCCAATCGCGGCGCGGTGATCGCCTCGCCGACGCCGGAGGAAGCGCGCGACATCTTCGCCGCCCGCCGCGCCATCGAAAGGGAGATCGTGCCGCTGGTGATACGCAACGCCACCCCCGCCTCGCTCAAGCAGATCCGCACCGCGCTGCACGCCGAAGACCAGGCCCGCCGCACCGGCGACCGCGCCGGCTGGATACGCCTCGGCGGCGAGTTCCACATCCTGCTGGCGGAACTGGCCGGCAACCAGGTGCTGCAACGCTTCATGGCGGAGCTGGTGTCGCGCTGCTCGCTGATCATCGCGCTGTACGAGGCGCCCGGCGCCACCATGTGCGAGAACGACGAGCACCAGGACCTGGCCACCCTGATTGAGCAGGGAAAGACCAAGGAGGCCACCCATTTGATCGAGCACCACCTGCTGGAAATCGAAGCGCGCCTGCACCTGAATGAGCAGGACAAGAAAGTGAATCTGGCCGAGGCGCTGTCCGGGTATTAGCGGGTGTGGCCCGGGAATTGCTAGAGAAGTCGATCAGATTGAATCCAATCATTGCAACGAATTGGATACAAAAGAAGTTCTTACAAACCGTGCTGTCCCGCTTTGCCGTCCTCTCATCTCACTGAATGGAGTTCATGATGTCCCGTCCCGCCTCCCGCACCGCCCTCGTCCTCCTCGCCGGCTGCGCCTGCGCCGCCCACGCCGCCGACTGGAGCGACACCTCGCTCAGCTACCGCTACGGCACCAAGTTCGCCGAACCGTTCAACAACAACGACATCACCAAGAACATCGTCAACCTGAGCAGCGTCTCCGGCTACAAGTACGGCAAGAACTTCTTCAGCGTCGACTTCCTGATGTCGTCGGAGGTCGACCCGTCGTCGGCCGGCGCCAAGAGCGGCGCGCATGAAGCCTATGCGCTGTACCGCCACACGCTGGACCTGGGCAAGGTCACCGGCAGCAGCTGGGCCTTCGGTCCGGTTCGCGGCGTCGGCGCCACCGCCGGCTTTGACTTCAACAGCAAGACCGACGCCGGCTACAACTCCAAGAAGCGCATGATCGTCGCCGGCCCGACGCTGATGCTGGACGTTCCGGGCTTCCTCGACGTCAGCCTGTTCGCGCTGTGGGAGAGCAACGCGCCGTTCAACACCTTCACCGGCGCCGCCACGCCGCGCTACGCCTACAAGACCCACCCGATGCTGACCGCCGCCTGGGGCATCCCGTTCAACGTCGGCATTCCGCTGTCGTTCGAGGGCTTCGCCAACTTCATCGGCACCAAGGGCAAGAACGAATTCGGCGGCGACACCGCGCGCGAGACCAACATCGACATGCAGATCATGTACGACATGAGCGCCGTGGTCAGCGCGCCGAAGAACACCTTCAAGGTCGGCGTCGAATACCAGTTCTGGAAAAACAAGTTCGGCAACCCTGACACCAACAACCCTGGCGCAACGGCGAAAACGCCGATGGTCCGCGCCGAATACCACTTCTAACTCCGCCCAAAGGAAACCGTATGATCAATCGTCGCAAAGTACTGGCACTGGCCGCGCTGGCCGCCGCAAGCATCGGCCTGTCCGCCTCCGCGTTCGCGGCGGAGCCGTTGAAGATAGGCTTCGTCTACGTCGGCCCGGTCGGCGACGCCGGCTGGACCTACGCCCACGACCAGGCCCGCCTGGCGATGGAGAAGGAACTCGGCGCCCAGGTCAAGACCACCTACGTCGAAAACGTGCCGGAAGGCGCGGACGCCGAGCGCGTGATCCGCAAGCTGGTCGCCGAGGGGAACAAGCTGATTTTCACCACCTCATTCGGCTACATGAACCCGACCGAGAAAGTCGCCAAGACCACGCCGGGCGTGGTGTTCCTGCACGCCACCGGCTTCAAGACCGGCAAGAACCTGGGCACCTACGAATCGCGCCTGTACGAAGGCGCTTACCTGAACGGCGTCATCGCCGGCAAGATGACCAAGTCCAAGACGCTGGGCTTCATCGCCTCCTTCCCCGTGCCTGAGGTGATCCGCAACATCAACGCCTACACGCTGGGCGCGCAGAGCGTCAATCCCGGCATCAAGACCAAGGTGATCTGGGTGAACTCGTGGTACGACCCGGCCAAGGAACGCCAGGCGGCGGAAACCCTGGTGGCGCAAGGCGCGGATGTGATGGCGCAGAACACCGACTCGCCGGCCACGCTGCAAGTGGCCCAGGAAAAAGGCGTGTACGCGTTCGGCTGGGATTCGGACATGTCCAAGTTCGCACCGAAGGCGCACCTGACGGCCGCCACCAACAACTGGGCGCCGTACTACACCGAGACCGCCAAGGCGGTCATCGCCGGCACCTGGAAGACCGGCGACTACCACGGCGGCATGAAGGAAGGCATGGTCAAGATGTCGGCGCTGAACGCGGTGGTGCCTGCCGAAGCGGCCAAGGTGTTCGAAGAGAAGAAGGCCGCGCTCACCGCCGGCACCCTCGCGCCGTTCACCGGTCCGATCAAGGACCAGTCGGGCGCCGTCAAGTACGCGGCCGGCGTGGTGGTGCCGCTGAAGGACCTGCTGTCGATGAACTTCTACGTGCAGGGCGTGGAAGGTTCGATTCCCAAGTGAGCATCTAAGTGAACCCCGATCCAGTCCTGTTGAACGACTGGCACCCGGTCGCGCTCTCGCAAGAGATCGTGGCCGGCGCGATCGCAGCCGCCGACCTGCTGGACACGCGCCTCGCCCTGTGGCGCGACAGCGGCGGCGCGCTGCACGCGTGGGAAGACCGCTGCCCGCATCGCGGCACCCGATTATCGATGGGGGCACTGCACGGCGACACGCTGCGCTGCGCCTACCACGGCTGGAGCTTCGGCAGCGAAGGCCGCTGCAAGCACATCCCCGCGCTGCCGGCGCTGGGCGAGGCCAATCTGAAGGCGCAGGTCACGACATACCATGTGCAGGAATGCCATGGCCTGGTGTGGGTCTGCCTCGGCGAGCCTGGCGTGGCCACGCCAACGCCGCCGCGCTTTCCCGAATTTTCCGACCCGGCCTTGCGCAAGGTCTGGTGCGGCCCCTACGACGTGCAAAGCAGCGGGCCGCGCATCGTCGAGAACTTCCTCGACATGGCGCATTTCGCCTTCGTCCACGAGGGCATCCTGGGCGTGCAGGAGCAGGCCGCCATCGCCAACTACACCGTCGAAAGCTTCGCCGACGCCGACTACGGCAGCGGCGTCTGGGCCAAACAATGCCGCGCGTGGCAGCCGCAGGCCAGCAAGGCCGCCGCCGGCGGCGCCGACATCGAATACACCTACCGCGTGGTGCGGCCGCTGACGGCGGTGCTGACCAAGCATCCGGTGGACAGCGTGCGCGAAGCCATCGCGCTGATGCTGCAGCCGCTGACCGAAACCACCACCCGCGTCTGGATCATCCTGGCGCTGGACGACTTCACCTCCGGCGACGACGAACTGCGCCAGTTTCAGGACACCATCTTCCTGCAGGACCGGCCGATCCTGGAAAGCCAGAGCCCCGCCAGGCTGCCCCTGATACCGGGCGCCGAAGTGTCGGTGGCCTGCGACCGCATGTCGCTGGCCTACCGTGGCTATCTCAAACAGCAGAACCTGCGCTACGGCGTGCTGCGCAACGACCAGGAGACAACATGAGCAACGCCACCAATCAGGACCACGAATTCCTCACCCGCGTGCTGGCACTGGCGCAGCGCTCGCGCGACGAAGGCCACCATCCCTTCGCCGCCATGGTGGTCGCCGCCGACGGCACGGTGATTTCCGAAGCGATGAACGCCTCCAGCAGCGACCGCACCGCGCACGCCGAGATGAACGCCCTGCGCCAGGCATCGCAGCGCCACAGCCCCGAGCAGCTGGCGACGGCCACGCTGTACGCCAACGCCGAACCCTGCGCCATGTGCGCCGGCGGCACCTACTGGAGCGGCGTCGGACGGGTGGTGTATGCGATGTCCGAAGCGAGCCTGCTGGCGTTGACCGGCAGCGATCCCGAAAATCCGACGCTGTCGCTGCCCTGCCGCGAGGTGTTCGCGCGCGGCCAGCGGCCGACGGAAGTCGTCGGACCACTGCGCGAGGACGAGGCGCGGCTGGCCCACGCCGGATTCTGGAGAAAATAGCTGATGCATTTCATGCAAGCCGGGATCATAATTGTGATCCGGCCTGGTGGAGAGCACAGTGGCAAATCCTACAAAATTGCACGGATGGCGGTGTGAATCGCGCGCGGCGGCATTTGTCGCCTGCGTCGCCTGCGCCGCGTTATTGGTCGCCTGCGGCGGCGGTGGCGGCGGTTCCAGCGCGGCCACTGCGCCCTCCGGGCCAAGCGCGCCGCTCACGCCCGCACCGGCGGTGCCGGGAGCCTTCGACGACACGCTGGCCTATTCCAGCCTTGCCAGCGCCTCGCTGGCCGCCCCCAACGAAAGCGCCGCCGTCATCGCCAGCCACATCCAGCTGAACGGCCAGCAGTTCAACTACACCGCCACCACCGGCCACCTGACCGCCACCGACGCCCGCACCGGCAAGGCCTCGGCCTCGTTCTTCTACGTCGCCTACACCGTGGCCGGCGCCAGTGCGGCCAAGCGGCCGGTCACCTTCTTCTACAACGGCGGCCCCGGTTCCGCGTCCATCTACCTGCATCTGGGTTCGTTCGGGCCGCGCCGGCTGGTCAGCACCATCCCCAGCGCCACCGTCATGCCGGTGCAGCTGGTCGACAACCAGGAAACCCTGCTGGCGCAATCGGACCTGGTGTTCGTGGACGCCATCGGCACCGGCTACTCGCAGGCCATCGCCCCCAACACCAACCAGACCTTCTGGGGCGTGGACGCCGACGCCGCCGCCTTCCGCGATTTCGTGCAGCGCTACGTGGCCGTCAACAAGCGCGAGGCCTCGCCCAAGATCCTGTTCGGCGAATCGTATGGCACGCCACGCACGGCGGTGCTGGCCAACCTGCTGGAACTGGCCGGCGTGCAGGTGGCCGCGGTGGTGCTGCAATCGTCCATCATGGACTACAACAGCAACTGCGGCGTGCTCGATCCGGGCGCCATCAGCTGCGAAGGCTACGTGCCGACCTACGCCGCCACCAGCGCCTACTACCAGCGCAGCAATCCTCTGCCCACCGATTTCGGCGCCTACGTGCAGCAGGCGCGCGGCTTTGCCGCCGGCGGCTATCGCAGCGCCATGACGGCTTACCTGGCCAGCAAGGTTGCACCGCCGGCCGGCGTGATTACGCAGCTGGTCGCCTACACCGGCCTGCCGGTGCTGACCTGGCAGCAGAACTTCGACCTGGGACCGGACTACTATCAACGAAACGCCGTGCCGGGCAAGCTGGTGGGCCGCTACGACGCCCGCGTCTCCGCGCCCAACGGCAGCGCGCTGACGGTCGACGGCGATCCCTCGCTGACGGTCATCAACTCCGCCTTCGTCAACGGCATCGCGGGCTACCTGTCCGACGAGCTGCATTACAGCGCCCGCTCGCGCTACACCAGCAGCAACAACATCGGCGACCAGTGGAACTTCAGCCACGACGGCAAGCAGCTGCCGGACACCATTCCGGACCTGGCCGCCGCCATGACGCTGAACCCGGCCATGAAGGTGTTGTCGGTCAACGGCTACCACGACCTGGCCACGCCCTTCCACCAGACCGAACTCGATCTGGCGCGTTTGGGTGCCAATCCGCTAATTGTGCTCAAATATTATGCAAGCGGCCATATGACGTATCTAGACGACACTGCGCGGCGGGCACAGCAAATGGATTTGATTAATTTCTTCAACAGCGTCACAGTGACACCATAAGCCATGCGCCAGGCTCAACAGGCTGCGCGGGGGAGACGATCATGAAACTGCTAGTCCACATTGCCATGCTGGCCGCCGCCACGGCCTGCGCCTGCGCGCACGCCCAGGCGCCGAACCGGGAGGCCGCGCCGGTCATGATGTCGGCGCCGCTCCATCCCGATCCCTACATCCCGCCGGCCATGCGCAAGCCGCCGCGCGACGGCGCCTCCGGCCCGGTACTGCAATACCAGGCCATGCAGAAATTGAAACAACGCTTTGAAGAGGCCGACCTGGACGGCAGTGGCGACCTGAGCCGGGAAGAAGCGCGCAAGGCCGGCCTGGGCTTCGTCGAGAAAAACTTCGACCACATCGACAGCGCCCAGCGCGGCGTGGTCTCCTTCGAAGACTTGAAGACCTTCCTCATCCAGCGCCGCGAGGAAGCGCGCTCGCGCTAGTCGGCGGGCGCCTCGCGGCGCGGCAGGGTCAGCGTAAACAGCGCGCCCTCGCCCGGCTTGCTGTGCAACACCAGGCTGCCCTCGTGCGCCTCGGCCAGCTGGCGCGAAATATACAGTCCCAGGCCCAGCCCGGCCGGCGCCTCGGTGCCGGCGCCGCGCTCATACGGCTCGAAGATCTTCTGCTGGTGCTCGGGCGCGATGCCGGGCCCCTGGTCGCGCACTTCCACCCGCACCACGTCCCGCTCCGCCACCAGCGTCACCTGCACCGGCCGCGCCGCGCCGTAGCGCAGCGCATTGGTCAGCAGGTTGACCACGATCTGCTCGATGCGGAACTCGTCCCACCAGCCGCACACCGCGGTGCCGGCGTCCAGGCTGATGCTGCTGCCGGCGATGCCGGCCTGCGGCGTCAGGTCCTGCACCAGCCGCCGCAGCAAGCCCGACAGTTCGACCCAGCCGGGCCGCAACGACAGCTTGCCGCTGCGGATGCGCGACACGTCCAGCATGTCGTCGATCAGGCGGATGATGCTCTGGATCTGGCGGTCGTCGCGCGCCACCATGCGCTGCAGCTGCTCGGCGCCGAACGCCGCCATATTGCCGCGCTCCAGTTGCATCTTGCGCAGCTGGGTTTCCAGGTACAGCGTGTTGAGCGGCGTGCGCATCTCGTGCGACACCATCGACATGAACTCGTCGCGCATCGCCAGCGCGCGCTGCAGCTCGGCCTGCGCCGCGTGCAGTTCGGCCACCGCCTGCTCCTGCTGGCGGCGCGCCAGCTCCAGCGCCGCCACCTGGCGCCGCATCGCCTCGCGCTGCTCGTACAGCGCGACGAACACCTGCACCTTGCCCTTGACGGCGCGCGCATCGAGCGGCTTGTACAGCACGTCCACCGCGCCCGCCTCGTAGCCCTTGAACGCGTAATCGAGTTCCTTGCCGGCCGCCGTCACGAACACGATGGGGATCTGGCGCGTCTTGTCGGTGCCGCGCATCAGCTCGGCCAGCTCGAAGCCGTCCATGCCCGGCATCTGGACGTCGAGTATGGCCAGCGCGAAGTCGTGCCGCAACAGCAGCAGCAGCGCCTCCTCGCCCGACGACGCCTGGAAGATCTCGCGCCCTTCGCCGCGGATGACCGCGTTCAGCGCTTGCAGGTTTTCCGGCAGATCGTCGACGATCAGCAGTTTGGTCGGGTGCTCGGCTTGCATTAGTTATTCTCCAGCATCAGCAGCAATGTTTGTATGTCGTCCAGCGGCAGGATCAGGTCCGGCCGGTGCAAGCGTATCGCCTCCCTCGGCATGGTCGGCACTTCGGCCTGGTCCGGGTCCTGCACCACGGTCAGGCCGCCGGCGCGGGCGATGGCCGCCATGCCCGCCGCGCCATCCTGGTTGGCGCCGGTCAGCAGGATGCCGGCCAGCGCGGCGCCGTAGGCGTCGGCCGCCGATTCCATCAGATAATCAATTGCCGGCCGGGCAAAGTGCAGCGGCGCCTCGCAACTGAGCGAGAAACAGCGCTCGCGCTCCACCGACAAATGGTAGCCTGATCCGGCGAAATACAGCGTCCCGGACGCCAGCGCCTCCTTGTCGGCCGCCTCGCGCACCGGCATCGCCATGCGCTGCCGGAACACCTCGGCCAGGTGGCTCTGGCGCCCTTCCGGCAGGTGCAGCAGCGCCACCAGCGCGCGGCCGTAGCGCGCCGGCAGCGCCGGCAGCAGCTGCAGCAGCGCGCCCACGCCGCCGGCCGAGGCGCCGATCACCACCGCTTCCACCGTGCGGCCGGCCAGCGCCGCGCGGATCCCGGGCAGGTGCGCGCTCATCGCTTGCGGAACACGCGCTCGCGCTTGTCCACCGGCTCGAAGGCCGGCGCGTAAGCGGAGAAATCGATGCTTTCCTTGCTGCCCAGTCCGAGGAAGCCGCGATGGCACAGCGACTCGTGGAACAGGCCCAGGGCGCGTTCCTGCAGTTTCTTCTTGAAGTAGATCATCACGTTGCGGCAGCTGATCAAGTGCGTTTCCGCGAACACCGCGTCGGTCGCCAGGCTGTGGTCGGCGAAGGTGACGTTCTCGCACAGCGCGCGGTCGAACAGCGCGGCGTTGTAGGCCGCCGTGTAGTACTCGGAAAAGCCGCGGGTGCCGCCGGCGGCCTGGTAGTTTTCCGTGTACTCGCGCATCGCGTCGAGCGGGAACACGCCTTTGCGCGCCTTGTCCAGCGACTGCGGATTGATGTCGGTGGCGTAGATCATGCTGCGCTCCAGCAAGCCCTCCTCCTTGAGCAGGATCGCCATCGAATACACTTCCTCGCCGGTGCTGCAGCCGGCCACCCAGATCTTCAGCGACGGATAGGTGCGCAGCACCGGCACCACGTGCGTGCGCAGCGCGGCGTAATAGCCCGGGTCGCGGAACATCGACGTCACCGGGATCGTCAGGTACTGCAGCAGCTCGCTGAACGCGGCCGGCTCGTGCATGATGCGCGCCTGCAGCGCCGAGATGCTGGCGCACGCCATCTCGCGCAGCGCGTGCAGCACGCGGCGCTTCTGCGAGGCGCCGGTGTAGTCGCGGAAATCGTAGCTGTACTTCATGTAGATGGCTTCCATCAACACTTTGAGCTCGATGTCGGTGTCGCTATGGTGCATGGCTAAACCTCTGCATGTCAGCTCCGCTCGCCGTTCGGCATCCACACCCGCAGCAGCGAGTACAGGCGCGACAGGTCGATCGGCTTGGCCAGGTAGTCGCTGGCGCCGGCCGCCAGGCATTGCTCCTGGTCGTCCTTCATGGCCTTGGCGGTGATGGCGATGATGGGCAGGCGGGCAAAGCGCGCGTCCTGGCGGATGCGGCGCGTCGCCTCCAGCCCGTCCATGCCCGGCATCATCACGTCCATCAGCACCAGGTCGATGTCGCCCACCTCGTCCAGCCTGGCGATCGCCTCGAAGCCGTCGCGGCCCACTTCCACCAGCACGCCCTTCTGCTCCAGCGCGCTGGTCAGCGCGAAGATGTTGCGCACGTCGTCGTCCACCAGCAGGATGCGGCGGCCTTCGAACACGCGGTCGCGCGAGCGCACCGTGCGCAGCATGTCCTGCCGTTCGCTGGACAAATCGGCCTCCACCTTGTGCAGGAACAGCGTCACCTCGTCGAGCAGGCGCTCCGGCGAACGGGCGCCCTTGATGATGATGGAACGCGAATACTTGTGCAGGTCGGCCTCCTCGGCGCGCGACAGGTTGCGGCCGGTGTAGACGATCACCGGCGGGAACGCCGCCAGCGCTTCGCCGGCCATGCGCTGCAGCAGCTCGTTGCCCTGCATGTCGGGCAGCTTGAGGTCGATGATCATGCAGTCGTAGATGGTGGTGCGCAGCAGCGCCAGCGCCTCTTCGCCGCTGGCGACGGCGGCGATGTCGACATCGTCGTCGGCGATCAGCCGCACCACGCTGTCGCGCTGGCGGTCGTCGTCCTCCACCAGCAGCACGCGCTTGATCTTCTGCGTCAGCTTGCCTTCGATGCGGCGGAACACCTCCATCAGCTGCTCGCGCGTGGTCGGCTTGAGCGCGAAGCCGATCGCGCCCAGGTGCAGCGCGGCCTCGCCGTTGTCGGAGCCGGACAGCACGTGCACCGGGATGTGGCGGGTCCGGGCGTCGTCCTTCAGCAGCTGCAGCACCGACAGGCCGGAACGGTCCGGCAGGCGGACGTCGAGCAGCACCGCGTCCGGCCGGTGCTCGCGCGCCAGCGCCAGGCCCTCGTCGGCGTCGAAGGCCACCAGGCAGCGGTATTGTTTTTCATGCGCCAGCTCGTACAGGATGCGGGCGAAGGCGGCGTCGTCCTCGATCACCAGCACCTTGCGGCCGCCGGCCTGCGCGGCGATCTGCTCGCGGTCGTCGGCGAAGGGGCGCGGACGCGGGAGGGGGGCAACGGGCCCGGCAGCGGGCCCGGCGGCCGGCGCCGGCGGCGCCGCGCTGGCGGCCGCGATCTCCGTGGC
>NZ_BPWK01000025.1:0-47577 GCF_040364205.1 Duganella rhizosphaerae
AGCCGGCGCCGCGCAGGCGCAGACCGGCACGCCGGCGCCGCCCGACACCAGCGGCGCCACGCCGGTCGCCGCGGTGCCGGTGGACGCGCCGCCGCCGCAGGGCATGCGCCGCTACAAGGTCAACCTGCCGCCGTCGGCCAGCATGGACATGGACGTGGCGCGGGTCGACGCCGACGGCACCAAATGGAGCGGCTCGGCCGTGATGACCTGGCATACCGACGGCAGCAACTACCAGGCCTCGGCGGAAGCGGGCATCAGCCTGTTGATCACGCGCCTGAACGCGCTGGTGATGCGCAGCGTCGGCAGCATCGACGACTACGGCATCGCCCCCGTCACCAGCACCCAGAAGCGCGGCCGCCGCGCCGAGACGGCGACCCATTTCAACCGCGACGCCGGCACCATCACCTTCTCGGCCTCCGAACGCAGCTACCCGCTGATGGTGGGCGCGCAGGACATGGCGACGGTGCCGTTCCAGCTGGGCGGCATCGGCCGCGCCGACGTCAACCAGTTCGGCAGCGATATCGAGATGCAGGTCGGCGACGAGCGCGAAGCGACGCTGTTCCGCTTCCAGCTGGTGGGCGAGGAAGAACTGAACACCAAGATGGGCAAGGTGGTGACTTGGCACCTGAGCCGTCCGCCGCGCCCCGGCAGCTACTCGTCGCGGCTGGACATCTGGCTGGCGCCGGGCCTGAACTGGTACCCGGTCCAGTTGCGCAATACCGAAGCAAGCGGCGCGCTGACGACGCAAACCGTCTCCAAAATCACCATGACAGAATCCGGAAAATAATATGCATACTATTTACACCAAGCGCCTGCTGGCCCTGAGCGCCGCCATCCTGCTGAGTTGCGCGGCCCACGCCGCCGACGCTCCGGCCGGCGAGCACCCGAGCGTCAAGCGCCCGCACAGCCTGCCGCCGTCGGCCGACCTGAGTTACACCATCAAGGCCAAGCAGCACGGCTTGAGCATCGGCGGCACCGCCACCGTGCAATGGCGCGCCGGCGACGGCAAGTACTCGGTGGCCACCGAAAGCCGCGCCGCGCTGTTCGGCAAGATCCTGGAAAACCGCAGCGAGGGTGAGATCGACGACTTCGGCCTGGCGCCGACCACCTTCTACGAAAAGCGCTTCCGCAAGGACCCGAGCACCACCACCTTCCAGCGCGACGCCAAGGCCATCACCTTCAGCGAAGGCGACGAGAGCTACCCGATCAAGGGCGGCGAGCAGGATCGCACCAGCATCCAGTGGCAGCTGGCGGCGCAGGCGCGCGCCACGCCGGACAAGTTCAAGCCGGGCAGCGAATGGAAATACTTCGTGGCCGGCCGCCGCGACGCCGAAGTGTGGAGCTTCAAGGTGATGAAAAATGAGGCAGTGCAGGTCGGCGCGGGCGAGGTCAACGCGGTCCACCTGGTCAAGGCGCCGCCGCCGGACGCGCAGGGCCAGCAGGTCGACCTGTGGCTGGCGCCATCGATGGACTGGTACCCGGTGCGTGTGCGCTTCAACGACAGTGATGGCGACTTCGTCGACCAGACACTGGAAAAGGCCGTGAAAAAGTAAGCTTAAATGCGGGGTCATAAATGCGGGGTCAGATCTGACATTCGGACACGGCCTCTACCGAAATGCGCACATTACGGTAGAGGCCGTGTCCGAATGTCAGATCTGACCCCGGGTGGCTGTTATACTGACGCCCCCGCAATCCAGTCGTTGCGATGCGTACAGAATGGCAAAGAATGATAGAAATTATAACAAGTGAGCTGGATCAGCAACAGCAGCAGGACAGCCTGCAAGCCCACTTCCAGCCGAATTTTTCGGCCGACGAGATCGAGCAGGTTTACCAGCTGAAACGCGCGCAGCCGCTGCTGCAAGTATTCACCGCGCTGTTCCACGGCGGTTTTGACGGCGTGCTGGTGCGCCTGCTGGTGCTGCGCGAGCTGGCCTCGGACGCCGCCTCGTCCACCTTCTCGCGCGCCGACATCAACACCCGCCTGGCCTACCTGCTGCCCGAGTCGCTGGAAACGGTGCTGATGCGCCTGCGCACCAACCAGCTGCTGGCCTGGGACGCGCAGCAAGCCGTCTACCGCGTCACGCCGATGGCGCGCAACGTGCTGTCGGCCATCGACGGCCTGCTGGCGCTGGGCAAGGACGAAGACAACGCCGACATGGGCTTCCTGCTGTCACAGGTGGCCGGCGCCCAGGTGATGGGCGGCGTCACCGTCGACCAGCTGAACCACCTGCTGGGCCGCCTGGTCGACCTGACGGAGGAATTCTCGGACGCCATCGCCTCCGGTTCCGAATTCCGCCTGCGCGCCTCGCAGGCCAAGTGGCACACCGCCTGCGACTGGGTGGAGAAGGGCTCCGAGATCCTGCGCGCCATCCTGTCCGATGAAAACGCCGACGGCGCCACCCACAAGGCGGCGCAGGCCATCGGCCGCGCGCAATCGGCGCTGCTGAACATGCAGGGCATGTTCTCGCGCGCGCTGAACCAGATCGAACGCCAGCGCGTGCACCTGGGCCAGTCCGGCCTGTCCACCACCGACATCAAGCGCTGGCTGCTGCTGCACGAAGACCTGGCCTCGCTGGCCGAAGGCGCGATCGACCAGCCCGTGGTGCCGCTGTTTATCACGCCGGCCGAGATGATCGACGTCGCCGAAACCGAGCTGCTGCAGGACCGCGTCGCCAGCGCCGTCTCCAGCGGCCTGCCGGCCGGCACCGACGCGCCGACCACCATCAGCGACGGCCCGCAGATGCAGCGCGAGCTGGACGACTGGCTGGCGCGCCTGTCCGACTTCGCCGCGCTGGGCAACTTCCCCAGCATCGCCGACGAAGGTCCGAAATCGATACCGGTGCAGGATTCGCTGCTGCCGGCGTCGTTCGCCGTGGCGTCCTACCGCGCCTCGCTGCTGCCGCTGCTGGGCGACGCCGACGAGGCCCGCCTGCAAGGCGCCACCGCCGAACTGGCGCGCCTGCCCGTCACCTTTACCCCGACCGACGAAATGATACAGCTGCCCGATTTGCACGTGGCGGCGATGTCCCTGGCCTCCCTCTCACTGTCTTTGAATACGGAAGGCGACAAGTCAGATGAATGACGATTACCAAATCCTGATCGCGCGCCTGCTGACGCATCAAACCCTGCGCCGCGACGACAAACTGGTCAAGCGCGTGCTGTCGGACGAGTTGTTCCGCGCCGAAGTCGACGCGCGTTTGCTGGCCACCGGCCTCAAACTGCTGGACAACGTCTACGCCGACCACGTGACGATCGCGCTGCACCGCGCCATCGAGCCGAAGATCTTCGGCGCCCGCGACGTCTGGCAGAACAATAACTTCGGCCTGTCGCGCGACGGCGTGGCCCTGCTGGTGGTGCTGTGGGCGCAGATCATCCTGCCCAAGCGCGAACGCCAGGAGACCCACCAGCACGCGGACGATGACCAGAACGACATGTTCGGCGTCGAGAAGCCGCTGCCGCGCGCGGAAGACACCTCGATCGGCATCGCCTACAAGGCGCTGCTGGCCGACTTCGGCGACAAGCTCGGTAAGAAAACCCGCCTGGACATGAATCTCGGCATCCTGGCCAAGCTGGGCTTCATCGAGCGCCGCGGCGACATCATCGTCGAAGGCCCGCTGCTGGACCTGATGATGGACACCGACCAGCTGAAAGAGCGCATCATCAACGGCGCGCTGGCCGACGTGTTCAAGCGCTCGCCGGCGCAGATCATTCCGGTGCCGCGCAGCGCGCCGCCGATCGCCGCCAACGACGACGAGGTGGCTGAAGATGCCGCCCCCGACTCCGAACTTCCAGCCGAGGACTAAACGTGTTTCACATTAAATCATTAGAACTGGTCCACTGGGATTACTGGCAGCGCATCAAGAACATCCCGCTGGACGCCAAGATCATCACCATCGCGGGCCAGAACGGTTCCGGCAAGACCACCTTGCTGGACGCCCTGCGCACGCTGTTCGGCCTCGATTGCTCGATGGGCCGCACCTACAAGCACTACGCCCGCCACAGCGGCCAGCAGACCGCCTGGCTGCGCGCCGTGGTCGACAACAAGAACGTCGGCAAGCAGCTGTCGAACCGTCCGTTCCGCAGCTCCGGCTTCTTCAGCGACGACGAAGTGACGCTGTTCTGCCAGATCCAGAAGAACGGCGGCGACTGGAAGCGCCAGTACCTTATGCGCCCCGGTAACGTGCAGATCGAAGACATCGGCGAGGCCGGCAACGACTGGCTCGGCGTCGAGAACTACCGCAAGCGCCTGGCCAACGCCGGCCTGTCGCCGGCGATGGCGAAAGTGCTGGCGCTCGAGCAGGGCGAAACCGACAAGCTGTGCGAATACGCGCCGCGCCAGTTGCTGGACCTGGTGTTCCAGGTCTTCGGCGACAAGGAAGTGCTGGACGCCTACGACGAAGCCAAGCGCCACCAGCGCGACACCGAAGTCGAACTGAAACGCTTCGAGACCGAGCTGGAAGCCTCCAAGACCAATTTGGAGGGCTTGCGTCTGCGCGTGGCCAACTACCACCAGTGGGAAGACCTGAACAAGGAGCGCCGCAACCTGCAGGAAGAAGTGCTGCCGACGCTGGAGTACCACGAAGCGCGCGAGAAGCACGCCAACATCAGCCGCCAGCTGCGCGACGCCCGCAAGCCGCTGATGCAGGCCGACGCCCAGCTGACCGACAAGCGCAACGCGCTGGCCGCGCAAGCCAAGGCGCTGACCGACGCGCAGCAGCACGAAACGGTGCTGGAGCAGGAATCGACCGCGCTGCAAAGCCGCCTGAATCAGATCAACGGCAAACTCAAGCCGCTCGACAGCCTGCTGGAACAGAAGGTCCGCCTGCAAAAGCTGGCCGACGACGCCGGCGGCGACCTGGCCGCGGTGGCGCAGCAGTTGCAGGAAAAAGAAATCGAACTGGCGCGCCAGCGCATGGCGCGCGACGCCGTCGCCGCCAAGATCGCCGGCGAGCTGTCGACCATCGCCGCCTTGCAGGGCAAGACCGCGATGCCGGAACCGGAAGCGCAACGCGGCATGCGCCGCGCGCTGAACGACGCCGGCATCGGCCACGCCATGCTGTCCGACATCGTCGAGGTGACGGATGCGCGCTGGCAGGGCGCGATCGAAGGCGTGCTGGGTGGCTATGCCTCCGTGGTGCTGCTGGATAAATCGTCCGACGCTTCGGCCGCGTACCGCCTGGCGGAGAAGGAACGCTATCGCCACTTCATCGTGCCGGACCTGGTGCACGCGCCGACGGTCAAGGACGACTCGCTGATGTCGGTGGTGAAGTTCTCGGCCAAGGTTCCGTCCTGGCTGGTGGAGCAGCTGTCGCGCATCACCCGCGTGGACACCGTGGACGCCGGCGCCAAGCTGGGTAGCCACGACGAGTGGATCACGCCGGACGCCTACCACCGCGAACGCCGCGGCGGCCGCTCGCTGTTCGTGGAAGCTTCGCGCTACCGCTTCGGCTCCGCCGGCCGCACCCAGCGTATGGAAGCGATCCAGAAATCGCTGCCGGCGCTGGAGGCGCAGGAAGATGCACTGACGCTGATCGTGTCCAAGCTGGCGACCGAAATCAGCTCGCTGAAATCGCGCCTGGCCGGTGTGGACGCCGCCAAGGAACTGGCCGCGCGCCAGGAGGAATTCGACGAGGCGGCGCGCAACGCCGTGCCGCTGAAGGAGGAACGCACCGAAGTCGGCACCCGCCTGGGCGAGCTGCAAACGCTGATCAAGAACGCCGTCGTCACGCGCACCCGCGCCGACACGACGTGGCAGAACGCGCGCTTTGCCTTGTCGGAATCGGAAGCCGGTCTGCGCCTGAACAACAAGCGCCAGATCGAGCAGCGCTCCGACCATGCGCGCGCCTTGCTGACGCTGCGCAAGGCCTGGCGTCACCTGCCGAAGAGCTGGCGTCGTCCGGCGCGCCGTGCAGGCCTGGTCAGCGAGCATCAGAACTCGCACCAGGTGGTGTTGCGCGTCCATTCGCTCGAAGCCAGCCTGGCCCGCAGCGATTGGGAACTGGACGCCACCGTGATCGACCAGTACCAGCGCCTGAACGACCAGCTGCATGGCCGCCAGTCGGAAACCGAGGAGCGCCGCTACCAGAACAACCGCGCCATCGAGGCCACCGGCAACGCCCGCGGCGCCTACATGGAGCGGCTGCGCTACACCATCAAGACCTACTCCAAGAACATCAAGGAGCTGGGCGAGCTGGCGGGCATCGAGGTGCACTCCGATCCGGTGCGCCTGGAGAACGACGATACGCTGCTGTCGCAGGCCGGCCTGCACGTACGCTTCAAGTTCGACGGCAAGGGCATCATCGGCATGAACGACGGCGAAGCGTCCGGCGGCCAGCAGGTGATGAAATCGCTGGTGCTGCTGATTGGTTTGCTGAAGTCGGAAGAAGGTTCCGGCGGCTTCGTGTTCATCGACGAACCGTTTGCCCACCTGGATATCCGTAACATCCAGCTGGTCGGCGAGTTCCTGAAGAACACAGACGCGCAGTACCTGATGACGACGCCGCTGACGCACAACACCGACGTCTACGATCCTTCGGAACTGACGCTCATCACGAGCAAAAAGAAGAAGGACACGGAGTGGGCGCAACCCATCTTCGTGCTGCAACGCCGCCCTGTGGAGGCGGCGAAGGTGGCCTAGGTCCGGGCCTGGGCCGGCCGCTCGTCGAGCAGCCGGTCCAGCTGTTCGGCGAGGGTGGCGGCGGCGAAGTTGCCCTTGGCTCTCTGCACCGCGTCCAGGTAGGGCATGCGCAGTTCGCGCAGTTCTTCGACGGAGCTGGCTTTTTCCACCTTCAGCTGCAGGGTGAAGCCGCGCAGGCCTATCGTGCTCTTGATAGTCTTGTTATAAAATTCATACAAGGCTTGGAACTGGCCGGCCTGTGAGACCGCCGCCGGGGTTGCCGGGGCCACTGCGGCTGGTGCGGCTGGTGCGGGATCGGCGACCGACGCCGCCGGCATCGTTGCATAGCTAGTCGATAGCACGATAAGTCCCTCCTCCAGCAGTTCGTCCAGGGCGGTGATGGTCAATCCCAACCCCGCCACATTGCGCAACAATTCCTCTTCCGTACGACGGCCGTCGACTAATACCAGCAGGCTGCGAAGACGTGGTGCGAGCTGGTACTTGCGCGTCGCGATCTCGTCCCGGCCCTTGGCGGTCTTGTCGTAAATCGAAGTATTCATGAAAGTGCAAATTAGTTGCCCTGTGGATACTCTCAGAATACCACCAAACCTTCTCCACAACGCAGAAATACGATAGCACTGTCGTTAAAAAGACGTCGCCTTATAGAAGTTCGCCGGCGTCGCCCCCGGTCTCGCCTTCGTCCCGCACCCAGGTGAGGATGTCGCCGGGCTGGCACGCGAGCCGTTCGCAGATCTTCTCCAGCGTGGAGAATCGCATGCCCTTTACCTTGCCGGACTTGAGCAGCGACAGATTCTGCTCGGTGATGCCGACGTAGGCCGCCAGTTCGCGCGACTTGACCTTGCGCTTGGCCAGCATCAGATCGAGGTTGATCAGGATCGCCATCAGACAAAGCCCTCGTTCTCTTCGCGCAGGCGGCGGCCTTCCTGCATCAGCCGCGTGATCAGGTAGAACATGCCGCACACCAGCATCAGCATCAGCTGCTCGGAATTGACGCCGATGGCGAAGTGCCGGTCGCCGTTGCCGGCCATGCGCAACGCCAGCGTGCGCACCGGCAGTTCGACGATGGACAGCAGCGTCGAAAGCAGGGTGGCGCCGGCGAAGGCGCGCAAGTGGCCGATCGACTGCGCCGTGAACAGATCCTGGCGGCGGAAGTTGAGCAGCAGCCGGTCCAGCCGCCACAGTCCATAGAACAGCACCAGCGTGGTGGGCAGCGCCAGCGCCGCGCCGATCGCGCGCTGCGCCGGCGTCAGCGCCAGCTTGGCGCCGAAGGGCATGCCGATGGCGGTCATGTCGATGACCATGGCGCCGATGCTGGGCGCATAGGTGGTCCAGGCCAGCACGAAGAAGGCCGCTTGCACGGCAACGCACAACCACAGCAGCGCGCGGATCAGGGTGATTTTCATATTTATCGTAACACAGTAAAAAATTATCGTTTTACATTAAAACTTTGTTGTAATATATTGTACATTCACTGGAGATAATTATGAAACTCATCTTGGTACTAATGGTGGCGATGTTGTCGGGTTGCGCGGTGCAGATCGGCGAGGGCAGCGTGGTGCGGCCCGACCGCGCGGGGGACGTGCGTTCCGCGGCGCGCTTGGGCGATGGCGGCGGCGCCTACAAGCTGGCGCCCCTGACGCTGGCGGCGGACGATGCGCAACTGAACGGCGTCAGCGCCACCGCCACCGGTGATGACGCCATGCCGCTGACGGTGCTGTACTTCGGCGGCAACGGCTTCCATCTGGACGAACATGGCGACCATGTGCTGGCCGCCGTCGGCCCGTGCCGCGCGGACGTGGTGATGATCGATTATCGCGGCTATGGCCGCAGCAGCGGCAAGCCGACCATCGCCACCATGAAGGCCGACGCGCTGCGCGAGTTCGACCTGGTCAACGCCCGGGCGCCGGGCCGGGTGATCGTGCACGGCCAGTCGCTGGGCAGCTTCATCGCCGCCTACGTGGCGCAGCAGCGGCCCGCCGTGCGCGGGCTGATACTGGAATCGACCACCACCAATGCGCGCGACTGGGCCAACAATATGCTGCCCTGGTATGCGTGGCCGTTCGTGCGGGTGGAGGTGAGCGAGTCGCTGAAGGGGATAGACAACGTGGCGGCGGCTTCGGGCTTCGCCGGGCCGGCGCTGGTGCTGGAAGGGAGCGACGATAAGGTGACGCCGCCACGTTTGGCGCGCCAGGTCTACGACGCCTTGCCGACGCAATCCAAGCGCATGGTGATGGTGGCGGACGCCGGACACAATGACGTGCTGTCCAGCGCCGCGGTGCGGCCGGCCTACTGCGAGTTCGTGCAGCAGCTGGCGGCGCGGTAGTACCCCGCACGGCCAGGCGGGGTCAGACCCCGTTCGGGGTCTGACCCCTAAGTGGCGCCGCTTGCGTATCGCTTAAGCATGCGGGGCATTTCACTTGATATCGAAGATATCGATCGGGCGCGGCAGCGGCTTCTGGGTACGGCGCCAGCGGATCAGCAGCAGGTGGTAGCAGCCCCAGAAACCGGCGGTCAAGCCAAACACCACGGCCGTCAGCGGATTGCCGACGAAGTCGGGATCCAGCGGCAGGTGGTCGTGCATGTGCAGGTAGGCTTCGAACAGGCGGTAGATCAGGCGGCCGAAGAACAGCATCGTCACCAGCAGGCCGAAACGGCGGTTCTGCGTGTAGAAGAAGCCCTCGGTGGTGTTTTGCAGGCGGGTCAGCTTCATGTTGCGGTGGCCCAGCGCGGCGCCGACGGCGGCGCCGGCCAGCAGCGCGGCCAGCGCCTGCCATTTTCCGATCAGGACCACGGCCAGCACGGCCAGCGTCACGCCCGCCACCGCCGCGTAGGCGGCGTGGCGCCACAGTTCGGATTTGTTGCGGCCCATCATGCGTTTCAGGCGCGAGTAGATGCGCCAGATGGCCAGCGGCACCAGCAGCAACAAGACGATAGTAGGCATATCCATAAGCGATTCCAACGGCGTGATTCGAAGAACCGCGATTGTACGCCAAGCGGCCGCCGCGCCCCAGCGTTACAGATTGTCACGCATTATCCGGCAGTGATTGACAATCCCGGATAGCATAAGCAAACTGAACTGCAGCAGCCCCGCTTCTGGACCGAAAGGATATCCATGAACAAACCGTTAACCTTGCTGCCCCTGAATCTGGGATTGATGGCCGCCTCGCCGCAGGCCGGCGCGCAGGAGGGCGGTTACCGCCTGCCGCCTGCCGCCCTGCTGGACATCGTCGACGCGCCGCGCGCGCCGGCGCTCAGCCTGAGCCCCCAGCGCAACCTGGTCGCCGTGGTGCAAACGCCGCCGCTGCCGGGCATCGCCGAAGTGGCGCAGCCGGAGCTCAAGCTGGCCGGCCTGCGCATCAACCCACGCACCTGTTCTTCCTCCCGCTTCTCGTTCGGCACCGACCTCGCTCTGCTCGACATCGCCACGCAAAAGGAAAGCCGCATCCGCGGGCTGCCGCGCGCGCTGCGCCTGGCGGACCTGGCGTGGTCGCCGGACCAGCGCTACCTGGCGTTCTCGCATGTGGCCTACAAGGGCGAGCGCGGCGCGGTGGAGCTGTGGCTGGTCGATATCGCCGCGCGCAAGGCCAAGCGCTTGTCGGCGCAGCCTTTGTCGGCGGTGCTCACGCGCGGCTTCAACTGGCTGCCCGACAGCAGCGGCCTGCTGGTGCACTGGCGTCCGGCCGGCATCGGCAAGGCGCCGCAGTCGGACGGCGTGCCCACCGGCCCGATCCAGCAGGACAGCGAACCCGGTGGCGCCGTGCGCCAGCTGCGCACCTACCAGGATCTGCTGAAGAACGAGGACGACGCGCGCCTGTTCGAGTACTACATCACGGTGCAGATGGTGCTGCTGGACCTGCACGGCAAGCCGCGCTTGATCGGCGCGCCGGGGCAGTTCTCGCGCACTTCGATCGCGCCGGGCGGCCAGTACCTGCTGACGCAAAGCGTGACGCGGCCGTATTCCTACATCGTGCCGGCGTCGAGCTTCGGCGAGCGGGTCGAGGTGCGCGACCTGAATGGCGACGTGCTGCACATCGTGACCACGCTGCCGCTGGAAGAGGGCCTGCCGCAGGGGAATGACGCGGTGTCGGAAGGCGTGCGCCACGTGTCGTGGCGGGCCGACGTGCCGGCCACGCTGGTGTGGACCGAGGCGCAGGACGGCGGCGATCCGGCGCGCCCGGTGATCGACAATATCCGCGACCTGGTCTACGTGCACGCGGCGCCGTTCCGCGAACCGCCGCTGGTGCTGGCGCGGTTGACGATGCGTTACGCCGGCATCGCCTGGGGGCGCGGCGATGTCGCGCTGATCAACGAACGCTGGCACAAGACGCGCGACTACAAGCAGTGGATGATCGAGCCTGAGCACCTGTCCACGCCGCCGGAGCTGATCTACGCCGGTTCGTATGAGGACCGCTACAACAGCCCCGGTTCGCCGGTGATGCGGGCCGACGCCAGCGGCTTCCCGCGCCTGCTGATCGGCCCCGGCACCACGGTGCTGCTGGACGGCGCCGGCGCCACGCCGGAAGGCGACCGTCCCTTCATCGACCGTCTGAGCCTGACCACCAAACAGAAGGTGCGGCTGTTCCAGAGCGCCGCGCCGTATTTCGAGAACGTGGCGGCGGTGCTGAACGACGACGGCACGCTGCTGCTGACGACGCGCGAATCGCCGACCGAGCGGCCCAACTACTATCTGCGCGACCTGACCAAGCCGGAGCACGCGCAGCTGACCGCGCTGACCAACTATCCGCATCCGACCCCGCAGCTGAAGGACGTGCACAAGGAGCAGATCCGCTACCCGCGCAACGACGGAGTCGAGCTGACGGCCACGCTGATGCTGCCCTCCGGCTACGACGCCGTCCGCGACGGCCCCCTGCCGTTGCTGATGTGGGCCTATCCGCAGGAATTCAAATCGGCCGGCGCGGCCAGCCAGACCACCGGTTCGCCCTACCGCTTCAACGCGGTCAGCTACTGGGGGCCGGCGGCCTTCCTGGCGATGGGCTACGCGGTGCTGGACAATCCTTCCTTCCCCATCATCGGCGCCGGCGAAGAGGAGCCGAACGACAGCTATCTGCCGCAGCTGGTGGCGGACGCGCAGGCGGCGGTGGACGAGGTGGTGCGGCGCGGCGTGGCCGACCGCCACCGCATCGCCATCGGCGGCCATTCGTATGGCGCTTTCATGACCGGCAACCTGCTGGCGCACACGCGTTTGTTCCGCGCCGGGATCGCGCGCAGCGGCGCCTACAACCGCACGCTGACGCCGTTCGGCTTCCAGTCCGAGGAGCGGCCGTTCTGGCAGGCGCAGCAGGTGTACCAGGCCATGTCGCCGTTCAATAACGCCGACAAGATCAAGGATGCGATGCTGCTGATCCACGGCGCCGAGGACAGCAACACCGGCACCTTCCCCTTGCAGAGCGAGCGCATGTTCCAGGCCATCAAAGGCCTGGGCGGCACGGCGCGGCTGGTGATGCTGCCGAACGAATCGCACGCCTACCGCGCGCGCGAGTCGATTCTGCACATGCTGTACGAAACCAATGCGTGGCTGGATAAATACGTCAAGCACGCCCAACCCCGGTAGAGGGGCTGGGGAGGGCTACGCCCGCATCTCGCGGTGCGAGATGCCCCCGTACGGGGTCTGACCCCATGCCGAAGCCGCCGGGGTAAAATGGCGATACGTGTCAGCTCAAGGAGTACCGACCATGCACAACGTTCACCGCGCCCCCGATCCCGTACCGGTGGATGATCCGGCGCCGCCGGCCATCCCCCATCCCGTGCCGCAGGACGACCCGGTGCCGGACCACAACCCGAGTTAGAGCTTAATCAAAGGCCCAGGTGTAGAGCACGTCCAGCGCGTTGTTGGTGCCGGTCTGGAATTGCAGCGAGATGCGCGGGTTCAGCTTGTATTTGAGCTTGACCAGGCTGGTCGCCGTGCCCGCGCCCTGTTCAAAGCTCAGGTAAGCGCGCGACGACAGGCGCTTGCCCACCGTGACCACCGTGGTCTGCAAACCGGTCGCCGCGCCGGCCGCTGTGCCGGCGGCCTGGCTCACGCCCAGTTCATCCACCCCCAGCGCATTGGCCAGCTTGCCCTGGCCGCCGCCGAACAGCGCGCCCGCCGCGGCGCTCAGCAGCGCCATGTCGTTGCCGCCGGTGTTGTCGATGCCGTGGCCCAGCACCAGCCAGGCCAGCTTGTCGCTGTCCGACACGGCCGGCGTCGACACCAGCTTGGCCACCGGCGCCAGCGCCGTGCCGCGCACTTCCACGCCCGCTTCCACATTGGTCTCGCTGAGCGCTTCGCCTTCCGGTCCGCGGCGCACGGCCAGGATGTTCAGGCCGGGGTTGTCGTAGGCGCCGGTGAAGTTGATCACGCCGCGGTCGATCGCCAGCTTCTGTCCATAGGCTGCATAGGTGCCGCTTTCCACGCGGATGCTGCCGGTGACGCGCGGCGGCCGGCGGTCCGCCACGCGGATGCGCAGCGTGCCGGCCAGTTGCGCGTCCAGGCCTTTGCCTTTGAGCTTGAAGGCGTCGCCCAGGTCGGCCTCGAGGTCGATGCTGAGCGGCTGGCCTTGCGGCGTCTTGACCGGCGCCGCGCCCTTGCCGATGATGACCACGTCGTCGCTGAGCGTGGGCGTGTTCTCGCCGGCCAGCTCGATGTTGGCGCGGTCGGCGCGGAATTTGCCGTCCAGCTGGAAGCGCTTGGCGTCGCGCACCAGCGTGCTTTGGCCGCTGATGACCAGCACGCGGTCGGGACGCGCCAGCACTTCCAGCTTGTCGGCGCTGAGCTTGAGGTTCATGGTGGCTTCGTTGCCGGCGTAGCGTATCCAGCCGTCGGCCTGGGCGTGGCCCTCGGCGCCGTCGAAGGCCAGCTTTTGCAGTTGCAGCTGGTCGCCGGCCAGGCGCGCCTGCAACTGGCCGTTGCGCAGCTTGATGCCCTGGTCCACCCAGTTCAGCACCAGCTTGTCGCCGCTGATGTCGCCGTTCAGCTGCGGCGCGCCCAGGGTGCCGCTGCCGCTGACGGCCAGCTTCAGGGCGCCGTCGATTTCCAGTCCCGGCTGGCCGGCCAGCGGCGCCAGCCAGGCCAGCGAACCCATATTGGCGTTGCCGTTCAGCGTGATGGCGCTGCTCTCGGCCAGGCGGCCTTCGTGTAGCTGGGCGGTGGCGTCGATGCGGGCCTGGCCGGCGCGTGTGCCGTCCAGGTTCAGTTGCAGGTGCAGCGTGCCGTCGTTGACGTCGACGCGGCCGTCCAGCGTGCGCAGGCCGAGCGGTTGCGGCAGGTCGGCGCCGGTGATGGTCAGGTCGCCCTGTTCGCGGTACACGTGCAGCATGCCGCCGAGCACCGGCGGGTTGCCCTTGCTGGCCGCCTGCAGGTTCATGCTCCATTCCGCGCCGACGGTCATGTTGCTGCGGACGTTGTCGCGCCAGGCGTCGGAGAGCTGGGCCAGGTAATTGACCGGCACGCCGGCCGCCTGGCCCTTGCTGTGCCAGGCGGGGCCGGTTTTCTCCAGGCTGTCGATGCGGATGCTGCCGTCGGGGAGCTTGATGGTGGCGCTGCCCAGGGCGATCTGCTCCGGGTGCAGCAGGCCTGCCACGCCGCTGCCTGCCGGCGCGGTCAGCTTCAGCGGCGCCGGCGCGGCCAGCGTCAGGGCGAAGCGGCCGCGGTTTTGCAGCGTGTCGATGGCGCCGGTCCAGCTGTCGTTGGCCCAGCCGCCCTTGACGCGCACGGCGGCGTCGAAGTCGGCGTTGCTGGCGCTCACTTGCAGCGTGTGGTTGCTGCGGGTGCCGCTGGTTTGCAGGCGCGCCTTGTCCAGCGTCAGGGACGGGGAGACGTAGCGGGTGATCTCGATGTCGCTCACCAGCGGCACGTCGGCGTAGGTGTCGGTGTCGGCGCGGCCGCGTGCTGCGGTGGCGCGCGCGCCCGGCGTGGCCGCTGGCGTGGTGCCGGCCGCCATGGCGACGGTGCTGCCCAGCGTGGCGTTGCCGCGTATCGTGCCGATCTGCTGCTGGCCCGGCGCGCGCAGGTTGGCGCCGTCCAGCGTCAGGGCCAGCGCCGGCTTGGCGGTGGTGCCGGACAGGGTGCCGCTGGCGCGCAGCGTACCGGCGAATTGCGGCCCCAGCGCGGCCAGTTGCGGCGCATTGAGTTTCCATTCCAGCTTGTCGAGCGCGCTGCCGAAGTTGCCCTTCGCTTGCAGGCTGTTGGCGGCCAGGCGCAGGTCGATGTCGGCGTTGCTGATGCTGTCCTTGTCGGCGTTCAGTTTCGCGTAGCCGCTCAAGGGCGCGTTGGCGAAGGTTGACGGTTGCAGCGTCAGGTTCAAGCCGGCGCGCCAGTCGCTCGCCAGTCGCGCGTCGGCCGTGAACGTGGCGTTGACGGAGCCCGCCTGCGCCGCGCCGAATGCGGCGGGATTCAGGCGCTGTATGGCGCCGTTCATTTTCAGCTCGGGCGTTTTCTTCGGCCCGGCCAGCGCGATGTCGCCGGCGGCGTGGATCAGGCTATCCGGCGCGGGGTGTTTGGCGGAGGCCAGGCCCAGGCCTTTGGCGTCCGCTTCGAAGGTGGTGCGCGGCGCTTCCATGCTGCCGCTGACGATGCCGCTGGCGCTGACGGCGCCGATCAAATCGCCGGCCACCGCCGACAGTTGGCGGGCGTCGATTTTCCAGCGCAGCTGTTCGCCCGGCGCGCCGAAGCTGCCGCTGATGTCTGCCGTGTTCTGCGCCATCGCCAGGTGGGCGTCGACGCCGCTGATGTGCTTGGCGTCGGCATTCAGTTTGCCGTTGCCGGACAGGGTCTGCCCTGCGAGCTTGCTGGCCTTCAGGTCGAAGCTTGTAGCGACTTGCCATGCGGGGGCGACGTGGCCGCTGGCGGTGATGTCGGCATTGAGGTCGGCGATCGGATAGCCGGCGCCCAGCGCGGACGGGTCGAAGTGCTCGGCGCGCAGCTTGGCGCTGAATTCCTGCTTGTCTTTCAGGCTGGCCTGGCCGGTGGCGATGATGCTGCCTTTCTTCGCCAGCAGGCGCGCCTGGTGCAGTTGCAGCACGGCGTCCGCCAGCGTGGCTTGCAGGTCGAGGCGCAGGCCGTCCTGCGACAGCCTGGCGTCCAGTGTCTGTTTGGCCGGCGTGCTGGCCAGCGTGATGTCGCCGGCGACGCTGGTCTTGTTGATGCTGCTGTGGATGTTCTTCAGGTCCAGGCGGTCGGTGTGCAGCGTGAACTGCGCGGCGTCGATGCCGGCTTCGACGCCGCTGCGCTTGACCTGGCCGCCGCCGGTGAAGCGTCCCGCCGCGCCCAGGTCGAGCAGCACGTTTTCCAGCGTGGAGGCGGTCAGCGTGCCGGCCAGCTTGCCGCTGAAGGCTTGCAGCGGCAGGCCTTGCTGGTCGAGCGGGGCGGCCTTGCCCTGGTTCTGCAGCGCGAATTGGCCGGACAGTTTCTGGTCCGCCGTGATGGCGGCGCTGGCCTTGAGGCTGAATTTCGCCTGCGGCCAGCCGGCATGGAAGCCGGCCGGATCGAGATCGCTGGCGTTCAGGTCCAGCGCGCGCAGGATGATGGGATCGAACGGCGCCAGCGCGACATTGGCGTTGCCGCTGGCGCCATTGGCGCTGCCCTGCGCCTTCAATGTCATCAGCGCCAGGTTGCCGCCGGCTTGCAACGACAGTTGCGCGGCGCCTGCGCCGGCGCCCGGAGCCTGCGCCAGCGATGCCTTGCCTTGCAGCGCGAACGGCTTGGTGGCGGCTATCGTCAGGTCGGCGCTGGCGTCGCCGAACGCGGTGTGCGCGCTGGCGTCTTCCAGGTGCCAGCTGCTCTTGTCGCCGTATAGCTTGAAGCGCAGGCGTTCGATGACGTTGCTGCCGGCGGCGCTGGTCAGCGTCAGCTTGTCGAGCCGCGCGTCGGACAGATTGAGGCGGAACGGCGCGGCCAGCGACTCGGGCATCTTGGCCGGCTCCGACGGGCCAAGGCTTTGCACCGTCAGCGCGGCCACATGCAGCTCGCTGATGGACAGGCCTTCCGAAAAATACTGCAGCGGCGACCAGTTGATGTCGACGTTGTCGGCCGTGATGACGCTGTCCTTGCTGCGGTAGACCAGCCGTCCGATGTGCATGCGGTGGTACAGCGAGCCGCTCACGCCGCTGACGGCGACTTGCCCGCCGCTGGCGTTGGCGATGCGCTGAACCAGCTGCTGCAAGGTCGATTCGCGGCCCAGCAGCCAGAAGGCGCCGGCCAGCAGCGCCACCAGCACCGCCAGCGAAATCAGCACGCGGCGCGGCCAGCGGCGGCGCGGCGGTGCAGTAGCGGCAGCGGCGTCCGATGCGACCGGTGGCGGATTGTTTTTGTTGTCGGCCATCAGAAGGTGAATCCCAGCGAGAAGTGCAATCGATATTTGCGTACGGCGTGGCCGTAGGCGACGTCCACGTTGATCGGGCCGACGGGGCTCTTCCAGCGCCCGCCGGCGCCGTAGCCGGATTTCGGATGCAGCGCGTTGAAGGTGTCGCCGGCGTTGCCGGCGTCGTAGAACAGCGCCATGCCGTAAGTGGGTTTGAACCAGTACTGGAACTCGGCGCTGCCGGTGGCCAGGTAGCGGCCGCCAGTGATGGCGGCGCCTTCGCGCACGCCCAGCTCCTGGAAGGCGTAGCCGCGCACCGACTGGTCGCCGCCGGCGCGGAACAGGTACACGGCCGGCACGCCGTTCTTGTCGCGCGAGGCCAGCGCGCCGAGTTCACCGCGCAGTATCAAATTGGTGCTGGCGGTCAGCGGCCGGTACCACACGGTGCGCGCGTAGCCGCGCACGAAGGCCTCGTCGGTCAGGATGGGCAGCAGCGCGCCGCCCAGCTGGGCGTTGAGCGCGTAGCCCTTGGTCGGGAACAGCAGGTTGTCCAGCTTGCGCCAGGTGACGCCGTAGGTCAGCGGCAAGCTCTTGCTGGTGCTGGACGGCACGCCGTCGAGCGTCTTGGTCTCGGTCAGCAGCTCCAGCGACAGGCTGCGCTCCAGCAGCGGCGTGCCCCAGGCGCGCTTGCCGGCCACGCTGGCCACGCTGGTGACCTCGCCCGCGATGTCGCTGCGCTCGAACGAGGCGCCGAAGCTGTCGTTGTAGCCGTCGGCCGTGGTGGGGAAGTAGAAGTCGCTGCGCGCGGTCTGCTTCTTGGTCTCCAGCGTCAGCGCGCTTTTCATGCGCAGGCCGAACACCGACAGGTCGTCGTAGCTCAGCGAGGCGCGGTTGCCGGTGTTGGTGCTGAAACCCAGGCCGGCGCTGACGTTGCGGCGCTTGTTCTCGGTCACGCGCACCAGCAGCGGCAGCGGCGCCATGGCGGCGTCGGCGTTCTGCGCCGGGGTGGCGGCGCCCGCTTCCAGCTGCTCGCTGAGGACGGCGCCCATGTCGGCGCTCACTTCCACGCTGCTGAAGTAGCCGGTGTCCTGCAGGCGCGATTGGTAGGACTGCAGCGCGGCCTCGCTGTAGTAGTCGCCGGGATGGATCGGGTTCAGGTTACTAATGATGGCGGCCGGGTAGCGCTTCAGGCCTTCGATGCGCAGCTCGCCGAAGCGCAGCTCCGGGCCGCTGTCGAGCACCACGCGCAGTGCGGCCAGGTGGTTGTCCGGGTCCACGGTGGCCTGGCTGTCGGTCAGCTGGGCGCGCGGGTAGCGCGTCTGCACCACCTGGCGCAGCAGGCCGCGCTTGGCCTGTTCCCAGTCGGTCTGGCGGAACACCTGGCCTTTTTTCAGCGTCCAGCCGGCCTTCAGCGCGGCGGTGTCGAACTGCTTGTCGGCGGCCAGCCCGGGCACGGGGGCGAAGCCTTGCAGCACCAGGTCGATCTCGCCGACCCGCACCGGTTCGCCCGGCTGCACGCTGATCTCGACCCTGGGCGTGTCGCCTTCGCGGTCGAGGCGGGCGCTGACCACCGGCGAGTAGTAGCCGTCGGTGGCGACCAGCGTCTTGACCTGGGCCGGCGCGGCGCGCACCAGCCGCACCAGCTGTTCGCGGTCCATGCGGGCGTTGCCGCGAAAGCGCACCAGGTCGAGGTTTTGCTCCAGCAGTTCCTCCAGCGGGCCGGGGGCGTCGATGTGGACTTCGTATTTCAGGCCCTGGGCGGCGGCGGGCGGCGCGAGGGGCGCCAACACTGCGGCCGATATGCCCGCTATGGCGAGGCGGCCGGATACTTTTGCCACAACTTGTGCCAAAATTCGTGATCCTGCCAATATTTTTGCTGGCGATGCCGGTAACATGAGACTCCATCTGGGTGTACGCTGCCTGCCATGTTACCGGATTGCCCTAAAAGATGGCGTACTTATAACGTTGCAACGCCTTGCAAGTCCTTGAAAGAACAAAGTAATGCTGCCTACCGATACCGCCCTGGTCCTGTTTAGCGGTGGCCAAGATTCCACCACCTGCCTGGCCTGGGCGCTGAAGCACTACGCGCGCGTGGAAACCATAGGCTTCGACTACGGCCAGCGCCACGCCGTCGAGCTGACCGTGCGCCCGAGCGTGATCGAACGCCTGCGCGCCCACTCGCCCGAGTGGAACGCCAAACTGGGCGAGGACCACATGATCGACCTGTCGCTGATCTCCGAGATTTCGCAGACCGCGATGACGCACGATATCGCCATCGAAACCCAGGCCAACGGCCTGCCGAACACCTTCGTCCCCGGCCGCAACCTGCTGTTCATGACGGTGGCCGCCACCGTGGCCTACCGCCGCGGCCTGACGGTGCTGGTGGGCGGCATGTGCGAGACCGACTTCTCCGGTTACCCGGACTGCCGCGACGACACCATGAAGGCGCTGCAGGTGGCGCTCAACCTGGGCATGGACACCCGCCTCAAGCTGGAAACCCCGCTGATGTGGCGCGACAAGCGCCAGACCTGGGAGCTGGCGCAGGAGCTGGGCGGCCAGGCGCTGGTCGACCTGATCCGCGACGGCACCCACACCTGCTACCTGGGTGAGCGCGGCGCGCTGCACGATTGGGGCTATGGCTGCGGCACCTGCCCGGCGTGCGCGCTGCGGGCGCGCGGCTACCGGCAGTTCGCGGGCACCGAGGGGTAGATGTTGTTCCCCCGCGCCCAGGCGGGACGGGCGGAGGCGGGATGAAGGCGGGGACGAAGGCGGGGATGGCGGCAGAGGCGGATCGGCCGGGAGCTCAGGTCCCGGCCGCTTCCGATTGAAACGGTGGGTGCTGCTTAGACTGCGTGTTCCAGCATGGCGCGCTGCTGCTGTTTGCGCGAGCGCGAGCGGAAGATCATGTAGATGCCGACCGGGATCAGCAGCGGCAGCAACAGGGGCGAGACCGCCGCCGCCACCACCACCGCCAGCAGCACCATGCCGCTGATCATCAGGATGCCGAGGCCGGCGAACAGCACGCCGACGAACACGGTCGCGCAGGTGACGGCCACGGCGGCGATCAGCAGGCCGCCGCCGGCGAACAGCGTGCCGAGCAGGAAGCCGACGGGGCCGTCGATCTCGTCGCCGTCGATGTTGACGTGCATGCCGTCACCGAACACCGACTGCCATGCGCAGGCGGCCAGCAGGACGATAAAGGCGGCGAATACCAGTTTTTTAGCGGTGATTTTCATGGCGGACCTCGGTGGTTGGGTTGTTCCGTAGTTCTTGTGCCGTTTGGCATGGTTGAACTGTACCGAGCCGGCCCGGCAGCGGCCAGCGGATTGCGACAGACCGGCAAATTGGCGGGATGGAATGCGGGTCCGGCGCGATGAGCGGGGAAAGTTCCTTGATTTAAAGTTATGCCTGCCTATACTGATACTCTGACCAATGCAGGGAGGGCTTTAACATGGCTTGGCTAGATTTAAGCGAGGGTCAATCGATATCCTCGATGTGCAAGCGGACTCGGCGCCAACGTAGCGTCCAGCAGCTTTCCGGCGGGGGACCGAAGGGCCCGCCATCGGCGCCGCCGACGATACCGCCTATCATCATCACGCCGTTCAGTTACCACATGCCGGATCCGGCCATCGATCCGCGCGTCACGCCCCTGCGGCCGCCGATCATGCCGCCGCCGCGGCCGTGCATCTCGTGCTGACCGCCGCCGGCTGAACGCCAACCCGCCAGACGTAAAAAAAGCCCGCTAGCCGCGGGCTTTTGTGCTGGGCGGGGTGTTTATGCCCGCGCCTTGCGACGGCGGGCGATGGCGCCCACCAGGCCCAGGCCGGCCAGCAGCATGGCATAGGTTTCCGGTTCCGGCACCGGCGAGGTGACCCGGTACAGGCCGGCGTTGGAACTGGCCTGGAGCGTGGTGTAGAACTTGTCCACGCCGCTGCCGGCGTTGAACGCGTAGAACGCCGTGCCGTTGCCCGGGCCGCCGGTACCGTTGCCGAAGTGCAGGCTGACGATCACGTTGCCGGTCAACAGATGCGCAAAGTCGTAGGTCGTGATGTGGGTCACGGGATCGGCGCTGACGTTGATATGCTCGATCGCCGCGCCGCTCTGGCCGGAGAACGAGAACGTCGTGCCCAGGATGCCGCTGACGGTGTGCAGGTCCGGCGGCGAGTCGTTGATCAGGTTGCCGGCGACGTAGCCGTAGCAGGTCGTCGCCGCCACCCCGGGCACGTCGAAGTAAATATCGCCCGGGCCGCAGTGGGCCAGCGGGGTGGGCGGGGCCGGCGTGGCCGAGGCCAGACCGGAGATCGACAGCAGCGCCGCCGCGGCGAGTTTTGGAAATATGTTTTTCATCTTGTCGAACCTAAGTTAGTAAAAACGCGGGTTGATGTCTTGGCGTCGGCGGCCGGCGAAACCCAGCAGACCGATGCCGGTCAATAGCATCGCGTAGGTGCGGGGTTCGGGAACCGCCGCGATGTAAGAGTGGTTATCCGACTCGAAGGCGTTCTGGTTGGACGAGAACGTGACCCGGGTGATGGTCGTGCCGCTGTCGGTAAAGAAATTCATGTAGAAGCCGACGTGCTGGTTGCCGTCGGCCATCAGGCTGGCGGCGGTCGCCATGTCGCCGCCGTTGATCTGCAACACCATCGTATTGCCGCTGTACAGGGTGACGATGTTGTAGGTGTCCGGTGAGCCCATGTAATAACCAAAGTAGCTGACACCCGTGCCGCCGAAGGCGACGCTGGACGACGACGGCTGGCCGTTGCTGACGCCGACCGAGAAGAACGCGGTCGGGTCGCCCGGCGGCTGCGCCGCATAGCCGGAATTGCCCGGCGACGGGATCAAGGCGCCAGGTTGATCGTAGCTGGCGAAGCCGGCCGGCAGCAGGCCGTCGTCAAAGGTGTTGGTGGTGACGCCGCCGACGCCGGAGGTGAGGCCGGCAGTGGCGGTGTAGGTGACGGCGGCGCTGGCGCTGAGCGCCGCGCCGGCCAGGCCGAGGGCCAGCAAGGTTTTGGATATGGACATTTGGACATTCCTTATGTGAGCCCGGCGAACGATTGCGCCGGGCTTGGACTTTTATTAACTACTGGAAACTGATGATTCAAGATTGATAATAGTAATATTTCCTTGGCAACGCTCTGGAAAATTTAGAGGATTTGCTCGGTTTGTGTTAAATCTTGTGCCTGTTTGTGAGATGGCGGCGGCGCGCGACGGTGGAAATACCGCGTTTTGCCCCTGCGCGGCGGTTGAGTTTCCAATTGGAAAGTTAAATCTGTGCGCCGTGCGGGTCACAGTTCGGTGCGAAAAACAAACAGCCGGCCGCGCCGGGCCGGCGCCGGCGGCTTGGTACTTGATCTACGACTTTTTATTGTTGTTATGCGGCGGGGCGCTTATCATTTCACCCCCATCCCATTTTTCACGACGAGCCGACAGCATGAGCGCAGACCACCCCGACACCGAACAGCAGCAGGACGACGACGCCCCGATCCAGGAGGCGCGCGTATGGCAGGGGAACGGCTGGACCGCGCGCGTGATCAAGAACGATGACGACGAGGGCTGGGCGGTGGCGATGATCAAGGATGGCGAGCCGGAACCGGCGCTGGTGGGGCCGTGGACCATGGGCCGCGACAAGAAGAACCCCAAGCCGCTGGACGTCAACGCCTTCAACACCCTGGTCAAGACCGCCAACGAGGTGATCCGCCGCCACGAGCAGCAGCTGCACGCCCAGCTGCACAAGAACGTCTTCGTCAGCGGCGAGGACGGCCAGGTCAAGGTCTGCCTCGACATCGTGCCCGACGAGGACGACCCCTACGCGACGCTGAGCGCCTTCGACCCCTACGGCGAAGAGCTGGCGCGGGTGCGGGTGGCGCCGACCTTCAAGCTGAGCGTGGCCAGCGCGTCGGCGTGGATGGAAAACGGCTACCGCAAGCCATAGTTTCCTGCGTCATTTGTTCTTTACTGGAATTAAGATTTCGTTAAATAAACGTGTAAGGGAATGTAACATTGTATCGTGCGCGGCCGGTTGGAAATGATGAGACTGCTACATTTTGGACTCCCATTTTTAAGGAGTTCGATATGATAAAAGTCAAAGTTCTGGTTGGCGCGGTCGCCATGGCTGGCGCCGCTTTGCTGTCGCAAGGCGCGTTCGCGGCAGACATCAGCAATCCCGACACCCCGCTCGATCTGAGCAGCGGTGCCGACTTCGGCGGTCACTTCATTACCGGTGGCCACAAGGACGATACCTTTGCCGACAAATACACCTTCACCCTGACCGGCGCCTCGACCATTTCGGCCGACGTCTACTCGCATTCGGGCAATGCGAAAAACGGCCTGGACATCAGCGGCCTGGCGCTGTACAACGCCGGCGGCCTGCTGCTGAGCGGCAATCAGCTGTCGACCGGCGCGACCGACCAGTGGCAGCTCGATTCGGCTGTCCTGGGCGCCGGCAACTACTACGTGTTGATCAGTGGCAGCGCCATGTCCAACTCGGCGGGCGTGTATTCGTCCGGCGTCACCGTGACGGCCGTGCCGGAGCCGGAAACCTATGCCATGTTGTTGGGTGGCCTGGGCCTGGTCGGCGCCATGGTGCGCCGCCGCCAGCGCAAGCAGGCTTAAGCCTTTGCCGCACTGACGAACAGCCAGGCCGTTGCGACGGCCTGGCTGTTTTTGTTTCTGTGGCCGGGGCGGGCCGGACCTGCTAGTATTTCCTATGCGCATTACCTCACAATAGGAAAATCGATGGAAAGTCGTCTCACCCGCCTGGAAGCCGTGCAAACCATGCTGCTGGAAATCGGGCAGAAGTCGAGCAGCTGCACCGATATCAGCGAGTTCCTGCAGGCCGTGCATGCGGCGCTGGGCCGCATCATGTATGCCGCCAATTTCTTCGTGGCGCTGAGCGACCGCGACGGCCCGGTCAACCAGGTGCGCTTCGTGTATTTCGTCGACGAGGTCGACGATCCTCCCAGCCGCGACGAGCTGTTCGAGCTGATCGAGGGCGAATCGCCGACGGCGACCGTGATCAACACCCGCGCGCGCATGGTGATGACGGCGGCCGAGCACCAGTCGCGCCGGGAAGCGAACGCCGGCTTCGGCATCGGCACCATCGCCGAGCACTGGATGGGTTGTCCGCTGCTGGACCAGAACCACCAGTCGCTGGGCGCCATCGTGATCCAGAGCTACGACAAGGAACACACCTTCAGCGAGGAAGACCAGGCGCTGTTCGCGCTGATCGCCAACCACGTGTCGAGCGCGCTGCAAGGCTTGCAGAGCATGGACCGGCTGGAACGCGCGGTGCAGGAGCGCACCGCCCTGCTGGCGCACGAGGTGGCCGAGCGGCGCCGCGCCGAGAACATCCAGCGCGCGCTGTACGAGCTGGCCAACCTGTCGGCCACGGCCACCGGCGGCAGCCGCCTGAACATGCGGCTGCACCAGATCATCAGCGAGCTGGTGCCGGCGCAGAATTTCCTGATGGCGCTGTACCACCCGGACACCAAGGAAATCAGCATCCCCTATTTCGTCGACGAGAAGGACGCGCAGGCGCCGGTCAAGCGCTTCGACTACGGCGTCGGCATGTCGTCGTATGTTTTGCAGCGCAAGCAGGCCATGCTGCTCGACCGCGCCGGCTTCCAGGCGCTGGTGGCCAGCGGCGAGATGGACCACCCGCTGGGCAACGTCGACATCGCCAGCTGGATGGGCGCGCCGATGCTGCTGGGCGACGTGGCCTACGGCGTGATCATCGTGCAGAGCTACGACGTTTCGGTGACCTACACCCAGGCCGACCTCGACATCCTGGCCTTCATGGCCAGCCACGTGGCGGTGGCGATCGCGCGCATGCAGGCCGACCGCGAGATCCGCCGCGCCAAGGAGGCGCTGGAGGAGCAGAACGCGGCGCTGGAGAGCGCGCTGACCTCGCTCAAGGACGCGCAGGGCGAACTGGTGCGGCAGGAGAAGCTGGCCTCGCTGGGCCGGCTGGTGGCCGGCGTGGCGCACGAGATCAACACGCCGCTGGGCATCTGCGTGACGGCCACCAGCCACCTGGTCGAGGAGCTCAAGCTGACGCGCGAGGACATGGCGGCCGGCACGCTCGACGAAGACGGCTTGAACCAGTTCTTCGACATCATCTCGCAATCGCTGCGCATCATGACCACCAACACGCAGCGCGCGGCGGCGCTGGTGCGCAGCTTCAAGCAGGTGGCGGTGGACCAGTCGTCCGACGATATCCGCAGCTTCAACCTGCGCAAATACCTGGACGAGGTGCTGCTGTCGCTGCAACCCAAGCTGAAGGGCAAGCCGATCGCCGTCGAGATCGATTGCGACGAGCATATCAACATGGCCAGCTTCCCCGGCGCGGTGTCGCAGATCCTCACCAATATGGTGGTCAACTCGCTGGTGCACGGCTTCGAGGAAGGGCAGTCCGGCAAGATCAGGATCGCCGGCAAGGTGGACGGCGACTTCGTCGACTTCGAGTACAGCGACGACGGCGCCGGCATGGACAGCAGCACGCTGGCGCAGCTGTTCGATCCCTTCTTCACCACCAAGCGCGGCTCGGGCGGCAGCGGCCTGGGCGCGCACATCCTGTACAACCTGGTCACCGGCGCGCTGGGCGGCACCATCAAGGTGGTCAGCGCGCCGGGCATGGGCTTGCACTACAAGCTGCGCTTCCCCAAGGTCAAGCGCAAGTAGGGTCGGGTCTACCCCGCACGGCAATGACGCTCTGGGGTCAGACCCCGGACGGGGTCTGACCCCGCTGTGCCGGGTTACTTCGGTGCCTTGCTGATCTCGATTTCCCAGTCCACGCCGGAATCGATGTGGTGCTGCCTGGCGTAGTTGCCCTGGCTGATGGCGAGCGCCACGTCCAGCAGGCTGTTCAAATAGACCAGCGGCTTGCCCTGCGCGACGCCGCCGAAGGTGTGCTCGAACGGCGCCACCACCTTGTCCACCTGCTTGCCCTTGTGCAGGATGCGCACCTGCACGCGCTGGTGCACGCCGATGCCCAGTTCGTCGAACAGGGCTTTCGGGATATTGGTCCAGACGTTGCCGTATTTGATGTCCAGCACCGGGATGATGCCGCGCACGACGTTGCCCTGGCGGACCGCCTTCTGATAAGCGATCTTCACCACCGATTCACTCGGCAGCACCGGGCCGACCTGCTCGAAGCTGATCGCGCCCGAGGCCAGCCGCGCGCCGACGTAGGCGTAGACGTCGCGGCCGTGGAAGGTGTAGGACTCGCCGGAGCCGGCCAGGCGGTTGACCTTTTCGTCGATCTCGCGCAGCTCGGCCACGCCGTCGCGCTCGGCGATCAAGGTGAACAGGCCGTTGTCGGGGCCGACGAAGTAGCGGCCTTCCCTGGTTTTTAAGACCACCGACTTGCGGCTGGTGCCTACGCCCGGATCGACCACGGCGACGAACACGCTGCCCTGCGGCCAGTAGTTGGCGGTCTGGTACAGGCGGTAGGCGCCCAGCCAGATGTCGTAGTCGGGGATGTTGTGGGTCAGGTCGGAGACGTTCAGCCTGGGATCGACGCCGTAGGCCACGCCGTGCATGGCGGAGACGGCGCCGTCCGAGGTGCCGAAGTCGGTCAGCAGCACCAGGGCGTGCGGGTCAACATTCGTGGCGTGGGCTTGCACGGCCATCAGCGTGCTGAGGCAGGCTGCGGCGAACAGGAGGGCGCTGCGTGGACGCTTCATGGATGCTCCGTGCGGAACGCTGCGGCCGCCCGGTGCTCAGTCCGGGAAGCGCTCGTTGATGGCGACCGCCTTGTCGATGTTCTGGCACAGCAGGTCGACATACAGCGGGTCGAGGTGATGGCCGGCCACTTCGCGCAGGTGTTCGACCACCTTGTCGATCGGCCAGGCTTCCTTGTAGCAGCGCTTGTGCATCAGCGCGTCGAACACGTCGGCCACGGCGACGATGCGCGCGTACAGGTGGATGTCGTGGCCCTTCAGGCCCTGCGGATAGCCGCTGCCGTCGAACTTTTCGTGGTGCTGGTGGGCGATCACGGCGGCCGCCTTCAGGATCGGGCGCTGCGAGCCGTCGAGGATGGACAGGCCGACGGTCGGGTGCTGCTTCATGATTTCCCACTCGGCCGCGTCGAGCTTGCCCGGCTTGAGCAGCACCGCGTCCGGCGTGGCGATCTTGCCGATGTCGTGCATCGGCGCGGCGTGGCGCAGCACGGCGGTTTCGTCTTCCGGCATGCCCGAGGCCTGGGCCAGCAGGTAGCACACTTCCGACATGCGGCGCACGTGGTTGCCGGCCTCGTTGGAGCGCGATTCGACCACGTCGCCCAGGCGCAGGATCAGCTCGGCCTGGGTGTCGGTGATTTCCTGGGTCAAGAGGATGTTGTCAAAGGCGATGGCGACGCCCGAGCAGAACACTTCCAGCAGCTTGGTGTCGATCTCGGAGATTTCCTCGACGCCCTTGAGCACCAGCAGCGACGCCTTGCCGCTGCTGTTGGGGAAGTAGCCGATGTAGGTGTCGCCTTCGACGCGCGAGATCTTGTTGCTCTTGGCGGCGTCGAGCTGGGCCAGCACGGCGGCGTCCAGCAGGGTGCCGTCCTCGTCGCCGATCTGGGCCAGGATTTCGTAGTCGTTCTCGCCGCTGATGGCGGTGGCGCCGCGCAGGCGCAGCAGCATGCTGTGCTCCAGGCGCAGCAGCGCCACCACTTGCTGCAGCAGGCCGTTGGCGAAGTCTTTCAGATTACGCTGCTGGAAGATGTGGGCCGAGGCGGCGATCACGCGCTCCAGGCCTTCGCGGTAGTTGAGCTGCTGGCGGCGGGCTTCCTCGACCTTCATGATGTCGCGGTAGGCGCGCAGCGCGGCGAAGGTGGTGGTGAACAGCTTGGTGCGGTCGAGCTCGGTCTTTTCCTTGTAGTCGTTGATGTCGTAGTTGACGATCACGCGTTCCTCGGGGGCCTGGCCGGGCTGGCCGGTGCGCAGCACGATGCGGGTGAACTGGTTGTCGAGGTCCTGGCGCATCCAGCGCGCCACCTCCAGGCCGCTGTCTTCCTTCTCCATCACCACGTCGAGGAACACCAGGGCGATGTCGGTTTCGCGCGCCAGCACTTCCTTGGCTTCGGCGCCGCTGTAGGCGTGCACGAAGCTCAGGGCGCGGCCGTCGAGGCGGAAGCGGCTCAGCGTCAGTTTTGTAATGTCATGGATGTCCGGTTCGTCGTCGACCAACAGGACTTTCCAGGGCGCTAGCTTAGGCGAGGCAGAAGACAAAAAAGACATAGGGACGGGTTCCGCAAAATGGCACTACCAAATAGTTTTTCGATTGTAGTCTTACCCACTGCTATTAACAACAGGCAACAAAAATTCCTGTTGCTTTGCACAACACTCCCGAGGTGTTTCCGGGCGCTCTGATTGTACGACGCGCCTGAGCGCGGCGGCGCAGCGTTAGTCTTCTGTAACGCTTATGTGCAGCCGAAACAATACTTCGTTTTTGGCAATATTGCTATCTCTGTGAAAAATATTTTGTCGTGGCGTGCAACAAAGCGTTGGCGGCCCGATGGGCGCTCGGGCGGCGGATTGTCGAGTGTGAGCAGGCCGGAACGAACCGCGCATCTTATGGTGAAGAACTGATTGAGCGGCTTGGAGGCGATCTCACTGCGCGGTTTGGTCGCGGGTTCAGCAAGCAGAATTTGTTGCAAATGCGTAAATTCTATTTATTCTGGCCGGAAATTCTCCAGACACCGTCTGGAGAATTGCGATTGCCTTGGTCGGCCTATGTTCGCTTGATGTCCGTAAAGACCTCCGCCGCCCGGCTGTTCTACGAAACGGAGGCGCTGCGTGGTGGCTGGTCGGTTCGTCAGCTGGATCGTCAGGTGAATAGCCAGTTCTACGAACGTACCGTGCTTTCCAGGAATCAGACCAAGATGGTTATCGAACTAAAGACCGGAAAGTTCGGCGCCGCCGACGCCGGCCAGATGCACCTCTACCTGAATTACGCCCGCGAGCACTGGACCAAGCCGGACGAGAATCCACCCGTCGGCCTGATCCTGTGCGCCGCCAAGGGCGCGGCTGAGGCGCGCTATGCGCTCGACAGCCTGCCGAACAAAATCGTCGCCGCCGAGTACCAGATGCTGCTGCCCGACGAGCGCCTGCTGGTAGAGCGCCTGGAGCGCTGGACGCAAAAAAGCCCGCAAGGAGCTTGACGCTCGTTGCGGGCCGGGACAGCCGGGGTAACTAGTTCAAGCGCTTAGCTCAAGGTCGGCAGGCCGGTCAGGTAGCCGACGGCGGCGCCGAAGCGGTCGCGGTAGTTGGCGCGGATCAGCGGGTCCAGCGTGGCCTGCACCTTGCCGTGCAGCGCCGTCTCCCAGTCGCCCGGATGCTGGAAGTTGCTCATGATGTAGGCGAAGCCGTTCATGTCGTCGACCGCGTGCAGGCCGGTCGACTCGGCGCCCGCCGGCGTCGACAGCACGCGCGTGAGCGCCTTGGTGTCGACGTTGTAGGCCCACAGGAAGTTGTTGACGTGCAGGCCGCTGTCCTCGCCGATGAACAAGGTGCGCAGCTTTTCCGAGAACTTGATGTTGTCCGGATTGGCGATCTTGTCCGGGTTGGCCAGGTTGCCCAGCGCGTCCGGTTTCGCCAGGTCCTCGCCCACCAGCGCCGGCACGGCGGCCATGTCGACCGGTACCCATTCGCTGTTGATGGCGGCGCCGCTGTCGTCGACCTGGCCGGCCTTCAGGTTCAGCGCGTAGACGATGCCGGCGCTCGGGCCCTGGATCTTGATGCCGCCGGAGCCGTCCTTCATGGCGCCGTTGATGTAGCTCATCGCCGAGTAGGCGATCTTGTCCTTGGCGTTGACGGTGGTGCCTTCCATCTTGGTGAAGCCCATGCTGCCGCCCTTGAGCGCGGCGTAGCGGTGGGTTTCCAGGAAGGCCGCGGCCTTTTCCTTGCCCGGCACGATCTTGACCCAGTTGCTCTTGCCGCTGAACGGGATCTTGGTGTAGCTGGCGTCGGCCGGGTCGCTGGTCTTGGCGCTGAGGATGTCGGCCGCCTTCAGGGTGTCGGCCAGGGCCTTGATCTCGGCGCTGGTGGCGCTGCCCAGCTTGATCCACGACAGCGTCGCCGAACCGCCGTTTTCTGCGGTCTTCTGGTTCCATTTGGCGACGTACAGCGTGCCGGAGGACAGGTCCTGCGCCTTGTCGGCGACGAACATGAACAGGCCGCCGTTGGTGGCGTCGTCGCCCATCAGCGCGGTACGCTCGTCGGGCATCACCTGCACCAGCTCGTGCGAGATGCGGCCCATGCAGTAGTGCTTCTTGATGCTGCCGGTACCGTCCGGGTTGACGGTGATTTCCGGCATGTGGCCGTAGTGGTAAGGGTTGGCCTTGGCGGCGTCGCCGAACAGGTTGCTGCTGAAGGCGGCGAACTGGCTGTTGCTGGCGATGGTGGTCGCGTCCGGCTCGTACTCTTCGCTCGACAGGTGGGTGTTCCACGGCGAGCGGCTGGCGCCGCAGGTGATCCACAGGCCGTTGACGCCGGCCGTGTTGACGTTGTGGTATTTCACCAGCGTCAGCGCGCCGGTGGTCTTGTCCTGGTCCAGCGTCAGCACCGCGATCGGCGACGGCAGCATGCCGTACATCGAGTCGCCCTTGACGTTGCGGGTGGCGTATTCGAACTGCACCACGGCGAACACGGTGTTGCCCTTGACGCCGGCCACGGTCGGCGCGGCCAGCTTGAGCAGCGAGGTGCCGTCCGGGCAGTCGGAGAAGAACTGGCGCTGGGCGGCGTCGGTCTTGTCGACGATGGGCTGGTTGTTGATGTCGTAGTAGCCGCCGGCCAGCACGGTGCCGCCGCTGCCGTTGGAGACCTTGGCGCCGGTGATGAAGAAGGTCTGGTAGGCCAGCGAGTAGGGCTGGGTCTTGCCGTCGGAGTAGGTCATGTTCAGCGTCGAGCCGACCGTGGTGGTGGCCATGGCGGCGGCGTCGCTCAGCGACGGCGCGGCCATGCCGGTGAAGGTCACGGACAGCAGCTGCGGCGCTTGCGCGGCAGTGTCGCCGCCGCCGCAGGCGGCCAGCAGGGCGGCGGTGGCGCTGCCGCCGGCCAGCGGCAGCAGCGGCGCGCTGGACAAGAATTTGAGGATGCTGCGGCGGGACAGATCGAGCGAGTCGGTCATGGGGGAATCCTGTTGTAATAGTGGCCATTCCATGTGCCGCGCCGGGCGCGGCATCATGCGAGGCGGTGGCTTCACCTCGACGGGCGCAATATTAGTGATTTGATATGACAGGAGCGTGACATCGGGCAAAACGGCGGCTAAAGTAAATCCGGTAACAAAGCAATTCAGCGCGGGCCGGGGGCGGCGAAACGGGCTATATTGAAAGCATATATTGAGCATAACCAGTGAAGGAGAAGCAAATGCGAGTATTCACCCGTACCATGCTGGCCGCCGTTCTGGCGCTGCTGGCCAGCGCCGCCTGGGCCGACGTCAGCGTCAGCTACGTCAAGCCGGACGACTACGCCGACGTGCCGCGCAACGCCGTCGACCGCGAACGCGTGCTGAAGGATTTCAGCGATTATTTCGCCACCCTGAACAAGAAGCTGCCGGCCGGCCAGAACCTGAAAATCGAGGTGCTCGATATCGACCTGGCGGGCCGCATGTGGCCGCGCCGTCACGGCGGCGAGGACATCCGCGTGCTGAACGGCGGCGCCGACTGGCCGCGCATGCACCTGCGCTACACGCTGGAGCAGGACGGCAAGGTGCTGCGCAGCGGCGACGAGCAGCTGTCGAACATGAACTACATGCAGGGCATGAGCCGCTACAGCGACAGCGACACGCTGCGCTATGAAAAGCAGATGCTCGACGACTGGTTCAACAAGGTCGTCGTGCCGAAGGTGGCCACACGCTGAGCCGAGGCCGGGCCTCAGTCGAGGCGGTTGACCTTGGGGAACTTGGCCAGGAACTCCGGCGCCATCGGCGTCACCTGGCCGGTCTGGTAGTTGAAGAAGACGAAGCCGGACTTGGCCATCGCCACCAGCTTGCCGTCCTTGGGGCGGCTGATGCGGAAGGTGATGTCGCCGCCGTAGGCGTTGAAGTCCATCACGCCGATTTCGAACAGCAGCTGGTCGCGCGCGTGGGCTTCGGCCTTGTAGGTGGTGGCCAGGTCGGTGACGATGATGCCGACGCCGTCGCTGCCGGTTTCCTGCACGCCGAAGTCGTACAGGAAGCGCGCGCGCGCCTCGGAGATCATCGAGATCATCGAGTCGTTGCCCAGGTGGTTGGCGCCGTTGATGTCGGTCACCCGCACCGTCAGCTGGGTTTGAAAGTAGTATTGGTCTTCCGGGAAGACCAGCGTTAAACGGGCCATGGGCTCACCTTCTGATTACAGCTGCTCGCCGAGGAACAGCAGCGTGTTGCCGTGCGCCTGGGCGGCGGCGCGCTGGTGGTAGGACGAGCGATGGTTGCAGTTGAAACCATGCTCGGCCCCCGGGTAGACGTGGATCTCGACCTGCTCGTTGTCCCCGAAACGCTCGGCGATGCTTTGCACGGCGGCCGGCGGGATGTGGCTGTCGGCGCCGCCGAAGTGCATCAGCATCGGCACCGTGATCTGGCCGGCGCGCTCGAGCGCGTTGTGGATGCCGCCGCCGTAGTAGCACACCGCCGCGTCCACCAGGCCGTTGGCGGCCGTGTGGTAGGACAGGCGCCCGCCGTAGCAGTAGCCGATCGCGGCGATCTTGTCGGCCACGCCGTCGGTGGCGCGCAGCGCCTTGACGGTGGCGGCGATGTCGGACTGCGCCAGCGCGAAGTCGTTGGCGTTCATCAGTTCGACGGCGCGCTTCCAGCCGGCGTCGTCGTAACCGAGCTCGATGCGCGCGCCGTGGCGCCAGAACAGGTCCGGCGCGATCACCACGTAGCCGTCGGCCGCGTACTGGTCGGCGACGTTGCGGATATGCTGGTTGACGCCGAAGATCTCCTGCAGCAGCACGATGCCCGGCCCCTTGCCGCCGCGCGGCAGCGAGACATAGGCGCCGAAGCTGCCGTCGGCGGTGGCGATATCGATCCAGTGGCTGTTGGTTTCCATGCTGTTCCTTGTACGGTGGTTCGGGGGAGCGGCCATCCTACCTTTTTTTGCGGTTTAGCGTTTGACCTTGCCGAAAGCGTCGCCCGCCTTCCAGCTCTGCATGGCCGGCGCGTTGCCGATCGCGTAGCCGAGGTTGAGCGTGAACTGCGCCTGCTGCACCATGCCCGACAAATCCCAGTCGGCGTGGTATTCGTCGCTGACCTGGTGGTAGTCCTTCTTGAACGCGACCAGGCGCGCGGCCGACTTGACCGGGTCCTTGACGAACTCGAAGTGGCCGTCGCCGGAGAACACCGCCGAGCCGACGTTAAACGCCGGCACGCCGGCCTTGGCGAAGTTGAAGTGATCGGCGCGGAAGTAGGCGCCGGACAGGTCGGGGATGGCCGGCGCCAGCTTCAGCCCCATTCTGCGCGCCACCACGCCGGCCGCCTCGTACAGGCTGCTGCGCTCGGCGCCGGCGACGCCGATGTCGCGCGTGGGGCCGACGAAGTTCATGCTGTCCAGATTGAGGTCGGCCGTGGTCTGCGCCAGCGGCCAGGCCGGTTTCTGCACGTAGGCGGCGCTGCCCAGCAGGCCTTGTTCCTCGGCGGCCGGCCACAGGAAGACCTGGGTGCGCCTGGTCGGATGCTTGACCGCCTCGGCCGCCATCGCCAGCAGCGCGGCGGCGCCGGAGGCGTTGTCGATGGCGCCGTTCCAGATATGGTCGCTGCGGTCGTCGCGGCGCACGCCTTCGTCCATGCCCAGGTGGTCCCAGTGGGCCGAGTAGACCACCGCCTGCGCCTTCAGTTTGGCGTCGGTGCCGGGCACGATGCCGGCCACGTTGAACTGTTCGATCCGGCGGATCGCGCTGTGGACTTCGGCGTGCACGCTGGTCTTCAGGTCGACCGGGCGGAATTCGCGGGTCTCGGCCCGGGCGCGCAGCGCGTCCAGGTCGAAGCCGGCGGCGGCGAACAGCGCGCGTGCGGTGTCCTCCTGCAGCCAGCCCTCGAGCGGATTGCCGGCGCCGGTCAGGTGGAAGCGTTCGTGACTGAAACCGTTGGCCGGCACGCTCCACGGATAGGAGGCGGAAGGCGTGGTGTGGATCAGCAGCACGCCGGCCGCGCCCTGGCGCACCGCCTCCTCGTATTTGTACAGCCAGCGGCCGTAGTAGGTGTAGGCCTTGCCGGCGAAGCGGTTCGGCTCCGCGGCGGTGGGCTGCGGATCGTTGACCATCATGACCAGGACCTTGCCCTTCATGTCGACGCCCTTGTAGTCGTCCCATTTCTCTTCCGGCGCGATGGCGCCGTAGCCGACGAACACCAGCGGCGCGTCGATGGTGAGGTCGGCCTTGCCGCCGGCGGTGCCGAACACGATCTCGCTGCCGTTCTGCGGCGTGATGCTCTTGCCGTTGGCGTCGAACCGCACGACGCTGTTGGCCAGCAGCTTGGTGCCCTCGATCTTGACCGGCATGCGGTAGCCGCCGCCGGCCAGCGGCTTGAGGCCGATGACGGCCGCCTGGGTCTCCAGGTAGCGCACCGCCAGGTCGCCGCCGCGCTGGCCGGTGCCGCGGCCTTCGAACAGGTCGTCGGCCAGGAAGGACAGGTGGGCGCGCAGCGGCGCTTCCGTCAGCGCCGGCGCCTCCTGGGCGGCGGCGTGGAGGGAAGCCAGGCCAAGACCGGCGGCGATTGCGAGGGCTGGAAGACGCATATTTACTCCATGATGTGTGATTCGGTGCAGAAGCGGGCTATCTTACTGTACTTGTCAAAATTATTTGCCCAAATAAAGGAGAGCCATGAAAGTCATCATCATCACCGGCAGTTCGGACGGCATCGGCGCCGAGATGGCGCGCCAGCTGGCGCGCAGCCATGGCGGCGGCGTGGCGCTGGTGCTGGCGGCGCGCAACGCGGCCGCGCTGGAGCTGGTGGCCTCCGATTGCGCGGCGGCCGGCGCGCAGACGCTGGTGGCGCCGACCGACGTCTCGGTGCAGGCGCAGTGCACGGCGCTGGTGGCGGCCTGCGTGGCGCGCTTTGGCCGCGTCGATGCGCTGATCAACAACGCCGGCCGCTCGGCGCACGCGCTGTTCGAGGAGGTCGACAACCTGGCCTGGTACGAGGAGCTCATGAAGATCAACCTGTGGGGCAGCGTGTGGTGCACCCACGCGGCGCTGCCGTATCTGAAGCAGTCGCGCGGCAGCATCGTCGCGGTGTCGTCGCTGGCGGGGCTGGTCGGGGTGCCGGGGCGTACCGCCTACGGCGCCAGCAAGTTCGCCATGAGCGGCTTCTTCGAGGCCTTGCGCGCTGAATTGAAGGCGGCCGGTGTCAGTGTGACGATCGCCTATCCGGGCGTGGTGGCGACGCAGATCCGCTATCGCGGCTACAACGCGGCCGGCGGGGCGCTGGGCAGCAGCAGCCTGAAAGAGGACAAGGCGATGCCGGTGGAGGAGTGCGCGCGGCTGATCGTCGACGGCATGCAGGCGCGCCGGCGCGAGGTGGTGATGTCGGCCAAGGGCAAGCTGGGACGCTGGATGAAGTTGATCGCGCCCGGGCTGGTGGAGCGCATGGCGCTGGCGGCGCTGAAGGATGACGTGAAACCGCATTGAGAGCGGTTGCGGCGAGTTGTAAGTGAGTGTAAGAGTCGGTAAGCGCTTGTAATGTGCGTCAACTGATCGCTGGGCTGCGCCGTTTTTTGCTCATGCGACACGGGATAGTCCCGATGCCGAAACCCAGAAAAAGGAAATTCATCATGACCAAAATTATCGCTTCCCTGATCGCCGGCCTGTTCGCTACCGCAGCATTCGCACAAGCGCCAGTCGCCGCCACCACCGCGCCAGCCGCCAAGCCAGCCGTGGTGAAAACCGAAGCGAAGGCTGAAGTGAAAACCGCCGCAGTCAAAACCGCAGAAGTCAAAACCGAAGCCAAGCCTGAAGTGAAAACCGAAGCCAAAGCAGAAGTGAAGACCGCGAAGACCAAGGGCCATCACAAGGCCAAAGAATCCAAAGTCGCAGCGCCAGTCGCCGCTGCGAAAGTAGACACCAAAGTAGCAGCCAAGTAATTCAAATAATTCAAGTAATTAGTTAAACTATATAAATCATTTTAAAGGAATCACATCATGAAAAAATTAATCGCTACCCTGATCGCCACCCTGATCGCAGGCGCCGCATTCGCTCAAGCTCCAGCTGCTTCGGCTTCCGCAACCGTCGCCGCATCGACCCCGGCTCCAGCTGCATCGGCACCGGCAGCGAGCGCACCGGCCAAGAAAGTGCATCACAAGAAGGCCAAGGCAAAGAAGGCCGCCAGCGCACCGGCAGCTTCGGCGCCGGCAGCTTCGACCCCGGCGCCGGCAGCATCGGCTCCAGCCGCCAGCAAGTAATCCAAGACGCAGTACGGCTTCGGCCCGAATGCCGCCCAGATCACACTGGGCGGCATTTTTTTTGGGGTTCATCGCGGATTTCCGGGAAGTTGTTGTCGTCCCCATGCAAACGTGCGATCGCCGCTTTCCGCGCCGACCGGCAAACCTCGGCCAGCAGCCATTCGTCACTGCCGGGAAGGCGCATACTAAGCGCTGCTAACCACTACTGACCTGTACTACAGCGCGCTATCAATTACTAAAAATGCTGGGCCGAATACTAAACACCGCTATATTTTTCGGCCTGTATTCGTTAGAGGCGGTTAGCACTTTTTAGTTCCGAAAATAGCGCGGAGTCGCACGAAATATCGATAGCTAGCGCTGGGTAGTAGTGGTTATCGCGTTTTAGTAAAAGCCGAAAAAACCGGATCCGCCCTGTGCATGCCAACGGCGCGGGCAAAAATGGTTGATCCGAGTTGTAAGCGAGTGTAAGAGTCGGTAAGCGCTTGTAATGGGCGTCAACTGATCGGGTGGCTGCGCCGTTTTTTGCTCATGCGACACGGGATAGTCCCGATGCCGAAACCCAGAAAAAGGAAATTCATCATGACCAAAATTATCGCTTCCCTGATCGCCGGCCTGTTCGCTACCGCAGCATTCGCACAAGCGCCAGTCGCCGCCACCACCGCGCCAGCCGCCAAGCCAGCCGTGGTGAAAACCGAAGCGAAGGCCGAAGTGAAAACCGCCGCAGTCAAAACCGCAGAAGTCAAAACCGAAGCCAAGCCTGAAGTGAAAACCGAAGCCAAAGCTGAAGTGAAGACCGCGAAGACCAAGGGCCATCACAAAGCCAAAGAATCCAAAGTCGCAGCGCCAGTCGCCGATGCGAAAGTAGAAACCAAAGTCGCAGCCCCAGTCGCCGCGGCAAAAGCAGACACCAAAGTAGCAGCAGTCAAGTAATTAAAAAACTATATAAACCATTTTAAAGGAATCACATCATGAAAAAAGTAATCGCTACCCTGATCGCCACCCTGTTCGCGGGCGCCGCATTCGCTCAAGCTCCAGCCGCTTCGGCCTCCGCAACCGCCGCCGCATCGACCCCGGCGCCAGCCGCGTCGGCGCCGGCAGCGAGCGCACCGGCCAAGAAAGTGCATCACAAGAAGGCCAAGGCAGTCAAAGCCGCCAGCGCACCGGCAGCTTCAACCCCGGCAGCTTCGACCCCGGCGCCGGCAGCATCGGCTCCAGCCGCCAGCAAGTAAGTCGCATCCGCTAGCGCAGGACGTGCCGCCCCGGACCTCAGGCCTGGGCGGCGCAAGAAAAAGGGACAGGCTCAGGCCTGTCCCTTTTTTTGGCTGAGAACGTCGCGCTTTTGCCTGCAAATGGCCGTTTTTGCCCAAAATTCGGCTCAAAGCGTCGATAGGGAGTAAACTACGCACAAATTTCTTTCGCAATTAGGCGATTCGAACATACTTGTGAGTGACGCCATGTCTGAAACCCCAACCTCCCCAATTACCCTTTTTACCGACCTGAACCTCAGCGCGCCCCTGATCAAAGCGCTGAAAGATGTCGGTTACGAGTCGCCGTCGCCTATCCAGGCCGCGACCATCCCGTCGCTGCTGGACAACCAGGACGTCCTGGGCCAGGCGCAAACGGGTACGGGTAAGACCGCCGCCTTCGCGCTGCCCATCCTGTCGCGCATCGATATCAAACAGACCACGCCGCAGGCGCTGGTGCTGGCGCCGACTCGCGAACTGGCGATCCAGGTCGCCGAAGCCTTCCAGACCTACGCCGCGCATATCCCCGGCTTCCACGTGCTGCCGATCTACGGCGGCCAAAGCTACGGCCCGCAGCTGTCGGCGCTGCGCCGCGGCGTGCACGTCGTCGTCGGCACGCCGGGCCGCGTCATCGATCACCTGGACAAGGGTTCGCTCGACCTGTCCAAGCTGAAAACGCTGGTGCTGGACGAAGCCGATGAAATGCTGCGCATGGGCTTCATCGACGACGTCGAACGCATCCTGCAGGAGACCCCGGAATCGCGCCAGACCGCGCTGTTCTCGGCGACCATGCCGTCGGCCATCCGCCGCATCGCCAACACCTACCTGCGCAATCCGAAGGAAATCACGGTAGCCGCCAAGACCGGCACCGCCGAGAACATCCGCCAGCGCTACTGGCTGGTGTCGGGCATGCACAAGCTGGACGCGCTGACCCGCATCCTGGAAGCCGAGAACTTCGACGGCATGATCATCTTCTCGCGCACCAAGCTCGGTACCGAGGAACTGGCCAGCAAGCTGCAGGCACGCGGCTTCTCCGCCGCCGCCATCAACGGCGACGTCCAGCAGCAGCAGCGCGAGCGCACCATCCAGCAGCTCAAGGACGGCAAGATCGACATCCTGGTGGCGACCGACGTCGCCGCGCGCGGCCTGGACGTGGAGCGCATCAGCCACGTGGTCAACTACGACGTGCCGCACGATCCGGAAAGCTACACCCACCGCATCGGCCGCACCGGCCGCGCCGGCCGCAGCGGCGAGGCGATCCTGTTCATCACCCCGCGCGAAAAGAACCTGCTCAAATCGATCGAGCGCGCCACCCGCCAGCCGATCGGCATGCTGGAGCTGCCGACCATCCAGGCCGTCAACGACGTCCGCATCGCCAAGTTCAAGTCGCAGATCAGCGAAACCCTGGCCCAGGGCGAGCTGGAACAGTTCCAGTCGCTGATCGAGGACTTCGAGCGCGAACAGAACATCCCGGCGATCGAGATCGCCGCCGCGCTGGCCAAGATGGCGCGCGGCGACGTGCCGCTGCTGCTGGACAAAAAGCAGCAAGTGGCCGCCGCCACCTGGGACGAGCGTCCGGGCCGTCAAGTGGGCTTCGAGCGCAACGACCGCGGTGACCGTGGCGACCGCGGTGATCGCGGCGACCGTTTCGAACGCGCCGACCGCGGCGAACGTCCGGACCGCAGCGAGCGTTTCCCGAAAAAGGAACGCATCGTACGCGCCGCCGATCCGGGCATGCAGACCTTCCGCATCGAAGTGGGCTACCAGCACGGCGTCAAGCCGGGCAATATCGTCGGCGCGATCGCCAACGAAGGCGGCATCGACTCCAAGAACATCGGCCGCATCGAGATCTACGACGACTACAGCGTGCTCGATATGCCGGACACCCTGACCGGTGACGTGCTCGATCACCTGGCCAGCATCAAGGTCGCCGGCCAGCAGCTGCGCATCAGCCGCGATGGCGGCGAGGGCGCGCCGTCGCCGGCGCCTGCACCTGCGCCGGTTGCGGCCCGTCCGGTACCGGCGCGCGCGCCGGCAGCCCCTGCGCCGGCCGCTTCGCCGCTGGCCAAGGCCGCGCGCGTTGAATCTGCCGAAGTGGAAGAGGACGCCGCGCCGAAGAAGAAAAAGGAAAAGCCGGGCAAGGTCACCCTGCCGATGAGCGCATTCCGCATCGAAGTGGGCAGCAACCATGCGGCCACGCCGTCCAACATCGTCGGCGCCATCGCCAACGAGGCTGGCCTGGAAGCCAAGCATATCGGCCGCATCGAGATCTTCGACACCTACAGCATGCTGGAGCTGCCGGACGGGATGCCGCCGGAACTGTTCAAGCACCTGGGCAAGGTATGGGTCGGCGGCGCGCAGCTGAAGATCAGCCACGCCGAGCGCATGCCGCCGGAGTCCGGCAAATCGACGCCGCCTAAAAAGCCGGCGCCGGGCGCCAAGGGTGCGTTCAAGAAGAAGTATTGATCGCTAGGTTATAGATCGGTTATAGATCGCTTATAGATCGTTTCACACCACAGGGCCGCAAGGCCCTGTTTTCATATGGGCCGCCTGCACGCGCACGGTGCGCCCGGCGGCCGCCTTGCACCACAAGCACGCCCGGCGTGGGCGCCGGCCGGTCCGGCCGGCGGCGTTTTCATAGGAGCGCGGCCTCTGGCCCGTTTATTGCATTGAAGATAGGATAACCGACAAGTCGTTGAGCAAGGAGCACGGAATGACCGCATTGTTTCTACACTCCCGCACACGAGGCGCCGATGCTGCTGCGGAATGACCTGCTGCACTACACGCACCCGTCTCCGCGCACCGTCCGCGTGCTGTGGATCGCCCCCGAGCAAAGCCACGCCTACGTGTTCGACGTCGCGGCGCGGTCGGCCGACGTCGAGCTGGTGACGCTGCCGGCGCTGCACGCCGACATCCGCGCCGGCCATGCGCGCGTGCTGGCGGCCGATCCCTACCTGATGGTGGTCAGCCAGGAGCTGCTGCCGCCCAAGCACCTGCAGCTGCGCGCGCGCGCGTGGCGCATCGTCGAAGCGCTGGTGGCGCTGGAGCCGGGCATCTACGAAGCGCGCCAGCGCGGCCAGCTGATCGCCCAGGCCACCGCCACCCACGGCGTATCGCATCCCACCATCTACCGCTACCTGCGCCGCTACTGGCAGCGCGGCCAGACGCCCAACGCGCTGCTGCCCGACTACTGCAACTCCGGCGGGCGCGGCAAGGTGCGCCAGGCTTCGGCCGGCGTCAAGCGCGGCCGCCCGCGCAAGAACGGCGTCGACGATGGTCCCGGCATGAACGCCGACGAGGAAATCCGCCGCACCTTCCGGGTCGCCATCGCGCACTACGCGGCCGGCCACGCCAAGTTCTCGCGGCTGGGCGCCTACCAGCAGATGCTGGCCGATTTCTTCTGCGAGCGTCGCATCGACGCCGACAGCGGCCGCGTGCTGGCGGCGTCCGGCGCGCTGCCGGACGCGCTGCCGACCTTCGGCCAGTTCAACTACTGGCTCGATCACGACGACGACCGGCCGCCGGAAGTGGTGCGCCGCAGCGCCGCCGCCACGGCGCGCGGCGCGCAGGCCGACGGTCACGGCGCCGTTGGCCGCAGCGGCGACGCCCGCCAGTTGGCCGTCGATGCCGCGGCGCCGCCCGGCCGGCCCGGCGCCGGCTTCTATCTGGACGTGGTGCGCGCCGAAGTGCAGCTGGTCTCGCGCGCCGACCGCCAGCGGGCCATCGGCCGTCCGCTGGTGTACGTGGCGGTCGACGCCTTCAGCCGCATGGTGGCCGGCGTCTACATCGGCCTGGGCGCCCCCAGCTGGCAGCACGCCATGCTGGCCCTGGCCAACTGCGGCGCCGACAAGCAGCGCTACAGCCAGCAATACGGCCGCGCCATCGAGGCCGGACAGTGGCCCTGCCGCCACCTGCCGGAAACCCTGACCGCCAACGCCGCCCTGAGCGGCGGCGCCCAGTGCGAAACACTGCTCAACAACTTCAACCTGCGCTGCACCGACGCCGGCGAGGGCCCGGACGAATGGAAGGCCGTGCTGGAAAAACGCTTCCTGCTACTGGCGCCGGGCGACGCCGGCACGGCCTGCCGGCTGGACGGCGTGCTCGACCTGGACCAGTTCACCCGCATCGTCATCGACGCCATCCTTTACCACAACAACAGCCGCCACGCCGGCGACGCCACGCCGCGCGCACTGTGGGAGTGGGGCGTCGCCCAGCGTGGCGGCAGCCTGAAGACCTATCCCGAGCAGCTGCTGCGCTGCAGCCTGATGCCGGCCACGCAAGCCACCGTCAGCGCCGACGGCATCGTGCTGTTCGACAGCGTCTACACCTGCGCACGCGCCATCAACGAGCACTGGTTCGAGCGGGCGCGCCAGCGCGGGCAGTGGCAGGTGCGGGTCGCCTACGACCCGGCCGACATGGACATGATTTATTTGTTGGACGCCGGCGCGCCCATGCAATTCCACGCCTGCCACATGGCCGACAGCAGCAGCGCGCAGCGCCACCTCTCGGCGGCGGAAATCGCTTGCCTGCCGCGCCCCATCCCCGCCGCCTCTGCGGCGCCCCTACGTAGCACTACGCACGCTGTCGCCAGCTACGCTAACTGATTTCCAAAGTCGATAGCACACGGCGCTGTCCAGCGCCGTGCATGCCACTTCTCGCCATTCCGGTGCACGCCTCCCGCTGGTGCGGCGCGCCGTTTTTGCCTGCTCCGCGCGCTGAATAATCCGCAAATAAAGTCTGTCGCCGCAAGTGCCTTTCAGGATGGCGTATCGCCTTATTCCATAAGGATCGCTTCAGCGACGAAGCATGTTTATTTTGCTTGGATTTGTGGCACGGCGATTGCTAGATGAGGACTATACATACGCAAGTCACGAGAGGAAATCGATGAATAGTAAAACAGCCAAATCGTTTAAATCGTTTAGTGCGTTAACAAGGCGGGATTTCCTGTATCGGGCGGCGGCGGTCGGCGGCACCGGCCTGCTGTTGAACACCATGAACGCCTGGGGCATGGGCATAGGCTCGACGGCCTCGGCGCCGCCGGCGCTGAGCGGCAGCGGCAAAGGCAAGAAGGTGCTGATACTGGGCGCCGGCCTGGCCGGCATGACCGCCGCCTACGAGCTGGGGAAGCTGGGCTACCACTGCCAGATCCTCGAAGCGCGCGCCTTCGCCGGCGGCCGCTGCCAGACCGCGCGCAAGGGCTTCAGCCTCACCGAGCTTGGCGGCGACAAGCAGACCTGCGAGTTCGACGACGGCCAGTACATCAACCACGGCCCGTGGCGCATCCCGCTGCACCACCAGTCGACGCTGCACTACACGCGGCTGTTCGAGGTGCCGCTGGAAGTGATGGTCAACGATAACGACCACTCCTTCGTCTACTCGGAAAACGCCGGCCCGTACGCCGGCAAGCGCATGCGGGTGGCCGAGATCAAGGCCGACATGCGCGGCCACGTCTCCGAGCTGCTGGCCAAGTCGGTCAAGAGCAAGCAGCTGGACGCCGAACTGACGGCCGACGACCAGCGCCTGCTGCTGGACTACCTGGCGCACGAAGGCCAGCTGGCCGGCGCCGACCTGCAATACAAGGGCCGCACTGGCCGCGGCTTCGCCGTCAACCCTGGCGCCGGCATCTCACCGGGAGCGGGCACGCCGTCCGACCCGCTGGGCTTCAAGGACCTGCTGGCCTCCAAGCTGGGCAACGTCTACAGCGCGGTGCAGGACTTCCCGATGCAGAACACCATGTTCCAGCCGGTCGGCGGCATGGACGCCATCGCCAAGGCGTTTGAAAAGCGCGTCGGCAAGAACATCCGCTACCGCGCCGAAGTGCAGACCATCCGCCAGAACGACAAGGGCGTCACGGTCACCTACAAGGATACCGGCACCGGCAAAAGCGGCAGCATCGGCGCTGACTACTGCCTGGTGGCGATGCCGCTGTCGGTGCTGCGCCAGATCGATACCGACTTCTCGGACAAGTTCAAGCAGGCCGTCGCCACTGTGGCCTACGCGCCGGTCGGCAAGATCGGCCTGCAGATGAAGCGCCGCTTCTGGGAAGAGGACGAGCATCTGTACGGCGGCCATGTGCTCACCGACCTCAAAGGCATCAACACCATCTCGATGCCGTCCTACGGCTGGCAAAAGAAGAAGGGCGTGCTGCTCGGTTATTACCAGTACCAGACGGCCGCGATCGAGATCAGCGCGCTGTCGCCCAAGGAGCGCGCCGCCTTCGCGCTGGAGGCGGGACAGAAGATCTTCCCGCAATACACGGAGAACTTCGAGACCGCGTTCTCTGTCGCCTGGCATCGCGTGCAGTACAACCTGGGCGGCTGGGCCGAGTGGACCGACAAGACCCGCGCCGCCGCCTATCCAATCCTGGTGGAGGGCGAGGGCCGCGTGCTGCTGGCCGGCGAGCACCTGAGCTACCTGACCGGCTGGCAGGCCGGCGCCATCGAATCGGCGTGGCAGCAGATCGCCAAGATCCATGAAAGGGCCAGCGCATGAAGGAGGCGTTGATCAAGGCGGCGATGGCGATCATCGCCGTGCTGGCGGCCGGCGCCACGGCGCCGTCGCGCGCGCAGGACGCGGCGACGGCGGACGGCAAGGCGCTGTTCATGAAAAACTGCGCGGCCTGCCACCAGGCCAGCGGCAAGGGCATACCTGGCGCCTTCCCGGCGCTGGCGGGGAACAAGTTCGTGCAGGGGAAAGGCGCGGACGTCGCCACGGTGCTGCTGAAAGGGCGCGGCGGCATGCCCGACTTCAGCGACAGCCTGAGCGACCAGGAGATCGCCACTGTTCTCAGTTTCGTGCGCAGCAACTGGGGCAACCAGGCCGCGCCTCTGAGCGAGCCGGAGGTGCTGGCGCTGCGCGATGCGCTGCAAGTCGACCATTTTAGTAACGGCCAGATGTCCAACAAACACTGAAAGAAGAACGCATGAACAAAGCACTCGCCACACTGTTGATTCCTGCCGCATTGGCGCTCCTGCCGGGCGCCGCCAGCGCCGCGCCGAAAGCCGCCGCCGCCGATATCGTCCGTCACAAGATCCCCGGCTCGGACTTCCCGATCGCGCTGGCGGTCACGGTGCCGGCCACCGCCACCATCCACTTCGTCAGCGGCCAGGTGCCCGCCATCGCCGACGCCAGCGCCGCGCCGGATTCATTGGCCGCCTTTGGCGACACCAAAACCCAGTCCGAATCGGTGCTGAAGAAGATCAAGGAAGTCCTGGAGGGCATGAAGCTCGATATGACGGACGTGGTCAAGATGACCGTCTACCTGGTCGGCGATCCGGCCAAGGGCGGCAAGGCCGACACCAAGGGCTTCATGGAGGCCTACACCCAGCACTTCGGGGGTGCGCAGACCAAGCTGCCGGCGCGCGCCGTGGTGCAGGTGGCGGCCCTGAGCAATCCGGGCTGGCTGGTGGAAATCGAAGTCGTCGCCGCAAAAAAATAATTACGTAGCAGGGTCTTACTTTCTTTTTTATTCAATGGGGATTAACTATGCATAAGGCCATACTCAAGACCGGCGTCGCCGCCGTGTTGTCCACCCTGTCGATGGGTTCCGCCTACGCCGCCGACGCGGCGGCGGCAGCCGACGACGCCGTCGTCAGCGCGGTGATCGTCACCGGCACCCGCTCCAGCGGCATCAAGGTGGAGAACAGCGCCTCGCCGATCCAGGTGCTGGACGCGGCCTCCCTGCAACGCACCGGCCAGCCGGACCTGATCCAGGCGCTGGCGCAGAACCTGCCGTCGTTCACCGCGCAGGCCTTCGGCGGCGACACCGCCAACCTGACCTTGTCGGCCCGCCTGCGCGGCCTGAGCCCGAACAACACGCTGGTGCTGATCAACGGCAAACGCCGCCACGGCACCGCCAACCTGGCCGTGCTGGGCGGGCCATACCAGGGCGGCGCGGCGGCTGACCTGAACTACATCCCGGTCTCCGCGATCGACCACATCGAGGTGCTGCAGGACGGCGCCGCCGCCCAATACGGCTCCGACGCCATCGCCGGCGTGATCAACATCATCCTCAAATCGAACAACCACGGCGGCACCGCCAGCGCCACCGGCGGCGGCTACTCCGACGGCGGCGGGCGCACCGGCGACGCCTCGGCCAACGTCGGCGTCGAACCGTTCAAGGACGCCTACCTGAGCCTGACCGCCGAATCCAAGTACCACGGCTACAGCGACCGTGGCGGCATCGATCCGCGCGTGATCACCGCCGCCAACATGGCGGCCTATCCCGGCATGTTCCAGCAGGCCGGCTACCCGCACGTCAACCACATCTCGGGCGACGCGCAATACCACCTGAACGTCCTGGCGGCCAACTTCGGCTACGACTTCGCGCCGGACAGCCAGCTGTACGCCATCGCCACCTGGGGCCACAAGGAAGCGCGCGCCTACGAGAACTACCGCCTGCCGAGCCGCCTGCCGAAGGTCTATCCGACCGGCTTCTCGCCGAAGGAAACCATGAAGCAGGACGACTACGCGCTGACCGGCGGCGTCAAGGGCGTGCTGGCCGGCTGGAATCTGGACCTGAGCTCCACCTACGGCAAGGACACCAGCAAGATCGGCGTCGCCGATTCGGGCAACGTCTCGCTGTTCAACGACACCGGCACCACGCCCACCGTGTTCCGCGCCGGTTCCTTCATCGCCAGCCAGCTGACCACGTCGCTGGAGGCGAGCCGCGAGTTCGCGGTTGGCTGGGCCAAGCCGCTGAACGTGGCCGCAGGCCTGGAGCACCGCATCGACAAGTACGAGATCGAAGCGGGCGACGCCGCCTCGCGCTACAAGGAAGGTTCGCAGTCCTATCCGGGCTTCTCGCTAACCGACGCCGGCAGCCACCGCCGCACCAACGAAGCGGCCTACATCGACCTGGCCGGCAACCCGGTCGCCGACCTGACGCTGGACCTGGCGGCCCGCTACGAACACTTCTCCGACTTCGGCAACGCCAAGGTGGGCAAGTTCACGGCGCGCTACGACGTCTCGCCGCTGGTGGGCGTGCGCGGCACCTTCAGCAACGGCTTCCGCGCGCCGACCCTGGCCGAGGAATACTATTCGGCCACCAACGTCGGCCCGACCACCGCCTTCGTGCAGCTGGCGCCGAATTCGGCCGGCGCCAAGCTGGTGGGCGTGGATGGCTTGAAGCCTGAACGCTCGACCAACTTCAGCCTGGGCCTGGTGCTGAACCCGGCCGCCAACCTGGCCATCACGCTGGACGCCTACCAGATCAAGATCCGCGACCGCATCGTCGGTTCAGGCGCGCTGTACGGCTCGGGCGGATCGGTCAACTCGCCGGCGGTGGTGGCGGCGATCAAGGCCAACGGCAATGTGCTCGACAGCACCGTCAGCCAGACCGGCATCAACATCTTCTCCAACGCGGTCGACACCCGCAGCCGCGGGCTGGAATTCGTCGCCACGCTGAACGAGAACTACGGCACGGCGGGCAAGGTGGATTGGTCGGTGGCGGCCAACTACAACAAGGTGGAGGTCACCAAGATCAACCAGGCGCCGACCCAGCTGCTGCCGCAGACGCTGCTCGACAAGACCGCCATCTCCGACCTGGAAACGGCCTCGCCGAAAGTGCGCATCAACCTGGGCGCGCTGTGGAAGATCGGCGCCTGGACCATCAACCTGCGCGAGGCGATCTACGGCAAGTCGTCGGAGTACGGCAGCGAGGACGGCTCGGTCTATCACCTGACCGAAATCTCGGCCAAGGCGATCACCGACCTGGAAGTGGGTTACAAGATCAGTCCCGCATGGTCGGTGGCGGTCGGCGCCAACAACCTGTTCAACAAGTATCCGAACGGCGTGAATCCGGCGCTGCTGGCGGACGAGCGCGCTGCCGGCGACAACGCGGCGGTGACGGTGCTGCCATCGTTCTCGCCGATCGGCATCAACGGCGGCTACTACTACGTGCGCGCCAACTACAAGTTCTAAACCCCGGGGGTCAGATACCGTCTTGAATGACAAGCCCTTTCGATAGGTAATTGGGATCGAAAGGCTTGTCATTGTGTATCACCCCATAAATTAAGTGGGCCAGTTTGTGCATAACCG
>NZ_BPWK01000026.1:0-43111 GCF_040364205.1 Duganella rhizosphaerae
TACGCTCCCTTGGTCGCTACGCGACTGGGCGATGAAGCCGCCCACCCCTCCAGGCCACCCTAGCCAACCCCGCACGTGTCGGGTGACGCAATAAGTGAAAAATCAGGTGCTGATTGCAAAGGCTTTTTCACTATTTCTGTCACACCGGGTACAGCGAAGTGACAGAGAAAGTGAAAATTTTCGGCTGACGTGCCTTGAATACTGAAAAATTCAGCGAGCTGGCATGACCTATCGACAGGTCGCTTTCAACCCAAAGCGGCCCTCAGGACGAGGATAGGTTTCTCAAAGACCTACTTGTTAAATAGAAGTGGAACTTCCCAAGCACTTGCCCTACCAGTTACTACCGGTTCAGTCTCTTGGTCGCTGCATAGCCGCCCAAATGCAGTATTAGCTCGCCAGTTGTCTCGCGGAAGCACTCCAGAACCTCAATCCAGCTACTTTCGGGGAAGTTTAGGTCGTACTCTGACAGTCTGAACGAGAATTTGCCATCGTCCCGCACGTTAAACAGCGATGAGGATATGTGCGACCCAGAGAAGTGGATGTAGCCGGAGAGTGTGTCGTAAACGTCCTTAAGCCACGGGTGGTTGCCGATCATCTTGCCGATTAGGTACTTGTCCTTCATCAGCTCGCCAGTCCGGTCCCTCGTCCGATCGATCTGCGCTCCGCTCAGCACATCAAGCGCGAACTTCTCGGGGTCATCAACCAGCCATGCAGCGGAAAACCTGAGCGCCGTGTCGAGGTGAGTGCGCAGCAGGGTTCGCGCCGTGACGAGGTTCCAAGTCTGGACCATCAGGATCATCGCGGCGTTAGCGCTCAGAGTCCGCTTTACTGCACCGAGAACAAACATGTCCATGGCGTACAACTTGCCGTTCGTGTTGGCATGGCCGGACCTATAGTAGTCCATCAACGCTTCTCGGTCGTCGTCCAGCAGCGAGAGGAGTTCGCGGACTTTCGGCGTGTGTTCGGGCGGTTGGACGGACATGGGAGACCTTTCGTTGTCGGTTTCCCATCATACATGGAGGGTTGCCTATGACAGCTCGGGCTACGTCTCACATTCTCAGCAAACGTGGCACACGGTTTTCACTAAGTTGTCACAGTTTTCATGTTTTGTGTCACCCGACAGCACGACAAAGAAAGTAACCACCGCGGCCGCGTATTGGTGACACCGCGGCCGTCCTGCAGGCGATGGCCAGTCACCAAACAGCCAAGGCGCACCGCCGCGTTTCTTGGTGACGCCGGCGCGGACCTTCTAGGGTGACACCAAAAGTGAAAAAGCCCACTGTGTTTTGCATGGGCTTTTTCATCATCTACGTCATATGATCTTATTGGGTGTGATACGGAAATTGAAAAAATTCAGAATCTATGCCGCAGATCGTGAAAAATTTAAGCTACTTAGCTGCATCGCTTACACCGGCCGCAAGGGACCAGCGCCATTAGCATCGCCGATCTGGCGATAGCTCACCGTTCTGTTAAACGGTGGATACATGCTCGTAGAGTCCAAAATTTCATACTGTGCTACCAAGTGACCCTCCAGGTCGAATACTTCATACGATTCGACATCTGCGTCCTGCCCCTTTCGGACGTCACGACGGTCTCCCGTCTTCTTGATGTCATAGGTGGGATCGATCCCTAATTGCTCACGGTAAGACTGGTGCATAGCTTCCTTCTTTGGCGGCACGCGGCCGCATTAGCGGTACGATTTATTCTTCGTCGTCAGGTTGGTCGAGTACGCTCAGTTCCAATTGCATTGAAAGCATGCCTTGCCCAAGGCCTTTAACTTTAGCAAGCAACTCGCTTGGCGATTCCCTGTGAAAATTCAACACATAGTTGTAAACGAGGCCGTCGTTACTTTCGTTCGTATGGATGTCAGGAGCCAGTACATCCAATTCATCAAGCGTTAAGCCAAGGTGACTCGCTAACCGTTGGCTTTGCTCTTCTTCGTGGCGCTCTTCCAGCTGTCGATTGCTCATTTTTCTCGTTCCTCAAGGGTGAAATTATTATCGGCTACAGCCAAGGGTGTAACGCACCAACTGTATGCCAGCAATGACGCTTGCACAACCCTGTACTTTCAGCATCGATACTTTTCACGTACTTGGCACAATTTGCACTTTCTATGTCACCCGACAGACCTGGTGCGCGATCGTTGTCACCAAAACCCGGTTGGTGACACCAGGCCGTCGCCGGCGCCGCGATCGTGTCACCAATCACCCCGCGTTTCGATCCCTCGGCGTTCCGGGCCAGTCGCATCGGGGCTGGCCGGGGTCGGCCCGGCCAAACCCGCCCCTACATGCTCCTGCGCGACAGGGGGTGCCGTCCTGCGGCGGCATCCCGACATGCGTCGGGACTTGAGCCGCCCCCGTTTGCTTGAATCGGGCGTCCTGAAAACCGGCTTGCAGTACCAGGGTAGGGGGGGGCGGACAGCGGCAGGGAAGGGCGGCGGCGGGGCGCGGATCGGCTATATGTTGGCTATTTAAATTGGCTATCAAGGTGTCAATGTCGATTGAAATATATGTGTCCGAATCATTCGTATTGACAACGTAAAATGGTTGCCAAAGATGTTGTCATGGACTATACTAGTTACATGGTGGACGAAACGATTCACCAGCTAAAAAAACCAAACTCAACGTCAACGTAACCTAAAGGAAATGACCATGTTAGCTTCCAAATTTGCCCGCTCCCTGTCGATGATCCGTTCGGAATCGCCCCTGAGCGACGCTCAAATCATGCGCGTTGTTCCATCGATTTACGCAGAAGAAAAACACGCTAGCCGTTCCGGCAGCTACACCTACATTCCGACCAGCAATGTGCTGGAACGCCTGCGTAATGAGGGCTTCTTGCCGTTCATGGCGTGCCAGTCGAAACCACGCGACGAATCGAAGCGCGAACACACGAAACACATGGTGCGTCTGCGTCACGTCAGCCAGATCGTCAGCAAGGAAGCCAACGAAATCGTTCTGTTGAATTCGCACGACGGCACCAGCAGCTATCAAATGCTGGCGGGTAAATTCCGCTTCGTTTGCGCCAACGGGCTGGTATGGGGCGACACCATGAGCGATGTTCGCATCCGGCACAAAGGCAACATCGTTGACAACGTGATCGAAGGCGCTTTCCGCGTGTTGAAAGACTTCGAGCTGGTGGATGGCCAGATTGACGGCATGAAGTCGCTGAAGTTGAACCAAGGCCAGCAGCTTGCTTTCGCACGGTCGGCGCTGGCCTTGAAATATGACACCCAAGTCACCCCGGCCCCTGTCACCGAGCGTCAGATTCTGGCTCCTAAACGGGTTGAGGACCAAGGCGATGATGTCTGGAGCACCTTCAACCGCGTACAGGAACACATGATCGATGGCGGCGTGCGTGGTCGCAACGCCACCGGCCGCCGCATGGAAACCCGGCCAGTAACCGGTATCGCCCAGAACATCCAGTTGAACCGTGCTTTGTGGGTTCTGGCCGAGGAAATGCGCAAGCTGATCGCGTAAGCCGCCACGTAGTGAAGAGAGGAAGGGCGCAAGCCCTTCCCATCGAAGTCAACAGGAAGCGCACGATGAAATCCAACGATCTGAAGTCAGCAGCAGCGCCGGTGCCAACGATCTACGTAGGCGAGGAATTGACCTTGTGCCCCAGCTGCGGCACCCGTACTGAATTGCTCGCGATCCGCGCCAACAACGTGCGCCGCGAAGGTTGCACGAAGTGCGGCCAGCAATACGATGTGGTGGACGACGAGAGTTAATCGAACGTGCGGTAACAGGGGGTACATCATGACATCGCATATCAAGTTTTTTTCGCATCAACACAAGAAGCGCGCCCGAGCTACAGCCAAGCGGCTGGCGGCAATGATGAAGAAATATAACCGTGATCCTGATGCTAATTTTGGCATTAAGAGCGAAGCGGCCGCGCTGGCTACTAGGGCGTCGTACTACCTGCGCCAAGCGGAAGCCAACGGCCGAATTATCCTCACCGACCACGGCGAGCGCCGCCAAGTTTTTCTGAGCCCGTCCAGCAACACGGCCAACACAGACTAGGAAGGAAGCGATCATGACCACCTTACACGTTCCACCACTCGCACAGGTCGATCAAATGATAGGCGAATGCCTGATCGCACTGCCATGCGGCACCGTTACGGATGAACGGCGCGATGAAGTCGTCGCCGCGTGCGCCGGTCCCGTCATGTTGTTGATTGAGGCGGTGCGCTTAGCCGGTGCTGCTGGCCCTGATGCCGAGGCGGTGCTTATCTGCTGCATCCGCCGCCTGTACGCTCAGGCAGAGGAAGCACGCCGGGTCGACCACTTCGCCAACCTGATGAACAAACTGAACCAACACCGCCAAGCAATCCGTGGCATTTGAAATAAAATTGGTGTCACTCGATGCGCCTGGCGCGGCTGGATCTGTCACCATTCGACTTAGAGAGAAAATTATGAGCAAGCCTATGAAGACTGTAACGACCGTGGCCGCCGTGGCCGCCACCCTGCCGGACCTGATCGGCAAGATTGATACCGACCTGAAAGACATCGCCGCGCAAATGGCCGCCTTGAAGAAGGCCGGGTTGATCTACGCCGGAGAGCATATGAAGGACGGTAAATACCTCGTCCTGCTGCACCCTTCGCAAGCTGGCGACAAGCGGGTGCGCGAGTACGTCGGCAAAGACCCGCTGAAGATCAAGGAAGCGCGTGACGCCATTCAGCGCGCGAAGGAGTATGACGAGCTGGGCCGCCAGTCCGAACTGCTGGAGCAGGTTTTGGTGCACGGCCACCGCAGTTTGCAAGAAGCGGCGCGGGTTTTGTCCGATCGCAAGCTGTATTGATCTTTTTGGCGATATAAGGGGATCGATATGCAAACTCAGGAAACCAAGCTGGTAAGCCCATATCGAAACCCTGATTGCCTTCACATTTATTCCAACACATTAAAGGTATCACTATGAGCAAATCCAGTTTTGCTAAGCGACAACTAGCCCCAGATGAAAACTCTTTTTCCTTTGTGTCTAAGGTAGCTGGTGTGGTTTGTCTGATTGCCATACTCTATGGCCTATACGCGATAGGGGCAGCTAGAAAAGAGGAAGCCCGTCAATGGGCGGCGGACGTTGAAAACATCAACAAATATCAAGACGTAGTAGTGCCCCGCAAGTTCACTGTATGGTCAGAGTTGATTGTTCAAAAAGACGGCTCGATTGAGCGCTGGTCTGGCAAGGACTCCGAGATAATTTTTGTCGATTACCAACCATCTTGCGAACATTTTATAGATCGTATCCAGGATGTGCCATGTTGGACTGTTTATGCGCGTACCAAAAACACGGCGCGCTATTTCACTGTGGACGTCAAAGTGAATAGGGAAAACGACTGGCGTATAGAGGTACAGCCAAAACATAACGATGCGACGCTTCAGTCAGTGGTGCGCAAGGCGATGGAGTTGGGGCGAGATGAGGTCGTCAAGCGGCTTGCAGTACCGAAGAACGACGCATAATAGCTTCCGCTGAATTCCGGGTTGTAGGGAGTGCGAGCCAAGCAAACGGGGGCGGCTCAAGTCCCGACGGATGTCGGGATGCCGCCGCAGGACGGCACCCCCTGTCACGCAGGAGCATGTAGGGGCGGGTTTGGCCGGGCCGACCCCGGCCAGCCCCGATGCGACTGGCCCGGAACGGTTGCGCAGTCTGGTATATTGCGTATCAAAAATTATGAAATCAAACCGGGAGCGGGTAGCGCAAACCGGGTTTATTAAAATCAACGTAAGCCGACTATAACGCCCGATTTTCGCGGGCGCGAAAATGACAAAAGAGACATACCGATGACTGCGATTGAAGATGCCGACAAAACGCCCAGCGCGACAAATGACGCCCTTGGAGACGGCGCTGAGTCTTCCCTGATCGACAAGGCAAACGCGCTGGCGGCCAAGGCGCTGGCACAGCCAAAGAAGCGCCGCGCCGCCAAGAAGCTGACGCCGCGAGCGTTTGAGAATACGCAGCTCAGTCTTTTCCAGAATTTCCTTGTCAATACCGACGACGAACGCTCACAACTGGGCAACACGTTTGACCTGTGGGACAGTATCCCCAGGTATTCGGTGTCGCGCCAAACGATGAACAAGATGCGCAGCGCTGACGGAAATCTCAAGCTGCTGAAGCATGATTTTCACTACCGCACCAAAAAATTCCGCGCAGTGATCCAGCCCGCGAAAATCGAGGTGCCGAACGCTTCCGGTGAGATGGTGGAAATGGACTTCTACCCCAGCGCAAACGAAGAGCTGGTGGAAGACGCCTTGCGCAAGATCGCGACGGACCAGCAGCAGGGATTTTTCGACAAGGATGATTACCGCAGTGGCGTCACGTTTTCGCTGCACGCGCTGCGCGAGGAATTGAAGCGCCGAGGCCATGCGCGCTCTTACCAAGAAATCACGATGAGCTTGCGCATTATGGCAAAGAGCAATATCGAGATCATCGACACCAGCGGGATCGGTGATGGCGTGGCGATGAGCAACTACCTCCCCGCGCTGGCCGGGGTGACGCGGGAAGACTTGAACGCTGATGCCAACGCAAAATGGGTGGCTCAGTTCCATCCGCTCGTCACCCGCAGCATCGACGAGCTGACCTACCGCCAGTTCAACTATCACAAGATGATGGCGCACGATGCACAGCTTGCGCGCTGGCTGCATAGGCAAATCGTCTTGAAGTTCACATTCGCGTCACTGGGCCGGGCGTTTGAAATGCGCTTCTCGACCATCAAGCGGGATAGCGCCATGTTCACGGGCTACGCCGAGGGTTCGACGCGGCTAGCCGTCAAGGCGCTGGATGACGCCTTTGCGGAGCTGATACCCCATGTCATCCTGATACTCGATAAAAAGGTCATACGCGGCGACCGCAATAAGATTCTCGATGTGGTGTATTCGTTGTCACCGTCACATGAATTCGTCAAAACGGTGAAAGCGGCAAACAAGCGCATCACACTGGCCGAAGAACGCCTCGGCCGTCCAGCGAATGCCACCGCGTGAGGCGGTAGGTTTCGCTTACAGGTGATCGTGGTGACTCGATCGCGCCGGCGCCGGCTGCACTCTGTCACCAAATGGTGCCAGCGGCCGGGCACCTGGGCAGCGTGCTTGTCACCACCGGCTTGCGAACGTGGCTGGACACTTGGTGACTGGCCAGCTCCTGCAGCGGATCGGAGGCGTCACCAAAGTTCGCCGGGGCTGGACGCTTCGGTAGGTTTGACTTACATATGCGGCAGCAGATCGGCCGGATGTTCCGGCGTGGTAGGTTTTGGTCACACCTACCGCGACCACCTACCGACCAACACGGGTAAAGCGTGGCCGGTAGGTGGTAGGTTTGGCTTACAGCTGGCAAACCGTAGTTCAGGGCCATGCTCGCGACCCGGTAGGTTTGAGTTACAGGTGCGGGGCGCTATGGCTGTTTGGGCACCCTGACCACCGACCGCCGCCAGCACCCCGACTAACGGCCTATCAGCGGCGCGGCGGTCATGGCGGTAGGTTTTGGTTACGGTAGAAGGGGTAGGGAGGTATAGCTTACAGTTCCACGGAAATCACCGTAGGTTTAGCTTACGTGTGGCGGTAGGTTTAGCTTACGGTTCATTTTATTGTGGATTTTGGCGGACTTATCCACAGGTGACGCGGTAGGTATGGCTTACAGTAGGGCGAAAGCCCGGTAGGTATAGCTTACGGGTAAGAAAAATTGCGGTAGGTATAGCTTACAGTTCGGAAGCTGGGCCGCTCCTAGCGCCGAAAAACGCACTTCCAGCCTGTCCCGCACTGCTTAAAAACAGTCTCCCATGGTAGGTTTAGCTTACAGTGAAGAGACGCAAGTTGTTGATTTGCAAGTGTTTTCGAACCATTTTGCCGCCCCTAGTCTTTTTAGCCTTCCCTTTAACCTTCTTTAGTCGTTATACGAGGAGCGCGGGGTAGTAAAAATAGGCCCCCATCCTTACGGATGGGAGGCAAAACCGCCCGCAAGCGGGCTGGACGACCCCCAACAACCACTGCAACAACAGCGCCGCACAGCGGCGAAGCAACCCCAATAAAACCGGTACGCCACCGATACCTGTACGCTCGGTCTAAGCGGCCCGGCCGGTGCGATACCCCCGCCCCAGCCGCCCTGGCCTTACGGCCATCCCTCCGGGACGCTAAGACCCGGATAAATCACGCTCGGCCCGGCGCAAAACCCGCGCCCGGCCGACCGCTCAACCGGGCTGGTGTGCCAGCCTCGCTATCAGCGCCTCGGATTACCCATCGTCAGCAAAAATCGTCTACAGGAGGGTGGTCAAACTCACTCGCCGATGGCTACACGGCCCGCTTGGCGGGCCATCACGCCGCGTTCGCGTGTCATCGCGACTCTGGCGTCATGCTGGCAACAAACAATCACTCTACGGGCCTGTGGTGGACCGACGATCCTCGTGCGCGCCGCCTCACATGTGCGCGTGATGACTCCAGCGTTGACCAGGTGCGCGGCCGCTGTCACCAAGCGACGGCTGCGGCCGGGTGCTGGGCGGTCAACACGAAGCACAAATAAGAGCTTGGCATTACCGGCCATGCGTTACCATGCAAAATCAACAACCAACAAAGGTCAATATGACAAATCAAACATGGGCTATCCTATTTACCGATAAGACCGGTGAATCACACGAGCTTGAATTCGAATGGCATGAACAGCCATCGCTTGAAGAAGCCGCCAGCCACATCGTTCGCCAGCATCAAGAAGGCCAGCAGCAACCGGAGATCATAGACATCCTTCGCACGGACCAGACGCCGAAGCAAACGCAGATGGCATATTTCGGCTACAAAATCATAGACATCAAATTGGTTGATGATTCGGACGCGTAGCTGTCACCCCCACAAAGCGGCTTAAGCCAGTTGACTGTTCCACTGCACCTCCAACCCCAAAAACCGAGCCACCGGCCGCCGATGACGGCGGCCAAAACACGGCGAAACACCGCGCCGGTCCCAAAAAGGACAAATAGAGTGGCCCAAATATCACTAGCCAATTAAAACCGCTGCTGGTATTCTTGGCTATGGTTTAAGTAGATGGCTAATTCAGGTATACCCTACTTGGCCGCATTCTTATTGTATATTTATCTACTTTATTCAAGAGCCGGTTCGGACAGTGCTATATCGGACCTATGGAAGAATAACGAGGGGAAAATTAATGGATTTTATTGCCCGTATTTTTGCCAGTTTTTGCTCTTGGTATAAATCAATTCCTTGGGATGAAGATTTTACCTATGGCGGCCCAGCAGGCGGCAGTACCAATATCGATGGCACGCCCATGCATGATGGATTAACCGACATCAAGGGCAATCCTTACGGGATTATTGACAATCAAGACTAGGGAACATTAATGGCACCGACTATCGACAACATAGCGGCAGCGCAGCGCTGGCGCAACCAGTGGGGCTACAACGGCCGAGGTGGCGTTATTGTGTTACTGAATGGCGAAGTGCAAAGCTGGGTTAACCAACTCCGCAATCCAGAACACTGGCAACCTGGTTGCATTGCTGTCGATGAAGACGGCAAGAGCTGGACCACTATCGCCGGTAATGAACTGGATGGTGCCCTGATGTGGTTGCCGAATACCCCTATCCCAAACTGATGAAAATTTCATGAAAGTTGCACGCATCTACCAACGTGTGAGCACCGCCGAGCAAGACTTAACGCGGCAGGCAGCTATCGAGGATGCCGCCACGGCGGCCGGTTTCTACATTGCCGGTGTCTACCGGGAAAAGGCTTCAGGCGCTCGGGCCGACCGGCCCGAGCTGCTGCGCATGATCGCGGACCTGCGACCCGGCGATGTGGTCATCGCGGAAAGTATCGACCGCATCAGTCGGTTGCCGCTTGAGGAAGCCGAGAAGCTTGTCGCCTCGATCAAGGCCACTGGAGCCAAGCTGTCGGTGCCGGGCATTGTGGACCTGTCGGATATCGCGGCCGCGTCAGATGGCGTCGCCAAGATCGTGCTGGAATCTGTTCAGGATTTGTTGATGAGGATAGCGCTTCAGATGGCGCGGGACGACTACGAGCAGCGCCGCGAGCGGCAGCGCCAAGGCGTCGCACTGGCGAAGTCCGATGGCAAATACAAGGGCCGCAAAACCGATCAAACGACCCATGAGCGCATCGTAGCGCTGCGCGCTGGCAAGCACACCATCGCGGAGACTGCGAGGCTTGCGGGCTGTTCCCACAGCCAAGTCAAACGGGTATGGGCTATGCACCAAGCTCAGACGGCGTAGACTTTCGGCAGCTCATCCCAACGCGTCGTGTAGCACGGCGTCTTGTTTTCCGCCTTCATCGCCCAGCGCTGCACCAGACCGGCCGAACCGATGTGCAATGCATCGCGGCCGAAACGCTGGTTGAGCGCATCGAGCGTCGCCATTACGCGGGCCGAGTTCTCGCGGGGCGGCCGGGTGTCGAACAGCATGCCTTGACTGATCGAGTTGGCTTGCAGGTCCATCAACATCACTCCCGCCTTTTTGTACTGAAAGCCTTCGCGGTAGATGATACCCAGCCCTTGCAGCGCGGCGGCCGCCAGTATGCGGTTGTCGTCGGTCGGCTCGATGAGCGGCACCGTCAAGCCGTTGCTGTACTGCGGGTCTTGCTCCCTGAATGGATTGGTGTGCACGAACACATGCACCGCGCCGCACCGCGAGGCTTGTCCGCGCAGCTTTTCGGCCGCCCTGGCGATGTAGGTCGACACGGCTTCTTCCAGCTCCATGAGGCTTACCGCCATCGTGCCGAACGACTTGGACGACACGATTTCCTTGCGCGGCGGCGCAACCTCTTCCAGCGCAAGGCAGGATAGCCCGCGCAGTTCCTGACAGGTGCGCTCCATCACCACGCCGAACCGGGCACGTATATCTCGCGGCGAGGCGTCTTTCAGATCCTGCACCGTATGGATACCCATGTCGGCCAGCTTGGCAGCGATGCGGCGGCCGACGCCCCACACCTCGCCTACGTCGATGCGGACAAACAACCAGTGCATGCGGGCGGCCGACATCGATGTCAGGTCGCACACGCTGTCGAACAGCGGGAATTTCTTGGCGATGTGGTTGGCGAGCTTGGCTTGCGTCTTCGAAGCTCCTACGCCCACGCACACCGGCAGGGTCGTCCATTGCAGGATGCGTTGCCGGATGTTCTGCCCCATCGCCGTAGGGCTGTCCCACAGCCCACCCATGCCGTTCAGCGATAGGAACGACTCGTCTATCGAGTACACCTCTACATGCGGGCTGTAGGTCCGCAGAATGGTCATAATGCGGTTGCTCATATCGCCGTACAAAGTGTAGTTCGAACTCAGGCCGATGATGCCGTGCTGTCGGGCCAAATCCTTCATCTGGAACCAAGGCGTGCCCATCTTGACGCCTAACGCCTTCACCTCGTTTGAGCGCGCCACCGCGCAGCCGTCATTGTTCGACAGCACTACCACTGGCCGCCCTTGCAGCTTGGGATTGAAGGCCCGCTCGCAACTGACATACATGTTGTTCACGTCCACGAGCGCAAAGAGCTGTTGGTGCGGGTTCGGCATATCAGACCCGGTATTTACGAATGACGCCAGTCACGACGCCCCAGATTTGCAGCTCCTGCCCGTCGATGAGCCGGATCGGTGCATAGGCCTTATTCTCGGGGTGCAGTTCGATGACGCCTTGGCGCTTGTGGAGCCGTTTTAGCGTGTACTCGCCATCAATCACCGCCAGCACGTAGTGTCCGTGAACAGGCGTGACGGAACGATCCACCAGCACGATATCGCCGTCCATGATGCCGATGCCCGACATACTATCGCCCACGACCATGAAGAAAAATGAGGCTTCCTTGTGCTGCACCAGGAAGGCGTTAAGGTCCAGCCCTTTTTCCACGTAGTCGGCAGCTGGGGAGGGAAATCCGGCGGAAATTTTATGCTGCACCAGCGGGCGCATGCTGAAGGGCGCGTTAAGGCTGGCCGGTTGGATCGCGCCGGATGGCGGCGATTCCATAATTTCCAATGGGGGCATGCTGGTCATTTTCCTAAATCCAATTACTGTGTTTTTGTACAGTATCGGCAGTATAGCGCCGCAAGTCCAGCACTGGAAGGGCAGTTGCGGTTTTTGCGGGTGCCGTCGTTTGATCGGGCCGCCAAGGCGTTAAAAACCTAAAGGCAGAATCCGGGGCTTTTTTTCGCGTGCGCGAAAAAACCGGGATGCCCATTACGGAGCGCGGTCGCTTACGCTCCCTTGGTCGCTACGCGACTGGGCGATGAAGCCGCCCACCCCTCCAGGCCACCCTAGCCAACCCCGCACGACAAAGAAAGTAACCACCGCAGCCGCGTATTGGTGACGCCGCGGCCGTCCTGCAGGCGATGGCCAGTCACCAAACGGGCAAGGCGCACCGCCGCGTTTCTTGGTGACGCCGACGCGGACCTGGTGCGCGATCGCTGACACCAAAACCCGGTTGGTGACACAAGGCCTTCGCCGGCGCCGCGATCGTGTCACCAATCACCCCGCGTTTCGATCCCTCGGCGTTCCGGGGCAGTCGCATCGGGGCTGGCCGGGGTCGGCCCGGCCAAACCCGCCCCTACATGCTCCTGCGTGACAGGGGGTGCCGTCCTGCGGCGGCATCCCGACATGCGTCGGGACTTGAGCCGCCCCCGTTTGCTTGGTTCAGGCGTCCTTAAAACCGGCTTGCAGTACCAGGGTAGGGGGCGGCCAGCGGCAGGGAAGGGCGGCGGCGGGGCGCGGATCGGCTATATATTGGCTATTTAAATTGTCTATCATGTTGCGATTATCGATTAACAAATATGCACCTTATTGCCATCAATGACAACCAAAACAAGTTGTCAAACATGTTGTCATGGACTATAATAATTACATGGTGGACGAAACGATTCACCAGCAAAAAATCAGTTTCACGTCAACGTAAGTAATCGGAGATTGCAAAATGAACAAAGGTTTCTGGCTTGGTTTTGTGACGGCAGTAATCATCATCCTGCCGACTGTGGTTGTTTTGTTCTACAAGCTCGATCAAATGTTCGGTCTTCATTAAGTGCCCGGCCCCGGTTCAGTCCGGGGCCATCGAAAACCCTCACTTTTAAGGAGTATCAAAATGGCCTCAGTCAACAAAGTAATCATCGTCGGCAACCTCGGCCGCGATCCTGAAATCCGCTACATGCCAAGCGGCGACGCCATCGCCAATATCGCCGTGGCGACCAGCTACCACCAAAAGGACCGCAATACCGGCGAGCAGAAGGAGCTGACCGAGTGGCACCGTATCGCCTTCTTCGGCCGTCTTGCCGAAATCGTCGGCCAATATCTGAAAAAGGGTTCGTCGGTCTACGTGGAAGGCCGCTTGCAAACGCGAAAATACACCGACAAGGATGGCGTGGAACGCTACGCAACAGATATCATCGCGGAGCAAATGCAAATGCTGGGTGGCCCGGCTGGTGCAAACCGCGATGCCGGTCAACAGTATGGCGACGCCCAGCAGCAAACCCCGGCCAGCGCTCCAGCCGCGCCAGCCGCCAAGCCAACGCCCGCAGCGGCCGCGCCTAGAGGCAAGCAGAGGCCCCGGCCAGCGCCGCAGCCTGAAAGCGTAGCGGGCGATAACGATATTCCGATCTAGACCGGCCGCTTGCCATGCTGGTATTTTCCCAGCATGGCAAGCAAAATGTGTTGCCATTGGAGGGGCGAGACTATAATTGCCCCCGGATAATGATGCTTAATCAGTCAACGTACAGAAATTAAGAGGCTCCTATGAGTATCCTAGCTGTGACAAACCAGAAAAGCGTCGGTAAAACGGCCATTGTGTTCAATGTGACGCACAAGGCCGCCGATGCCGACAAAAGCGTCTTGATTGTGTCTCTCGATGCTCAAGGCAGCCTTGAACTGGTTTTGCCGAAGGCGGACGAGACGCAAACGAATTTGATGGCTTACGAGCTGTTCGAGGAGGAGTTGCCATCAACGCCGCTCGAATATCTGACCGACAAAGTCGCTTTCGTGCGCGCCCGCGATCCACGCATGTTCGACCTGGACACCAAGGGCGAGGAATACGTGCAACGGTTCAGGAAGAACTTACGCAAGCTGGCCAAGGGCTTCGATTTCTGCATCATCGACACGCCGGGCCGTATCTGCATGCCGCTGACCGCCAGCATGGCCGCCGCTGATGTGGTGCTGTGCCCGACATCGATGGGGCTGTTCGAGCTGGACGCGCTGGCCCAGCTTTGGAAGTTCATCCAGTCCATCAAAAAGGGCGGCCTGAACCCGCAATTGCGCCTGATGGGCATTCTGCCGAGCTTAATCAACACCAAGAGCAAGGACGAATTGAAGGGGCTGGAAGAATTGCGCGAGAGTTTCGGCAAGGCTGTCTTGCCTTTGCAGTTGTCGCGCAATGCGGCCGTCCACAAGTCGATCATCAACCGCCGCCCGGTTTGGCAGAACACCAACGGACAGGGGCACCGCAACGCCGCCGCCGAGTGGAAACAGGTGTGTGATTTTGTTCTGACGAACATGGGAGTATTGAAATGAAGAAGAATTCTTTGTCGGCCAAGACTTCGGCCCCGAAAGTAACAGGTAATGCTTTCGCCGGTATGAGCGACGTGCTGAGCGCTGGATTTGGCGACATCATCAACGAGAGCGAGTACAACGTTGCCGTCCTCAAGCTGACGGACATCTACGTCAGCCCTCAGATTCGTGAGGAAATGGAGGACGATGAAAACACGCTAGACGAGCTGCAAGCGAGCGTTGAGGAACACGGTGTATTCCAATCGGTGCTGGTGCGCCCGATGGAAAACGGCCCGGCCCCCTTCGAGCTGGTGGCAGGTGGACGGCGCTATTTTGTCTCCGAACGTGCGCAGAAAATCGACATTCCGGCCCTCATCAAGAAAATGACGAATGCCGAGGCTGCCACCATCCAGATGCAGGAGAACATTCAGCGCAAGAACCTGACGCAGTTTGAGCTTGCCAAGCGCATACAGAAGGATTTGGACGATCTGGGCAACACCGAGGCGGTGCTCAAGAAGCACAATAAAGGCCGCGCTTGGCTGTCGCAAATTCTGTCCCTGCTCAAGCTGCCGGAACAAGCAAAACGCCTCGTCACCGAGAAAATTAGCGCCGATCTGGACGTCATCAACGGCGTGAAGGTGATCGAAAAGGTCAATCCTGCGGCCGCCAAAGAACTGGTGGACAGTCTGAAACAGTCCAAGGGCAAGGAAGACACCCGCAAGAAGGTGAACGAGGTCAAGGCTAAGGTCAAGCCGAAAGCGGAGAAGGGCGACAAGGCGAAGGCTGAAACGGCCGCCGATAAGACGGGCGACATTTTCGCGGGCGCGAAAATTGAAGCACCGATACCGCCGCAGCCAGACGCACCCGAGCAGATCGAGCGCCCCGGCCCGGCGCTCGCACCGTGGGACATACTGACCAACGCTTACGGCCTGATCTACGAAAGCGGAGCTAATCCGAAAGTGTTCATGGAAACTCTGGCGCCGGAGGACCGGGCGAACGTCAAGGACTGGCTGCAATCGATCTTCAACGCTGGCCGCGCATGCAAAGCCCTGTCCCAAGCCATCATGAAAGGACTGCGGGACCATACCTTTGCCGAAGAAGGGCCGGGCGCTTTCGCCATGATCGCTTTCCTGCAAGGTGCAGATATCGAAGTAGAAACCTTCAACGCGGTTGATATACTAGGCCAAGTTAAGAAGTAGCCGGAATAGGGCGGGGCGCTAGCGTCCCGCCTTCAATGATTTTGAGGGTAGATTATGACAAGAGCGAAACTTCGGCGCATGACCGCAGCCGAGTTTGATGCAGTGCGACCGTTATTAAAAAACGTCAGCGATGAACGAGCCGCCGCCGCAAGGGCGGCGCTTGTCGATGGAGAAACGCTTGCCGTGATCGCGCAGCGGCACGGTTGCAGCCGCGCAGCCGTTAACGGAGCCGTAGGAACGTTTTGGAATAGGTTGGAGGAATACCACGAAGCGCAGCGCGCTACGGCCCATGCGGGCCTTCTGGTGCCTCCAGGATGGGAAGTGGTGACGCTGGTTGCCCCGAGCGCCCTGGTAACGAAGTTCCGCGCCGAAATCGCGCAGATTGCGGCCGACGAGCACAAAACCGCCGCCACATAAAAAAACCCGGCCACGCAAGAGCGTACCGGGTATCAAGTCAACGTAAGCCGAATCAAAAAGACCCCGACTTAACGGGGCCGATTGTAGCACATCGCCTCGCTCCCCACGAACGCCGCCAGTCTTCACAGCCGCTCGCCTACCACGTACTGCAAGCCGGTTTTCAGGACGCCCGAGCCAAGCAAACGGGGGCGGCTCAAGTCCCGACGGATGTCGGGATGCCGCCGCAGGACGGCACCCCCTGTCACGCAGGAGCATGTAGGGGCGGGTTTGGCCGGGCTGACCCCGGCCAGCCCCGATGCGACTGGCCCGGAACGCCGAGGGATCGAAACTTTACCGGCTGAGCGCGATAGCCAGCCACCACACCCACACGAACACGAGCAGGAAGCCGAAGAACGGGATATGTGCCCAGCGCATAAACAGGACCGATAACAGGCCCCGACCAGCTTTGACCGCTATAGTTTTGAGTATTGACATAGCAACCCTCCTTTTCCACATTGGTGACAGAGCCAGCTGCGCCAGGCGCGCCGGCTGTCACCAACTGGCGCTACTTGGCAAAACTGGCGTCGAACGACTTGTCGCGTTCATGGGCGACGTTTTTTTCGCTCCGGTCGAGGGCTAAATAGCCGACGACCGATGACAGCAGGACAACGATGATGATGATGATTGGCATTTTGCGCATGATGGTTTCCTTTGAGTGCAACAGTTATTGCACATAGTGCATGAATAACAATACTGTGCTTCCTGCAACGATACCACCAATTACCGCTTGCACAGTTGCGGTAACCCATCGTCCCATTCTCTGTTCGCTTGCTTGCTCGCTGGCGGCCGCCAGTTCGTCCGCTGCCGCCGATATTCGCGATACTGCCTGTTTAACCTCAACGTGCATCGCTTCCATAATCTCGGCTCTTGCGTCAGTCGCCGCTTTCAAGGCCGCCGCTTTATGCGCTTGGTTTGCGCGATCCATGAGATTGTTAGATGCGGCAACCATGCTGTTACGCAGTTCGACCAATTTTCCAATGCGTTCGTCCAACTCGGCATTGTTTTCGTCTTGAACACTTTTGAATGAAACGATGCATTCATCGAGCATCGCCTCATTCAGTGCCACCAACGTAAATATCGGGTCCGTCGCGTCAACCCGCACGCCGGTTTTCTCGAATATCGCCGTCCGCAGCTTTTGAATATCCATTACCATTCCACCGCATCGAGTTTGTTATACAGGTCACTGATAACAGTGTTAAGGCGGCTACGTTCAAGAACGTTGAAGTTTTCGTTCTCTCGGACTTCACTCAACGTCAAGCGCAGTTTTTGCATGCGCTTGATATCATCGCCAAACGTATCCGAGTTTCGCCCTTGAAGCAGCACGACACCGACAACATTTTCCGAGTTTTTAACGAACACGTCGGATTGTACGAAGTTCTCGGTAGTGCCCCAGCTTGCATTCTCGTTCAACCAAATAACCATCGGGCACGAAGTTTGTTTTGCCAGCGATACAAAGCCTGACATCGTATCTTTTAAGTTGTCCCCGCCACCAATGATGGTATGAATGTAGACTTTTTTACCGGACTCTTGCAACAGATTGATAAAACTATTTTCCATCAAATAGGACATCAAAGGCGAAAACGTGTTTGCGCCATTGTCGATGACAACGTTTTTATCCTTGGCGTCAAGTATGTCCAACAACATTTTGTCGAACATTTTCCGATTGATGGTTCGATCTTCGTTCATTACATCTACGGGCTTAACGTTGAGCGCCTTATACGCCGCCAAGGTTGCATTCTCTTGATCGGTGTCGAAGCATTCCAAGGTATCAGGATATTTATCCTTGATGTACTGGGCGATGACTGAGGACACCAGCGTTTTGCCGATGCCGCCTTTGCCTTGTAATACGAAATGGACAGTATTTTTCATGGTTTATTCCGTTTGCTTTCCTGATTTATCATGTTTGAATAATGCAGAGCTGGCTTGCGCCTTTTGTTCTGCTAAACGCCGTTGAATTTTTTCAGCGTTTGATTCATTCGGCTTGTCAATAACTTCGTCCTGTTTGACCTCTGCTGTCATAGTAGCGGGCGTCTGTGATATCTTCTTTGCGAATCTACGTACAGCCTCACGCGAAACCACAACATTGTTTTGCGCAAGCCATTGGCGGATTTGATCGTCGGTATAGCCTTTCGACTTCAATTCGCGAATTTCCTGTGTGTATTTTTGTAGTCGGGAAACCTTCTTGCCCGGCTGGACCTTATCCAAGAATTCTTTGATGTCCATGTTGTTTTGCACGTCCGTTCATAGGTTTATGGGCCAGTGGTCCCTATGCCTCTGGCGCTGGTCTTTGCAACCATTTGCAACCTCCGTGCAACCATGATATGTCGGAATGCTCTGCTGTGCAACCGAAAGCTACCAAATGCAACTTAGATGCAAGCTTCCCTTGGCGGTGGTGGCCTCTGCCAAGGCACGACAGATATGAATACAAAACTCTTCGAGTTTGGTATCATATCCGTGCCAAAGGGGTATCCCCTTTGAAACCCCAGCGCCTGCGGCGCAGGGATCGCCCAGGCTGCGCTGGCGGATAACGCGACGCGTTTTACTGTTTTAAGGAAGGCACCATGGCACGGCCCCAAAAGCACAAAGAGCTACTGTCGGATTCCTATTCGTTCAAGCTGACCAAATCCGAAGCGGCTCCGTTGAATGAGAAGATCGCCCTGTCTGGCATGAAGCGGGCCGATTTTCTGCGTGATGTTGTCCTAAAGAATAAGACGGTCGTAGTTGCCAAGCCAGCCGCAAGCCTTGAAAAGAAGCGCATGCAGTTTCTGTTCAATAAGACCAGCAATAACATGAACCAAATTGCCCATGTGCTTAATGGAGCCAATGCCGCCGGTAAGCTTACCGCCCCGCTCTGCCGGGACGCTATCGCGGACTTGGAAGCCATCGCCAAATATTTGAGATCGGCCTTAAATCATGTTGATTAGAATCGGTGGCGGTAAAGAAGGCATCAAGGAGTATCTTGAGAACGGCCACAAGCAAGGCCGGGAGTTCACACGTGATGAACTAGACGAGCGCGTCATTTTGGCGGGCGACCTTGATTTTACCGATCAACTTATCCACGACATAGATTCAGACGCCGAAAAGTATTTGCATATAACCTTATCGTTCAAGGAAGATGTTATATCCCGCGATGCGATGGAAAATATTGTTCGCGACTTCGAAGAATTTGCATTTGCCGCATACGGCCGCGACGAATATAATTTTTATGCCGAGGCGCATTTACCAAAAATTAAAAGTTACATCAACCAGAAAACTGGCGAAACGGTGGAGCGTAAGCCACATATCCATTTCGTCATCCCGAAAGTAAATTTGTTGAGCGGCGGGGCTTTGAATCCGTTCGGGCTGGTCGAACATAGCGAACGCTTCATCGACGCGTTTCAGGAGCATGTAAATAACAAGTATGGGCTGGCTAGCCCTAAAAACAACCGTCGTATCGAATTCACTGATGCATCGGATATGATCAACCGCTACAAGGATGACGAATTTGAGGGCAATAACCGCGATTTAAAAAAGGAGATATTGGGTGCGGTACTCGATAGAGGGATTACCAGCTATGAGGGCTTCAAGGAGCTATTGACCGAATTCGGTGATACCAAAACACGCAACAGCGGGAAAGATAATGAGTATCTGAACGTCAAACCTGCCGACAACGTCAAAGGCGTGAACCTCAAGGAGTTTGTCTTTTCCCGTGAGTTCATCGAGCTAAGCGATACGGACAAGCGCGCCGCCCTGTCGGCCGAAGTCACTTGCAAGTATGAGGTAGCCGGTGCTGAGCGCACCGACAACGCAACCATCAATCAAGGCCTCGAAGAATGGTTTTCGCGCAGAGCGATGGAAGTCAAATATCTCAACAGCGGTAACACGAAGTTATTCCTGCGATATAAGGAAGCTGATGCAGATGGAAAGCACCAGATTCTAGCCGATCAAGCCAACAGGTTTTATACTAAATACAAGGAGCCTCGCCATGAGTCAGAAGGATTCAAACGAAACCCATTTGAACAAGTCTATGGATTCAAACAGCCAGAGCGCGGACGAGACGGCAGGGGCGACGAATATAACTCCCCCGGTGCCAGCGAGCGCGGCCCAGGACGAGAGCGGGCCATCGATGGAGGAAGTGATGGCCCAGTTCGAGGAGTTGCCGCACGGGGAACCGGCACCGAAGGCGCAGACGGCGGGCGCTGGGAAGTCCAAGAGCAAGCCCAGGGCGAAGGCGAAGGACGATACCGCGAACGACAATTCGTTCGACTCCAACACGCGTTTGCCGCAGATCGGAGCCACGACCCTTTCTCGCATCCACGAGTCGCGTCGGCCCGATCCATCAACGGTCTGCGAACACTGTCCAGCGTCGATGTGGTTGGCTTCTCCCCAGGAGGTCAAATGTTATTGCCGGATCATGCACCTCGTCAGCTGGTCCACCAACGATCCGGTGGAGCTGACGGATTGCGACGGCATCGCGATAGCGAGCGCGGCAGCGGAGTCTTAAGGCCGACCGGGCGTTTGACCGATTCCCGGCTCAGCCAGCACGGCCGAGACCTGCGCGAGCGCGACCAGTTCGATGTCAGCAACGAAATCGAGGAGTTTCGACGGATCAGGATGACCCTCGACGCCCACCGACTGCTGGCGGACCTGTCGCAGTCCCACGGCGTCCTCTTGGACAAGTACGAAGTCATCAAAGCGCCCGATGGCAGCGCACGGATCGTCTGCGGCAACCGCAAATTGAACGTTTCGGACTTCCTGACGCGGGAAATGCGCCTGTCGTGGAACGACGCGGCTGCGATCCTGCGCGACTCCTACGGCCGACAGGAGAGCATGGAGCCGGTGCGGGGGGCACGGCTGGCGCCGTCGTCCGCGCTGTGGCGGCAGTTCCAGAACGAGCGCAAGCGTCTTGGCGGCCAGCGCGCTCTGTGGACGAAGCAGTTCGCCAGCGAGAAATCACGCCGGGACGCCCTCAAACACGAACGCGACCACAGGAAGCACACCAACGCCCTGGGAGCGCCGATGCAGCGCAAAGCCCAGGACTCGGTTGCGAAAATGACTTACGTGGCCGCCGAGCGCAATCTGGAAGCCTCCATACGCATCGAGCGCAAACAGCTCGCCAAACCGGTGACAGAACAATATCGGGAATTCCTTCGCGATCTGGCCGAAACAGGGCATGGCCCGGCGCTGGCCGAGCTGCGGCGCATGGCGAAGTATCCCGCAGCACGGGAACCGGTCACGGGCGGATCGATTTCGGCGGCCGAGGGCCACCGTGAGGAAAACGGCATTTTCTACCGTGGCCGCGATGTGAAATTCCGTGTCCACATCAACGGCGACGTGGTGTACACGCTGGGCGGCAGGGCCATCATCGAGGATCGCGGTTCCAAGCTGGTGATGTTGCAGACCGACCGTTTTGCCGTTGAAGCTGGTTTGAGGCTGGCCGAAGCGAAATTTGGCAGCATCATGATTGTATCGGGACCGAAGGAATTCAGGGAGCGTTCAGCGATAGTGGCCGCCGAGGCCGGACTCAAGGTCACATTCCAAGACAAGGGGCTGGAGCAAATCAGGGAACAGAGGGCGCAGACCATCGCATCGGAGCGCGCACAGCAAGCCCACCATCGCAAATTGGGGCGGGAATATCAGCCACCCGCAGCGCCGTCGCCAGTACCAGACGCGCCAGTCAAGCGCCCTGCTTCGCCCAAGCCTGAACGCGGCTCCATGAAGGATGAACCGGGCAAGAAACAGGATCGGGAGCGGTAGGTTTTGGGTACACGCGGCCGGTCCTGCAGGAACTGGTCAATCACCAAAGAAGGGGCATGCAAGCGATGTTTTTGGTGACGCCGGCGCTGACCTGGTGCGCGGCCGGTGTCACCATCCCTGATTTTCGCGGCCATCAAGGTGCGTTTATATCACCAGCAGCAAGCTGCTGGGCGTCCTGCACAATCTCGGACATTAAGTGCCGCGCACCTTCACCTGGCTCCAGCAGCGCGTATCCAGTGCCACCACACTCGGTACATTTGAGTTCCTCGGCATGACAATACGGGCAAGGCGTGACACCTGTCTGGTCCAACTGCTGTTTGACGAAGATCGCCGCTGTTCGTGCTGCCGAAAATGCGCCTGATAGATCGCCAAACAACTTGCTCGTAATTCCTCCGTTGCCATCATCAGTTACTTCGATGATTACTGTTGCCATTTGCACCTCCTATAATCGTCGTCGTCAGATCGTGTTTGATCCTCGTACCCACTGAAAATCTTGCCATCGTCATCGGCGCGCACCACCACGCGGCCGGTAATTTCATCGAACGAGACGACCGTACCGATTTCCTCCGTGAAGCGGTCGATCAAAAAGTAGATGGAATCCCCTGCTTTCATTTTGCCTCCTGCGTGGGTTGCGGACTTCCCGCGTCCAGCACGGCGGCCAGCAGCGTGCGGAGCGCCGTCGTGGCTTGTGGCGACTGCGGCGCGGGTTTCAGCTCCATGTAGAAGTGGGGGCCAGTGCGGCCCAGCGGGTGAAACTTCTTGCCGAGATACTTCGTTGGGTCCACTTGCAATATCGAGAGACGTGCTTCGCCGGCCCCGGCAGGATCGATATGCACGATGAATTTGCATGTGAACATCATGCCGTCAGCGGGCCAGTAGAAATCCACGTCAGGCGTAATCAGCACGTCATATTGGCGCTGTGCTGGCGGCAGAGCAAGCCAACTCGCCAGCGGCTGGCCGCCAGTGCGATCATTGAAATCGCTATCGGGAGGAAACAGCGCCGCGCCGTAAGGGGTCGCGATGCGGTAGCGGCGGTGGTCGGGATGGCCGGGCGCAAGCTGGCCCACAGCCTTGATTATCCGTTCCTGCGCTTGTGCGGGTGGATACGGTACGGTCAAATCGGCCGCCGCTGATGGCTTGGCCGCTATCAGGGTGGCGAGAGCCACACCTATAAGTTTATCGAGCATGGTTCGTCCTTGGCCGTTGGATTGGTGACACGATCGCCGCGCCGGCGCCGCGATCGTGTCACCAAGGGGTTATTGGGCGCTGCCCAACATGGTTTCGAGCCGAGTTATCTCGGCGCGCAAGGTGATGGCGGGCGCACGCTTGGCGTCGAAGTCGGCTTTCTCCGCTTGGCAATGGCCGGTTTCTATCGCGCCTTGCTGGGCGATGCAGCTTTCCAGTACTTGGCGGGCCGCCACGCTTTGTTGCGCCTGGGCGTCATAGAGCGGCGTTAGGGAGTCGAGCGCGGCCTTAATCTGTTCCTTCGGCGGCTGAGCAGTTGCCGCGCCCGATTGCGGGTCCCCTGCTTCGCCTTGTTCCGCTTGATCCTTGCCCGCCTCGTCGCGTTCACTCTGCGACACGGATTGTTCGGCCATCTTCTGGGCTTGCCCCCCCTGAACATCGGGGCAAAGCTTCAGAAAATTGCCGCGAGCCTGTATTGTTTTCCAAGGCTGTTTAAATGCGATGCTGAAGTATTTGTTCAGCGACGGCGTGCATTCGGTCGGCGGCTGTCCCGTCGATAGGCACAAGGTGGCCTCACACGCAAGCGCGGCCAATGCGCTCAAGTCCTGCGCGTTGGCCGACTGTACGGCGAAGGTCGAAGCAACTACCGCGAGCGCGGCGATGATACGTTTCGGTTTCATGGTCATAAGTTCCAAAAAGGGTTGATGGTTGGTGACGCCGGCTGCGCCAGGTAGCGGCCGCGGTGTCACCAATATTTCGCGTCCGCGAAATTATCGGGACCGGGCTTGCTCCTGTTTCGCGCCCCGATCACGCGTTTGCTCGGGTGCTGGTTTATCGATGGACCGAACCGCTACCTTTGGCGTCGGCACCTTCTGCAAATCCACAGTGCCATTGTTGAGGCCATCCGTTAGCTTGGCGATGAGGGCTTCGCGATCCTTCGGCGCGTACTTGGCCAGCTCCTTGCCCATCACCTTGGCAATGCCGTCCACCTTCAATTTATCTTCGGCCGAAAGTACGCGATCCACTTTCAGTTCCACCGGCTTGACTTCCCACTTATTGCGGTAGGCTTCGATGGGTTCCCTGCCGACGACATGGCCCTTTTCATCGAGCTTATTGCGGTCAACAACCACATCTTCGCTACCCTTGCGGGACAAGGTGACAGCTTCGCCGGGCTTGACTGCCGCGTCGCTGATCGCCCGTTCGAGGTCTTTACCCCAGATGACTTTCTCCCCTGTGAGGGTTTCGAGTTTGACGTAATAGTTGTCGTTCTCCTTTGGGTTGAAGTGATACTTGGCCGGGCCGTGTTCCAGCAGCTTGCCGGTTTGGCGGTCTTCGCGCACCGTGTCGAGAACCGGTTCCGGTGCTGCTGCGGTCGAGACAGCGGGGTTCGGTACGGCTTTCACAGCAGCCGGTTGCTGCGGCTGGTCCGCCGCGACTTCCTGCATGGCGCGCTCGCGCCCTACGACGACCTCAACGCTGTTGCCCAGTGTCTTGTCAGATGCACCCGCAAGGGCTGGCTTGTCGCTGGTGACGCCTCGTTCGCGTTTCAGATGATCGAGCTGTTCCAGGTCGCGTTCGTTTGGCTTGTAGCCCTTGGTCTCCATACCGCGCGCCGAGGCTTCCAGCCATGCGAGCTGCTTGAAATTCTCGGTCCCCTTCAATTCCAGCGTGCCCCAGTTTTTGGCGGCCGCCACCGCGATCATGTCGGCAATCACCACCCGGTCTTCGACTGGCGTCGAAAGTTTTTTGCCGTGATCTTCAAAGCGCAGCGCGTCGGTGGACTTATCCATGAACTTGCCGTTTTGAACCTTGTAGCTACCCACCACCGTTTCCGGCAGAGCGTAGTCGGTCTTGGTCAGGATGATCTTGCGGCCCTTCTCGTCCACGGCTGACGCGCTGTCTGCGCCCTGCTCCTGCTTGTCGGCGGCCAATGGCTGCTTGGAAGCCTCTGACGCGGTCTTTTTGCCCGGCTCGGCCGGGGTAGTGTCGGTGACATCCTTGGGCGCGCTTGTGGCCTGTTTTGCGGGTTCCTGCGGCCCTTCTGGCTTCGCCGCCGTCTGTTGGCGCGCATCGTAAGCCTTGGTGTCGATGGGCAGCTTGTCATAGAAACTTGGCAGTACCATTTCGCCGAGTCCTTTCACGTAGGTGCCGTCCGGGGCCGTGACGGGCTGGATCACGCGGCCGATATCGACGTTCTTGTCGAGATTGGTTTTGGCGTGGACCACGTGTGGATTGGCTTTCTCGTTCACCAGAATGTCGGTGCCGTTCGCTTGCAGCTTACTGGCATCCGTCATGATTTTCTGGAAGTCGGCACCTTCATAGCTCAGCGTGTACGCCTTCTCGTCCGATGCCTTGGTGGACAACTGCATCACCGTGTGCGGTTTGGTGTTCTCGCGGATCAATGTCAACCGCGTCGACATCGTGGCACCCTCGCGCTCGATCCTGTCGCTGGCGGCCAGCGTCGAATTTTTGCCATAGTCGAACTCCTTGCCAAAGGCGCGGTTGCTGTCGGCACCGGCTTGCAGCAAGGCGTCAATCACCGGCACATCCTTGGCCCGGCCGGTCAGTGCCAGGGATTGCAGCTTGGTTTCGCCGCGCATGCCCCAAGCGTGATCGACTTCCTTGTACGGGGCGTCGATCACCGCGCCAGCGGCCGCCAGCATCTTGACAGCTTCCGGCGACTGCGCGAAATGGATCGGAGCCATCCCGCGCTCACCTGCGGGCTTCTTGGCGTACTCGTTCACATCGGCTTTCCGGTCAATCAACGCTTGAGCGATGTCCAGTTTGTTTTGCATCAGAGCGTCGGACAGCGCCGGTAAATCCTTCCGGCCTCGGTCCTTCTCGAAATCCTTCACCAACTGGTCAACCTCTTTGGCACTACGTGTTACTTCAATGCTGTTCATGGTGACTCCTTCGTTTAAGCGGCTCTCGCCATAGTGTTTTCTTCGTCGTGTGCTGCTTTTGCTTCAAATGCCGCAAAGTCGAAGCCGATGGCGTCTGCAATAGCGTCAAGAATCTCTTTGCTATTGACGATGTCGTCGGCGTCGGTCGTTGCAAGTTCATCGGGCGTCAAGGCCCGATCACGGTGGACGGTCCTGACGATGCTCAGGACCGGTACTTTCGGCGTCGGCAGATTCATGCGCTCAGCAAACGCCGGGTCGTTGTAGTAAATGACCTTGTCGGCCAAGATGGGCTTGGTGTTTTTCTTGAGGACGATGACCTTGCCGAAGCCAAGCTCGCGCAGCTCCTGCGGCAGCATGAGCGCCCGTTTTTGATCCGACTCGTTGGTGCCCAGTCCGGCCTTGCCCGGCTGGCGCGACCGGCTCTTGTTTCTGAGCGTGTAGTAGCCCAGCAGCTCGGAATATTCCTTCGCGTCCTTGAGGTCGTCGGGCTGGTACAGCAGCTTGGTCGTGCAGTTGCTCAGCAGCGTGTCCGCCCCTTCCCTGCCGTAGCCGTCTTCGTCCCCGGCGATCTGAGAATTGTTTTGGTACACCAAGGCCAGCCGCATGTTGAAGCCCGCCATAATCGCAATCGCCTTGCGGATAATGGTGATCCGGCCCAGCGCCGTGAATTCGTCCAGCAGCAGCAGACATTGATATTTCAGGGTCGGGTCGTCTTCCGGCAGCGTCTTGGTGTTGAGGTTGATCGCCAGCGAGAAGAAAATATTCATCAGCACCGAGTAGCGCACCAAGTCTTCGGCGGTCATGCCGATATAGATCGACATTTTTTTCCGGCGCACATCGCGCAAATCGAAATCATTGCCGCTGGTGGCGGCCGACAGCACCGGGTCGCGGAAGATTTTCAGCGGCTCCATGAAGGTGCCCAGGATGTCACCCTGCGCCTTCTCCGACAGAGTGGAGTAACCGCGCAGCGCATCGACGCATTCCACCGACAGGCGCGGGTGCGGGCTTGCGCTGTCCTCGCGTGCGCGGATGGTCGATTCGATCCATTTGCTGAGCCCTTCGCCGCTCGCTGGCGTCGCCAGCCGCAGCAGGTTCGGCATGGTAAATTCTTCGTCCGGTGTCTCCATCATGTACAAGCCCAAGCCCAAGAACAGGGTTTGGGCGTTACCGGTAAAGAAGCGGTCTTTCTCGCTCTTGATGGGGAACCACATCACCGCCTGATTTTGCAGGTCGCTGATGCGGTATTCATATTCATCGCGCACGTAAAATAGGGGGTTGAAGCGGTGCGACTCGAAGTTTTCCTGTCCAGGAGCGAACAGATAGCAAGCCTGACCCCACAGAGCGCGGAAACCGGCCGTGATGCGCCAGTTCTCAAGTTTCAGGTCCAGGTTGATGACCGAGTGGGCATAGAACAGCAGGTTGGGAATCACGAACCCCACCCCCTTGCCGCCTTGGGTCGCCGACGCGAGGCTCACAAACTCCTTACCCCAATAGAGCAGGAACTGGCCGCCCTTCTTCGCCAGCACAAGGGCGGGCCACTGACTGCTGGGCTTGCCGGTCAGGCCCGAACGGCGAATCTCCCCCGAGTTCGCCCAGCGTTGATTGCCGTGCAGCGCGACAGCGGGGCCGCTGAACAGGATGAACATGAACAAACCAATCGGCACCACAGGCACGGCGACGGCGGCGGCGATGCCGCCTACCAGCGCCCTTTTCACCTTCTGGATGTGGTGGAAGGCGTCCCAGTAATCGGGGAGGGTCGTCAGCGTGACCGTCTCGGGCGGGATCTTCTGGAAGTGCGCGAACAAGCGGCCGCCGACATACAGCCCGGCCACGCTCAGGCCAACGAGGAACACCAACCCGATGGCGGCCATAATCATGTACTTGCGAGTGTTAGACATCTTTATCTCCCCTCATCATTTTTGCCTTGCGAACCGGATCAAAATAGAGTTGCGTCATCTTGGTGTGTTCGAACTGGCAGACGACATCGAGGGAGCAAGTCACATCGCGCACGATGTGGTCCCAGTCCAGCCGAAGGCCCACTTCGGATTGCTTGATAAGCGTGGCGATACGCTGAAAAGTCCCGATGGGGTCATTGGCATGGGCGGTCGTCAATGAGCCGGGATGGCCGGTATTGAGGGCGGCGATGTAGTCGAACGCCTCGTCACCCCGTAGTTCGGTCAAGAAAATGCGGTCAGGCTTCATCCGCATGCAATTTTTCAATTGCTGCTTGGGCGTAACGAAGTCACCGTAGAACAGATGCACCTTGTTCCAATGAAGAGGCAAATCGAGTTCGTGGGTGTCCTCAATGGTGATGATGCAGGTATTAGCTGGCACCAAATCCGCGAGGGCCTTCATGAACGTTGTCTTGCCGCTGCCGACGCCACCAGACATACAAATGTTCAACTTGTGCTCGATGCACAGCTCGAAAAACCGCCGCATGTCGCGGGTGTTCTTGGCCGACAACAGATCAAGTTCGAAGGGTTGCAGGTGCACGTTGTCGGGCACTTCCTTGAACGTGGAAACGTCATGGAAGTTCTTGAGACGGTTGGTGCGGACGTAGTCATCGATACTGAAACGCTGGCTGCTAGCTATACGAAACACCATGGCGACCGTGTCACGTTCGCAACCTGGATGAATCACAATTTGCCCGCGCTGCCCATCGGGCATGCGTACACTCTTGATGGGCGACTGTTCATCCAGTGCAGTGCCACCGTTGAAGATCGAGGCGGCGTTAGCCAGCTCGCGCAAAATTTGCAGGTTGCATTCTGGCACCGGATAGGCTTTCCAGCCTTCGGACGATTCGGTAATGATCGTCCCAGGCTGATTGACACGCACATCGGTGATGCCGGGCATGTCAAAAAAACGCTGCAAGCCACACTGTTTAAGCTTTTCCCTGACGGTCACGCTACGGTCGAATTTACCCTTCGACTCAAGTGCGCGTTCCGATGGAGTAATCGGCGACCGCGCCTTGGCGAGCGTACCGATTTTCGCGTCCGCGAAAACATGTGGACGGTCGGCCGCCAGTTCCAGGGCAGCGCGTTGCTGGGAGCCGGCAACACAGCCCTGCGGCTGGCCTTCCGCCAATTGGGCGTTGCCGTTCAGGTTACTTACGGGCGAGTTCATATACCCCCCTGAAATCCATATCGCGCAGCACAAAAATGGTATTGACCTCACCCTGATTCACATAGCCGGTCGGCGGTATGTTGATCGTGTTTTCCAGGGTCTTGGTCGCAAGGTCTTGCCCAGCCGTTGCCGTATTGCTGAACTGGATGGTGCCGCCGCCGTTATTGGCGCGGTTCGCCAAAGCCTGCCCGGCATCGCCAATCAGGCTGAGCAAAATAGCACCGCCGAAGCGTTCACTCAGATGGTTATCCACGTCAGCCGGAATGCCAGCGCGCCCGAGAGGGTCGGTCGCAAGAGAATTGACATCGGCGAAGACACCGTAGGGAGTGTCGATGCGGGTCCAGACAGCCCCGATACGTTTTTGTCCTCGCAACATAGCCTCGCGCCGCTCGCCAAAGGCCTTGCTGCCTTTTTCGATCAACACTACCTTGCCGTCCGAGGACCAGACATCGTTCGACACAAGGCACATCACCATTCCCGGTTGTTCGCTGCTGATCGCGGAAATGTCCCCACAGGGAATCGATGTGCCACGTTGCAGCAGCATGGTCAAGTCCGTCCGCTGGCCCGCTTTACCAGCCAACAGCGCGGAGGGTTTCACCTTGTCGTCCAAACCATTGCGGGCTACGTCTGCCGCCCCTGCAGCAACGGTACGAACGGGCCCGGCTGCGGCTGAAGGAGAGGCTGCACGGCGGCTGCCGTCGTCGCCCAACGCGCTGGCGCCGCCGCTTCCTCCTGTCACCAGAACATCGCCGTCCATCTGGCGTTGTGCCCGCGACATATGTGGTGCGGCCGGGGCACCACCAGTTGCGGCAGAGCTGGGCGCACCTTGTGCGGCGTTGCCAGCACCTTGGCCCTGCCGTGCCCCGGCCGCAGCTTTGGCACCAGTCGGCGTGACGCCAATGGCGTCGGCTGGCATCGCCAGTTGGCCCGGTGTGCCTTTGGCCGGTGACGTCGCAGCAGCCTGCGCCGAGGCTTGGGCGGCAGCCGTTTCATCTGCCTGCTCCTGCTTCTCTATACGCGTTTGGGCTGCGCGGATATCGGTAGATGCTACTGATGTCAGGGCCGCAGCTTTCGGGCGAGCCTTGGCCTTTTCCGCCACTGATTCGCGCTTATTTTTTTCAAGCTGCTTCATGAACATCGACAGTCCGACCACGGCGATAACAATCGCCAACAACAGCACCCCCGCCGTGATAAGGCGGGTGACGTTGTTCTTTTTTTTGCCGACCGAGAGATCGGGAATGTCACGGTCGATAGGCTCATCGGACGGGGTATTGGTGATCGTGTTCATAGAGGGTCCTTTTGCATGCGGACGGCGTTTGGCACGGATGTGCCAAGCACGTTAATTTTTCCATCGGGGTTAAAGCCGTCATTGCGGATTGCCATGACGGCAGCGCCGTAGCGCAGCACGAAACTGGCCGCCACATCGTGGACAATCAGGGTGGCCGTCTGCGGGTCCATGTGGAAATTGGTCATGGCCTCTTGACCATCGGGCAGCACTTTGAACACCGTGGGCAACGGCCGCGCCGAATCGAAGCGCATGTAAGTGAAGCGGCCGTCATCCTCGACTGAGCTTGGCGCTAACGATTCGTCGCCCTGCTTCATATATTTGCGGTTGCGCGCTTGCAGTGGACCGGCCGCTATCACCGCCGCCTCGATTTTTTGTAGGCGCTCGTTGACCAGCTTGGCGCGCTGCGCCGCTTCTTCAGCTACTTTTTGGGCGGTATCTGGATAGTCGAAGCGCAGGATATTGGTCACAGCCGCGCCGGACTTGGCTGGAACCGAGATAATCTCGAAAGCGTAGGTGCGCTTGGTCGTCACCACCAGCAGCTTGGTATCGGGGTTCTCGCTCTTGGGCTTGAGCATGATGTTGCTGCCCTTAGGGCCGATTGACCATGCCTTGGCATCGCCCATGCCCATCATCCCTTCCGGCGTGTCCACGATCCGTTCATCGTCCTCGAACTGGATGAGTGTGGGTTCACCGACGCGGGTATAGATCGGCACCACGCGGAAGAAGTCATACCGCTCAACGCGGATACGCGGATCGCCCTGGGACGCCGCCACCGCTTGACCGGCCACCAGTGCAAAGGCCAGCGCTGATAAGAAATGGCGGTTCATTGCACCACCTCCGCAGCGGCTGCGGCGTTATCCATCGCCGAGTTTTTCGTTACGTCACGCTCTGGCGTAAAGCTGGTGACTTTAAACCCTGGGACGTTGATGCCACGGTCCTTGTCGTCCTTCGGCGCATCCTCATACTCGCGGGCGATAGTTGCTTGGAAGTATTCGGTGTGGGGCTTTTCAGGCCCAGTCAACGGGATAAATTTCTTCTCGTAGGAAACGAGCGCCACATCGCCAACCCACGAAATCGTGCCGGCTGTGGCGATCACCCGGTAATTGTTCTTGTATTTGTTCACCGGCGACTTGGCGTTCGCGGCGCTCGGGTCCATGAATTCCTTGTAGCGCTTGCCCTCTTCAGCCGACGATAGCTCTATCGTCGCGTTGTAGAAGTCTTGCAGCGTCTGCCAGTCGTAGGATTCACGGTAGTGGATGTACTGCTTCAGGTAGTACAGGTCGGTAGCTTTCGGCAATGAGATTTTGCCGTCGCTCAGCGCTCGGAGCTGAACGATTTCACCAACATTTTCCTTTATCATCCATACCACCGGAGGATTTGGCTTGTGCGTGAACATGTTGACGCCCGCCGCCGCGATGGCGACACCGGCCAGCACCATGGCACCTGCCGCCACACGCCACGCGATTTTCTTCGAGTCGCGTTCGGCAACGCGCTTGGACTTCTCGAAAGCCAGCGCTTGTTCCAAGTACCACTCGCTTAGCTGGTCCATCGTCATCGCGCCCTTGTCCTCGCGGGGTGCCACTTTATTGCCCGCTTTGCGAGCACCCAGATTTTTTAAGACTGCTAGCATGGTTATTGCCCCTTTTGCGTCGATGGTTGATTAACAGGCGTCCATTCGCCTTTCGGCTGTGGCGGTTTGGGCGGCGAGCTGCTGCACCCGGTAGCAATGACTACACAGGCGAGGATTGCGAATAGTTTTTGCATGGTGGTCTCACTTTTTCTCAGGGGTTACAGAGCCGCCTTGCGGCGAATCTTTAGGGGTTACGCTTCCGCCCGCTGGCGGTGACTTGCCCTTGAAGCTGGGCATTTTCGGCAAGCCGGGAATCTTGCGCACCATCGTGGAGATGCCAATACCGCCCGCCAGTGCTGCGGCGATTGCCGGGAAGTTGAGCGACACGAAGATCATCACGAACGACAGCAGCGATATGTTGAATACGGAAGAAATCGTCAGCCCGGTCGGTATCTGCGTGGTCATCAGCGCTATCTCGATCTGCGCGCCGAACGCGAACAGCAGGACCAAGAACGAGTAGTTGAGAACCTGAGCGGTCCAGTTCTTGAACAAATCCCGCGTGGCGGGGAACAAGGCGGCTGCTATAAACAGCGGGCCGATTGCCACAAGCACGCCCAGGGCGACTTTGGCAAGGATGATGTAGGCGATGGCGATAGCCATGAAGACACCACCGAACACGGCAACGCAGAGTATCGCCATCAGCGCGAACAGGCTTTGCTTGATGCCGTCTGCGGCGTTGTACATATCGATGAAGGCGCTGATGAAGGCGTTCGCCATCGTGTCCAGCGACGCCGCCGCATTGAACCCCGGCGGACTAGCCACTGAAGCCAGATCGTCACCGAGGCCGATCACGAAGGGGGCGACATACAGCTGATAGGTGCCGATATTCAGACCGTAAGTGATGATCGCCGCCCAGCCGATCATGCGGTAAAACCAGTCCTCCATGTCATCGATGATGTCGGCGTTACCGCGCATATACGAATAGACGATGAGCAGCACGTACAGGCCGAAAGCGGTTGTCACGAGCGGCGTTATGAGCGCGATCATTTTCGCCGTACCGCTCACCAGAACAGCGGTTACGGCTGTGTCGAAATAGTTATAGACGTAGGTAAATGGTGTGATGGCCATAGTGATGGGACTGGTGTCCCGCTCCGTTCTTGCTTATTAGGTTGATCGGGCGGGGCGGGCATCGCCGCCCGCCCGGTTCTACTTATTGCGCGAATGCTGTATCGAATTCACGCGCCCGTTGTTGATCCGCAAGCTGCTTTTCAGCCGCTTGCAATTGAACGAGCAGGTTCAGGCGGACCTGTTCGTTCTGGATCATCGCTTGCTCCGCCGCCATACGATTTGCCAGATCGGCGGCGCCCTTGGCGTCCTGCTGGGCATCGGCTTGCACCATCAACGCGTTGATGTTGGCAAGGCGGGCTTCGGTCGCCTTGTAGGCTTCCATCGTCATCGCCTTGTTGGCAACCATCACGTCTTGCTGACGCTTGCGGCCACCGACAGCGGAGCTATCGAAGCCTTCATTCGAATAAATGGTGCTCGCCCGGCCGGTGATGCTGGGGTAGGAGCCGGTTTGCAGTTGGCTGTAGATACCGGCCCATTCTTCGGGCAGGTAACTGCGCAGCGCAGGGTTGTTCATGATTTGCCCGAGGCTGCGCAAACCTGTCATAGCGCTGTACTGCTTTTGCAGCCCCTGAATTTGCGACACCATTTGCTGATACTGCTTGGACCATTGAGCAATCGTCTGGACTTGATTGGCGATGGCAGGTACATCGATCAGCACAGAAACAGGTATCCCCGCGAAGGCGGGGGCGGAAGCGGCGAACAGCAATACCACCCCTGCCCTCGCCAGTTTAAAAATTTTCATAGTTGAGACTCCTTTGGTTTTTCGCGTCCGCGAAAATTTGTGAACGGCGGCGGGTACTGGGTATTTTTTCGCGGACGCGAAAATAATCGGTCCCGTCGCCTGACTGGGTTACGCAGTTTCGAGGGCTTGCTTTTTGCCCTTGCGCTGCGCCTGGAACTCGGGCATCCACGCTTCCGGGTCGGTGCCCACCCGCGACACGATCTCGTTGAAGATGGCGATGTTCTCGGTGTTGCTCGACAGGACGGAAATCTGGTCATCCATGCCATACAGATCGAGCTTTGCGAAACAGCTTTGATTTCCCTGCTTAATAAGGAACGTGCGCGAATCGACATCGAGCGCTTTCAGCTTGTCGAATTCCTTGCGGGTCAAACCCACGCGCTGATAGCTCTCGAACTCGGCCGATGGATTGGGCAAAAGCAGCTTGGTCGGAGTCTGGTCGCGGATCGCCGCGAAGATTGGCGAGTTGATCGCGTCTTCGGGCGATTGCGACGCCATCACCATAAATTCATCACGCTTGCGGCCGGTTTTGAGCACATCGAACATCATTTTTTGCGTGCTGGGATACGACGCTGGCACATAGAATTCTTCGATGACAGTGGCGAGCAACCCGCCCTGCTTCTGCATCATGTTCTTGAGGTGGAACAGGTAAGCCAGAACCGGTTCGGTCGGCTTGTATTTCTCCCGCAGGAAGTCCGACACGTCGAAGCCCACCATGCGTTCGTTGATGAGGCCCATGTTGTCGGCGACGTTATCGAGCGCCCATGCAAACTCACCATCGGACGCTTCGCACCACTTGGCAAGCCGCTGCGGTAGCGAATTGCCGCCACCAGATGGGATGTTTTCCAGCAAGCGGCTGAAACGGCGATGCTGGATATCGAGACTCATGACGGCATCGACGGCCACCTTGATCTGGTTGCCCTCTTCGTCCGTGACCTTGCCGTCTTGGTCCTCGGCACAGGTACGCACCAAACCGTAGAGGAACTGGCGGTTTGCGGGCGTGTCCGGCAACTGGAACGGAGCCAAGCCGGTGCTCTCTCCCGCCTTGAGCGAGAAGTAGATGCCGCCGAGCGCTGCAATGAAAATCTTCAAGCCCTCGTCTTTGTCCAAGGCGAAAATCTTGGTGTCAAAGCGCTCCATGAAGCCAATCAGCGTCGTTTCGACGGTCGTCTTACCGGCGCCGGTCGCGCCCAAGATTAGCGTGTGTCCGGCAATTTTCTCTCCTAAATTGTTCTCGCCATCCTTCGTGTGGTGGAAGTTGAAGCTGTACAACGATGACGATATCGATTGGAGCGGAATGACCGCCGAGCCATCACCGATCGGGTTGCCTTCCGATTTGCCGGTCGAGAAATTGTGCATGCCGAAGCCCGCAGCCAGGTTGCGCGTGGACTTCAACATCGGCCGGGGTTTGTACTTGGCTCCCGGTACGTGGCTCAGATAAGTGTACGGTGCCGACAGGGCGGCTTTCAGGAACTTCGCGCCGCAATCGCCCAGCATGGTCGATGTCACCATCGTGCCGTTATCCACCGCCTTGGTCTTGGTCGGGCCGAACACCGTCAACGCGCAATGGTATTCACCGAAAGCCAGTTCGCCGGAACTCAGATATCCGAGCGCGGTTTGCAATTCTTCGAGCTGGTGCGTGGCCTTGTCCTTGACCGACTGTAGCTTGTTGATTTGGGCGTTGATGGCCTTTTGCGCTTGCACCACGCCCATGCATTGGAACGACTGCGTGAGGATGAATTCTGCGGGCAGCGACAGCACCTTGTCGAACATGCCCCACTTGGTCTCGTCGGGGAACCCTTTCAAGTCGTAATTGGTCGCGTACCGGGTTTCATTGGAGCCACGAATTTCCTGCAGGTCATAGCCCCAGTGGTGCCACGAACTGGGAATGGTTTCGTGCGCCGGATCGGAAAATACCGGCTGCTGTTCCTTGAACCCGTTAATCAAGGAGCCGAGGAATTCGAAGTTATGCGAGAACAACACGTTGTTGGATTCATACGTGATCAGGTATTCGGGATCGTAGGCGCTCAAGCCCTTGATGACCTGCTCCCCCAGTTCCTCCAGCTCCTGCACGCCTTCCTCGATGTCGTCATGCTTCAACAGCAGCGAGATATAGAAGTTGTTCTCGTAATAGCTGTCGCTATCAAAGCGTTTCAGGTAGCGCTTGGAGAACTCGCGCATGAATGCCGACTTGAACTTGAACTTGCTCTCGAAAGTGACTTTCTCCCGCTTCAGGGTGGTCCAGATCGCGAGCCGGTTGCCCTTTTCCTTCCCCATCGACGCGAGGATGCGGTTGCGGGTGTCGAAGCGGTTGACAATCACGTCGTCCGCCAGCGACTCGAACGGCATGCCGGTCAGTTTAATGACCATCAGCGCCTTGTCGTCGGTGTAGCTGACAACATGGCGCTTCACATGCCGTTCGATCTTCGGCAGACGGTCTTCCACTGCCGGTTGGTTATTTAGGATGGCGCTTGTAGACATGTTTTCTCCGTCCGAATCGCATAGGTGAGAGGGTGAAGGTATTGCCAAAAAGCTTGGCGTTTCTTCGCGACAAGCGGCACCGGAATTCAAGTACGGCGATGCGAAGCGCTTGGTCGTCGTTCGCGCTGATCTGCTTGATGAATAGCAGGACAGGCACGCCGACGACCGCGAAGAAAATGCCCCCTACCCCGATGATCGCGGCGGCGATGACGGCTAAAACCATGCTCGCCAACGCCACCAGAATCAGAGCTACAAGCGGAATGCCCCACACCATCGCAACCCGCGAAAGCGCGTTAAACGAGGGGTACACCGCTTGTTTTTCAGGAGGCCTTTCCATGCTTATGCCCAGAGCGCGTAGGCCCAGGCGGCCAGCGTGACGCCAGCTCCGACCACGGCGGTTTTCATGACGGATTGGCCGAAGTCACCCCACTGGATTTTGTCCGTGGCGAGCTGCGAACCCTTCGCGCCGAGGTAGATCGCCGCCAGAATGCCGAGGATGGTAAAGAACCAAACCTTGAAATCTTCGATGGCGGTCTGGCCGGTAGTCAGGCCGCCGGCTGCACTGGCGTAGGTCGAAACGGTGATTGCGGCCATAGCGATAGCGAATTGATATTTTTTCATGGGAACACCTTTAAGTAGTGGTTGGGTTTAAAACTCTTGGAACACATCCCAGGTCGCGGTACGCGGCCCTTCGTTTACTGCGGGATTCGATACTGCGTCAGACTGTTTTGCCGCTGGTCCTCCCTGCGGTGGCGTTTTCCGCGCAGTCTTCGCGGCGACCGGCACCGGCTGGACTACAGCCTTGAAACCGTCCGGTTCGAGGTGCGCCAGCACCTTGTCAACGTAGCTAGGTTTGTTGCCCTCCTTTGCTTGGCCGGTACTGAAGTTGCCGCTGTAGTAGCAGGACAGCGCGGCCTTGGTTGCTGAAATGCCATCGCCCAGCTTGGCGACGGCCCGGTTATGGCACTCGTCAAAAATCGATGACCCAGCGAGCGCGTTTTTCTGCGGGTCGAACACGGTTTCATGCGTCAGGCCGTACTTGGCGAGGTTGGCCTGATTGACTTGGCGGCAACCCATGCTGTAGTTGTAGCCGAGCGATTTGAGGCTTAGCGCTGTAGCCACCGCCTCTTGTTTGTTGCGCGGCTGGCGGTCGAGTCGGCCGCCCACGACACCGATGGCATAGGGGTTGAAGGACGATTCCACGGCCACCAGAGCACGCTCGATGGGCGCTGCGGCGTAGCGCATGCAATCGTTCGGTGGCAAGTAGTCCGCCATTTCAGCCTCCTGTCAGTTCTGCGACTGGCAAACGGCAAAGCCGCCAACCGCCTACCTCGATGAACACATTGCTTGCCGCTGCGCAGTTGTCTTGCACAAAAGTGATCGCGCCGATCAAGTTCCGCCACACCTTCAACTCCCCGCGTGATGTCGCGATCTGCTGCGTCTCCTGGCCCTCGAACTGCACCGCTACCGCCCATACACCCGCTCCCGCTTCGTGCACCGTGACCACGTAACCGCCTGTCATGGCGGTGGCGAGGATGGCAAGGTATTGCTTGGTCAACCGCGTCATCCGGTATTGCTGCTTTGGCAGATCGTTCATAATCTTGGCAATTCGTGAATTTGTTGTAGTTTATACGAAAAAATAAACAAAACGCGATTTTGTTTGAAAAAAGTTAGATTTGTATTTTTTCCGCCCGTATCGTGCTAGTGCTGTATTGTTGGTTGCCACTTATGCAACTCCAAAGGGGGCAAAATATTAGGCGGAACAGCCGAGGCTGATATACGATGGAAGGTTTTTTTATTTGCAAGATTGGTAAAAATGCCACTATGCAAGAGTTGAGTATGAGAAAGCCTTGCGATCTGGTGATCGATGCTTGGTTGGAGCGCGAATATGCGGTGGATGACGTACACGGCGCGAGTAATACGCCGGTCATGAACAATGATGAATACGCGGAGGTCAGGACGCTTCGCCACATGGGCAAAAAGGGTGCCTAGCGAATCGGTGTGAAATTTACCGGCACTTCGAGGACGACCCGATATTTATAGATGGGTAAAACACTACGATTCGGCTTACTGGCGCTCGGTGCTGCGAAACTACCCTGACATCGCCAACTTGCCGGTCTCGCCCGATGCGCTGCGTTAGGTTGCCAAAAACTTGATAAAACAAAGGATTTTCGCGGACGCGAAAAATTGGAATAGGAAGAGGATTGGTGACACGATCGTAACGCCGGCGACTACCTGGTGCCACCAAATGATATTGGTGCCACTGGCCATATGCGGATTACGGTGTCTGTTGAAGTGACAATCATGGGCCGACAGTAGGATGTGCATCCTATCTATGGCCACTTTTTGAGTGGACTATGCCACGTTGTGTAAATACAACGCTTGAAAAAGCGATACCAACAGCAAACAAAGGGGTTTGAAGAAATCAAGCCCCTTGTGGCAAATATTTATGGTATGCAAAGCACAATTTGCCTTGTGAAAATTTTTGCAAGGCATCACAATGCGAATGGGGTGTCGAACCAAACGGCCCCCGTTGTACCCTGAGAAGTTTAACGGGAGCCGTTTCGTTCAGTAAGAACCCCAGAAATGGAGGACTTATAAATGAAACTGAAGATAAAATTTGGTGAGTTTGCGTTCGAGCTGAACCTCGTCACTGTAGTGGCAATTGCATTAGTCACGCTGTTGACGAAACTACTCATAGCGTAAACCTTGGACCCTTCCGGTTAGAGCCGGTTGGGTCTTTTTTTTGCTACCACGATTTGTAGTGTCGCCGATGTATTCCCGTTTCGCAATACGCCCTTTTGTCAACGCCCGTCCGACTCACTGGGAGCACTATATTGATAACAAGGAAAACATTGAGTACATAGAGTACGCATTCGGCCCTAAGCCCATGATTATAAAGTGACCTTCTACATCATATAGTGTACCATTAGAGCATTCCCCGACTACATGTGATGATGTGGTCTAGTCATGAAAACCGCAAATTTCCCGATTTTGCCCATTTACGGATGTAAATATGGTCGCTCTGAACAACAAAAAAGTAAGGTCCGCAGACGGAAAACGCCTCGCCTTGCGCAACAATTTTTGGCCCGAAATTTCGGATGACTCATTGTGGTTGCGCAAGGGGAGGGTTGGATTCACCACTATCCCACGCACTATGAGTCTCATCGGCCGCATCATGGATCAACTCGCCGGTAAAGGTACGCCGTTATTTGGCACATACTTGGCACTGTGGTGCAGGGTATTCGACGAGGGGTTTGTCGAGATTCGTACCAATAAAGAGCTGGCTTTTGAATCAGGCTTCAGTGGTGGTCGAGGAGAGGCAACTTGGCGGGCCCGCATGCGCAAATTACAGGCTTTGGGTTTCATCGATGTACGGGGTGGACTAGCAAGCGATATGCAGTATGTGTTGATCTACAATCCGATCAAGGTGATTGCCTCCATCTACGAACGCGATAATCTTCCTCGGGACATGGCATACCAAGCACTGATGACTCGGCTTATTGAGGTCGGCGCCGATGACTTGGAAACGACCAAAGAACAACCCAAGGGCGACGAGCAGGAAGAGGATTGAGCGGTGAGGAACTTTGCAATCAATTGCAAAGTTCCTCACCTTCAGTCGAGTCGTGATTTTAAGGTAGCTACTTCATCATCACGGAGTGGCAATCATGTCAAAATCAAAGAAATTATTCCTATGCCCCCCAACTGGTAGTCAAGTATGGCTTACTCGGACTGTGTTCCAGGGTATATCGGGTATTGGGGATGAAGAAGCCGGTGTACTGATCGAACATGCATGTTCATTAGCGGTTAATTGCACACAACGGCATAAGCAAACATGTCTGGTACGTCGGTTCGATGCGGATGCCACTGACTATTAGCATTGGCGTAATGACTACCCGCTAGATAATTGCGGGACATTGGTGACAGATCCGCGCGCCAGGCAGCTGCGGTTTGTCACCAAGATTTTCGCGGACGCGAAAATATCAACCCTTGCGCAGCAGACGCGCTATACGCGCCGCACCGATACAGTCGCTGTCATGTATCAGTTCCTCTTGCGCTTGGTAATCGGTGCGCCATTTGCTCAGCCGTGCCGCCATAACACGGTCGAAGGCTGGGGGGAACAGGGCCAATACAAACATGACTGGGTACGACGCGGGGAGGGTGAGCGCCCCCTTCGGCAAAGCGAGTTTGTAGAACGGCTGGCGCTGGTTCAGGTGGTGTTGGCCATGGTAGGCATGGTTGAGGGTGACGCATGCTTGCATCCAACAGCCATCCTCCCACGCGAAACCGAAGTCCTGCAATTCCGGTGTGTAGCGCTGCGATAACCCCCAGTGCTGCAAGTACGTGATCGCCTGTATTGAAAAGGCGGCTCCGACGATTTCAGCCGTGTAGAACACCAATCCTTGCCAGCCGGCGAAGTAGTAGAATCCCGCCGCTATGGCGGCCGGGATGAAAAGGCGACACAGCAGCCGGTTGGACACCCAGGACAAACGTAAATGCTTCAATCGTCCAGTCTCGTACTCCCAAGCGTTAACAAACGAATGAGCGTAGCGTATCACCGCGTAGCGGTACACCGACAGCCCCGGCTTGGCGGCGTCGCCGCCGATGTAATGGCCTGTCCTGGCATGATGGTTGGCGTGTTCCTCCAGGAAGTGGAAGTATCCGACCGTCGCATCGAGCAGCACGCCGAGCGTGCGGTCCAAGCGCGTGCTTGCGTGGCTCAGTTCATGGGCCACGGCGGTATTGAGCGACACCACTATCCAGAAAGATACGCCGATCCCGGCGTATCCAAGCGGAGTGAAGGTGCTGCTGCCGAGCATCCACATAGTCCATGGTAAGAGAAACAGCCAGGCCCCGAAGTAAAGGCGCGGCACGCCGCGCAAAAAAAATAGCAACCGAGGGGAGGGCGTCGCATTTGGTGGCGACTCGTCGTTTCCGACAAACAGGCGCACTACTGGCAGCAAGGCGAAGAAAAACAGCACGGCCAGCCACGGGAAGCCTATCAGAACGCCAATGACAAATAGGAGCTGCGGCAGTAACGCCAACAAGTACCCTGCGTTCTTGATGTTCCTGCTGCGCATAGCCATAGAATATTTCCGTTGTCTCGTTGGCTGGTGCAGCCACCCCCACCTATTCGAGTATTCCTTCTGCTTCGGCGTGTCTGACCGCTTGATCTATCTTCTCAACGTCGAATTTTTCCTTGATCGTGTTGAGTCTTTTATAAACAGCAGCGACCTTTATATCGTAGATTGCCGCTATCTCGCAAGCAACTTTTCCCTTGCGGGAAAGCGATAGCATTTCAACATCAATTTCAAGCAAGCTATACTTGCGCATGGCTTGCTGCCGTAAGCGTGCATTCCACCACAATAAAAGTTCCGATCCCAGTGCGCCGTATTGGACGCGCTTACGCATGAACTGCGGCTCCGCGACATCCTCGGGTTCCTCGGAACCCACGTACAGCAAACCCATGCGCTTGCCAGAACCCATCGACGTATGCGTGGGTATCACGAAACCGCTGAGGAATCCCATGTCGGCCGAGGCACGCATCATTTCTGCTTGCCCGCTGGTTTGCACTTTGATCTTAGACCCTAAAATCGGTGCACTGTTCGACCTCGCGTACTCGAAAAATGGATCGTTCATGATCCACATACGCTTCTTGTATAACTTGCAAAGTTCGGGGCTGCAACCGATGAAGTATCGAAAGCTTTCGTTCACTTCGTCAAAGACGGTAGGCAGCAATGTGGTGTAGACGAACCAGTGCGCGCCCAGCATAGCTACCACGTCCTTGACTAGCACGGCTGCTTCGATTTCCGTTGTGCAGTACGCTAATTCCCCAATGGTGTCCATTACATCATGGACGTCACGGATGATACCCATAGGTAATCCTTTCACATCCGCCGTCTTGCCTTACGAGACTATGTAGAGTTTCTTTTGCATTGGCTTAACGAGCAGAAAAGGTTTTATAGGTACGGTTCCTCCAGGAGGCAAAATAATGTTTTACGAAAAAACTTTCATCGGACTAGATGTGGATAATCAATGAGGCTATCGGATATCAATCGTCCTCTTCCAGGGCTTCGAGGTTATTAAATGAGTTGCCACAAGAACCGCAAGCCAACAGTGCCACCGCCTCCCATGTGGGCCGTACCTTCCACCGGAACACAGTCTCAGCAGTACACCTAGGGCACTCTTGTATCAAAAAATACAACAAGTTGTCGCATGATTCACATTGCACATCATGCAAGTTACCGGCATCAGAAACTGATGTCTCACCGAAATAATGATGCTCGCAATGAGGGCAACTAAAGTTGATTTCAGTCATGGATTAACTTCTGCGGGAAAAGGTCCAGTGTTGGACAGAGATGTCTACATTCATGCAGTCGGGACATGTCTCTTGGACAAAGTTCACTGCATCGGCAAGATTGCGCCATGTTTTCAAATCGCCACGACTGGTAAATACGTCGAAATACCTGTCAGGATTCCCGATCTTGATGCCGACTTGCCAAAGTCCCGTGTTGACGGATTTAATTTCAACCGAATAGTTTCCCCGGTTGGTTTCGGCGATAACCAATATTTCTTGCTTGTTCAGGCCCATTTTGATTGTTTTTTTAAGTTACTGCCGCCAGAGAGCAGGACAGATCATTTTACCGTAACGTTTGTCAAATTTCGATTTTGCTCAGGCGTAGACCAGCAGCAGCCCAAGACCCAAGACCCCAAGGTCTTAAGAGCAACATCCGGGGCTTTTTTTCGCGGACGCGAAAAAACCGGGATGCCCATTACGGAGCGCGGTCGCTTACGCTCCCTTGGTCGCTACGCGACTGGGCGATGAAGCCGCCCACCCCTCCAGGCCACCCTAGCCAACCCC
>NZ_BPWK01000027.1:0-24624 GCF_040364205.1 Duganella rhizosphaerae
CTTGTGAACATTTGATATTTTAAGTTTCACGCTGCCTAAGCAACGTGTGCACTTTCATCAAACGTCCACACTTATCGACTGTAAATTTTTAAAGAACTTATTCGGTACTGCTTGCTGAGGAAGCGTTGTGTTCATCAGCGAAGAGGCAAGATTATGAAGTGTTTCATCCATCTCGTCAACCCCTTCTTTTCCTCGCTCACTACACATTTACATGCTGCGTTTTGCGGGGAGGCGAACTATAGCAAAGACCTGATCGAACTGCCAAGGTTTATTTGACGCTGGCACCCCGCTTGCTTATAACCTGGATAGCAACAGCTTAATGCATAGCTTTTGCTCACATTCTGCACAGGTGCTACATTATGGAACACCTTTGCAGGTAAAGCAGAGCCGCCAACGGCCGCCGGAGACATAGAGAACCATATGGAACACCAGAATGCTCCAGATCTGAACACCCCACCTGCAAGCAAGGCATGGGCAGACAATATGCCGTTGATTATCGAGACTTCCCATCAACGGTCGCAAGAATATGGACTATGCCCAGAGTCCCCGCCCGATTACAGCCCACTGGCGCGCAATGACCTGTCTCTACTTATAGAACAGAACCGCCTGCTGCACGCCCACGCCATCCCGGCGATGGAAACGCTGTACCAGCAAATCGTCAACACCCACAATATGGTGATCCTTACGGACGCCAAGGGCGTGATCGTCCACTCGCTGGGCGATGACGACTTCCTGGAAAAAGCCAGCCGCGTCGCCTTGCAGCCTGGCGTCGCATGGTCGGAGCAGAGCCGAGGTACCAATGCCATCGGCACCGCCATCGCGGAACGCACCCCGGCGCTGGTCCACGCCGACCAGCACTACCTGTCAGCCAACCACTTCCTCACCTGCTCGGCCGCACCGATCTCCGACCACCTGGGCAATGTGGTGGGCGTGCTCGATGTCTCCGGCGACCAGCGCAGCTATCATAAACACACCATGGCGCTGGTACGCATGTCCGCGCTGATGATCGAGAACCAGCTGTTCTCCGCAACCTTCGAAGAAGCGATCACCCTGCACTTCCACGCGCGGCCGGAGTTTATCGGCACGCTGATGGAGGGTATCGCCTCGTTCAGCCCCGGTGGACGCTTCCTGGCCGCCAACCGCAACGGCTTGTTCCAGCTGGGCCTACCTTTCGCCGCGCTGCAGTCGCATACCTTCAGCTCCCTGTTTGGCCTGCCGGTATCCGCCCTGTACGATCACTATGCGACGGCGTCGCCTGGTCTGCTAAACCTGTGCATGCACAGCGGCGTGCGCGTATATGGACGCGCGCAGCTGCGGCTCTCCAATAGCATCTTCCAGCAATCGCTCACAGCTGAACGGGCGCCGCCGGCCAATGCCGCCGTTGCGGCCAACCAGGCGGCGGCCAACGCGCGCCGCCTTTCCGGCCTGCGCTATCTGCGTACCGGCGACCAACAACTGGAACTGGTGATCGAAAAAGTCACCCGCGTACTAGGACGCGATATTCCCATCATGATCATGGGCGAAACGGGCACCGGCAAGGAACTGCTGGCACAGGCGATCCACAATGATTCGCCGCGTGGGATGAGCCCATTCGTCGCAGTGAACTGCGCCTCGATTCCCGAGACGCTGATCGAGTCCGAACTCTTTGGCTATGAAGACGGTGCTTTTACCGGCGCCCGCAAGAAAGGCGCGACCGGAAAAATTCTGCAAGCGAACGGCGGCACGCTGTTCCTCGACGAAATCGGTGACATGCCATTCAGCCTGCAAGCGCGCCTGCTGCGGGTGCTGCAAGAACGTATGGTCACACCGCTAGGCAGCGACAAGTCCATCCCCGTGAACGTGGACCTGATTTGCGCGACCAATCACAATCTGCGCGATCGCATGGCCAAGGGTCTGTTCCGCGAAGACCTTTACTATCGCCTCAACGGACTGGTGGTCAAACTGCCGCCGCTGCGCGAACGCACCGATCTCGAAACCGTGGTTAAGAAGATCCTGGCCACCGAGTCGAACAACGGCCGCTATCACGTGTCCGACGAAATCCTGCGCCTGTTCCGTCGCCATCGCTGGCCCGGCAACTTCCGCCAGCTGACCAATCTGCTGCGCACCGCGATCGTGATGGCCGGCGACGAACACGAAATCTGCCTGCGACACATGCCTGACGACTTCCTCGACGATATTGAACAATCCCCGGTTGCGAGCAACGACACCAGCACTGCCCGCATCGTCGCCAGCGGCGCCAATCTTGAGGAGATGGAGCAATCGGTCATCCTCAAATCGCTGGAGGCGCATGGCGGCAACGTATCGGCGACCGCGCGCGCGCTGGGCGTGTCGCGCAACACCATCTACCGCAAAGTGCCGAATCTGAAATAGACGGTCGCGCATCGCATCCTTAGGCGTCCGCTGGAAAGCCGGCGGATCGCTTCTCATGCCCTTGCTTGTCGATCGCCATCAGATCGACAGCGGGCAGTTGCGCCGCAAGCGCGCTGGCCCGCTCCCATCCCATCACCATGAACGCGGTCGACAAACCGTCCGCCAGCAGCGCATTTGGCGCCAGCACCGTGACGCTCGCCAATTCGTCCGGCGAATCGCCGACGGTCGGGTCGAAGATATGGTGATGCCTGTAATCCGGCGTGAAGGTGCATTCGTAATCGCCGGAGGTGGCAACGCTACACCCCTGCGCATACAAAGTGGCAGCCAAAGCGCCGGCATCGCGCGGATCACGCACGCCAAGTATCCAGGGATGGCGCCGGGACTTTCGGCCACGCGCAATAAACTCTCCGGTGTCGAGCAACGCGTGGCGTATCCCATGCGCCTGAACCGCAGCCAGTGCCTGGTCGGCCGCGTAGCCTTGCGCCAGGCCGTTTAGCGTGAGCGCCATATCCGGCCGGCGGAATCGAATCAGGGCCTCGCCGATCTCCAACTGGCGCCAGCCGACCAGCGCCTGCGCACGACGGCGTTCCGCTTCGGACGGCAGGCCCCCGCGCGCCGCAAAATCCGAATACAGCCGCCACAAAGGCTGCACAGTCACGTCGAAGGAGCCGTCGCTCATCTGCGATAGTTGTGCCGCCTGCTTCAGCACTTCCAGCAGACGGGCATCTGGCCGGGCCAGCATGCCGTCGCGATTTAGCTGGTACACCTGGCTGGCTGGATTGTAGATGCTCATCAGGCGATCGACGGCCCGCGCGGCCATCAACCCATCTGCTATCGCGCGCTGCGCAAGTTCTGCATCGTCATGCACCACGGAGATCGAGATCGTCGTGCCGAAGGCCAGCGCGGCGCCGCTGTGCAGCCTGTCACCCCCGGGCCATGCGCAAGCCGATATGCCGCCTATCGCCCCGACGGCGCTGGCGATAAAGGTACGTCTCTTCATATGCGACTCCTTGCTGCGGGCTCAATCGGTATGGAGCGATGGCGTTTGACCTCCATGATGCGTACCGCGCACTTCTCCTCACTCTCATAGATCACGACGCAATCCATGCACTGGAAGCACTCGTCGTAAGCCACCGCGCCGGAAGGCGAAATCGCCTGATAGTCGCAGCGATGACGGCAGGTCTGGCATGGTGTGCCACACTCTTTAAGTCGAGGTATCCAGTTGAGCAAGCGGAACCTGCCCAGCAGCGCCAACGAGGCGCCGAAAGGACATAGATAGCGACAAAAGAACTTGTAGACAAAACCGCTGGCGAGCAACAGCCCAGCTGCATAGGCCACGTATGGCCAGCTACGCACGAAGCCAAGGGTGATCGCAGTCTTGAACGGCTCCAGTTCCACCAGCCTGTCCGTGATCTCGCTGGAAAAGAAGGTGCTCGCAACGATCACGGCCAACACCACATACTTGGCGTACTTGAGTCGCGCATCGGTCTTGTGCCTGATTTGCAGTTGCGGCACGCGCAGCCACTGCGCCAGTTTCCCCGTCAACTCCTGCAACGCGCCGAAGGGGCACAGCCAGCCGCAGAACGTGCCGCGGCCCCACACCAGCAACGACACCAGCACGAAGCCCCACAGTGCGACCGTCATCGGATCGAATAGCAGAAACTCCAGGCTGCGCCGTGCTTTCAGTGCCTGGATAACCCCCGTGACATTAACTATCGAAAGCTGTCCCTGCGCGTAGCAGCCGATAAAGCCGACAGTAAAGACAAGGTAGGCGCGACGAAACCAGTTGAAGCGCGCTCCATTGGCCGCCAGCCGCTTCTGCATCAACAGCGCGGCGCTCAGCACCACCAGCCCGGCAGCCAGCGTCGCCAATTCCCAGCGCCGCTGGCTCCAGATACCAGGCCAGGATTTGCTGTTGTCATCGGCCACAATCAGCAGGCGCTCCGGCAGCCTGTAACGCAGGTTCAACTCCCGCGTAATACGCTCCGGATAGACGATGCCTTTGCTGCGCGTGATCGGCAGCGAAAAATCCATCAGCGATGCCGGGTCCAGTCCGGCCTGACCGATCACCCGCAAGATGGTCACGCTATCCACAGGCAGCGGCAAAGCCAGTTTCACATCGAGATCCAGGTCACGCATATCGAAGGGCAATTTGTCCTGCCGCAGCAGGATGCGATCGGGCACGCTGCCGCGTACAAAGTCGTCACCCGTCACACTGTAGCGTCCCGAGGACATTACAATCAACGCATGGTCGCCCTCCTCCAGCCGGCCTTGCAGCTTGCGCCAACCGGCCGCCGTCAACAGGTTCCGGCCTATCGACGGAACGGAAACACAGGCCAGGTACAAGTCGATGAAGCTGTCGTCCGGCCGTGCCTGCGGGTCAAGCCCGGCGCCTGCGCTGCCGGCGAACAGCTGTTCGACTTCGCGATTGCTCACACGCAGATGCTGAACCAGTCCGTTCGCCATCATCTGCTTCAAATCCAGCGGCTCGAACACATCCCGGCGCACCCGCGCGATCTGGTCGGGATCGCGACCGGCGGCAAAGCCCAGCTTCTTGCGCGAGACCTTGAGCGCCGCCGCCAGCACGCTCTGGTTGATGATGCGTACCGACGCAGTGGCCTTGGATACGCCATCAATATAAGCATGCGCCGCATCGGGATGGCGCACACGGTACCCTCCCGTCTCGATGCTGATGTTCTGTTTGAGCGACAGATCCTTGTACTGCTTGACGAACTGATAGAGCGGCGCCTCGCCCAGTCCATCCAGGAACACCGGTTCATGATGCGACAGCACTTCCACGCCGATGAAGCTGCCCTTGGGATCGATCGCCACCATCAGGTTGAGCGGCACACCTGCGAAGCCCGGTATCGGCGCCAGGTCGATCGACTCGAACACATAGCCCACCAATTCAGTCGCCGTGGCGTTCTGCTTAAACAACGGCCACACCGGCAGCTCGGCGTCGCGTTCCCCCACCATCAACGGCGCGGGGAAACGGCGAACCATTTCGGCCCGCGTGAGCACGCCGGCCTGCGTCGGCGTGGCGCCGAGCACCAGCGCCAGCACGCCAGCCAGCAGGCACAAAATGCAAGTCAGCGTCGCCTTCATCAGAAGAAGATAATGCCGCCCAACGAAGCGCCGTTCATCTTGCCTTCGCCGCCGGCGAAACCTTTGGAGCGGGTCTGGCCGATCTCGCCGACCAGCGTGATCGCGCTGGTCATCGAGTAGTACAGGCCACAGGTCAGGTTGGCGTTGGATTTCAGGCCGCCGGTGCCTGCGGTGTTATCGTAGTTACGGCTGATACCGTAGCTCAGACCGACCTTGATCTTGTCGGCTGGCTTATAAGTGGCTTGCATGAAGTAGGCCTTGGACTTGGTATCGCCCTGGTCGGCGTCGGACAAAATGCCCAGTCCCTTACCGCCCTGGAAGTTGGCCAGAACGCCCAGCGGGCCGGCCTGGTACGAAGCGCCTATCTCCACACCGCTCATGGTGAAATCCTTCACGCCCGGCGCGGTAGCGCTGAACTTCTGCGACTTGACGCCGAGCCAACCTTTGAAGCCGTCGGCCGCATAACTCAATTGCGCTTGTATCTGCGGGCTCGATTTCGATGAATACACCGGTGCCGCGACGATCGGCGTATCGGCGACAGGGCTGACCAGCGCCGCATCGAAGCCTATGCCGGACGCCGATTTCGGCGCGCTGTAGGCGATCTGGCCGTAGTAGCCCACATAGCTGTAGCCGGCGCCGATGTGGCCGAGCGTGACGCGGCCGCGCTGCGTCGCCTGCACCGGTGCACCTGCGCCGATCAGCGTCATGTCGGAAAAGATGGCGCCAGCGCCGAAGATGCCGTTGTCGCGTCCGAGCTTGATGATGCCCATCTGCGCGTTCCCGAAAGTGAAGTAAGCCTGGCGCACATCGATGCCGCTATTGGCGGCGATGGCGCTGTCGGTGGCGGTGGCGTTGTACATTCCGATCAGCGCCTTGACGTCATAATCGCCTTGCTTCGATGAAGCCGACGTGACCAGGCCATTCGGCAGCAGGCCATTGCCGATCGTGGTGCGATTGTTTTCGCCACCACAGCCTAGTCCCTTGCCGCCCAGCGCCAGCCCACCCACAGCGTCGCCATTGCAGGACACCTGAGTGTAATAGGCGTTGACGATGCCACCCAACGAAACATTCCATTCCCCAGCCTTGAAGTCGACAGCCTGCGCGCCTTGAGTTCCAGCGACGGCCAGTGCACCGATCATCATTATTGTTTTCATTTTTCTAGTCTCCAGTATTGTTTGCACACATCGGGCGATGTAACTCTCATATCGCAATTTGCATGCCCGCGCTGTGTCACTGGGCGAAGCAGGCCTTATGGAAAAAGGTCTTGTTCAAAATGTGATCATGCGTTCCGTCGCACTGTTCATAATTTGACCGAAAAAAAAGGGCGGCCAAAGCCGCCCGAAAAAACTACAAGAGATATTTACTTGGTCGACAGTTTGAAGACCCACACCGAGCCACCCTGCTCAAGGAAGTTGACTTTCTTCGCCACTTCGCCGCCCCACAAAGGCACCGCACCGCCCCAGCCAGAAACCACGGCGACATACTGCGTATCGCCATCCTGCCAGGTGACCGGAGGCGCGACCACGCCGGAACCGGTCTGGAACTTCCACAGCTCCTTGCCGCTCTTCGCGTCCAGCGCCTTCAGGTAGCCTTCCGGCGTGCCATAGAACACCAGGCCGCCGGCCGTCGTCATCACGCCGCCCCACAGCGGCGCATTGTTCTTGACCTCCCAGACGATCTTGCCGGACTTGGGATCGACCGCGCGCAGCGCGCCGATATAGTCGTCGAACAGCGGACGAATGGTAAAGCCCGCGCCCAGGTAGGCGCCGCCCTTCTTGTAGCTGATCGGCTCATTCCAGATATCCATGCCCCACTCGTTGGCGGGTACGTAGAACAAACCGGTCTGCTGGCTGTAGGCCATCGGCATCTGGTTCTTCGCGCCCAGGAAGGCCGGCGCCGAGAACACAGTACTGCCCTTCTTGCCTTCCTCGCCCTTGGTCGGATCGCCTGGGCGATTGGCGGCGATGAAGTTGGGACGGCCGGTCTTGATGTCGATGCTCGAAGCCCAGGTGATCTTCTTCACAAACGGGAAGGCGTTTTGCAGCTTGCCGTTGTTCGCGTCGATCACATAGAAGAAGCCGTTGCGGTCGGCCTTGCCGCCGTAACGTTTGCCGTCCATGTCGAAGGTGACGAATTCATTGGCGCCGTCGAAGTCCCACGAATCGTTGGGCGTGTTCTGGTAAGCCCACTTGATCTGGCCTGTCTTCACATCCAGCGCCACCGTCGACGAGGAATACAGATTGTCGCCGGGACGCAGGTGGCTGTTCCACGGCGCCGGATTGCCGGTGCCGAAGTAGGCCAGGCCAGTCTTGGAGTCGTAGGTGCCGCCCATCCAGGTCGATGCGCCGCCGGTCTTCCACAGGTCGCCCGGCCAGCTCTTGTTGAGCGTACCCGAGATGCCGTTCTCGATGGCCTTGCCGTCCTTGTCGTAGCGGTAACCCATATGGCCTTCGACGGTCGGACGGGTCCACAGCAATTCGCCGGTCAGCGGATTGCGCGCTTCCACTCGGCCGACGATGCCGAACTCGCCGCCGGACACGCCGGTCAGCAGCACGCCGTCGGCGATCAAGGGCGCCGCCGTCATCGAATAGCCGGCTGCATAGTCGTCGACCTTTTCCTTCCAGACGACTTTGCCGGTATCCTGGTCCAGCGCCACTAGCTGCGCATCGAGCGTGCCGAAGATGACCAGGTTGCCGAACAAGGCCGCACCGCGGTTGACCACGTCGCAGCATGGCATGATGCCATCGGGCAGACGGTGCTCATACTTCCACAGCTTGGCGCCAGTCTTCATGTCCACCGCGAAAATGCGCGAGTAGGACGCTGTGACGAACATCTTGCCCTTGTAGATCAACGGCTGCGATTCCTGGCCGCGCTGCTTCTCGCCCCCGAACGAGAACGACCATGCCGGCACCAGCTTGGCCACGGTCTTGGTGTTCACCTGGGTCAGCGGCGAATAGCGCTGGCCCTCCGAGCCGATGCCGAACGACAGTACGCTGTCGGTGCTGGATGCCGCGTTCTTCAGCATGGCCGACGTGACGTCGGCCGCCTGTGCCAGCGTCAGGAAGGAAATCCCGGCCAGCGTTGCGATGACTTTTTTCTGCACAATCTTCTCCAGTTATTATGGTTCTGATTTACTACGGTGTACTGCTATGCCGGCGGTTTCAAGGCCGCCAGCTCTTCGTCGCTGAACAGGCGCGAACGGGTCAGGAAACGTCTACCCGTGCCGTTATCGAGCGAGAACATGCCGCCGTTCCCGTCGACCACGTCGATGATCAGCTGGGTGTGTTCCCAGTACTCGAACTGCTCGCTGCCCATATAGAACGGCGTCCCGTCCAGGTTGCCGAGATAGACATCGGTGTCGCTGATGGAAAACTCCCCGGCGGGGTAGCACATCGGCGTGCTGCCGTCGCAGCAGCCGCCGGATTGAAAGAACATCAGCGGCCCGTGACGGCTGCGCAGGGCCGCGATCAGCTCGAGCGCCGCCGGAGTAGCCGTAACGCGGGCGATGATGTGGTCCATGGTTAGAAGAAGCCCAATGCGTTCGGGCTGTAGCTGACCAGCAGGTTCTTGGTCTGCTGGTAGTGGTCCAGCATCATCTTGTGGTTCTCGCGACCGATGCCAGACTGCTTATAGCCTCCGAACGCCGCATGCGCTGGATACAGGTGGTAGCAATTGGTCCAGACGCGGCCAGCCTGGATCGCGCGGCCGACGCGGAAGGCGCGCGATCCGTCGCGCGTCCACAGGCCGGCACCCAAGCCGTACATGGTGTCGTTGGCAATGCTCAGCGCTTCCGCTTCGTCCTTGAAGGTGGTTACCGACACCACAGGTCCGAAGATCTCTTCCTGGAAGATGCGCATTTTGTTGTGGCCCTTGAAGACGGTTGGAGTCACGTAGTAGCCTTCCTTCATGTCGCCGCCCTGCATATGGCGTTCGCCGCCGGCCAGCAACTCGGCCCCCTCCTGCTTGCCGATATCGATATACGACAGGATTTTCTCCAACTGCTCGTGCGACGACTGCGCACCCAGCATGGTGCTAGCGTCGAGCGGATTGCCCTGCTTGATCGCCGCCACGCGTGCCAGCGCACGTTCGATGAATTTTTCGTAGATCGATTCCTGGATCAATACGCGCGACGGGCAAGTGCATACCTCGCCCTGGTTCAGCGCGAACATCGCAAAGCCTTCCAGGCACTTGTCGAAGAATGCGTCGTCGGCATCCATCACGTCTTCGAAGAAGATGTTCGGCGATTTGCCGCCCAGCTCCAGCGTCACGGGAATCAGGTTCTGCGCCGCGTACTGCATGATCAGACGGCCGGTGCCCGTCTCGCCGGTGAAGGCGATCTTGGCGATGCGCTTGTTTGATGCCAGCGGCTTGCCCGCTTCCAGGCCGTAGCCGTTGACCACATTCAGCACGCCAGGCGGCAGCAGGTCGCCGATCACTTCCAGCAGGACCATGATGGAGGCGGGGGTCTGCTCGGCGGGCTTGAGCACCACGCAGTTACCTGCGGCCAGCGCCGGCGCCAGCTTCCACACCGCCATCAGGATAGGGAAGTTCCACGGGATGATCTGGCCGACCACGCCCAGCGGCTCATGGAAGTGATAGGCGTAGGTTTCGGAGTCGATCTGCGCGACCGAGCCTTCCTGCGCGCGGATGCAGCCGGCGAAGTAGCGGAAATGGTCGATTGCCAGCGGGATGTCGGCAGCGGTGGTCTCGCGGATAGGCTTGCCGTTGTCGATGGTTTCCGCGGTGGCGATCAGCGCCAGGTTGGCCTCCATGCGGTCGGCGATCTTGTTCAGGATATTGGCGCGCTCGGTCTGCGAGGTCTTGCCCCAGGCGTCCTTGGCGGCGTGGGCGGCGTCCAGCGCCAGTTCGACGTCCTCGGCGGTGGAGCGGGCCACTTCGCAGAATACCTGGCCGGTAATCGGCGTGATGTTACCGAAGTATTCGCCCTTGACCGGGGCGACGAATTTTCCGCCGATGTAGTTGTCGTAGCGTTGTTTGAATGGATTGGCAACGCCCAATTTGCTGATGTCTGCGAGATTCATGTCGTCCTCTTTCTGCTGTGGTTTTATGAGGCCGCTTAACGCGGCGGTGGGTACTGCGCCCTCTCCTTTCCGCAAGCACCGTGCCAGCTCGTTTTCGCCGGTGCGGCGCTGGAATACAGGGGAAAACGGCGCTGCGAAGCCGTACTTGGGCTGTAACACCTGTTCAGGTTTGGAACAGGTGTTTGCCAATGGAGCAGCTCTTCAGCGAATCACCACGCCCCATGGCAATTCGCCCACGGCGATATCGGCCCGCTTGGCCGCCGCAGCGGTGTCGATCACGGATACGCTGTTCGAGCGGCCGTTGGCCACATACAGCTTGGCGCCGTCCGGCGTCAGCGCCATGTTCCAGGGTCGCTTGCCAACTGCAATGGTGGCGCTGACGGCGTTGGTGGCGGTATCGATCACCATCACGTTGGCATCGGCACCGTTCGACACGTAGACCTGCCGGCCACCGGGATGGACGGCAATGCCGTTGGCGTTCTTCCCGGCCGGTATTCGCGCCGTCGTGGCCAGCGTCGCCATATCGACCACGTACACTGCGCCAGCCAGTTCGCAAGCGATATAGGCGCGGGCGCCATCGGGACTGAAGCCCATACCGCGCGGCCGCAGGCCCACGGCCACCGCGCCGATCTGGCGTCGCGTGGCAACGTCGATCACATCGACTTGCTCGGCCTCCTCTGCGCTGACCAGCAGCCAGCGGCCGTCCGGGCTGAAAACCGCGTGCTCTGGGTTCTTCCCTTTCACTGCGATATCCGCCAGCACCTGCCCCGAGCCCCCGTCGATCAGGGTGACACTATTGCTCTCCTCGATCGCCACCGCCACATAACGGCCATCCGCGGATCCGTTCACGCCTTCGGGCGATTTGCCCAGCGTGATGCGGCGCAGCGTGGCGCCGCTGGCGGTATCGATAACGAGCAAGGCATTGCTTGCGGCGTCGGTCACGAACAAACGCGCACCGCTTGGATCTGCGGCGATGCCGCGCGGCCGTTTGCCGGCGGCGATCTCGCGCACCACGGCGTCGGTGGATGTATCGATCACGCTGATGCTGCCCGACTTCTCGTTCGGTACATAGGCAAAGGGGGTGGCCATCGCCGGGCCGCACAGCAAAAAGACCAGGAAAAACAGGATGCGAGAGCTATTCATGGATATCGCCTTTCAGGGAAATGCCAATACCGTTGCAATCGGCGTGCCACCGCAAGATCGGGATGGCAGGTATATTGCTTACTGGTCCTGCATAACCCAGACCAAAACGGAGACAATATGAAGCAAGCCCTTTTTCCATTGAACGCGGTGGCGGCGCTGTTCGCCCTGAGCGGTGCAGCCATTGCGGCCGGCGACGCCGCGCCGCCGGCGGAGGTGGTGGTGGTCAGCGCCACCCGCGTCGGACACACCGTGTTCGATATGCTGGCCGCCGTCGATGTGATCGACGCTGACCGCATCCGCGACAGCCAGGCCCGTGTGAACGCCAGCGAAGCGCTGGCCGCCGTCCCGGGCCTGGTGGCGCAGAACCGCCAGAATTACGCGCAGGATCTGCAGATCTCCTCACGCGGATTCGGCGCCCGCTCGGCCTTCGGCGTGCGTGGCGTGCACCTGGTCGCAGACGGCATCCCGGCCAGCATGCCGGACGGCCAGGGCCAGGCCGCCACCTTCAACCTCGATATGGCCGAGCGCATCGAAGTGCTGCGCGGCCCATTCTCCGCCATCTACGGCAACCACTCCGGCGGCGTGATCCAGATATTCACGCGCGACGGCGAAGGCCCGCCATCGGTGGAGACCACGCTGACCGCCGGCAGCTACGGCAACCGCAAAGCCGATCTGAATGTGCAGGGAAAACAGGCTGGCATCGGATATGTGCTCGATGCTTCGCGCTTCGAAACCGACGGCTACCGCGCCCACAGCGCAGCCACCCGCGACCAGGCTTTCGCCAAGCTGACGCTGGCGCCAACGGCCGGCGCCAGCCTGACCGTCGTCGCCAACGCGCTGCGCCAGGACGATACCCAGGACGCACTGGGCACAACCTGGGCCACCTACCAGCGCAACCCGCGCGCCGGCGAGATCGACACCACCGATACCCTGAACCCTAGACGCACCCTGGCCGACCGCTACAACACCCGCAAGAGCATCGACCACCAGCAGATCGGGGCCAGCTGGGATCAGCACTTCGGCGACGACCGCCTGCGCGTGACAGCCTACGGCGGCAATCGCGACGTGATCCAGTACCAGGCGTTTTCCAAGGCCTTCCAGGCGCCGGCCACGCATTCCGGCGGCGTGGTCGATTTCGACCGCGACTTCCACGGCGCGGACCTGAACTGGCTGCACGTGGGCGAGCTGGCGGGAGGCAAACTCAGTACCACCATCGGATTGGAATATGGCCGATCCAGCGACACCCGCCGGGGCTACGAGAATTTTATCGGCGCCCAATTCGGCGTGAAGGGAGCATTGCGCCGCGACGAGAACGACAAGGTCACCAGTCTCGATCCGTATGCGCAAACGGAATGGCAGTCGGACGCATGGATTCTGAGCGCAGGCCTGCGTCACAGCAGCGTGAAAATCGCAGTGGATGACCGCTTCCTCAGCAACGGCAACGACAGCGGCAGCCTCGAATACAGCCACACCACGCCGGTGCTTGGCCTGCTGTATCGTCTTTCGCCGGCACTGAACGTGTACGCCAGCGCCGCGCGCGGCTTCGAAACGCCGACACTCAATGAACTGTTTTACTCCGGCACCGGCGCGGGCTTCAACTTCCGTCTGCAGCCGTCCCGGAGTACCCACCTTGAAACCGGTATCAAGTCGCGGCTGGGCGACTCCACGCACATCAACGCCGCCATATTCCAGGTCCGCACGCGCGACGAACTGGTGGTCGACAGCAGCTCCGGCGGCCGCACCAGCTATCGCAATGCCGGCAGCACGCTACGCCAGGGGATGGAACTGTCGTTCGACACCGCGTGGAGCCATGGCCTGAGCGCGCGCGCGGCATTGACCAGTTTGCGCGCCGTCTACGATCGCGGCTTCGGCGCGGTCGCGGAAGGCAGCCGGATGCCGGGCGTCCCGAATGCCAATGCCTACGGCGAGCTGGCGTGGAAGGACAGTGACAACCGCTTCGGCGCGGCGCTGGAAGCTGTCGCCAGCAGCAATATCTATGCGGAGGACGCCAATGCCGACAAGGCGGCGCCGGGCTATGGCGTACTCAATGCACGCGTCAACGCCAGCCAGCAGTGGCGCGGCTGGCGTCTCAAACAGTTCGTGCGCTTGAATAACCTGCTGGACAAGCAATATGTCGGTTCGCTGATCGTTGGCGATACCAACAAACGCTATTACGAAGCGGCGCCTGGGCGCAACTGGCTCATTGGCGCCAGCGCCCAGTACCAGTTCTAAAAGCGGTAGTGCAGTCCGGCCGCCACCGAACGTGGCGCGCCGGGTGCAACGAAACGAGATTGCGCAGCGTCTGCGCCCTGCTGCACCAAGGCGCCATGAGGGAACATGTCGACCGCCACCGCACCGTAGCTCTCATAGCGGCGATTGAACGCATTATTCACGCGAACATGCCATTCCCATTTCGTATCCGGACGGTAGCTGGCATGCAGGCCCACCAAGGAGTAGCCGCGAACGCGCCAGTCAGCAGATGGCGGTGCAGCCTTGCCGTCCTCGTTTCCCTGAGCAGCCATGTCGGACAAAGCCGTCAGGTCGACACCGACGGACAGGTGCCGCGCCGCGCTCCAGTCCAAATCCAGTTTCAGCGTATTGCGTGGCAGTCCCGCCAAGCGAGTGCCCGGCATCACATGGACATTGCGCGTACCAGTGAATAGATCGCCTTCCACATCATAGACAGCGTCCAGATAGCTGTAGTTCAAGCGTGCCGACCAGTCGCCGAACCGGTAGGCTGCGCTCAGGTCCGCGCCTTGATGGCGCGTGCGGTCGAAATTGGCGAAGTAGCCTTGTTGCGCGATGCCGGCGCTGCGAAACAGAATATCGTCGCGATTGACCGTGCGATACAGCGACACCGCCGCCGTGCCACGTTCGCCCTTCCAGCGCGCGCCTGCTTCAGCCGTGCGGGATACGACCTGTTTCAGGTAAGGGTCCGATTGCAGCCCGACCGGCAGGCGGCATGGCTGCTCGGGATCGGCGCAACCTAATTCGATCACGGTCGGCACCCGGTTGCTCTGCGACAGATTGGCAAAGAGCGTCCAGCCGCCGCTCAAGCGGTGCGCCACGCCAATGGCGGGATTGAGCGTGCGATAGCTGAATGCCTCGGCAGGCTGCGGCTGATCGTCGCGGCGCAGCTGGTTGCCTACCTTGGCGAGGCTGTAGCGAGCGGACATGGTCAGCCAGGTATTTGTCTGCACGGCCCAGGTATCGGCTGCATACAGCGCCGTCGCCCGTGCGTTACCGCTCACCGATGATCCGGCCTCGCGCTCCGAGTTCGTGTCCAGCACGATCGAACGGTCCGAGGCAAAGCCGGCCACCTGCCCATACTGTTCAAAGCCCACGCTGGCGCGGTCGAACGCCAGTCCCGCCGATAGTTGATGCCGCCCCCGCTCCTTGCTGAAATTGGCGCTGAATCCCTGGCTGCGCTGACGCGTCTCGGTCGTGTTGTAGACAGCCGGTTGTGGACTCTCGCCTTCGGCATAAGCGTCGTTGATGTCGCCGTTGACGGTGCTGCGACGGCTATTACGCGCATACACGGCGGTGCTCAGTTCCGTAAAATCGTCAAAACGATGCGTCATGCTGAAAACGATTTGGCGCAGGCGGTTGCGCGTCTCGTCGGGTGACGTGTAGACGGCGCGGCGGTCTTGTTCATACAAGTCATCGGGCAGCAGGCCATTACCCACCAGACGACTATGTCCGGCCAGCAGCGCGACGCTCCATTCGTTGTCGCCGGTGACGCCGGCTAACTTGACGTAGGCATTGGCCAATCGCCCATCCGAATTATCGCGCCAGCCTTTGTCGCTGAAGGCTGTACCTGCGATGAAAACGTTCCAGCGTTCGCCGCTGTCATAGCCATAGGCCAGGTCGGCGCGACGTTGGCTATTGCTGGTGGCCGATACGCCAAGATCGGCGCCCGGATGGGTTTTCCCGGACTTGGTGTTCAATACCAGCGCGCCGCCCAGCGTGTTAAGGCCGTACAACGGATTCGATCCCGGCGCAAGCATCACGTTGCCGATCGCCGCCTCGGGCAGCATGTCCCAGTTGACCACATCGCCGAATGGTTCGTTCACGCGCACCCCGTCAAGGTAGACGGAAATGCCCTGCGACGTTCCCAGCACCGGCGAGGCGCGAAAGCCGCGATAGGTGATGTCGTTCTGGAACGGGCTCCCGGATACCTCGTTGACATTCACGCCGGTCAGGTTGCGCGCCATGAACTCGCTGAGGTTTTGGCCGGCAGCGGCACCCGCCGCGACCGCGTTCGCCGTTTGCACCTGGTAGGGCAGCTGATTGCGGTCCACGCCCAGTCCGGGCAAAGGCGCAACGCCGACGATATCCACCGACAGCATCGCGGTAGCCGGATACACTGCAACGACGCCGTCGGCGGCCGCCGCACCGCACGCCAGCAGCATGCCGCCCGCCGCCGCATAGCCGCGCTTCACGGCGTCTGCTCGTGCACACCGTACCGGGCGAAGATGGCTTGTAGTTCGCCGGTGGCTTTCATTTCATTGACGGCCGCCTGGAGCAAACGCGCCATATCCCGGTCGTCCTTGCGCACCGCCATGCCCACAGCCCATCCTGCGCGCGGCAGGCGCTGGAACGCCACTTCGTTCAGCGGAAAGGCGGGATCGTCCCGGAACACCGCATCGATCTCCGAGCGGTTGGCCAGCACGGCATCGAGCTGGCCCGCCTTGAGCTGTTCCAGTGCCTGCGCGGCGGTGTCGAAAATCCTCACCTTGTCGCGGAAGCGTCCGTTGCCTTCGCCCAGCAGCACCATCGCCGCGATGGAGACCTTCTCGACGCCGATGGTCTTGCCGCTCAGCGCGTCGATGCCATCGAAAGCCGGCATGCTGCGCACACTGCGTACCAGCCGCACCGTCTCGACATGGTAGGGCGCGAAGATGGTGACCTTGCCGTTCTCGTTCATCAGTTGGGGTTCCACCGGCACGTGCAGTAAAATGTCCGCCGGACCGTAGCCCAGGTAGTGCCCCTTCCAGACCATGTTGCGCAGATCGTCCCCGAGGTTTTCGCCGGCGGGAAAAGGAAGCAGGCTCAGTTTCAGGCCTAGCTTGGTGGCCAGCGCCTGCGCCACATCCACATCGATGCCTGCGCCCCGCTCCGAGAATGGCGCAAACTGCTCATACACCGCCACCTTGAGCGAACCGGATGAACGGATCTTTTCCCAGTCCGCATGCGCGAGCGACGCGGTGCCCAGCAGCGCGGCGGCGGATGCAATCAACGCGCTTACGCGCAAACGAAAATTCAACATGGTCAGCTCCCCGATCAGTTGGCGGCGTCGCGACGGACTTCGAGGTAGGTCTTGATGGCCCACATGGCTTCCTGGTTAAACACTCCCTCAAACGGTGGCATGTAGACGGCGCCGTTACGCACCTTGCCGTGCCGGATCGAAGTCAGGAAGTAGTTATCAGTCTCCTTGTAGCAGGCCTTCTTCTTGGTCTCGTTCTTGACGTCGGTGCAATCGCGATCAAGCTGGCGCAGATCAGGGGCGATGCCGCCGGTGACCGCTTCCAGACCGTGGCAGCGGGCGCAGTTCTGGTTGTAGGCGGACGAGCCGATTTTTAATGCAAGCTTGTTGCCGCGATAAGGATTCTGGTCCAGCCATTTTTCGCCGAGCGGCGTCAGGCCGGTGGTGTCCACTGCCTGTGGCACGACGTTGCCGTGGGCGGTGGCATAAAGGGATGTCGTCGCTGCGGCGGCGATTACGGTTACGGCGGCGAGAATGCGGAATGGATGGTGCATGATGTCTCCTGGCTGTTTTAATGGGTGATATACAGCCATTGAGCAAATGCCATGCCACGCATTTTCCGCCTTGACCCATCGCACACCTGCTCCAATTTGGCACAGCTGTCACACCGCCGATGTTCAACGCAAGCTGACAGTCTGGCGTTTCCAGGCAGGGTCCTGCCAGCGATAGAACATACTGAGCGACGACGGCTTGTCGGCGGTCTTCAGCGTCGCCAGGGTGTTGATCTCCACCAGTTCAAAACTGCGTTTGAACTTGCCTTCCACACGGGCTTCCCGCACCACCAGCATGTTCGGCGAGCCAGGCACCCAGCCGGCAAATTCGGCATAGCCGATATCGGGATCTGCGGCAGCCGGCGGCAACACATCCACCAGCCAACCCTCGCTGGTCTGGTGGAACACCCACATCTCGCGCCAGCCATCCATCGGTTGCACTGCCAGCGACAGCGCCGTGCCCGGCGTATTGACCCGTGCCGACGCCGACCAAACGACGCCGTAGCTGCAACGGCGTGCCAGTGCATGCTGTTGATCGTGTTTGGCGTCGACCAGCGTGACACAGGTTTCTCCAGGCTGCCCGGCCGTCGCCAGCACACGCAAGCCGCCGCCCTGCGGCGCCGGCGAAAGCAGCGCAACGCCTTCCGCCGCCCAGCGCACACTGCCCGCGCGCACTCCCGCTTCGGCAAAGGCGGCGGCATCGTCCTCGGTCAGCTCCGCCGGTTCCACCATTCCCAATTCATCCAGTGCACGCTGGGCGGACGGCGATGCCTGCTCGCCCTTGCGCGCCCGCGCAAACGCCACCGACGACCACACCGACGCGCGCCGCATGTGGACGCGATTGCGTACATGCGGCGGCAGGTCCTTCATGTCGACACGGTCCAGTATCTCGGCACGCCAGTCGTCCAGCGCCACGCGCGCGCCGGGCCGTAGCGTCGGGTCCACACACTCCTGCCGCGTCAGTCCCAACACCGCCGTCGCGCGCTGCCGCGGCTCCGACAGCATTGCCAGCACGCGCCTGAAGGCTTCGCCGTCGTAGCACAGCTGCATGCGTCCTTCGCGCTCAAAGCTGCGGATACCAACGCCGTAGTGGGCTACGGCTTCCAGATGCGCTGCGATCGTGATATCGCCTTGCTTGCTCTGTTTTGAAGAGGCACGCCGCGCCAGCCGCTCGGCCATCGTACCCAGCGCGTCGAACGGCTCCGCTGTAATCGCAGATGCCGGCGCTGCCTTCAAGTAGGCTGCTGCATAGCTAATTCCCAGCGACTCCGCGCCCGGCGTATCGCGCAGGAAGCGCACCACCGACAACAGCTCCGGCGCGTCGGCCGGCGCCAGCGAAACCCTGCGCACCTGCGAAGTGCGTATGTAACCTCCACGCTCGCGGCGGTAGTCGTAGACTTGCAGGAAGTCCTGCTTCTCGCCGCGTATTTCCAGGCTGTCGCCCTGCCACAGGACGGCCTGCTGCTGCGCGGAGTCCTTGGGTGCGGCGCGCAACGCGGCCTGGTCCTGCGTTACGATCGCCAACACGGCGGCGGCTGCAATCATCGACATGATTATTGTCCTTCCTTGGCGTTGTCCGCGGCTTCAGCGCTGACCGTCGCCAAGCGCGGCTGCTTGCCATGCTGGCTGCCCAACAGCGCCGAGCCGATAAACCCGCCATCCGTCGGCGACGGCGCGATGATGACCGACACCTTGTCCGACAATTTGTCCGCCATCGTCTTCTGGATCAGCAGCGGATTGCGGGTAATCAGCTCACCCTCGCGCTCCATCTGCGCTGCGGCCACCTTGCCGACCAGCTCCTGGCGATAGGCTTCCGCGTCCGCCAGTTTGCGGCGCGAATCCGCTTCGCCGGCGGCTTCGATGACGCGCGCTTGCGCATTACCCTCCGAGGTTTTGATGCGCGCCATTTTCTCGGCCTCGGCTTCCAGCTTGCGTTGCTCGATCTGCTTCTGCTTGAACGGCAGCACATGCGCCATCGCCTGCTCCTGCGCCCTGGCCGCGATGATCTGTTCGTTACCGGCCGCTTCGGCAGCCTTTTCGCGGCGGATCTTGTCCGCATCGGCTTCAAGCGCGGTCTGCTTGACCTGCTTCTCCTTCAGCTCCAGCGTGTAGCGCATCTTCTCCGTTTCCAGTTCTTCGGCCAGCAGCTTTTCCATACCGGCCTGATACTCTTCCGGCAGCGTGATCTTGCCGATGGTGATGCCACGCAGCGTGATGCCGTCAGCCGCCAGCTTGGGCTTGAGCTCCGCCTCGATCGCCTGCTGGATCTCGGCGCGCTTGGTCGAGAAGATCTCGCGCACTGTGTAACGGGTGAACACCTTGTAAATCACGCCCTGCACCGCCGGCTCGACGATGGAGCCATTGATATCCGGCGGCAGCGACTGCGCCATGGCAGCCACACGGTTCACATCCAACGCGTAGCGCACCGACATGTCCACGCCCAGCGCCAGACCCTCGACGGACTGGAACGGCGCATTGTCGTTGCCGGCCGGGCGGTACACCTGGTCGCGCAGCGACACCTGGCGCAGCACATGCACACCGGGCACCATGAACACCGCACCATCACGCACGGTGATGGCGGAACCGGTCAGCTGGTTAATGCGAATACCCAGGCTGCCGTTCGCCACTTTGGCCATCGGCGGATGCGTGACCAGGCCGTAGACGGCGGCGCCGGCCAGACCCAACGCCACCAGCATCGCGCCGTTGCGGCGCATGCCGTTCACCACAGCGCCGGCGCCGCCGCTCAAGGTCGCGCGCACCGCCTGCACCATCCGTTTGATCCGTTCTGCCATGATATTCACCTTCTGCTGGTTGTTTAAGTTCAGGGCCTATCCCTGAACTGCATGGTGCGCCGGATGTGGCGGAAGTATCAACGCGGACGCCGTCCGGCTATGCACCGGCCGCGTGAAGAAATCCTCACAGCCGATTTGTGACTTTTTCCGGAAAAGCGTGGATACTCGCTGCATTGACAGTCAGTGGAGTACAGCATGGCCAAAGTCGCCGTCATCGAGGACGATCTGCCGACCAGCAATCAGCTGCGGGCGTGGATAGAATCGGCGCGGCCCGGCATCGTGGTCGACCAATGGTTCAGCCGCGACGACGCCGAGGCGGCCATCGCGCGCGAGCGCTACGACCTGGTCGTGCTCGACATCGAACTGGGACGCGAGCGGCATGCGGGTGTCGCCATCATCAACGCCATCAACAAGCGGCACGCCACGCCGGTGCTGGTGGTGTCGGCCATGCCGGCCACCATTTACCGCAGCATCATGAAAGCGTTGGACGCATGGGACTATCTGCAGAAAGCCACTTTCGAAGAAGCCGACTTCATCGACACCTTCCTGGAGATCCTGCGCTCGGTGAAGGATAAGCCGGAGCCGGCGTCCGCCGCCGCCAGCGATGAGCTGAGCATGGATCCGCTGCGCCAGCGCACACCGACCTGGCGCGGCCACCGCATCAACCTGCCGCTGACGGCGCAGCGCATCCTGGCGGCGCTGTGTGCGCGGCGCGGCCAGGTGGTGTCCTATGATGAGCTGTTCGAGGTGGTGAAGAGCGGCCGCAATCGCGACAACATCCGCAAGCATGTCAGCACCATCCGTGACGCCTTCCGCGAGATCGATCCCAGTTTCGCCTGCATTGAGAACATCCCCATGCGCGGCTTCCGCTGGGCCGATACGGAAAGCCGTTGACCGTGAACTGGCGCCGGCTCAGCCTCGTCCCGTATCGCCTGCGGCTGCTGCTGCGCGCGGCCTTCGTGTTCCTGATGGCGGCGACGGTGGGCCTGGCGTTGTCGGTGCTCCAACAGGAAAAACAGCTCAGCTACAAGAACTATCAAGGCAGCTTCCACAAGACGCGGGTGCAGGTGGCGGCCACGCTGCGCCATCCTACCGGGCAGCTGGCACTGCTGAATCCACAGCCGGCAGCCAACGGCGCGGTGCTGCATCCGCTGCTGCTGCCGTTTGCCGCGCTCGATTTCGACGACCTGCAGAAAGTACAGCAAGCGGTGGCCATGTCCGGCTGCCTGGCGCAGTACGGCAACAACGGCTCCCTGTGCGTCGGCATCGGCAACAATCCCTGGGCCGGAGGATTCATTTATGTCGCCGGCACATTCGACGGCGCGCAACTGGTCCCGCATACGCGCGGCGACCAGGTGGTGGATCAGGCCCACCGCGTCAGGGTCAAGGTCAGCCTGCGCGGCCAGACGTATGAATGGATCGCCCCGTTCGAGGAAAGCACCGAACCGCAAACGCCGGGACGCCGATTCGGCGGTATGCGCGGACGTTTGACCGGATTCGCCGCAGCCGATGTGGCGCGGGCGAAGGCCCCGGCGGTGAAGGACTTCCGCGGCTGGATCTGGCAGAACCCGCGTTGCACTAACCCGAACGCCGCCGATGAGGACCCCGCGTGCACGCGCAGCGCTTTCTTCTCGCTGCGATTGCCGGTCGGCGTGCTGCAGGATGCGCTGTTCGAAAAACGCCGGCCCGTCTGGCCGCCCGAAGACCTGGACCGGATCGATGTCCGCATCGCGGTGCTGCCGCCGGGCGATGGCCCTCCACTACTTGATAGCGCCACCGGTCCAAGCACGCCGCCATTCTCGCTGGCGGACTTGAAGTCCATGCTGCTGCCGGGCGAGAGTCTGCAAATCCGTCGCCTGACGGATGGCGCATCGCCCGCCGCCGCCCTGCCGCTGTTGGTCGGTGCGATCGATCCTGAAGACCAATCCTGGCATTTCGTGACTACGCTGATCCGTCATCTGCCGGTGGATGCCTACGACGTGCCGCTGGAGGCAAAGGAAGTCATCGCCACGCCGGCCGGTAGTTATGAGGTGCTGCTCAAAGGCGATGTCCGCAGCGTCAGCAAAAGCCTGAGCGTCGTGGCCAGCCGGTTGGTGTGGTTTGTCGGCGCAATGCTGGCGGCGCTGATGCTGGCGTGGCTGGTGATCGAGATCGGTATCATCCGCCGCATCAAGGTGCTGATCAAGCGCGCCGATGATGTGGGTGAACGCGTCAAGGCCGCGCGCGGGTTTTCCGAAGCCGACCTGGCCGACCTGCGCGGCGAGGATGAACTGGGCGTGCTGGCGACTGGTCTGCACGATCTGCTGCGCCGGGTACGGGAAGATGTCGAGCGCGAGAACATCCGCGCAGAACAGGAGCGCGACATGTGGCATGCGGTTGGCCACGAGATCATGTCGCCTTTGCAGTCGTTGATGGTCTTGCACGGCGGCCCGGAGGATGAGAGCCATCGCTACATTATCCGCATGCAGCAGGCGATCCGCGTGCTGTATGGCCGTGCATCGCCAAGCGAAGCGTTTCAGTCTTCCGAACTTCAGGTCACGGAGGTTGATTTGACGGCCTTCCTGCAGAACGTCGCCGAGAATGCGTCGTGTATCGGCATTCATGACGTGGTGTTCCAGGGAGCTGCCGAAGCGTTGATCGCGAGGGCCGATGAGTACTCGCTGGAAGACGTCGTCACCCACGTGCTGCGCAACGCCGAACGTTATCGCGTGCAGGGCAGCGCGATCAGCATCGCCCTGGAAGGCAGCGACACCGGCGCGACCATCACCATCCATAATCGCGGACCGCAGATAGCGCCCGACATGATCGCCAAGATTTTTGAATACGGCGTGTCAGACCAGCCGGAGTCGGGGGCTAATGGCAATCGTGGCCAGGGCTTGTTTGTAGCGCGCACGTACATGGCCAAGATGGGCGGCACGATCGTCGCGCAAAATCAATCCGATGGCGTATCCTTCATACTCAATCTACAGCGCAGTGGCTGACATGACATCATCGACATCGCAGAAGTATGACGCCATCATCGTCGGCAGCGGGCCAGGCGGCGCCAGCGTCGCACGCGAATTGGCGCGCCGGCAGTTACGCGTTCTGGTGCTGGAGCAAGGCAGCGCAGCGCCACTGCAAGGAACGCTGTCGCAAATGGCCGGCATTGCCGCAGTACCGGGCAAAGGAGCGTTTATCCATCGCGATGCGTCACTGCTGGTGAGCGGCATCGCCGCCGGCGGCACATCGACCATCAACTTCGCCACCGCCGCGCCGCCGCCACTGGCGATGTTTGCAGCGCACGACATCGATCTTGCTCCGGTACTGGAATCGTTGCGCGCCGAGTTGCCGATGGGGCCTTTGCCTGATGATCTGATCGGACCTATGGCTCGTCGCATCCAACTGGGCGCCGAAACGCAACAGCTGGCATGGCGCAAACTAGACAAGATGATACGGCCCCAGATTTGCCGCACCGGTTGCTGGCGTTGCGTGTATGGCTGCCCGTTCGGCGCCAAGTGGACCGCGCGCGATTTTCTGGACGAGGCGCGGCAGCTCGGCGCGACGTTGATCGACCAGGCTAAAGTCGGAGAGGTCATCGTTGAAAACGGCCGCGCTACCGGCGTGCGCTTCCGTCGAGATGGCGTTGTGCAGCTGGCGTTTGCGGAAAATGTGATCTTGGCGGCTGGCGGCATCGGAACGCCACGGCTGCTGCATCGCTCGGGTCTGCATCCAGCCAGCAGTCCGTTCTTCAGCGATCCGGTGATTGCCGTCATGGGCCAGGTGGACGATATCGACGGCGGCGCCGAAGTGCCGATGGCGTCCGGCCTGTACTTGCATCAAGAAGGCATTGCATTGGCGGATATGACGCTGCCGAAGCCGATGTACCAGGCCTTTGCCGCACAGGTCGGACGTCTGGACCGACTGATGGCGCACGCGAAAACGCTGACATTGATGGTCAAGATACGCGACGACATCGGTGGCGGCATCGGCCCGCGATGGGTCGACAAAACGCTGACGCCAGCCGACCGGCGCAAGCTGGCGGCCGGTGTGGATATGGCGCGCGGCATATTGCGTGCGGCCGGCGCCAGGAAAATATTCAAAAGCTGGCATTTCGCTGCGCATCCAGGCGGCAGCGTGCGCATAGGAATAGGCGTGGACAGTACGCTGCGAACCAGCACCGCCAATCTCTATGTCTGCGATGCGTCGGTGATTCCACAACCGTGGGGACTGCCGCCGACTCTGACCTTGCTATGCCTGGGCAAGCGTTTGGGACAATATCTTTAGACGCAAAAAAGCCCGCTCAGTTCACTGAGCGGGCTTCTTCTTATAACTAGCCTGACGATAACCTACTTTCACACTGGTTGCAGCACTATCATCGGCGCAGAGTTGTTTCACGGTCCTGTTCGGGATGGGAAGGGGTGGGACCAACTTGCTAT
>NZ_BPWK01000028.1:0-21966 GCF_040364205.1 Duganella rhizosphaerae
ATTTCATTACTTCTTGTGAACATTTGATATTTTAAGTTTCACGCTGCCTAAGCAACGTGTGCACTTTCATCAAACGTCCACACTTATCGACTGTAAATTTTTAAAGAACTTTAATTCGGTACTGCTTGCAACCGTTGACAAATCGTTGTGTTTGTCAGTTGCGAAGAAGGAAGATTATGAGGCGTTTCGCCGTTTTCGTCAACCATCTTTTTTCCGCTCTTCGCTGCATTTGCATGCTGCGTTTTGCGGGGAGGCGAACTATAGCAAAGGGCACCCGCGCTGGCAAGGGTAAAATAAGGACTTCACCGATTTATAACTCGCCCACATGTTCATTCCTACTATCCCTACTACTGACAACGAGACGCTGGCGGCCCTGCTGGACAAGGCCATCAATAACAAGACCAAGCCGCTGGGTAGCCTGGGCGTACTGGAATCGCTGGCCAAACAAATCGGCCTTATACAGAACACACGTGCACTCACAATCACGAAGCCAGCCATCCTGGTGTTTGCGGCCGATCACGGCGTAGTCGCGGAAGGCATCTCCGCCTACCCGCAAGACGTGACCTGGCAGATGGTCGAGAACTTCCTCGCGCGCGGCGCCGCCATCAACGTCTTCGCGACGCAGACCAACTGCGAACTGCGCATCATCGATTCCGGCGTCAATCACCACTTTGGACCGCGCGCCGGCCTGACCGACCGTAAGCTGGCGCCCGGCACCCGGAACTTCGCGCAGGAACCGGCGATGAGCCGCGCCACTTGCGAGGCCGCGCTGGCCGCAGGCATGGCCTTGGCCGCAGAGCTGGATGGCAACGTGGTCGGCTTCGGCGAGATGGGCATCGGGAACACCACCGCCGCCGCCGCACTGATGCACAAGCTGACCGGCATCCCGGTCGAGCAATGCGTGGGCGCCGGCACCGGCCTCACCGCGGAAGGCATCCTGCGCAAGCAACACGTGGTCGAAGCGGCAGTCGCCAAACACACCGCCGCAGCCGAGCCGCTGGACGTGCTGGCCACCTTCGGCGGCCTGGAGATCGCCATGATGACCGGCGCCATGCTGAAGGCAGCCGAATTGCGCAAAGTGCTGCTGATCGACGGCTTCATCGTCACCAGCGCGCTGCTGGTGGCGGCCCGCGTGCAACCGGCCATCCTGGACTACTGCGTGTTCGCTCACTGCTCCGACGAAAACGGCCACCAGCAGATGCTGGCCGCGCTGGGCGCCAAGCCGCTGCTGAACCTGGGCCTGCGCTTGGGCGAAGGCACCGGCTGCGCGCTGGCGCTGCCGCTGCTGCATGCGTCGGTCAACTTCCTGAACCAGATGGCCACGTTCGAATCGGCCCACGTCAGCGAAAAGTTCGAGTAAGCGCCGTGCACCAACTACGACTGTTCTTCACCGCGCTCCAGTTCTTTACCCGCCTGCCGATTCCCGGCTGGGTGGGCTTCGACCCTGCGTGGCTGAACCAGGCGTCACGCTACTTTCCGCTGATCGGCATGGTGGTCGCAGCCATCACGGCCGGCGTGTATGCGCTGGCCGCATGGTTCCTGCCCGCGCCGGTCGCCGTGCTGCTGTCCACCGCTGCAGGCATCTACGCCACCGGCGCCTTCCATGAAGACGGCTTTGCCGACATGTGCGACGGCTTCGGCGGCGGCATGACGCCGGAGCGCGTATTGGAAATCATGAAGGACTCGCGCATCGGCGCTTACGGCGCCATCGGCATCATCTGCCTGCTCGCCACCAAGTGCACGACACTCTCCATGCTGTCTCCGCTGGCGGCGATTGCCGCGCTCCTCGTCGCCCATCCGCTTTCGCGATTAATGGCAACCTCGCTGATCTGGCGCCTCGACTACGCACGTGCGGAAGGCAAGGCCAAGCCACTGGCGCAAAAGATGAGCACCGCAGAATTCGCGCTGGCCGTCGCCAGCGCCGCCATTCCCGCGCTGGCGATGATCGCCTGCGGATGGCTGACGTGGACCGCACTGGCGACCGGCATCGCCGCCGCCGCAATCGGCACCGCCTGGCTGGCCCGAAAATTCGTACGCCGCATCGCCGGCTATACAGGCGATTGCCTCGGGGCGGTACAGCAGCTCAGCGAAGTGGCGTTCTACCTTTGCGTTCTGGCCAGCATGCGCCACGGCGCCCTGCCCTGGTAACGCCATGCGGCTGATACTGGTGCGCCATCCGCAGCCGCTGATCGCCCCCGGCGTCTGCTACGGCCGCAGCGATCTCGCCGTAGCGCCCGACCAGCTGGCGCAAACGCTGGCCGCCTTGTCGACCACACTCCCCCAAGGCCTCGCCCTATATAGCAGTCCGCTTCAGCGCTGCGCCACATTGGCGGCGCAACTGGCGGCGCCGTTGCTATCGCCAGCGCCGCTGCTGGACGCCCGCATCGCGGAGATCGATTTCGGCGACTGGGAACTGCGCCACTGGGACGATATCGCGCGCGCCGACATCGACGCCTGGGCCGCGGACCTGGTCAACTACCGCCCCGGCGGCGGCGAAAGCTTGCTGCGCATGGCCGCCCGCATCGCCACCTTTTACGCCGACCTCCAGCGCCAGCAGCAAGACGCCATCGTGATCTGCCACGCCGGCGCGATGCGCCTGCTGTCGGCCTGCCATACCGGCCTGGCGCCGGCCGAAATGGCGCTGCAAGCGGCCCGCCATCCGCATCAAATCGCCTACGGCGCCACGCTGGTACTGCAAAACTAAACCGCCACCCCATGACCGGCGCCGCACAAACCCGTATAATGACCGGGTTTTGGTGCCCGCGCGTCTGTCCAGATGCGCAGTTAAACGGGAAACATGAAGCTCTGTAAGAGTCCACATGTGCTGCCCCCGCAACGGTAAGCAAGTGTCGCAGCTGATGCGCGACAAACCTCCTCTGACAAACCACTGTGCTCTGCATGGGAAGGTGAGGTGGTCTAACTTGCCAGCCCGGATACCGGCCAAATCAGGTGGAAGCGAGCGAACGGGATGTGCGCGAACACGCATCTCTCAGTTATCCGCTTCTGTTCAATCTGGCCCACGGGGACGTCGGCCGGTTGCTATTAACAGAAAAATTACATCATGACCCTTCGTATCTCCCGTCCTGCGGCCCTGACGTCGCTGGCGCTGGCAATGGCCGCCTCCTGCGCGCACGCAGAACCAATCGCCGGCACCGTGCTGGTCACCGCCACCCGCAGCCCGCAGGCCCTGTCCGACGTGATCAGCGACAGCGTCACCATCAGCGCCGAGCAAATCGCCGAATCAGGAGCCGGCTCCATCGTCGACCTGCTGCAACGCCAGCGCGGCATCGAGATCGCCCGCAACGGCGGCTCCGGCACCAACGCCACCGTGTTTATCCGCGGCGCCAACAGCAACCAGAATCTCGTGCTGGTCGACGGCGTGCGTATCGGTTCGTCGACCACCGGCGCCGCCAACTGGAGCGCCATTCCGCTGACCGCCATCGACCATATCGAAATCGTCTACGGCCCACTGAGCTCCCTGTATGGCGCGGACGCCATCGGCGGCGTGATCCAGATCTTCACCAAGAAGGGCCAGGGCGCGCCAGCGTTCACCGCCTTCGCCGGCTACGGCACCGACAACACCCGCGAAGGCGATGTATCGCTCTCCGGCGCCACCGGCGGTGAGCACAGCTTCAGCTACGCGATCAGCGCCGGCAAGGAAAAGTCGGACGGTTTCTCGTCCACCCGTCCTGCCAGCGCCTCGTATAACGCCGACAAAGACGGCTACGATCGCGAAAACGCGGCGGCCCAATTCAGTCTGCGCCTGGCAGAAGGCCAGGAAATCGGTGCGCTGCTCCTGCACAGCAAACTCTATTCCCAGTACGACAGCGGCTCATCGCCGTACGACGTCCATTCGAACGCCAAGCTCGACAACGCGGCCATCTACAGCAAGAACCAGATCCTGCCTGCCTGGCAAAGCCTGGTGCAATACTCTCAAGCCAAGGACAACGGCGCGACCTACACCAGCGCGGCCGCATCTGGCTACTCGCAGATCAACACCAAACAAACCGACTTCACTTGGCAGAATGATGTGCTGATTGGCGCCGACGTGCTGCAACTGCTGTACGACCATCGCAAGGAAGAAGTCGAGACCAACGGCTTCAAACTGGCCGACCCGCAGCGCACCACCAATTCCGTCGCCGCTGCCTATAACGCCCGCCGCGGCGCCAACCTGTTCAACGCCAGCATACGCCGTGACAAATCGCTCTACGGCTCGAAGAACACCGGCTCCCTGGGCTACGGCTACAACTTCACGCAGGTACTGCGCGCCACCGCCAGCTACGGTACCAGCTTCCGCGCACCGACCTACAATGAACTGTACTACCCAGGCTACGGTAACAGTAACAACAAACCGGAGCTGGGCAAGAATGCGGAAATCGGTCTTCGCTACGACAGCGGCAACACCGCGCTGAGCGCCAGCTATTACCGCAACCGCCTGACCGACCTGCTGGTGAACACCAAGCCATGCCCATTCACCGGTGCAAAGAGTGGCTGCGCCTACAACGTCAACCACGCCCTGCTTGAAGGCTTGACCCTGGGCGCCAGCCAGCAGCTGGGCCGCTTCAACCTGGCCGCCAACGTCGACCTGCAAGATCCAAAGGACGAAACCAACAACAAACGCCTGCAGCGCCGCGCCAAAAAGCACGGCAACCTGATGGCCGACTACAGCGCCGGCGCCTTGAAGGCCGGCGTGGAACTGGAATTGTCCGGCGACCGCTACGAGGACGCCGCCAACGAGGTCCGCCTTGGCGGCTATGGACTGGTCAATCTGTACGCGACCTACCACTTCAACCGCGACTGGTCGGCGCTGGTCCGCTGGAATAATATCAGCGACAAGCAGTACGACCTGGCGCGCAATTACGCCACGCCGATGTCCAAGCTGTTTGCCGGTATCCGCTACGGCTACAAGTAAGCAGTAATGGTGTAACCTGCCGGGCGTGGGGCGCATACGCCGCGCGCCCGGCAGTCTCTCTTTTTTGAAAGCAGTGCATGCATTCTTTCTCCCGCAATCTGCGACGCCGTGCCGCCGTCACTCTGACAGGGTTGGTGCTGTTCGCGTTTGCCAGCCTGGTTTTCTCGGGCATGACCGGCTCGGTCTCGATTCCTCTCTCCGATATTCCCGCGGCAGTCAATGAACTGCTGCATGGCCAAAGCCAGACGCTGGCCTCCACCCTGCTCGACCTGCGCCTGAGCCGCGCGCTGACCGCCTTCGTCACCGGCGCAGCCCTGTCGCTGGCGGGCGTGATGATGCAGGCGCTGTTGCGCAATCCACTGGCCGACCCGTATGTACTGGGCATTTCCGCCGGCGCTTCCGTCGGCGCCCTGGCCGCACTGCTGTTCGGCTGCGCCATCTGGATGGTCGACGCCTCGGCCTTCGGCGGCGCCGTCGCCGTCTCGATGATGCTGTATCTGCTGGCCCGGCGCGACCTGCGCGGCGGCGCGGCGGCCGAAGGCGGCACCGCTCTATTGCTGCTGACCGGCGTCATCCTGTCCTCCGCCTGCATGGCGATGGTGACGCTGATGCTCTCCATCGCTCCTGAAAGCCGTTTGCGCAGCATGGTGTTCTGGATGATCGGCGACCTGGCCGGCGCGCCGATGCGCGCGCTGCCCTGGATCGTATTGGCCGGCGGCCTGGTATTCGCCCTGCGCAGCGCCCGTTCCATGAACGTGATGGCGCTGCACGCCGAAGCCGCCGCCACGCTGGGCATCCGCGTCGGCGCGTTGCGCAAAGGCCTGTTCTTCATATCCGGCCTGCTGACCGCCAGCGCTGTCACCAGCGCGGGCAGCGTCGGCTTCGTCGGCCTGATCGTGCCCCATGCCTGCCGCTTCGCCGTCGGCGCGGACCACCGCGTACTGATTCCGGCGGCCGCACTGGCCGGTGGCACCTTCCTGCTGCTGGCGGACACGCTGGCCCGCACCATCATCGCGCCGCAGCAGTTGCCGGTCGGTGTACTGACGGCGCTGATCGGCGCGCCGGTCTTCCTGTACCAACTGCACCGTTTGCGCAAATGATGATCAGCACCCATAACCTTTCCCTGAAAATCGGCCAGCGCCAGCTGATTACGGATCTGAACTGGCAGGTGCGTGACGGCGAATGCTGGAGCATCATCGGCCGCAACGGCGCCGGCAAGAGCACACTGCTGAAAACACTGGCCGGCCTGCGCGACCCGAACGGTGGCTACGTCGCCATCCAGGAGCGCGAACTGTCCGACTGGCCGCTGGCCGAACTGGCGCGCCAACGCGCCTTCCTGGCGCAGAGCCGCAGCGACGCTTTCGCCTACAGCGTGATCGAAACCGTGCTGTCGGCGCGCCACCCTTATCACGGCAACCGCTATTGGGAAGGCAGCGACGATCACGCCATCGCGCTGAAATCGCTGGAAGCGATGGAAGTGGCCGACCTGGCCGAGCGCGACGTGCGCACCTTGTCCGGCGGCGAACGCCAGCGCGTGGCCATCTCCGCCATGCTGGCGCAGGATACGCCGCTGCTGCTGCTCGACGAGCCGGCCAACGCGCTGGACCTGGCGCACCAGGTCAGCGTCATGGGCCTGCTGGCCCGCCTGTGCCGCGAGCAGGGCAAGACCGCCGTCATGATAGGACACGACCTGACGCTGGCACACAGCGTCTCCACCCACGCGCTGCTGCTCATGGGCGATGGCCGCTGGCTGGCCGGCACCACGGCGGAAGTGATGCAGGCAGAGATCCTGGGCGAATACCTGGGCCATCCGATAGACATCATCCAGCACGGCACACGCAGCATCTTTATCCCCAAAGAGGACCTTGCATGACCCAACAGAATTCCGGCGACATCGACGAACAAACCGCGGCGCTGAACGAACGTCACCGCGTGCGCATGGAGCGCAAGAAGGCCATCATCGACGCCAAGATCGCCGCCGCCGACAAGCAGATCGGCATCATCATCGTCAACACCGGCAACGGCAAGGGCAAAAGCTCCAGCGGCTTCGGCATGGCGATACGCGCCATGGGCCACGGCATGAAGGTCGGCGTGGTGCAGTTCATCAAAGGCGCGATGCAGACCGGCGAAGAGCTGTTCCTGCGCCGCTTCCCGGAAGAGATCAGCTTCCACTCGATGGGCGAAGGCTATACCTGGGAAACCCAGAACCGCGAACGCGATATCGCAAAGGCGCAATTGGCCTGGGAACAGGCGAAACGCTTCCTGGCCGATCCCGACATCGGCCTGGTGGTATTCGACGAACTGAATATCGCCCTGAAGTACCGCTACCTGGACGTGGAAACCGTCATCAACGATCTGCTGGCACGTCCGGCGATGCAGCATGTCGTCATCACCGGGCGCGGAGCGCCGCCGGAGCTGATCGCCATCGCCGATACCGTCACCGAAATGGAAGTCGTCAAGCACGCCTTCAAGGCCGGCATCGGCGCGCAACTTGGAACCGAGTGGTAATGACGACGCACGTCGAAGTCAAAGCCCTGCTGGTGGCGGCCGTCGCCTCCGGCCAGGGCAAGACCACAGTCACCGCCGCGCTGGCGCGCAAACTGGCGCGCCAGGGCAAGCGCGTGCGCGTGTTCAAATGCGGTCCGGATTTCATCGATCCAATGCTGCTGGAACGCGCCAGCGGCGCGCCGGTGCGCTCGCTGGACCTGTGGATGGTCGGCCATGAACTGTGCCGCAGCCAGTTGGCGCAGGCCGCCGCCGAAGCGGATGTCATCCTGATCGAAGGCGTTATGGGCCTGTATGACGGTACGCCGTCGTCTGCCGACTTGTCGCGCGAATTCGGCGTGCCGGTGATGGCGGTGATCGACGCCGGCGCCATGGCGCAAACCGCCGGTGCGCTGGTCCACGGCCTGCGCGACTATGGGCCGGTGGAGATGGCGGGAGTGATCGCCAACCGCGTCGCCAGCGAAGGCCACGCCAAGATGGTGGCCGCGTCATTGCGCGACATTCCCCTGTTTGCGACTTTGCCGCGCCAGGCCAAATCGCTGCCCGAGCGCCACCTCGGCCTGGTGCTGCCGGGCGAAGTCCTCGATATCGACCAATTGCTCGACAATCTGGCGGACCAGCTGGTGTTCGACGAAGCGGCCTGGGAGCGTCTGCGTCCGGTCCGCATCGAGATTCCGCCATCGACGGAGCCGCAAGCGCCGCTGCTGGCTGGCCGCACCATCGCCATCGCCCGCGATCCAGCCTTCATGTTTATCTATCCGGCCAACCTGGATACGCTGCGCCAATTGGGCGCGACGCTGAAATTCTTCTCGCCGCTGGCCGACGAAGCCATACCGGCCGAAGCGGACGCGGTATATCTGCCCGGCGGCTATCCAGAGCTGCACGCCGAAGCACTTTCGCAGGCCCGGGTGTGGCAAGCGTCGATCCGCGCGGCCCATGCCGCCGGCACATCCATCGTCGCCGAATGCGGCGGCATGATGGCGTTGGCCGACACCCTTGCAGACCAGGCGGGCGCGGTGTGGGCAATGGCCGGCTTGCTACCTGGCGCGGTGGCGATGCAGGCGCGCCTGGCAGGCCTCGGATCGCAGGGTCTGCCGACGGAGCAAGGCGTCCTGCGCGGCCATACCTTCCGCTACTCCAGGCTGGAGACAGCAGTGGCGCCAGCGGCGTACACTATCAAGCATCCGTCGGCCATCCAGGGTGAAGCCTGGTATCGCGTCGGCTCGCTGACAGCTTCATATTTTCACGCTTATTTTCCATCCAATCCGGCGGCGGTTGCCGCCCTGTTTTCTAGGAGCGAAGCATGACACGTACACTGGTTCTGGGGGGCGCACGCTCCGGCAAAAGCGGCTATGCAGATCGACTGGCCATCGAGTCGGGTAAGGAAATCGTCTACATTGCCACCGCCACCGCCGGCGATACCGAGATGGCGACGCGCATCGCGCATCACCGCGCCGGCCGCCCCAGCGAATGGATCACCGTCGAAGAGCCGCTGGCACTGGGCAACCAGCTGCTGCGCTGGTCCTCGCCGGACCGTTTGATACTGGTCGACTGCCTGACGCTATGGCTCAGCAACCTGCTGTTCAGCAGCGGCGAGACCTATCCGGAAGTGGGCGAGATCACGCTGCCCGCGCTATTCCACGAGCAGCAGGACATGCTGGCCAGCGCACTGACCAAATGCACCAGCGACGTGGTGCTGGTATCGAACGAAGTCGGCATGGGCATCATGCCGTTCGGCGCGATCTCGCGCTGCTTCATGGACGAACAGGGACGACTGAACCAGGCCATGGCCGCGTTGTGCGACCGCGCAGTGTTCGTCGCCGCCGGCCTGCCGCTGGTGTTAAAAGGAACGCCGTGCTGACAGGCTTGAGCTTTGGCGTCATCGCCGTGCTGATGGTGGCGGGCGTGCTGCTCGACCTGATGCTGGGCGAAGCGCGCCGCTGGCATCCGCTGGTCGGCTTCGGCAACCTGGCGATGATGTTGGAACGCCGTCTCAATCGCGGCGGCCTGCGCTTCTGGCGCGGCGCGCTGGCTTGGGCGCTGGCCGTCTTGCCGTTGACCGCCCTCGCCGCGCTGCTGGTCCGGCTGCTGGGCGCCAATGGCGCGCTGCCGTGGCTCGCGCATGCCGTTATGCTTTACTTCTGCCTCGGTCTGCGCAGCCTGCGCGACCACAACCTGCCCATCGCCGGGGCGCTGGCGCAAAACGATCTGCCAAATGCCCGCCTGCTGACCGCCCGCATCGTCAGCCGCGATACCACCGGCGCCAGCGAGATCGAACTGACCAAGGCCAGCGCCGAATCCCTGCTTGAAAACGGCAACGACGCCGTCTTCGGCACGCTGTTCTGGTTCATCGTCGCTGGCGGCCCCGGCGCGGTGCTGTTCCGCATGGCGAACACGCTCGATGCGATGTGGGGCTACCGCACCGCGCGGCTGCTGCGGTTCGGCTGCACCGCCGCCCGCATCGACGACGCATTGAACTACATCCCGGCGCGCCTCACCGCCCTCTCCTACGTGCTGCTGGCGCCCGGCCTGCAAGGAAAACTGCGCGCCTGGCAGTGCTGGCGCACGCAAGCCCCGGCCTGGAGCAGCCCGAACGCCGGACCGGTGATGTCCAGCGGGGCCGGCGCGCTCGGCGTGCAACTGGGCGGCGCCGCCATCTACGACGGCGAAGTCGAACACCGTCCACCGCTGGGCGAAGGACAAGCCGCCACCGGCGCCGATATCGGCCGCGCATGGCGCCTGGTCGCGCGCACCACGGCGCTGTGGCTGGCCGTTGCCTGCACGGTCGCCGCATGGACGGAGCTGGCACATGCTTGAACACGGCGGTAACCTGCGCGATGCCGCGCTGCGCTTCGGCCGCGACGACTGGCTCGACCTGTCGACAGGCATCAACCCGCACTGGTATCCGGCGCCTGCGCTGCCGGGCAACGCGTGGCACCGCCTGCCGGAAGCCGATCCCGAATTGGCGCTGGCCGCAGCCGCCTACTACGGCGCACCGTTGATGCTGCCGGTAGCCGGCACGCAGGCCGCCATCCAAGCGCTGCCCCGGCTGCGCAATCCTTCGCGCGTAACCGTCGCAGCGCCATCCTATGCGGAGCACGCGCACCACTGGAAGGACCATGGACACACGCTAACGCAAACACCGTATGAAGCGCTGGACGCGGCAGTGGCGAACAGCGACGTCATGGTCGTCTGCAATCCCAACAACCCGACCGGCGCCAGCGTACCCGCCGCCCAGTTGCTGCAATGGGCGGACCGGCTGGCGGCGCGCGGCGGCTGGCTGGTGGTCGACGAAGCGTTTGGCGATACGGCGCAGCACAACAGCGTCGCCGCGCACAGCGGTCGTCCGGGCCTGATCGTCCTGAGATCGGTCGGCAAATTCTTTGGACTGGCCGGCATCCGGCTGGGCTTTGTGGCCGCGCATGCGGACCTGCTGCGCGAACTGGCGGACCTTCTGGGCCCTTGGGCCGTCAGCGGCCCGGCACAGCACATCGCCCTCGCTGCGCTGCGCGACCAGGCGTGGCAAGCCAATACACTCCAACAGCTTCTGGCGAGCGGCGATCGCTTGCGGCACCTGCTGGCGATACACGACATCCACTCTACCGGCACGGCGCTATTCCAGTGGTGGAGCGAAGACCGCGCGGAAACCTTTTGGCAGCACATGGCGGAACGCGGCATCTGGGTGCGGCTGTTCAAGCAAGCTGCACGCGGCATCCGCCTCGGCCTGCCCCCCGACGAACCTGGATGGCAGCGACTGGAGATGGCACTAAAAGAATGGAACAACAAGGAACCCGCATGCACAAACTGACGATCAAACTACTGGCCAGCCTGACGACATTGGCAATGGCCGGCAGCGCCAGCGCCGCCATCTCGGTGCGCGACGACGACGGCAACGTCGTCACGCTGCAAAAGCCGGCGCAGCGCATCATCGCCATGGCGCCGCACGTGACGGAGCTGCTGTACGCGGCCGGCGGCGGCGACAAGATCGTCGGCGCGGTCACCTACAGCGATTACCCGGAAGCGGCGAAAAAGCTGCCGCGCATCGGCGACAACCGTCAGGTCGACATGGAACGCGTGATCGCCATGAAGCCGGACTTGATCGTCGTCTGGCTGCACGGCGCCTCGGAGCGCCAGATCGAAACGCTGCGCCAGCTGAACATCCCGATGTTCCACAGCGAGCCGACGAAACTGGATGGCATCGCCGACAACGTGCAGCGCCTCGGCCAGTTGATGGGCACCGAGAGCGTCGCGCAACCTGTCGCCGCCGAGATCCGCCAGCACTTCGCTGCGCTGGCCAAGCAGTATGGCAACCGCCCTCCGGTGCGGATGTTCTACCAGGTGTGGGACAAACCGCTCTACACGCTCAATGGCACCTCCATCGTCAGCGACGCCATGCGCCTGTGCGGCGGCGTGAACATCTTCGCCGACCTGAAGGTGACGGCGCCGGTGGTCAGCAACGAGGCAGTGCTGCAAGCCGATCCCGAAGCGATCTTCGGCACCAGCGAGAAGAACTACGGCGGCGTAGGCCTGTGGCGCCCGTACACGACGATGAAGGCGGTCCGCAGCGACAACCTGTTCACCCTCGACGGAGAACTGCTGAACCGCGCCGGCCCGCGCATGGTCGCCGGCACCAGCGCCCTGTGCGAAAAACTGGAACTGGTGCGACAGCGCCGCAAGAATTGATATGAGCTTTCCCTATTCAACCCTGATGGTTCAGGGCACCACCTCCGACGCCGGCAAAAGCACGGTCGTCGCCGCCCTGTGCCGGCTGCTCAAACGACAAGGCGTGCGCGTGGCGCCATTCAAGCCACAGAACATGGCGCTCAACAGCGCCGTCACGGCGGACGGCGGCGAGATCGGCCGCGCCCAGGCACTGCAAGCCATCGCCGCCGGCGTGGCGCCGCATACAGACATGAACCCGGTGCTGCTCAAACCGTCGAGCGACATCGGCGCGCAAGTGATCATCCACGGCAAGGTCCGCGCCGAGATGAACGCGCGCGACTATCATCAATACAAAACCGTGGCGATGCAGGCGGTATTGGAATCGCACGATCGCCTGCTGGCGCAGTACGACAGCGTGATTGTCGAGGGCGCGGGCAGCCCGGCGGAGATCAACCTGCGCGACCGCGACATCGCCAACATGGGATTCGCCGAAAAGGTCGACTGTCCGGTGATACTGGTGGCGGATATCGACCGCGGCGGCGTGTTCGCGCACATCGTCGGCACGCTGTCCTGTCTTTCTGAGAGCGAACGCGCGCGCACCATCGGCTTCGTCATCAACCGATTCCGGGGCGACATCAAGCTGCTGGAGCCGGGCCTGGAATGGCTGGAGCAGCAAACCGGCAAGCCGGTACTGGCGGTACTGCCCTATCTGCATGGTCTCTTCCTCGACGCCGAAGATGCGGTGCAGCCGGTACAGGCATCGCGCGGCGCCTTCCGCGTCGTGGTCCCCAGCCTGCCGCGCATGAGCAACCACACCGATTTCGACGCCCTGCGCGCACACCCGGACGTGGACCTGCGCTTCGTACGCCAGGGAGAACCGATACCGGCGGCCGATCTGATCATCCTCCCCGGCAGCAAGAACACGCGCGGCGATCTTGAATGGCTGCGCGCCCAGGGATGGCCGGAACAGATCACCCGCCACCTGCGCTACGGCGGCAAGGTGATCGGCGTCTGCGGCGGCTTCCAGATGCTGGGCCACAGCGTGACCGATCCACTGGGCATGGAGGGCGCGGCCGGCACGTCGCAGGCACTCGGCCTGCTCGACATGAACACCGAAATGACAGCCGACAAACGGCTGGTCCAGGTACAGGGCGTGTGCGCCTTCGACGAGGACAAGGCCAGCGTCAGCGGCTACGAAATCCACATGGGAACCTCTACCGGCAGCGCGCTCGATAAGCCGGCGTTCATCATCGATGGCCGCCCCGAAGGCGCGCGCTCGGCGGACGGCCAGATCCTCGGCACCTACCTGCATGGCCTGTTCGATACGCCGCAAGCCAACAGCGCGCTGCTGCGCTGGGCCGGCCTGCATACGCAAAACACAGTGGACACCAGCGCATTGCGCGAAGCGAGCCTGGACCGCATAGCCGACGCCACCCAGCCTCTAATGGACGCTTTGCTGGCGTTGCACGACAAGGAGCCAACCGCATGAGCACCATCAGCCCACACGCTTTCACTCCGGCCGAAATCGATGGCGTCTACCGCGCCATCCGCGAACGGCGCGACGTCCGCCATTTCAAGCCAGGTCCGTTGGAGCCCGGACAGCTGGAGCGCTTCATCGCGGCCGCCCACAATGGCCCCAGCGTTGGCCTGATGCAGCCATGGCGCTTCATCCGCATCGCCGATCCCGTGCTGCGCACGCAGATCCACAAGCACGTGAACGAGGAACGCATCAAGACCGCCGAAGCGCTGGGCAAACGCGCCGAGGAGTTCATGCAGCTCAAGGTGGAAGGCATACTGGCGTGCGCCGAGGTGCTGGTGGTCGGCCTGGTCGACAAGCGCGATCAGTATGTATTCGGCCGCCGCACCATGCCGGAGATGGACCTGGCCTCCGCCGCCTGCGCCTTGCAGAACTTCTGGCTGGCCGCCCGTGCGGAAGGCATAGGCGCCGGCTGGGTGTCGATGTTCGATCCTCAGCAGTTGCGCGACATCTGCGGCATGCCGGACGGCAGCCAGCCGATCGCCGTGCTGTGCGTCGGCCACGTGCATGAGTTCTACACCGCGCCGATGCTGGAGCTGGAAAAATGGGACCAGCGCCGGCCGCTGTCCGACATCATGTTCGAAGACCGCTGGGACAATCCCGCAAGCGAAGTTTAAGCGCCGCTGCACTCCTCGATCTTGCGGTTGCCCGGTCCCGGCAAAGTGCGCAGGCTGCGCTCCGTCGCCGCCGTGAACTCGTGCTTGAATACTGTGTCGACGAAGCGCCAGTCGCAGCGTACCTGCTCATGGCTGGCGGTGACGATCATGTAGCCACGCTTGCTGGTTTGCGCGTAGTACAGCGGTTCGATCAAATCCACCATCATGCTTGCCACATCCTCTGGATCACGGTCCGGATAGGCGCCCTCCATCCCCGGCGACGACACCGACGCCGTTGCAAACTCCACCCCCACCTGGCGCCCTTGCGCGTCGTGCAGATCGCTGGCCCAGGCGTTATGCGTATCGCCGGCCAGCACCACCATGTTCTTGCGATGGCGCTGCATCATGGCGAACACCAGCTCGCGGTCGTTCTGATAGCCGTCCCATGAGTCCATGTAGCAGGGAAGCGTCGGCGCGGACAGCCACCGCTTTTCCCGGCCGCTGACGCAAGAAGGGTCGGCGGCGGCGCGCTTCTTCAGCGCCGAGTAGTCGGTGCAATTGCATTCCCCCATGGCGACGGCGGTTGGATACTCCATGCGCGCCATCAGCACCTGCTGGCCCAGCATCTGCCAGCGCGCCTGGGAATCCTTGACCTGCCGCTCCAGCCACGCCATCTGCTCGGCACCCATCATCTGCCGGCGCGGCGAACAGACATCATGCTTGTACTTCTCGACGTCGAAACGCTTATGCTCGTCATAGTAGGAGGACATCATCAACTGCTGGTCGCGACCGATCAGGCGCGTATCGAGCATGTGCAGCGACACCACGCCGCCGAAGTCGAAGGAACGGTAGATCTTCTCCGGCGTGGCCGGGTCGGGTGCGCGGATCGGCATCCACTCGTGGTACGCGGTCATCGCCGCCACCTTGCGCAACGTGAAGGGGCCGAACTCGGAAGCCTTGTGCTCGGCCGAGCCGTCGCGCCAGGTATCGTCGGCGAATTCGTGATCGTCCCACACGGCGATGAACGGCATCGCTGCATGCACCGCCTGCAAATCAGGATCGGTGCGGTACTGTGCGTAACGGCGGCGATAGTCCTCCAGCCGCAGCAGCAGTTCGCGCGGTTCGGACACGCGGCCCAGCGCCTCGGCATTGCCGCAGGCGTAGCCGGTGCTTTCGTATTCGTAGATGTAGTCGCCGATGTGCAGCGCGGCGTCGACATCGTCCTGGCGCGCGGCATCGGCGTAGACGTTGAAGTAACCGGATGGATAATTCGAGCAGGAGAACACCGCCAGCCGGACCTGCCGCACATCGCCGCGCGGCAGCGTCTTGGTGCGTCCTACAGTCGACTTCACCGTGTCGACTGCGAACTGATAGTAATAGACATGGCCCGGCAGCAGGCCGGCGGCATCCACCTTGACGGTGTAGTCCCTCTGCGCCGACGTGGTCACGCTGCCATTGGCCACGACGGCCTGCATGCCCGGATCGGTCGCCATCTGCCAGCGCACGGCAATGTCACCGTTCTCGTCGCTGCGGCGCGGCGTCACGCGGGTCCACAGGATCACGCGGTCGCCGAGCGGATCGCCGCTGGCAACGCCATGATCGAACCCGACTGCGGCGTCATCGGCGATGCTGGCGGCCGTGCTGCTGCAACCGCCCAGGCCCGCACCTGCGCCCACGCCCAGCAGGGCGGTAGCCCCCATTTGACGGATAAAACCACGACGACCAGGGAACAGCGACTTAGCGTCCATATCAACTCCATCGGCCATTTCGATGAGCGCCAACTTACGCCCGATTCATGACGGCCCTATGACCGTCCTGTGGCTTTTGTGTGACAATCGTGGACATGAATACATCCGCCGCCAAGAGCTACCTTCCGTGGGTGGTCGCTACCGCCCTGTTCATGGAGCAGCTGGACTCCACCATCGTCAACACGGCGATCCCCAGCATGGCGGCCAGTCTGCAAGTAACTCCCCTCAGTTTGAAAGCGGTCGTCACCAGCTACATCCTCAGCCTGGCGGTGTCGATCCCGATCAGCGGCTGGATGGCCGACCGCTTCGGCACCCGCCGCGTCTTCATGAGTGCCGTGGCGATATTCACGGTGGCGTCGGTACTGTGCGGCTTGTCGGTCAATTCGCCGATGCTGGTGGCGGCACGGCTGCTGCAAGGCCTGGGCGCGGCGATGATGATGCCGGTCGGTCGCCTGACCATCGTTCGCACCTTCCCCAAATCCGAACTGCTGGCGGCGATGAATTTCGTGATTATTCCGGCGCTGATCGGGCCCCTGCTCGGCCCAACGATCGGCGGCTTGATCGTGCACTGGCTGACGTGGCGGGACATCTTCTTCGTCAACGTGCCGGTCGGCGTGGTGGCGATCTTCCTCGCGCACCGCTACATGCCGGACTATCGCGGCGACGGCACACGGCCGCTGGATTTGGTCGGTCTCGTGTTGTTCGGCACCGGCGTGGCGCTGCTGTCTTGGCTGCTGGAGATTTTCGGCGAACACCGGATCGATATCACGTCCGCCACGGTGCTGCTGTTCATCGCCTGCAGCCTGCTGGCGGCTTATGTGTGGCATGCCAGGGATACGGCGTTCCCCTTGCTGCGACTGGCGCTGTTCAAGATACGCACCTTCCGCGTGTCCGTGGTCGGCGGCTTCATCACGCGCATCGGCGTCGGTGGCCTGCCCTTCCTGCTGCCGCTGCTGTATCAACTTGGATTGGGACTGCCGGCATGGCAATCGGGCTTGCTGATGATGCCGTCCGCCGCAGCGGCCATGGGCATGAAGTTCATATCGGTGCGGGTATTGGGCCGCTTTGGCTACCGCCAGGTCCTGACCGTCAACACGGTGCTGATCGGGTTGACCATCAGCCTGTATTCATTCGTCCAGCAGGGAACCCCGTTGTATATGATCGTGATGATCAGCCTGTGCCTGGGCTTCTTCAATTCACTGCAATTCTCCGCCATGAACAGCATCGCCTACGCCGATGTGGATAGCGCGGATTCCAGCATGGCCAGCACCATGGCCAGCTCGATGCAGCAGCTGTCGATGAGCTTTGGCCTGGCCACCGGTTCGCTGGTCACCGGCTGGTTCCTGGGCGACCTTCCGCAATCGAACCGGCTGGCGCTCACCGGCGCGCTGCATCACGCCTTCCTGACGCTGGCGGTACTCACCATCCTGTCTTCGCTGACCTTCTGGTCATTGCGCCAGGAGGATGGCGAAAGCATCAGCAAAGGCAGCCCCGCCTAGCGCGCTTATTTGCGGCGGCGGGCCATGGCACCCACCATCGCCAGGCCGGCAAACAGCATGACGTAGCTGGCAGGTTCCGGCACAGCCGTCACGTCGGTGTATGCGCCGTCGAAACGATAGCGTACCGCCAGGCCGTTGACGCTTGTGGCGCCCACCAGTTGCAGGAAGCCTGCATCGCCGGTCACGTCGCCCAACAGGCGGAATGCGTAGACGCCCGATGCGGCCTCGGTGAACGACAGGGTCGTGCCGTCGACGACTACGCCCAGGCCATTGAAGGTCAGCGACGAGCCGCCCAGCAGCACCGACGAACTGTCCGTCAGCGACAGGCTGGCGAAAGTCTGGCCATTTGCGCCGCCGGCGTTGGTCAGTTGCAGCGTGCCGCCGTCGAACACCAGGGCGCTGTTGGCCGACAGGCGATTCACGCCGTCCAACACCAGCGTACCGCCGCTAAGCTGCGTCGCGCCGCTGTAGGTACTCACACCCGACAGCGCCACGGTGCCGCTTTTGATTTCAACGTTGCTGAAGCTGGAGATCGAACCGGCATACGCGAAGCTGTTGCCCGCCCCAGGACTGACCACCAACGTGTTGCCGTTGCCGGTGCCGCCGTTGATGCTGCCGACGATGCTGCCACCGGTGATGGTCAGGCTGTTTTTACCGCTGCCCATCTCAATCGCCTTACCGCTGCTGACGCCGTTGATGAAGCCTGCATTGACGATGAAGGTATTGTCGGAACCAGTCTTGATGGCTGCATTGGTGGAACCGCCGCCCTGGATGGTGGCGCCGGCGTTGTTGTTGATGGTGACGACATAGCCGCTGGCCGCGCCGACGGTGACGATGGCCGAGTCGCTCTGGCCGCGTATCAGGCCGCCGTTCTGGTTGGTGATGGTGGCGTTGCCGTACAAGCCTTCGCGACTGCCTGGCGAGCCGGCGATATCGTTGCCTGCCAATGTGATGCCGCGTCCAACAGCGTTGCTGTTCCCTGTCGAGACTAGGCCTTCAATGGTGCCGGAGTTGAAGATCACGCCGCCGCCCACGCTCAAGCCTTCGCTGAATGCCAGTCCGTCGGCCGGCGCGCTGAAGGCGTTGGCAGAGCGGATAATGCCGGTATTGGTGACATTGGCGATGCCGTCGATATCCAATCCGTCGCCGTCGCCCGTCACGCCTGTGCCGATGATGGTGCCGTGATTGCTGATGGTGGCGATCTGCTTGCCGTTAAAGCCGTCCAGGTTGACGCCAGAGCCGTTGCTGCCACGGATAATGCCGCCCACCTCATTGGTGATGTTCATCGCAAAGGACTGCGTCCCATCCTTTTGGCCGCCAGTGATGCCATGACGGCCGCCGTCGAGCAGACCTGTCGCGCCGTTGACAATGACTACGCCGCTGTTGTTTTGCGCATCGATGCCGTCGCTGCCGCTGCCTGCCTTGGTGATCGAGACGATGGAGCCGTAGTTGTTCACCATGCCGCCCACGCCTGGACGCACGGAGTCCGCCTCCCATGCCTGAAGCAGTCCGTAGTTGTTCACGATGTTCGCACCAGTGGTGATCGTGGAAAAATCCACCGCCTGCGATCCGCCCGCGCTGGCGTTCGCCGAGATCATCGAGCCGTAGTTGGTCAGCGTGACGCTGGCATTCGCCTTGTTCATCTGAATCACGTCGCCGTCGGCGGCCAGCATTTTCGCGCCGCTGTTGGGGGCGCTGCCGTTGATGATGGTCAGGCCGGTGACGCCGGTGTTATCGCGTATCACGCGGCCGTTGCCGGTCTGGCTGATGAGGCCCTGGTTATTCAGCGTGGCGTTTTTGTCGGTGATGGTCACCGCCACCGCGCTGCCGCCGACAATCAACGAACCGCTGCTGGTGATGGTGCCGGTCTGGTTTTTGCCCAGCGTTTGCGCATCGGTGTTGGCATTACTCAGCGTGCCGGGGAAGACGATCACCGGATTGGCGGCCGAAACACTCAACGGCACTGCTGCGGCGAGCAGTAGGAATTGAATGGCGGAAGAAGGTTTCGACAGCGCGATCGACATGGTTTGTCCCGGATATTGTGTGAGCAAACCTTCAATATCCCATAATATTGTGACACTGCCGTGACGCTGTGGCGTCCTTGCACAACGCCTGTGCGGCTAGAACATTGGCGGGCCTGGCCGGCCCGCCCCTTGCATCAGAACGAGGTCAAAGCCTTGGTGAATTTGATCAGCCACAGTCGGCTTGGCCGCTCGCGGTCCTCGCCGCGTGCAACGCGGATCGTGTTTGCGGCATTGCAGCCCGCGGCGGTGCTGCTGACGATGACGCCCGCCGCATCGACATTGCATTTGGTGACATCCGCATCGTTCACCGCCACGCCATCCGCGGTGAAGATTTTGGTTTTCATACCGAAGTCGTTGTCGTTCGACAGTGCCAGCGTATTGCCGTCGACGATGGTCAGGCCTTCAGCCTTTTCCGCCTGCCAGCCGACCGCGTTCAAATCCAGCAGCAGCGTTTTCTTCAGCGTCGTCACCGATTTCCAGTCGGCGCCGTTGACCGCCACGCCGCCCATGCTGCTCTTCTCCAGGTCCGAGGTCTTGACGTTGTAGCTTGCAGCGGCGATGTCGGTCGCCGCGCCTATCTCCACCAGCATCAACTTGTTGAACACTTTGCCGTTCGGCGCCGCGCCCTGTTCGATCACGATGAATTTGCCATTCCCCAGCGCGACCAGGTCACCCAGCTTGGCGTTGCCGGTGCGGCCGTCCTGGTAGTCGGCGGCATCGAGTGGATACGCGTACATCTTGCCCGAGGTGCCGGTGCTTGGATCAAATTCCACCCAGCGCGTAAAGCGCGCGTAGCGTTCGATCGCCTCGCTCTTGCCTGTCACCGAGTAGGTCGCGTTGCCGTCGGTGAGTGGGCTTTGCAGGAAACCGTGCAGCTTGTCGGTGCTGGTGTCCAGCGTCAGGCCTTCCATGCCGCGATTGGCGCGGCGCTTCAGGAAGATATCCGGCAGGCCGCTGCCTGGCGCGTATTTGTTGAGGATGATGCCGGTGGCAGGATCGAGCTTGACGATGAACGGACCATATTCATCGGAGACCCATAGCACGTTGCGCTTCTTGTCGACGACGATCGCTTCGGTATCCAGGCCGCCGGCGTTGAAGGTGGCCTTGCTGGCGGCGTCGTACTTCATCGCGTCCATCACCGGCAGCTCGGCCGAGTTACCCACTGCGCCAGGTGCCACCGGCAGGCCGGAAGCGTTGACGGTAGCGGAGACCTTGATCGGTGTGGACGACGTTAGCACCGCGCCGCTTTTGCCGACCGTGATCACGCCGAACGACGGCGTGAAGCTAGGCGAAGGGAATATCTTGGCGCCGGTGGCACCGCCGCCCATCAGCGCTGGCAGGTTTGGACCGTCGCCGTTCGGACCGCGATCGGTCAGGCCGTAGAACTCCAGGTCGCCGTTGGCGTTGGTGCCCTTGAAGGCCAGCGACGAACCGTAGGATGGCAGGAAGCCCAGAGGGAATTCTTCCTTGACCTTGACGTTGCTGCCTTCATACGGCACGTAGTAGTTGGCTGCTGCCTGTATCTGGTAGCGCGTAACGCTGACGGCGACCGCTCCGAGCGGCGTGGTTTGCGTGAACGACTCGACGACTGGCGTGCCGACTTTGGATGCCAGCGTATCTTCGAAGTGCTCGCGCACCAAAGCGCGGCGGCTGTCATCGATGGTGCGCGTTGCGTATTTGGCGCCAGCGGCGGCCAGATTGGCGCTCATTGCGGTGTTGAAGGCAGCGGCGTCCATGGAGAAGTCCGCGCTCTTGGCGGCCAGTGCGGTTTTTACATCAGCGGCGATCTTGATGCCGTTCGATGGATCGCTGTCTTCGTCCAGCAATTGCAGGGCGAGCAGGCGGTTGACGACCTTGCTGTCTTTGACGTCGGTCACGCCGGCCAGTTGCAGCGGCGTGATGGTGGCGGCGCACGGCGCGCTACCCAACGCAATGCCACCGATGCTGAAGCTGACGGTATCGCCGGCGTAGCAGGTGAACTCGCCCTTGGCCGAGGTGCTGGCTTTCGCGGCGGTGCCGGCGACATAGTCCAGGTTCTCCACGGCGCCATCGAGGAACACGCCGGTGGTCAGCGTTTTGGCTGGCGTAGCCGTGTCGCTACTGCCACCGCAGCCGGCCAGCACGGAGAATACGGCGAGCGAAATCAGGGAAAAGTTTTTCATGCGTAGCTAGCCTCAGTTGAAAAAGAGGAAAGCTTAGCGACGATAGGTTACATGGATGTGACAGACGAAAAAAACCCCCACTGGCACAGAGCGCGATCTTGAGCGCGTTCTGGCTGGTGGGGGTTTTTAGGTAGTAAAGCGCGGCAGTGCCGCGCTGAACAAATGGCCCGGGAATGCGAAAAGCCCCGACCAGATCACTGGGCGGGGCTCTTCTATATAACTAGCCTGACGATAACCTACTTTCACACTGGTTGCAGCACTATCATCGGCGCAGAGTTGTTTCACGGTCCTGTTCGGGATGGGAAGGGGTGGGACCAACTT
>NZ_BPWK01000029.1:0-20913 GCF_040364205.1 Duganella rhizosphaerae
GGCCCGCCCCGCTCCGGCCGCCCCGGCCGCACGTCCGGCGCCGCGCGCGGCGGCGGCCCGGCCGGCCGCCAAGCTGACGGCCAGCAAACCAGCCAGCAGGCCGGCCAGCAAGCCGGCCACCGTCGGCGGCGAGCAGGACTGGGAAGAGTTTTAAGGACTAAACCGCCCGCATGGCGTCGCGGATCGACATGCCCCACGCGGCGTTGCGGGGCAGGAAGTAGCCGGCGTCCTGCAACAGCCCCGCGTAGACGCGGAATTCGCGCATATTGAGCAAGGTCGCGACGTTGCCGTAGGCGGCGATGGCGGGGCTGCGGATGCCGGCCGCGTCGGGCTGGAACACGGTCAGCGGAAAGCCGTCGTTGTCGTTTTCCATGTCGGCCATGGTCAGCGCGCCGAACGCCACGTGGCGGTGCGATTCGGCGTTGTGGTGCACGCGGCGGAAGGCGCCGTTGCCGTTGACCATGCGGCCGTTGAGCAGGTTGATGCAGCGCAGGATGCGCGGCGTGACGTTGCCCATGTCGTAGTGCTCCTCGTTGCCGAAGCCGGCCGGCGCCTGCCAGCCCTGCGGGCGCGGACGGCCGGTGCTGCTCTCCATGGTCAGCACCTTGTCGAGGTTGGTGCCGCGTTCGAACACCTGGCCCAGGCGCGGCGCCATGCCGTTCATCACCAGCCCCGGCTTGGCGATCTGCGCCGAGCTGGTGCTGCCGTAGTCGCTCCAGCGCGGGCACACCGCCATCAGGTCGTAGTCGCCGGTCATGGGCCGGTTGTTGGCGCCGGCCTCGGACGAGCACATCACCTCCAGCGGCAGCAGCAGCCGCGAGGCCATGCCGTGCGCGCTGAAGTCGGTGGCGATGGTGTAGACGTGGATCTGGTAGACCGCCTCGCCCGCCGTGGGGCCGGCGCGATTCCAGCGGGCCAGGAATTCGAACAGCTGGCCGTCGCCGGAACGCTGCGCCAGCAGCGAGTAGTCGCGGGTGCCGGGCACGGCCTCCATGAACTGCAGGGCGGTGCGCGGCGGCATTTCCTCGGCCAGCAGCATCTGCAGGGTCAGCTGCTCGAGCGTCAGTTCCAGCACGCGGGCGCTGGCGAAGCGGTCGTTGATGCCCTTCTGGTTGGCGCGCGTGCCCTTCTGCGCCTTGCCCTGGTTATGACCGACCTTGCTGTAGGTGCCGTCGTACGGCACGAAGCCGGCCTGCGGCCCCCAGTCCGAGCTCTTGCCCTTGACGTGGAAATTCTTGCTGGGATAGCCGTCCTCCAGCCAGCGCCGCGACCACGGCCCGGTGGAACGGAAGATGATCACTTCGTCGAGCTCGTTGGCCACGCGCTGGCTGGCGATCATGTCGAGCCGGGTCATGCCGTTTTCCGGGTCGTCGAACGAGGGGGCTAAACCAAATAAGGGCATGGCTGCTCCAGGCTGGATAGAGGTTTCCCAGTATCCAAGCCTGCCCATTTGGCGTCAAGAAAAATGGCTGAAATGCCACTTTTGCGTCAGCCGTTGAGGAACATCTGTTGCAAATCGTTGAGGAAGCGCTGGCCCAGTTCGGTCGGCTTGATCAGCTTGTAGTCGCGGTAGAGCAGGCCCTTGGCTTCGGCCGCGTTGAGGTTTTTCTCGATCGCGTTCAGGCTCAGGCCGGTGCGCTCGGCGAACAGGTTGGGATCGAAGCCGCCGTGCAGGCGCAGCGTGTTGAGCATGAACTCGAAGCCCATATCGTCGCGGCCGATCTCGTACTCCTCCTGCACCGGCGCGCCCAGGCGCACCTGCTCCATATAGGCCTTGGGCTGCTTGTAGCGGGCCTGGCGCAGGATGCGGTGCGGGAACGACAGCTTGGAGTGCGCGCCGGCGCCGATGCCCAGGTAGTCGCCGAACTCCCAGTAGTTCAGGTTGTGGCGCGCGCGGTGGCCCTCCCTGGCGTAGGCCGACACCTCGTACTGGCCGTAGCCGTTGGCGGCGGTCAGCCCGGCGATCATGTCCTGCATGTCGGCGCTGGCGTCGTCGTCCGGCAGCGCCGGCGGGTACTTGGCGAACAGCGTGTTGGGCTCCATCGTCAGGTGGTACAGCGACAGGTGCGGCGGCTGGAAGGCCATCGCCGTTTCGACGTCGTGGCGCGCCTCTTCCAGCGTCTGCGACGGCAGCGCGTACATCAGGTCGAGGTTGAAGTTGTCGAAGTTGTCCAGCGCGATCTCCACCGCGCGCTTGGCTTCGTTGTCGTCGTGGATGCGGCCCAGCGCCTTCAGGTGGCGGCTGTTGAAGCTCTGGATGCCGATCGACAGGCGGTTGATGCCGCTGGCGCGGTAGGACTTGAACTTCTCGGCCTCGAAGGTGCCGGGATTGGCTTCCATCGTGATCTCGCAGTCGCTGTCGAGCGGCAGCAGGGTGCGCACGTCCGACAGCAGGCGATCCAGCCCGGCGGCCGACATCAGGCTGGGCGTGCCGCCGCCGATGAAAATCGTATAAATTTTTCTGCCCCAGATCAGCGGCAGCGCCATTTCCAGGTCGCTGCGCAGCGCGTCCAGGTATTCCTGTTCGGGGAAAGTATCGCCACCCTTGCCGTCCTTGGCCTCGTGCGAGTTGAAGTCGCAGTAGGGGCACTTCTTCACGCACCACGGGAAGTGGATGTACAGCGACAGCGGCGGCAGCGCCTGCAGGTTCAACGAACCGGCCTGCAGGTACTTGGCGGCGACGCCTGCGGCCTCGCTGATGTCGGTGGCCGGCTTGGCCGCCTTGCTGGTGGCGCCGACGATTTTAATCGGGATCATTTCAGTTTCTCTACCAGCGCGCGCAAGGCCTGGCCGCGGTGCGACAGCGCGTTCTTCTCGTCGGCGGTCAGCTCGGCGGCGCATTTGCCCAGCGCCGGAATGTAGAAATGCGGGTCGTAGCCGAAGCCGCCGTTGCCGCGCGGGGTGGCGATCATTTCGCCGTTCCAGCGGCCGTCGGCGATCACCGGCTGCGGGTCGTCGGCGTGGCGCACGAACACCAGCACGCAGTAGTAGTACGCGGACTTGTCGGCGTGCGCGGCCAGGTCGGCGATCATTTTCTCGTTGTTGCGGGCGTCCGATTTCGGCTCGCCGGCAAAGCGCGCAGAGTACACGCCGGGCGCGCCGCCCAGGGCGTTGACGCAGACGCCGGAATCGTCGGCCAGCGCCGGCAGCCCGGTCAGGCGCGCGGCGTGGCGGGCTTTTTGCAGGGCGTTTTCAACGAAGGTGTGGAACGGCTCTTCGGCCTCGGGGACGTCGTACTCGCCCTGGGCGTGGACGCTGAAGCCCACGGTGGACAGCAGTTCGTTGAATTCTTTGAGTTTGCCGGCGTTGTTCGAGGCGAGGATCAGGCGTTGGGTCATGATGTGGGCTGCGGAGAGCAAATAATGCGATGAAGCCGACATTGTAAACCCTTTGGCCCCGGCGCCGCCGGAAGCCAGGCGGACGCGGCGGCCGGGGGATGCGCGTGCCGGAGGTCCGGCGCGCTCCTTCTGAAAAACGATACTGGATCGCTTCTCTGATTTCATCTATTTTTGATGGTTTTTAGCTTTGTGCGGACGCAGCAAAAAAAATAGAGAAAACCAGAGGATCCCAGTCAGGAAGAGCAAGGCGAAATAGTATGGTTAGTTCGAAGGAGCGCGCCGCCCTACCCCAACCCCCAGTCCTAAGCCAGACCCAGCGCCTGCTTTTGCAGCTTGATCAGGTCGGCGATGCCGCCCTGGGCCAGGTCCAGCAGGCGGTTCATGCCGGCGCGGTCGAAGGCGGCGCCTTCGGCCGTGCCCTGCACTTCGATGAAGTGGCCGGCGTCGTTCATCACCACGTTCATGTCGGTGTCGCAGCCGGAATCCTCGACATAGTCCAGGTCCAGCACCGGCATGCCCTGGTAGACGCCGACCGAGATCGCCGCCACGAAGCTTTTCAGCGGAATCGCCGGCACCGCGCCGCGCGCCACCAGCTTGGCGAACGCATCGTGGGCCGCCACCATGGCGCCGGTGATGGACGCGGTGCGGGTGCCGCCGTCGGCCTGGATCACGTCGCAATCGAGGTGCAGCGTGCGCTCGCCGAACGCTGCCAGGTCGAACGCCGCGCGCAGCGAACGGCCGATCAGGCGCTGGATCTCCTGGGTGCGGCCGGACTGCTTGCCGCGCGCCGCCTCGCGGTCCATGCGGGTGTGGGTCGAGCGTGGCAGCATGCCGTATTCGGCGGTCATCCAGCCCTGGCCTTTGCCCTTCAGGAATCCCGGCACCTTCTCCTCGATGCTGGCGGTGCAGATCACCTTGGTGTCGCCGCATTCGATCAGCACCGAGCCTTCGGCGTGCTTGGTGTAGTCGCGGGTCAGGCGCAGGGTGCGCAGCGCATCGACGGCGCGGCCGCTCGGACGGGATTCAAATGACATAAACAGTATTCCTTATTTCAGTGTTATTTCAGTATTTGGGAGGATTTTTCGATGGCGCCGCGGATCTCGGCGATGGCCTTCTCGATCTCATCGTCGTCGAAGGCGTCGACGGTGTCGCCTTGCGGCGCCGGCGCGGCGGCCTGCTCCGGCACCGGCGCGCTGTTGATCGTGGTGCTGTGCAGGTCCTGCGGCAGCGCTTCGGTCGAGATCACGGTCGACAGTTCGGCCGCGGTCATCGCCCCCATGCCGTCGACCATGGAGCTGCCCTGCCACATGATGGCCAGCGCGGTGACGTTGTCGCTGGCGCTGCCGGCCGCGCCCAGCGCCGCTTGCAGCAGGTCCGGCACGGCGCGCACCACGGTCTGGCTGTGCAGGCGCCGCACCAGTTCGTCGTCCGGCAGCATAGACCACAAACCGTCCGAGCACAACAGCATCAGGTCGCCCGGCAGCACGCCGGCGCCGCCGGAGATTTCCACCTTCGGCAGGCTGTCCGCGCCGAGGCAGTTGTACAGCTTGTTGCGGTCGGGATGGGTGGCGCGCTCGGACGGCTGCGCCAGCCCCCTGGCGATCAGGCTTTCCACATGCGAGTGGTCGCGCGTGCGCGCCAGGATCTGGCCGTCGCGCATCCAGTACAGGCGCGAATCGCCGCAGTGCGCCCAGGTCGCCGTGTTGTGCTGGATCAGGCAGGCGACGATGGTGGTGCGCGGCGTCTCCCGCATGTCGTGGTCGGCGCGGTACTGGTGGATGTCGCGGTGCGCCGTCAGCAAGGCTTCCTCCAGGAAGCGCTGCGGCTTTTTCACGTACGGCGTGGCCTGCTGCTGGAACAGCGCGGAGATCGATTGCAGCGCCACGGTGGCGGCGACCTCGCCGCGCAGGTGGCCGCCCATGCCGTCGGCCAGCACCAGCAGCAGCGCGTCGCGGGTGAAGCTGTAGCCCATGCGGTCCTGGTTGACCTTGCGGCCGCCGATGTGGCTTTCCTGATACACAGAGAATTGCATGGTTCCTGCCTTTTGTCGGTTAGATCAGCGTGTCGGGGCCGGCCTTGGCCTTGGGTTCGCCCTTGGGCTTGCCCAGTCCGCCCAGCCGGTCCACCAGCCCGCGCCAGCCCTGGCCCAGTTTGTCGACCACGCCCTGCGGCGGCGCCGGCGCGGCGGGCGCGGCCGCCGCAGCCTGCAGCACCTTCTGCAAGGCGAACAGGCTTTGCGGGCGCTCCAGCGGGTCCAGCTCCAGGCACCAGCGCACCATCTTCACCAGCTCCGGCGTGTACAAGCCTTCCAGCTGGTCGAAATGGCCGGCCATTTTATCCTCGCTCTTGCGCTGGTCGGCCGGCTGCGGCGGCGAACCCACCATGCAGGCGAACATCGAGGCGCCGATGCTGTACACGTCCGACCACGGCCCCAGGCCGCCGGTCTTGACGTACAGTTCCGGCGGGGCGAAGCCGGGAGTGTACATCGGCGTCAGCGTCGGCATGTCGTTGTTGACGGTCTGGCGGGCGGCACCGAAGTCCAGCAGCATCGGCGTGCCGTCGGTGCGCAGGTAGATATTGGCAGGTTTCAGGTCCAGGTGCAGCAGCTTGTTGGCGTGCACCTCGCGCAAGCCCTTGAGCACTTGCAGGAAGATAGTGCGGATGAAGGCCTCGCCCACCTTGCTGCCCTTGCCGCGCTGCCTTTGTATATGTTCTTGCAAGGAATGGCCGGATTCATAGGCCATCACCATGTAAACGGTTTCGTTGGCGCGGAAGAAATTGAGCACGCTGACAACATTCGGATGGGAGATGCGCGCCAGCGCCCGCCCCTCCTCGAAGAAGCACTTGAGACCGATGCGGAACACCGGCAGATGCGCCTTGGAGATGGCCGGCACCAGCTCGCCCTCCTGCCGTAGGGCCAAAGAACTGGGTAAATATTCCTTGATCGCCACCGCCACGCCGTCGCCGTCGTACGCCAGGTAAACAATACTGAACCCACCGGACGCAATTTTCTTTACAATGCGATATCCAGCAATTTCCAGACCATCGGGTAACGGGGCGTTGTTTTGTGCAGCCATAGAGTTCCTCGCCTCAACAACCGGATTGTGTGGATAAATCACTGTTTTGTAAAGATTAAATCGGGGACATCCATTGAGCATTTCCAGTATGACGGGCTACGCGGTCGCCACCAGTGAAAGTGCGGCGGGAACACTGACTATCGAAATCAAGAGTGTCAACTCGCGATTTCTAGACCTTCAGTTTCGAATAAACGACGATTTACGAGCGCTTGAACCCGATTTGCGCTCGGCAATCATGGCGGCCATCACCCGCGGCAAGGTCGAACTGCGCCTGAGCTTTGGCCGCAAGGCCGCCAGCACCGGCTCGCAGGCGCTGAACCTGCCGCTTTTGACCGAATTACAACGCTTGCAGGCCGAAGTGAGCGGCCATTTCCCGGCCGCCCCCACCATGTCGGTGGCCGAGCTGCTGCGCTGGCCCGGCGTCATCGAGGAAGCCCAGATCGGCCAGGAATCGCTGCAGGCCGACGTCGCCGCGCTGACCGCGCGCACCGTGCAAGCCTTCGTCCACAGCCGCCAGCGCGAAGGCGCGGCGCTGGAAACCATGCTGACCTCGCGCATCGAAGCGATGGAAGTGATCGTCAAGCGCATCACGCCGCTGATCCCGCAGGTGGTGGCGGCCTTCCAGCAAAAGGCCATCGAGCGCATGCAGGACGCGCTGGGCCTGGCCTGCCAGGGCTCCAATTCGGCGCTGTCGCGCCAGGACGCGCTCGAGCGCATCCGCCAGGAAGTGATCCTGTACGGCATCCGCATCGACGTCGCCGAAGAGCTGGGCCGCCTGTCGGCCCACCTGACCGAGACCCGCCACATCCTGAAAAAAGGCGGCCAGGTCGGCAAGCGCCTGGACTTCATGATGCAGGAACTGAACCGCGAAGCCAACACGCTGGGCGCCAAGGCCTCGGTCAAGGAGCTGGCCGACGCCTCGATGGAGCTCAAGCTGCTCATCGAACAGATGCGCGAACAGGTGCAGAACCTGGAATAAACCTAGGGGCGGACCTTCTTCACTGCTGCCGCAACAGCCGGCATATAGCTCGGATGCAGCACGCCCATCTTGGGCAACGGGAGATTGGTTTGCGGCCCCGGCGCGGGCTCAAACCAATCGCTGTCGAACGGCAGCTTTACCTGATGAGCAACATCAAACTTGGTGCGGTGCGACAGGCCGCTGGTCGAGAATCCCGGATCGGCCGGATCCAGCACCACCTCGGTCGGATAAATCTGGTTGGTCTTTTGACTGGTGCCGTACACCACCGACACTTCATGCGTCGCCGGCGCGACCCGCGCGACCAATGCCGGCCTTTTTTTGGGGCCGGGCACACCTAAAGCCTGAGGAAAAGCGCACCAGACGATATCGCCCGCCGCCGGCAAGGGATGGAACGGACGCTTTTTTGCCGGGCGCGCCACGGATCAGAATATCCGCTGGGTGAACTGCGCTTCCGGCGTGTCCGTGGCGCTGCTGGCCTCACGTATGGCGCGCAGCTGGGCCAGCGTCAACGGCCCGTCGTCCTGTTCATAAAACGGCAGATAGCGGCCGGCCATCTGCTTCAATGCCAGGTGGGCCACTTCCGTTTTGCTCAAGCCGGTCGCCTTCATCAGCTTCTCGACAGTCGCTTCGCTGACGCCGGTCGGCGTGTCGCGTTCGCGCAGGCGCAGCAGGAATTGCGACGCAGGTTTTGGCGCATCTTTTGGCATTTGCTAGCCCTCCCCGGCCCACGCCGATGTATATCTAAAGTATATCACCATGGGCCAATTCGGCCCCCGCCAAACAAGCAATACGCTTTCAGTTATGGTGACTATCCATCAATTCCAGTATATCGCAGACAAGCTTTACCCTAAGCTCTGCTGGCACTACCCATAACGAGACACTGCCCAGGACGGCCGCACCGGCCGCCTAGGCGGACAACAACAGGAGCAGCACCATCATGTCCCAACCCCAGCCACAACTGCGCCCCGTGCGCGAGCCAGCCACGCCTGCCGTCCCCCTCACCAAGCTCGACCAGTATTTCCAGATCACCGAACGCGGCAGCACCACGCGGCGCGAGGTGGTGGCCGGCGTCACCACCTTCCTGGCCATGGTGTATTCCGTGTTCGTCGTGCCCGGCATGCTGGGCGCGGCCGGCTTCGACGTCAGCGCGGTGTTCGTCGCGGTCTGCCTGACCGCCGCCGTCGGCTCGCTGCTGATGGGCGTGTGGGCCAAATTGCCGATCGCGGTCGGCTGCGCCATCTCGCTGACCGCCTTCACCGCCTTCGGCCTGGTGCTGGGCAAGGGCCTGTCGCCGGCCGTGGCGCTGGGCGCGGTGTTCCTGATGGGCCTGGTGTTCACGGCGATCTCGGTCACCGGCGTGCGCTCGTGGATCCTGCAGAACCTGCCCGCCGGCGTGGCGCACGGCACCGGCGTGGGCATCGGCCTGTTCCTGCTGATGATCGCCTCGAGCGACGTCGGCCTGGTGGTCAAGAACGCCGGCGCCGGCCTGCCGGTCGCGCTGGGCAAGATCACCTCCTTCCCGGTCGTCATGAGCATGCTGGGCCTGGCCGCGATCTTCGGCCTGGAGCAGCGCAAGGTGCCGGGCGGCATCCTGCTGGTGGTGGTCGCGCTGTCGGCGCTGGGCCTGGCGTTCGACCCGGCCGTGCACTTCACCGGCGTGTTCGCCATGCCGCAACTGAGCGCGCCCGGCCACGCCTCGCTGATCGGCGCCATGGACATCCGCGGCGCGCTCAGCGTGGCCGTGCTGCCCAGCGTGCTGGCGCTGGTCATGACCGCCGTGTTCGACGCCACCGGCACCATCCGCGCCGTCGCCGGCCAAGCCGGCCAGGTCGAGCCGAACGGCTACATCCGCAACGGCGGCAAGGCCCTGACGGCCGACTCGCTCAGCTCGATCTTCGCCTCGCTGGTCGGCGGCGCGCCGGCCGCGGCCTACATCGAATCGACCGTCGGCACCGCCGCCGGCGCCCGCACCGGCCTGACCGCCGCCGTGGTCGGCGTGCTGTTCCTCGGCCTGATCTTCTTCTCGCCGCTGGCCGGCCTGGTGCCGCAATACGCCACCGCCCCGGCGCTGATGTATGTCGGCCTGCTGATGCTGGGCAGCGTCGCCCACATGAAGATGGACGACAAGCTGGACGCGCTGTCGGGCCTGGTGTGCGCGGTGTTCATCCTGCTCACCTGCAACATCGTCACCGGCATCATGCTCGGCTTCTGCACCCTGGTGGTGGGGCGTTTGATCGCCGGCGAATGGCGCAAGCTCAACGTCGGCACCGTCGCCATCGCCATCGCGCTGGCGGTGTTCTACGCGGGCGGCTGGGCCATCTGATCCGCCAGCACGGTCTTACTGCATCTGGTTCAGCTTGAGGATCTGGATCTCCGCCAGGCCGTCGATGGCGGCGACCAGTTCCAGGAAATGCGGCGTGGCGAGGTGCAGTGCATGCGCCTCGGCGTCGCGCCAGGCTTCGACGATGACGTAGCGGCCCGGCTGTTCCAGGTCGAAATGCGGGTCGTAGCGGACGCATCCGGCTTCGGCCCGGGTCGGCGGCACGATGCGCTCCAGCGCGGCCTTGACCACGGCTTCATTACCAGGCTTGGCGGTCAGGATGGCGATGACGATCAGTTCTTGCATGGGGACTCCCTCAAATTGGCGAGCACCCGAGTTGGGGGCGATTAATAAAAAAACAAGGACTATCTTGTCTTTTCCGCCAGCGCCGCCTCGACCAGCGCCACGAACTCGTCCACGCTGATCGGCTTGCTGATATAGCCGTCGCAGCCGGCGGCCCGGATGCGCTCGGCGTCCCCCGTCATCGCGAAGCTGGTGAAGGCCAGCACCTTGATGGCGCCGGTGCGCGCATCGCCCTTCAGCGCGCCGGTCGCCTCCAGCCCGTCCATGCCCGGCAGCTGCACATCCATCAGGATCAGGTCCGGCAGCCGCTCGCGCGCCAGCCGCAGCGCGGCCTCGGCCTCGTCGGCCTGCAGCACCTGGTGGCCGGCGTGCTCCAGCAGGAAGGTCGCCAACAGCATGTTGGACGGATTGTCTTCAACGATCAGGATGGTTGCCATCGGGCCCGGGCCTCTCTCATGGTCCGGCGCCGCCGCACGGCAGCCACAGGATGAATTCCGAACCGGCGCCCGGCGTGCTGTGCACGGCCAGCGCGCCGCCGTGCAGTTCCACCAGCTGCTTGACCAGCACCAGCCCCAGGCCGGTGCCCTCGTACTGGCGCGACAGCTTGCTGTCGAGCTGGACGAACTGGCGGAACAGCCGCGGCAGGTCGTCGGCGGCGATGCCGATGCCGCTGTCGCGCACGCTGATCTCCAGGTAGCCGTCCGCGTCCGCCCTGAGCGCGGCGCCGCCGCCGACCAGCGCCATCGCGGCCGGCCGCGCCGGCGCCACCCGGCCCGCGCGCAAGGTCACGCTGCCGCCGTCGGGGGTGAACTTGACCGCGTTCGACAGCAGGTTCAGCACCACCTGGGTCAGCTTGCGGCGGTCGGCCGGCACCGGCGCCGCCGGCTCCGCCTCCAGCTGCAGCGCGATGCGCTGGCGCAGCGCGCGCTCGCGCACCACCACCAGGCACTCGCCCAGCAGCGCCGCGATGTCCACCGGCGCCTGCTCCAGCTCCATCATGCCGGCCTCGATCTTCGACATGTCCAGCACGTCGTTGATCACCGCCAGCAGGTGCTTGCCGCTGAGCAGGATGTTGCCGGCGAATTCTTCCTGCTGCGCCGTCAGCTTGCCGGCCATGCCGCTGCGCAGCACCTCGGAAAAACCGTTGATGGCGTTGAGCGGCGTGCGCAGCTCGTGCGACATATTCGCCAGGAAGGCCGACTTCATGCGGTTGGCCTCGCCCAGCTCGAGGTTCTGGCGCGCGATCTCGCGGTTGGACGCCTCCAGCTCGGCGTTCTTGCGCTCGACCTCGCGGCTCGAGTGCTCCAGCTGGGCGGCGTGGCGGCGCAGCTGCAGGTTCAGGTCGTTGACCTGCTGCTCGCGCGACTGCAATTCGCCGTTGACCTGCACCGCCTGCTCGTAGGTCGCCACCAGCAGGTCGAGGATTTGCTGGCGCTCCGAATGGATGGTGTGCGCGCGCCCGTTCAGGTAGAGCACGATGCCCTGGGCCGGGTCGGTCTGCTGGCGCAGCCGGCGGTTGGTCAGCACCTGCTCCAGCCGCGCCAGCAGGTAGGCCGGCGCGTAGGGCTTGCGGATGAAATTGTCGGCGCCGCATTCGAGGCCGCGCACGATGTCTTCCGGATCGAACAGCGAGGTGATCAGCACCACCGGGATGGCGCGCCACTCGGGCTTGGCCTTGACCGCCCGGCACAGCTGGTAGCCGTTCATTTCCGGCATCACGATGTCCGACAGCACCAGCGCCGGCGCGCGCTCGCCGATCGCCGCCAGCGCCAGCTTGCCGTTGGCCGCCGTGCGCACCGCATAGCCCTGCCGCTCCAGCAGGTGGCGCAGGTGCTCGGCCTGGGTGCGGCTGTCCTCGACGATCAGGATCTCGGCGCCGGCCGGCGCCGCGCCGTGGTCCGCGCTGTTGTCCGCGCCGTTGTCCGCGCCGGTGTCCACGCCGCTGTTCATCGCGCCCCCGGCGTCAGGCTGTTCAGCAAGCCGGCGATCGCCTCCGGCGCCAGCACGTGGCGCGCCGCGCCCAGCCGCACCGCCTCGCCCGGCATGCCGTTGACGATCGCGCTGTCCGGATCCTGGGCGATGGTCAGCGCGCCGGCCTGCTGCATGGTCAGCAGTTCCTGCGCGCCGTCGCGCCCCATGCCGGTCAGCAGCACGCCGGCCGCGCGCGGCCCGAACGCCGCCGCCGAGTGGAACAGCCGGGCCACCGCCGGCCGCGCACCATGCTCCGGCGGCGCGCTCGACAAGGCGATGCGCGCCACGCCGCCCTCCGCGCGCACCGTCATGTGGGCGTCGTCGGGCGCCAGGTAGATGTTGCCGGCCAGCGCCAGCTCGCCATGCCCGGCGACCCGCACCGCACCGCCGCAGCCGCGTCCCAGCCATTCGACCAGGCCGGCCACGAAACCCGGCGAAATATGCTGGACCACCAGGATCGGCGCGGCGAACGGCTGCCTCAGGCGCGCCAGGATGGTGTGCAGCGCCAGCGGGCCGCCGGTCGAGGCGCCGATCGCCACCAGCCGCAGCTCGGCGCCGGCCGCCGGCGCCGGCGGCGGCGGCGATGACGATGACGATGCCGATACCGATACCGATGCCGATGCGGCGCTGGCGCCCCAGCTGTCGTTGCGCCGCCAGCGCCGCACCACGCTGACCTCGGCCATCAGCTTGACGGTGCGCAGCAGCTCGTCGGTGATCTGCGCGTGTTCCGGGTGGCCGGGGCCGGACGGCTTGGCCAGCACCGCCAGCGCGCCGGCCTCCAGCACGCGGAAGTTGTCCGCCACCTCATGCGCGACCGGGCTGGCGGTGACCATCACGATGCGGGTCGGGCAAGTCTCCATGATCATCCGGGTGGCGGCGTAGCCGTCCAGCCGCGGCAGGTGGATGTCCATCGTGATGACGTCCGGCCGCAGCCGCGCCGCCGCCTCCACCGCCTGCTCGCCGTCGGCCACCACGCCGATCACCTCCAGCGCCGGATCGGAATTGAGCAGATAGGCCAGCAGCTCGCGCGCCACCGGCGAATCGTCCACCACCAGCACCCGGATCACGCGCTTGAGCGGGGCGCTCATCGCAGCAACCTGCGCACGGTGGCCAGCAGATTGCTCTGCTCCAGCCCCTGCTTGGCGATGTAGGCGCTGGCGCCGACGTCGACGCCGCGCTCGCGGTGCTCGCGCGAGGCCAGCGACGTCACCAGCACCACCGGCAGCGCGGCCAGCCGGCGGTCGGCGCGGATGCTGGCGGTCAGGTCGAAGCCGTCCATGCGCGGCATCTCGACGTCCGACACCACCAGGTCGTAGCCGCCGCCGCGCAGCGCGCTCAGCGCGTCGACGCCGTCGACCGCCACCGTCACCCGGTAGCCGCCCACCTCCAGCATGTTCTTGAGCAGCGCGCGCGAGGTGATCGAATCCTCCACCACCAGCAGCTGCTGGCGCGCCGCCTGCGCCGCCGGCGCCGGCAACGGCGCGCCGCCCACGCCCGCGACCAGCGCCGATTTCAGCAGGTCGGCCACGTGCAGGATGGGCACCACCTGGCCGGCCCCCAGCACGGTGGCGCCGGCGATGTTGGGCACCCGCCGCAGCTGCGGCCCCAGGCTCTTGACCAGCACCTCCTGCTCGCCCAGCACCGCGTCCACCAGGCAGGCCATGCGGCGGCTGCCGCTGGTCAGCAGCGCCAGCGTCAGGTAGCCCGACGGCGCCGACGGCGCGGCCAGCCCCAGCACGCGCCACAGCTGTACCAGCGCCAGCACCTCGCCCTCCAGCACCACGGTGGGATGGCCCTCGACGCTCTGCACCGATTCCGGCAGCACCCGCGCGACCCGCTCGACGTTACGCGACGGCAGCACGAACTGGCGCCCGGCCGCCGTCACCAGCAGGCCGCGGAAGGTCGCCAGCGTGGCCGGCAGCACGATGCGGAAGCGCGTGCCGCCGCCCGGCGCCGCCTCGGCCGCCACGCTGCCGCCCAGCTTCTCGGCCTTCTCGCGCACGATCGCCAGCCCCAGGCCGCGCCCGGACAGGTCGGTCAGCATGGCACTGGTCGACACGCCGGACTCGAACACCAGCGCCAGCATCTGCGCCGTGCCCAGCGCCGCGCCGGCCTCGGGCGTCAGCAGGCCGTCGCGCACGGCGCGCTCGCGCACCTGCTGCGGGTCGATGCCGCGGCCGTCGTCGCTGACCAGCAGCTCGACCTTGTCGCCGTCGCGCGGCAGCACCTCGATCGCCAGCCGCGCGCGCTCCGGCTTGCGCGCCAGGCGGCGCTCGGCCGGCGTCTCGATGCCGTGGTCGATGGCGTTGCGCAGCAGGTGCACCAGCGGATCGCGCATCTGCTCGAGGATGCGGCGGTCGATCTCGATCGCCGCGCCGTCGATGCGCAGCTCGACTTCCTTGCCGCTGTCGTGGGCCAGGTCGCGCACCAGCCGCGGCGCCATTTCCAGCAGCGTGGAGAACGGCAGCATCAGGGTGCGCTTCATGTCCTCCAGCAGGTTGTCGACCATGCCGGCCAGCGCGCGCCGCTCCTGCCAGGCGCTGCGCTCGATCTGCGCGAAGCGCTCGCTGACGGACTTGGCCAGCAGCGCGTCGCGCTCGACCGCCTCCAGCAGGCGCGCCAGCGGCGGGCCCTTGCGAATGGCGCCGGCCGCACCGGCCGCGCCGGCCGCGCCGTGGCGGCGCTCGCCCGCGCGGACGATGGCGCGCGCCTCGCCGACGGTGCGGCTCCAGTGCTTGCGCCAGCCTTCCAGCTCGGTGTGCAGCGCGCGCAGGTCGGCGGCCATGTGTTCGGCGCTGAACTTGAAGGCCAGCAGTTCCTCGGCCTGCAGCAGCAGCGCGGTCAGCTTGGCGGTGGAGATGCGCACCGTCTGCTCCGGTTCGGGCGCGACGGCATGCATGGAGGCCGCGCTGGCGGCGGTGGCCGGCGGCGGGGGCGTGGATGGCGCGGCGGCCACCGCCGGCATCGCGGATAAGGCGGCCATCGGCGCCGTCGGCATCGGCGGCAGCGGTGGCGCCGCGCCCGTGCCCGCCGCCGGCGCGGACCAGCTGTACTGCGCCTCCATCAACGCGTGCAGCAAGCCGCCCAGCTCGTACTGACCGCCATCGAGCAGCCCGCGCAGCACGTCGATGGTGCGGTACAGCAGCTCGAACATGGGCGCCGGCGGCGCGCACTGCGCGCGCTTGAGCAGCGCCAGCACGCTCTCGAGCGCCTGGCACACCGCCTCGATGTCGGCCAGGTTGACCGCGCGCGCCGCGCCCTTGAGGCTGTGCACCTCGCGGAACAGCGTCTCCACCAGGCCGGCCGCGCGCCCGGGCTCACCCTGTGCACCCGGCCCACCCGGCTCCTGCGGCCGCTCCAGCTCCAGCACCAGCGCCGACATCGCGCCGAGATGCTCGTCGGCCTCCAGCCTGAAGGTCGCGAGCAGGCGCTGCAAGAATCGTTCGTCGTCCGTGGCCATGCGCCCCTCTCCGTGTTACACCCGATACCGGCCGACCATCGCCTTGAGCTTCTGGCCCAGCGCATGCAGGTCGTGCGCGGCCGCCTCGGCCTGGCGCGTGCTGGCCATGTTCTGGGTGGTCGAGACCTTGATGTTTTCCATCGCCAGCGCCAGCTGGTCCATGCCGGCCAGCTGCTGGTGCGCCGACACCGCGATCTGGCTGGCCGCCACCGCGCTGTCGCCGATGCTCTCGGTCAGCTGGCGGATCGCCTCGCCGGCGTCGCGCGACTGCCGCACGCCCAGCTCGACCGCCTTGGCGCCCTGCTCGGTGGCCAGCACCGCGCTGCCGGTGGCCTTCTGGATGTCGCCCAGGATGGTGCGCACCTGGGCCGTGGCCTGCTTCGATTGCGCCGCCAGGCTCTTGACCTCCTGCGCCACCACCGCGAAACCCTTGCCGTGCTCGCCGGCCTTGGCGGCCTCGATCGAGGCGTTCACCGCCAGCAGGTTCGATTGCTCGGACAGGTCGTTGACGCTGGCGATCAACTCGCCGATCGCCTGGCTCTGCTCGGACAGCCGCATGATGCTCTCGGCGATCAGCTCCATCTGCTCGCGGATCTGCTGCATGCCCTCGATCGACTCCTCCACCGAGCGCTTGCCGGTCTGCGACACCTGGGCCGCCTTCTGCGCCGCCTCGGCCACGTTCTTGGCCTTCTGGCTGGCCATCAGCGCGGTCTGCTTGACCTCGTCGAGCGTGGCCGAGGTCTCGCTCATCACCGCCGCCGCCTCGCTGGCGCCGGCCGCCACCTGGGTGGTGCCGGCCAGGATCGCGCTCGACGACGCCGCCAGCACGTCAACCCCCTCGCCGATCTCGCGGTTCATCTCGCGCAGGTTGAGCACCATCGCCGCGAACGCCTTGCCCAGCACGTCGTGCGCGGACGGCGGCGCCAGCGCCCCGGTCAGGTCGCCGGTGGCGATGCGCTCGGCCGCCGCCGCCTTCTCGCGCAGGTTGTCGACCATCGCGGCGAACGCCATGCCCAGCGCGTCCTGCTGCGAGCGCGGCACCACCTGCAGCAGCAGGTCGCCGGAGGCGATGCGGCTGGCGATCGCCACCTTCTCCTGCAGCGACAGCGCCATCTCGCGGAACTTGTCCTGCAGCAGGCCGATCTCGTCGGCGCGCGCCCGCCCGGCCGGCCGCACCACGATCTCGCCGGCCGCCACCAGCCGCGCCGCCTCGGCGATGTCGCGGATCGGCTGCACGATCACCGCGTGCAGCCGCAGCGCGCTGGGCAGCGAGATCAACAGCGAACCGATCATCACCAGCAGGATGATGCCGCCGTAGCGCACCATGCGCGTGGCCATCGGCTCGCTGCTCAGGCGCAGATACACGCTGCCGACCTGGCGCTGCTTTTCGCGGATCGGCCAGGACCCCACCAGCTCGTCGCCGACGAAGCGCTGGCCCTGCGCCTCGGCGCGCGCCGGCAGCGGCAGCGCCTGCCGGTCCGGGCGGGTGTAGCTGGCGAACGGCGCGCCGTCGGCCGCGTACAGCGCGGCGGCGGCGATCTCCGGATTGGCCTGCAGCGCGTTCAGGTATTCCTGCGCCGCCTTGGGGTCGCTGAACACCAGCGACGGCGCCACGCTGGCGGCCAGGATCTCGGCCTGCACCGCGATCTCCTGCTGCTTCTGGGCGCGGTAGGTGTAGACGTCGTAGCTGACGATCACCGCGCCCGCCATCAGCAGGGCGATGGCGCTGGCCAGCACGGTGATCAGCATCAGCTTGCGGCGGATCGGACTGTCGATAAACCAGTGCATTTAACGGCCCTCCTTGCCGGCGCGCGGCTTGACGCTGAGCGCCATGTTGAGCAGCTTGGAGCTGATCAGCAGGCCGTTGCGCGCGGCCGCCTCGTCGTCGACGTTGAAGCGCACGCGGTTGTCCTTGAGCGCGAAGCTGATCACGCCGCCGCCGCGCACCTCGCTGATGGTCAGCACCCCGCGCAGCGGCTCGCGCGGCGCCTCGGCGCCGCCCAGATAGGCCACGTGGCAGCCGGATTCGCGGGTCAGGCTCTTCAGGCGCCGCAGCTGCAGCGGATGGCTGTCGACATGCTCGCCGCTGACGGCGGCGTCGAGCGCGGCGCCGAACGGGTCGTCGCCCACCACGCACAGCACCAGCGGGCTGGCAGGGGCCGCGAAGGCGCCGGCCGGCCACTCGATGTACAGGCCGAACTTGTACAGGTAGGCGCCCTTGACCGCATATTCCAGCGTCTCGCCGTCGGCCGCGCAGGCGGCCGACCGGGCCAGCGCCAGCGCCAGCAGCAAGGCCGAACGCGCCAGGCGGGTCAGAATTTCCATGTCAGTTGCAGGGTGAGACTGCGTTCAAAGGCGGCGCGCGGCGTGGTGCCGGCGACGTTGCCGAACTCGGCGTGGCGGTGGTTCAGCAGGTTGACCGCGCTCAGCGCCAGCGCCAGCCGCGCGGCCGGACGCCAGCCCAGCCGCGCGTCCAGCGAGGTGTAGGCCGGCACGGTGGGATAGGGCAAGGCCGCCACCCGGTCCAGCGACAGGTCCAGCTCCATCGCGCGCGGCAGGTCGTGGCTGGAGCGCAGCGTGTAGCGGTGCGGCGGATCGTTGCCGAACAGCGTGCCCGGCCCGCCGGCCGGCGGCGGCCCGCTGAAGGCCGGTTGCAGGCTGATGCGCTCGCGCAGCAGGGTGTGGCTGGCGCTCAGGCGCCAGTCGCGGCTGACCTGGTAGTTGCCCCAGATTTCCAGGCCGGCGACATTGCCCTCGGCGTGGTTGGCGACCTCGAACGTGCGCTTGACCGCATCGAAATCCACGCTGCGCAGATCGTCGTACTTGTTGTAGTAGGCGTTGACCGAAAACGACAGCCGCTCGGTCGGCTGGGCGCGGTAGCCCAGCTCCAGCGCGGTCAGCCGCTCCGAGCGGAAGTTCGGCCCGCCGCGCAGGGCCGAGCCCGGGATGCCGAAGATGTAGGCTTCGCGGTCCACCCGCGACGGCGTGCGCAGCGCCCGCGACAGCGCGGCCCACCACAGCGTGTGGACGTCCGGCTTCCACGCCAGCCGCAGGTTAGGCTGGAATTCCAGGCCGGTGTAGGAATTGCGCTCGGCCTTGGCGCCCAGCGTCAGCTTCCACTGCGGGTCGAGCGCGATGGTGTCCTGCACGAACAGGTTGACCAGGTGGGTCGCCACCTGCTCCGGCAGGAATTTCAGGATCGCGCCGTTGGTGGCGGTGCTGCGCCACAGCCGCAAGCCGCCGCCCCACACCAGCTCCTGGCGCGCGCCCAGCGGCAGGCGGTGCTGGGCCTCGAGGTCGTAGGTGTCGTTCGATTCGCCCAGCATGATCACGCCCGGGATCAGGTTGTTGACGCGGTCGTAATAGCCCTGCAGCTGCAGCGCCGCGCCGTCGGCCAGCGCGCGCTCCCAGCGCGCCAGCAGGTTGCCGCCGGAACGGTGGCGCTCACTGCCGGCCAGCTGGTCCAGCTGGCGGTCGTACAGGTCGCCCTGCAGGGTGAGGCCGTTGTCGCCCGCGCCCCAGTCGGCGCGAAAGCCCAGCTGGCGCCCGGACCAGTCATCGCCGGCCGGGGCGCCGGTCGTGGTCTGGTTGGCGTCGCGCCGGAAGCCTTTGGCGTAGACCCGCATGCTGGCGTCCTCGCCCAGCCGCCAGCCCTGGCGCACGGCGACGCCGCGCTCGGCGTTGCCGCCGCCCAGCGCCACCAGCGTGCCCTGGGTGTCCTTGCTGGCATGGGTGATCACGTTGATCACGCCGTTGACCGCGTTCGAGCCCCACAGCGTGCCGCCCGGACCGCTGATCACCTCGATCCGCTCGATATCCTCCATCATCACGTCCTGGGCTTCCCAGAACACGCCGGCGTTGAGCGGGTTGTACACCACCCGGCCGTCCACCAGCACCAGCAGCTTGTTGCCGTTGCCGTTGCTGCCGCCGCGCGCGGTGACCGCATACGTGTTGCCGTTGGTGCGCGCCACCTCCAGGTTGGGCGCCAGCCGCAGCGCCTCCGCCAGGCTGGTGGCGCCGCTGCGCCGCACGTCCTCGCCGGTGATGATGTAGACCGCGGCGGCGGCGTCGCCCAGCGGCTCGGCCTTCTTCGACACCGAGGTGATCGGGATCTCCGCCAGCTCCTCGATGCTCATGCGCGACAGCTGGCTGGGCAGCTGCTGGGCCGACGCGCCGGCGGCCCAGCACAGGCCGCACAGGCCGGCGCCCAGCCACAGCGGCGCACAGCGGCGCCGGTACGGTATCGATAAACGCTCCATCGCATCTCCTGGTTCAGACTACATGCTGCTCCACCACCATGGCCGGATCGGACAACAGGCGCCCGCCGTCCAGCACGATCAAACGGGCGGCCGTCACGCCCTTCAGGTAATCGGCGCGGATCCCGCCCAGCGTCGACGGCGGCGGCTGCAACTCGGCCAGCAGCAGCTGGTTCACGCCCAGGATCTGGTCGGCCAGCAGGCCGAAGCGCATGGCGCCGCCGCGCAGCACGATGATCTTGTTCAGGTCCGTCAAGCCCTGCTCCGGCAGGCCGAAAAAGCGCTTCAGGTCGACCAGCGACAAAATCCGCCCGCGCACGTTGACGATGCCCAGCACGAAGTCCGGCGTGCACGGCAGCGGCGTCAAGTCGCGCAGCACGTGCACCTCGTGCACATGGCGCATCTCCAGCGCGTAGCGTTCGTGCGCCAGCATAAATTCCAGCACCTCGGCCTCGGCGTCCGGCGCCGGCGCGGCCGGCGGCACGCGCGCCAGCAGCTGCGCGCGCTCCTCCAGCAGCGCGCGCTGGCGTTCCGGCGCCACCGCCGTCTGCTGCCGCGCGGTGACGGCGGCCGCCGCCAGCCGCGCGCGCACCCGCTCCCAGTCCAGTTGCTGGCGCCGGGCCGGCATCAGGCGGCCCCGGCGCCGGCGCGCATCAGATCGGCCAGCTCGCCCGCGCGCACGCCGCCCGAGTGCGCCAGCACCTCGTCCGGCGCGTGCCGGCGCAGCAGTTCCAGCGCGTTGGCGAAATGGCGCTGCGCCTCGCGCGCCGCGCCGTTGCGCCGGCACAGGCTGCCCAGCGTGAAATGCGCCAGCACGAAGTCCGGGTCCAGATACAGCGCGTCCTTGAGGGCGCCAATGGCCTCGGCGGCGCGGCCTTGCTCCTCCAGGATCAGCGCCCGCAGATAGCGCAGTTCCGGGTCGCATTTGTCGCTGGCGATCGCGGCGGCGCAGCACAGGCTGGCGTCGTCCAGCAGGCCGCGGTCGGCGCACAGGCGGGCCCGCAGCGCCAGCGCGGGGGGCGGCTCGGCCGGTGGGATCGCCGTCGGCGCCGGCCCGGCGGGCGTGGCGGCGATGGCTGCCGTCACCCCCGCGGGGGCGGCGGCGGCGGCGGCCGGCATCGCGGAGGGGAAAGAGGGGGCAGCCGGCGGCGGGTCGGGCCGGAGAGGCCGCGGCCGCCGGGGGGGACGCAGCGCGGCGGGAGAGGGCGC
>NZ_BPWK01000030.1:0-19398 GCF_040364205.1 Duganella rhizosphaerae
CGAGGTGATCGGCGTGGCCGCCGGCTTCCCGACCACCGTCAACCCGATCATCCAGTTCGGCGCGATCCCGGTGTTCGTCGACGTCGAGCTGGGCACCTACAACATCGACGTGAGCAAGCTGGAAGCGGCGATCTCGCCCAAGACCAAGGCCATCATGCTGGCCCACACCTTGGGCAACCCGTACAACCTGGACGTCATCACGGCGATCTGCAAGAAGCACAATCTGTGGCTGATCGAGGACTGCTGCGACGCGCTCGGCTCGACCTATCATGGCAAGATGGTCGGCACCTTCGGCGACATCGGCACCATGTCGTTCTACCCGGCGCACCACATCACGATGGGCGAAGGCGGCGCGGTGTTCACCAACAACGCCGAGCTGAAAATGATCGCCGAGTCGTTCCGCGACTGGGGCCGCGACTGCTACTGCGCGCCGGGCAAGGACAACACCTGCGGCAAGCGCTTCTGCCAGTGCCTGGGCACGCTGCCGATGGGCTACGACCACAAGTACACCTACAGCCACCTGGGCTACAACCTGAAGATCACCGACATGCAGGCCGCCTGCGGCCTGGCCCAGATCGACCGCGCGCCCGGCTTCATCCAGGCCCGCAAGGACAACTTCGCGTACCTGAAAGAGCGGCTGCAGTCGTGCGCCGAGTTCCTGATCCTGCCGGAAGCGACCGAGCATTCGGACCCGTCGTGGTTCGGCTTCCCGATGACCCTGAAGCCGGAAGCCAATGTATCGCGGGTGGACCTGCTGACCTACCTGGACGAGCACAAGATCGGCACCCGCCTGCTGTTCGCCGGCAACCTGACGCGCCAGCCGTACATGATCGGCCGCAACTACCGCGTCTCCGGCGAGCTGACCAACACCGACCGCGTGATGAACGACACCTTCTGGATCGGCGTGTTCCCCGGCCTGACCCGCGAAATGCTGGACTTCGCGGTCGACAAGCTGGAAACCTTCTTCGGCGTGAACTTCTAAAGGCCGCCATGAGTTTGCCGGAAACCGCCACCCCCGCCTACATCGGGCCTTATCTGTCGACGCTGCCGCAGAACGCCCGTCTGCTGGTGCAGGCAGGCGCCACCGACGGCGCCCTGGCGCGCAAGTACCGCGCCAATTATCCGGCCACCTCGTGGCTGGTGGCGGACCCCGATGCGGCGCAGGCCCAGCAGGCGCGCGAGTACGCCGACCGCGTGCACCAGGTCGACCTGGAACAGGCCGGCGACACCTTCTACAAGCATCTGGAATGGGCCGACGGCTGGATCTTCGACGGCACGCTGGAACAGCTGCAGGAGCCCGGCAAGGTGCTGGCGCAGGTGCGCAAGGTGATCCAGTACGACGCCTGCATCGTCGCCCGCATCGCCAACGCCCGCTACTGGAATCCGCCGGCCGCGCAGCCGCGCCATCCGCTGGCGATCGACGCCATCCTGGCCCTGTTCGACCAGCACGGCTTTCGCGTCGTCAACGGCGTCATGCTGAACCCCGCGCCCTTGCCGCAGGCCGTGGCCGACGCGCTGCAGCAGCGCGCCGCGCAGACCGGCGTGCCGCTGGACGCGCTGGTGGACGACGTCCAGCCTTCCCATTACCTGATCAAAGCCATGCCCGCGTGATGAACGATACACCGCTCTACTACTGCATTGCCCACGCGCCTTTCGACTGGAAGATGCCCGACTTCATGACCATGCTGGGCTCCGGCGACTACGTGCCGGAGTCCGGCCTGGCGATGAGCAAGCTGCTCACGCCCGAGCAGGCGATGCGCAATCGCTACCTGGGCGAGTACCTGGCGCTGTTTGAAATCCGCCGCATGCTGATCGCCAGCAAGGCCGAAGGCTTTGTCGGCTTCTGCCACTATCGCCGTTTCGCGCTGACCGACCCGGTCGGCACGCTGGCGGGCTTCAATTACCACGCCCATCCGGACGTGCTGGCCCAGGTCCGGCCCGAGCATTTCTACGGCGACGGCCAGACGCCGATCGTGCCGATCGCGGTGACGTTCGCCGGCTCCGTCATGCAGCAATACCAGTCCAGCTGCGTGCTGCGCGATCTGCTGACCTTCTTTGGCGACGCCATCGATTGCGGCGTCATCACCGATGGCGAGGCCGCCAACTTCCTGAGCGGCAATACCTTCATCCCGGCGCCGACCGTGGCCTACATTCCGGTGAGCTGGTTTGTCGAGATCGTGCACGCGCTGGAACTGGTGATGTCGCGCTACTATCGCTATCATCACATCGAGCGCGAAGGCTATCTGGCGCGCAGCATGGCGTTCTGCTGCGAACGGCTGCAAGCCTTCCTGCTGGCCAAGCGCATCGCCGCGTGGGGCGCCGACAAGGTGATCTCGCGCCCGCTGGTGCTGCTCGATGCCAAACTTCCCCGTCCCTGAGACTGTACACTGCCATGAAAATTGTTCCTACCGACATCGCCGGTTGCTTCCTGATCATCCCGGAGATTCGTCGCGACGAGCGCGGCAGCTTCGTCAAGGTCTTCCACGAAGATATCTTCCGTGAGCATGGCCTGGCCACCGACTATGCCGAGGAATACTACTCGGCATCGCATCGCAACGTGCTGCGCGGCCTGCACTTCCAGACCCCGCCGCACGACCACGCCAAGCTGGTGTATTGCGTGCAGGGCTCGGTGATGGACGCGGCGCTGGATTTGCGGCGCGGCTCACCGACCTACGGCCACAACCTGATGCTGGAACTGAGCGCCGCCAACGGCCATATGCTGTACCTGCCGCGCGGCCTGGCCCACGGCTTCTGCACGCCGAAGGAACCGGCGATGATGGTCTACAAGGTCACCGCCACCTACGCGCCGGCCCACGACGCCGGGCTGGCATGGGACAAGGCCGGCATCGACTGGCCGCTCAAGGATCCGATCATGTCGGCGCGCGACCGCCAGTTCGGCGCGCTGGCCGACTTCGATACGCCGTTCGTGTTCGACGGCGGCCAGCCATGAGCGCGCGCCGCGCACTGCTGACCGGCGCCAGCGGCTTTGTCGGCGCCGCCTTGACGCGCCGCTTGCTGGCCGACGGCTGGGAGGTGCACCTGCTGCTGCGCGAAGGGTCGTCGACCGCCGGCTTGCCGCCGGAGAGCGCGCGGCTGCACCTGCACCGCCACAACGGCGATACGCTGCAACTGATCGACATCATGCGCGCCGCCGCGCCGGAAACCGTGTTTCACCTGGCCTCGCTGTTCCTGGCCACGCACAAGCCGGAAGATGTCGCGCGCCTGGTCAATTCCAACCTGCTGTTCTCGACCCAGCTGGCCGAAGCGATGGCCGCCTGCGGCGTGCGCCGCCTGGTCAACACCGGCACGTCGTGGGAGCACTACGAGGACGAGGCGTACAACCCGGTGTGCCTGTACGCCGCCACCAAGCAGGCCTTCAGCGCGCTGCTGCGCTACTACGTCGAAGTCCATGGCTTGCGGGTGGTGACGCTGAAATTGTTCGACACCTACGGCGCCGGCGATGCGCGGCCCAAGGTGCTGAACTTGCTGAAGCGGGTGGCGCTGGAAGGCAGCTCGCTGGGCATGTCGCCGGGCGAACAGCTGATGGACCTGGTCTACATCGACGACGCGGTCCAGGCCTTCATCACCGCCGACGAACGGCTGGCCGACGGCCGCCAGCAGAACGCCATGGAAGAGTACGGCATCTCCAGCGGCAACGCCCTGCCGTTGCGCGAACTCGCCGCGCTGTATGCGCAAGTCAGCGGCAAGCCGCTGGCGATCGACTGGGGCGGCCGCCCTTACCGCGAGCGTGAAGTGATGGTTCCCTGGCGCACCTACCAGGCCTTGCCCGGCTGGCAGCCCGCAACCGACCTGGCCACCGGCCTGGCGCTGTTCCACAACGCCAGTTCCTAACCGACTAGCCGGCTAACCGGCTAGCCGGCGCCGGAGAAAATTTACGGTTCGCGGATCGATTCGTCCAGCGCCCGCGTCAGCGGGTACAGCAGGTAGGACATCACGGTGCGGTGGCCGACCACGATCTCGGCCGACAAGGTCATGCCCGGCAGCAGCTGCGCGCCCGGGGTCATCTTCTTCAGCTTGCCCGTGTAGGGAATCCGGCTCAGGTAGTAGGCGTCCAGCCCGCCGCCGTTCTTGTCGCTCTGTTCGCGCTTGAAGGCGTCCTGGCTGATGGTGCGGACCTTGCCGTCCAACATGCCATGCTGCTGGAACGAGAAGGCGTCGACCTTCAGGTGCACCAGCGCGCCCGGCTTGATGTAGCCGATGTCGAGCGAATCGATCTGCACTTCCGCCTCCAGCTCGGCGCCCAGCGGCACCAGCGTGAACAGCGGCTCGGCCTCGCGCACGATGGAGCCCACCGACAGCTTGCCGATCTCCAGCACCACGCCGTCGGCCGGCGCCACCATGTTGACCGCCTTGTGGCGTTTGTCGGCCTTGGCCAGCTGCTCGTTGATGCCGTCGCGGTCGCGCGAGGCGCTCAGCAGGTCTTCCATGGTCTTCTGCCGCCAGCTCTTGTCGAAGGCGGCGCGCTCGGCCTGCGCCGACGCCAGCTCGCTGGCCATCTCGACCGCCTTGTTGCGCTGCAGGTCCATGTCGCGCTCGACTTCGAGGCGGCGGTCGCGCGCTTCCAGCAGGTGCATCTTGGCGCCGAACTGCTCGGCCATCAGCTGCTCCTGCATGGCCTCCACTTCACGCAGCGATTTCACGCGCTGGGCCAGGATCACCTGGTCGTGCTTGTTGGTTTCCAGGCCGGCCTTGAGGCGCGCGATGTTCTGGTCCATCTTGGTCTTCTGCGCCTCGAAATTGCCCTTGCGCTCGTTCGACAGCTGCGCCTGCAGCAAGGTATCGGCGTTCGATTTGCCGTTGGTGACGGCGCCCGGCTGGCCGGCCAGCTCGGCGCGCAGGCCGGCGGTCTGGGTGTCCAGGCTGTCGAGCCGCACGCGCAGCTGCTGCTCGTCGGCGGCGGTGAAGGTCGGATCCAGACGGGCCAGCACCTGGCCTTTTTTCACCACCTGGCCGACCCGCACCTCGATGCTCTGGATGATGGAGGTGTCGAGCGGCTGCACCACGATGTTGGGCAACGGATTGACCAGGCGGCCGTGGGCGACGACGATCTTTTCCACCGGCGAGAAACTGGCCCACAGGATGAAGAACGCGAAGGCGCCGATCAGCACGTGCAGCGTGAGGCGCACGAACTTGGGCAACGGGCCGCGCTCGATGGCGTCCGCATCGGGCAGGAACTCGATTTCGGTCTCGTCCTTGCGGCGGCGCTTGAGGCTTAGAGGTGACTTGTTTGCTGGTTCCATAAGTGCTGGTAAGTGTCGCTACTGGTGAGCAGTTCTTCGTGGCGGCCGGCGTCCACCAGCCGGCCCTGTTGCATGACCATGATCTTGTCGGCGTTGACCAGGGTCGACAGGCGGTGCGAGATCATCACCACCGTGCGGCCGACCGCGATCTTCGACAGGTTGCTGATGAAGATGGCTTCCGATTCCGGGTCCAGCGCCGAGGCCGCTTCATCGAGGATCAGGATGCGCGGCTTGGCCACCAGCGTGCGGGCGATCGACAGCCGCTGCTTCTGGCCGCCGGACAGGTTGGAGGCGTTCTCCTCCAGCACGGTGTCGTAGCCCATCGGCAGGCGCTCGATGAATTCGTCGGCGCCGGCGGCGGCGGCCGCTTCGACCAGTTCCTCGAAGGTGGCGTCCGGCTTGGTGACGGACAGGTTTTCGCGCACCGTGCCGCGGAACAGGAAGTTCTCCTGCAACACCACGCCGATCTGGCGCCGCAGGTGCGACAGCTCGATCTCGCGGGCGTCGATGCCGTCGAAGCGGACGATGCCTTCCTGCACCGGATACAGGCCCTGGATCAGCTTGGTCAAGGTGGTCTTGCCGGAGCCGGAGCGGCCGACGATGCCGACCACGGTGCCCGGCTCGATGGTGAAGCGGGCCTTGTCCAGCGCCATCGCCTGCGCGCCCGGATAGCGGAAGGTGACGTCGTCGAAGCGGATCTCGCCCTGCAGGATGGGGCGCAGGCCGTTGGCGCCGGCGCGGCCTTCCGGCGCGCGGTTCATCACCTCGCCCAGCATGCGCACCGACAGCGCGGTTTCCTGGTATTCGTTGACCAGGCCGACGATCGAAATGAGCGGTTGCGTGACCCGTCCCGACAGCATCTGGAAGGCGATCAGCGCGCCCACCGACAGGGTGCTGTCGAACACGTCGGCGGCGCCCACCACGATCAGCGTGACCGGCAGCAGCTTGCCGAGGAAGTCGGTGACGGCGTTGCCGGCGATCGAGATCTGGCCGACCCGGAAGTGCATGGTGATCGCCTCGGCCGAGCGCTGGTCCCAGATGCGGCGCTGCGACGGTTCGATCGCCAGCGCCTTGACGGTGCGCATGCCGTGGATGGTTTCCACCAGCATGCCCTGGCGCTGGCCCTCGGCCGCGTACAGCGCGTTGAGGCGGCGCTGGAAGGTCGGCACCATGGCCATCACCACGCAGGCGATCAGGCCGGCGAACAGCAGCACGATCATCGCCAGCTTGAACGAATAGCTGAACAGGATGGGCACGAACACCACCAACGCGATCAGGTCCAGGCCGGTGAAGAACAGGCGGCCGGTGAGGAAGTTGCGGATCTTTTCCAGCTGCTGCATGTGGCGCGTGACCACGCCGGCGCTGGTGGTCTCGAAGAAGTCGATCGGCAGCGACAGCAGGTGGCCGAACACGCGGCGGGTCAGCCGCATGTCGATCTTGTTGGAGGCGGCCAGCGTCAGCGTCTGGCGCAGGAAGCCGAAGGTGGCGTCGAACACCAGCGCGGCGACGATGCCCACGCCCAGCACCTGCAGCGTGGTCACGCTCTGGTGCGTGAGCACCTTGTCGATCACCAGCTGGAAGAACACCGGCGAGGCCAGCGCCAGCAGCTGCATGGCGATGGCGGCGATGAAGATGTCGCGGAACGCGGCTTTCTGCTTGAGGATCTCGGGGATGAACCAGCGCAGGCCGAACGGCTGGTTGGGGTCGGACAGCTTGTGCTGGCGTTTGACGAACAGCACCTCGCCGCTCCAGCGCCGCTCGAACTCGCTGCGCGCCACCATCACCACGGCGGCGTTGGCGCTGGCCGGGTTGAGCACGGCGACGGTGTCTTCCGCCCCCTGCTCGCCCGGCTTGACGCCGACCACGATCACCATATTGCCGTCGTTCAGGCGCGCCATCAGCGGGAACACGCCGCCCTGGGCCATCAGGCGCGACCAGGTCAGGCGGTCGGACTTGGCCTTGAGGCCGATGTCGGAGGCGATCCGCAGCAGCGCGCCGCTGCCCGGCTCTTCCGCGCGCAGCGCGTAGTCGTCGATCAGACGTTCCGGATTGATTTGCAAACCGTGATGCTGCGCGATGGCCGTCAGACACTGTATCGCGGTATGGGGAAATTTATCGTGCATAAGCCTGATCAAGGTTAAAACTTGCATTGGCGCACTATCGAGCCAGCCTTCGGATTCTAACCTAGTGCAGTGCCTGGCGGAGGGTTTTGTGTTGCTGAAACACCGCCCTGTTTACCATCCTGTTCGTCGGCTCAAAAAAAAACGGCAAGACCCGCGGGTCTTGCCGTCCTGACTTCCTTATCGGAAGCTGATTACTTGGCAGCCAGGAAGCCGCTGTGGTTGCCGCCCTGCAGCGCTTTCAGTCGCAGCGCGTCGTCGGTGGCGGCGGCGTTGCTGGTCGCGGTCAGCTTGTTGTCGTAATTGCTGATCGCGTCCGCCATCGCGGCCACTGCCGTGTTGACGCTGTTCGGCACTTCCAGCTTGGCGGTGGTGGTCACCGTCGCCGCCGCCGCGCTGAAGCTCGACATCGCCGCCGACAGGCCGCTGACCGAGGAGCTCAGGCTGGTTGCCGCCGTGGCGCCCATCTGGAACCAGACGTCCGCCGCTGCGTGGCTGGCGCCGTCGCTGGTCTCGAAGGTCGACGTGATGCCCACAATGTTGCCATTGTTGAGCGACGCGTTCTGCTTCGCATCCAGGTTCAGCTTGGTGATGCCCAGGTCGGTCAGCGATTTCAGCTCGTCGGCCTGGCTGACGCCGTCGGCATTGCCGTCGACCCAGACACGCAGGCTGCCGAAGGCGCCGTCCTTGGCGTCGATGACGCCGTCGCCGTTGGTGTCGAGCTCGCTCAGCGCGGTGTAGCCGTTGGTGGCTTTCTGGCCGTTAGCCAGCGTGGTGCCGGAACCGAACAGTTCGCTACCGTCGTTGATCACGCCGTCGCCGTTGCGATCCAGGGCCAGCAAGCCGTCGCCGCCGCCCACCCAGCCGGTGTTGACCTTGCTGCCGTTAGCCAGCAGATCGAAGTTCACGCCGGCCGACAGGCCCAGGGTGTTGATGCCGTTGCCGTTCAGGTCCAGCACGATCGGCGTACCCAGCGGCGAAGGCAGTGCCGCGATCTGGTCGGTCGTCAGGCCAGGCACCTGGGCGCTGGTGATGGCGCACACTTGCGAGGTCGTCAACGAGTGGATCTGGTCGGTCGTCAGCTTGTTCAGCTGCGCGGTGCTCAGCGCGGCGATCGACGAGGTCTTCAGGCCCACCAGGTCGGCCGTCTCGATGGCCACCAGCTGGTTGGTCGACAGCGCCTTGATCTGGCCGGTCGTCAACGCCTGCATCTGCTGGCTCGACAGCGCGACGATCTGGTCGGTCGTCAGCGCGGCGAGCTGCGCGGTCTGCAGCGAGGCGATGACCGAGGTCTTCAGCGCGGCCATGTCTTCGGTGCCCAGCGCGGCGATCGCGGCGGTCGCCAGGGCGGCCACTTGCGCGGTGCTCAGCACGCCGACCTGCGTCGAGCTCAGCGCCACGACCTGGTCGGTGCTCAGGCCGGAGGCGAGGTTGGCGGTGCTCAGCGCGGCGACCTGGGCGGTGCTCAGCGCCACCACCTGGTCGGTCGTCAGCGCAGCCACCTGGGCCGATTTCAGCGAACCGATGACGCCGGTCTTCAGCGCGCCGATGTCGGCCGTTTCGATGGCGGCGATGGCGCCGGTGCTCAGCGCGCTCACTTGCGCCGTGCTCAGCGAACCGAGCTGGGTCGAGGACAGCGCCACCACTTGATCCGTGGTCAGGCCGCTGGCCAGGTTGGCGGTGGTCAGCGACGCGATCTGGGCGGTCGACAGTGCACCGACCTGGTCGGTCGTCAACGCGGCCAGCTGGGCGCTGCGCAGGCCGCTGATGGCGGCGGTCTTCAGCGAACCGAGGTCGGCCGTTTCGATCGCGGCGATGGCGCCGGTGCTCAGGCCAGCCACTTGCGCGCTGGTCAGGGCGCCGACCTGGGTCGCGCTCAGCGCCACCACCTGGTCGGTGGTCAGCGCCGCGGCCTGGTTGGTGCTCAGGCCGGCGATTGCCGCGGTTTTCAGTCCGCCGATATCGGCCGTTTCAATCGCGGCGATGTCGTTGGTGCTGAAGGCGCTCAGTTGTGCCGAGCTCAGCGCGCCGATCTGGTTGGACGACAGCGCGACGACCTGGTCGGTGGTCAGCGCCGCGACGTTGGCGGTGGTGAAGGCCGCCACTTGCGCGGTGCTCAGCGCCGTCAGCTGGTCGGTGGTCAGCGCCGCCAGTTGCGCCGTTTTCAGCGAGGCGATGATGGCGGTCTTCAGGCCGACGATGTCCGCCGTTTCGATGGCGGCGATGTCGCCGGTGCTCAGGGCGCCGAACTGGTTGGAGCTCAGCGCGCCCAGCTGGTTCGAGCTCAACGCGACGATCTGGTCGGTGCTCAGGCCCGAGGCCAGGTTGGCGGTGGTCATCGAGGCCACTTGCGCGGTGCTCAGCGCGCCGATCTGGTCGGTGGTCAGCGCGGCGGTCTGCGCGGTGCTCAGGGCGCCGATGGCGGCCGTTTTCAGCGCGCCGATGTCGGCCGTCTCGATCGCGGCGATCGACGCGGTGCCCAGCGCAGCGACTTGACCGCTGCTCAGGCCACCGATCTGGACGCTGCTGAAGGCGACGATCTGGTCGGTGGTCAGGGCCTTGGCCTGGTTGGTGCTCAGGCCGGCGATCACGGCGGTCTTCAGCGCACCGATGTCGGCCGTTTCAATCGCGGCGATATCGTTGGTGCTGAAGGCGCTCACCTGGGCCGAGCTCAGGGCGCCGAACTGGTTCGACGACAGTGCGACGACCTGGTCGGTGGTCAGCGCCGCGACGTTGGCGGTGGTGATGGCCGCCACTTGCGCGGTGGTCAGGTTGGACAGCTGGTCGGTGGTCAGCGCCGCCAGTTGCGCCGTCTTCAGCGAGGCGATGATGCTGGTCTTCAGGCCGACGATGTCGGCCGTCTCGATGGCGGCGATGTCCTGGGTCGACAAGGCGCCGAACTGACCGGTGCTCAGCGCGCCCAGCTGGTTCGAGCTCAGCGCGACGATCTGGTCGGTGCTCAGGCCCGAGGCCAGGTTGGCGGTGGTCATGGCGGCCACTTGCGCGGTGCTCAGCGCGCCGATCTGGTCAGTGCTCAGCGCGGCGGTCTGCGCGGTGCTCAGGGCGCCGATGCCGGCGGTCTTCAGCGCGCCGATGTCGGCCGTTTCAATCGCGGCGATGGCGGCGGTGCTGAGGCCGGCAACTTGCGAGCTCGACAATGCGCCGATCTGGCTGCTGCTCATGGCGACGATCTGGTCGGTGGTCAGGGCCTTGGTCTGATTGCTGCTCAGGCCGGCGATGACCGCCGATTTCAACGCACCGATGTCGGCCGTTTCGATCGCGGCGATATCGTTGGTGCTGAAGGCGCTCACCTGGGCCGAGCTCAAGGCGCCGAACTGGTTCGACGACAGTGCGACGACCTGGTCGGTGGTCAGCGCCGCGACGTTGGCGGTGGTGATGGCCGCCACTTGCGCGGTGGTCAGGTTGGACAGCTGGTCGGTGGTCAGCGCCGCCAGTTGCGCCGTCTTCAGCGAGGCGATGATGCTGGTCTTCAGGCCGACGATGTCGGCCGTCTCGATGGCGGCGATGTCCTGGGTCGACAAGGCGCCGAACTGGCCGGTGCTCAGCGCGCCCAACTGGTTCGAGCTCAGCGCGACGATCTGGTCGGTGCTCAGGCCCGAGGCCAGGTTGGCGGTGGTCATGGAGGCCACTTGCGCGGTGCTCAGCGCGCCGATCTGGTCGGTGCTCAGCGCGGCGGTCTGCGCGGTGCTCAGGGCGCCGATGGCGGCCGTTTTCAGCGCGCCGATGTCGGCCGTCTCGATGGCGGCGATGGCTTCGGTGCTCAGCGCGGCGACCTGGCCGCTGCTCAGTGCGCCGATCTGGCTGCTGCTCAGGGCGACGATCTGGTCGGTGGTCAGGGCCTTGGCCTGGCTGCTGGTCAGGCCGGCGATCACGGCGGACTTCAGCGCGCCGATATCGGCCGTTTCAATCGCGGCGATGTCGTTGGTGCTGAAGGCGCTGATCTGGGCCGAGCTCAGGGCGCCGAACTGGTTCGACGACAACGCGACGACCTGGTCGGTGGTCAGGGCGGCGATGCTGGCGGTGGTGATGGCCGCCACTTGCGCGGTGGTCAGGTTGGACAGCTGGTCGGTGGTCAGCGCCGCCAGTTGCGCCGTCTTCAGCGAGGCGATGATGCTGGTCTTCAGGCCGACGATGTCGGCAGTCTCGATGGCGGCGATGTCCTGGGTCGACAAGGCGCCGAACTGGCCGGTGCTCAACGCGCCCAGCTGGTTCGAGCTCAGCGCGACGATCTGGTCGGTGCTCAGGCCCGACGCCAGGTTGGCGGTGGTCATGGAAGCCACTTGCGCGGTGCTCAGCGCGCCGATCTGGTCGGTGGTCAGCGCGGCGGTCTGCGCGGTGCTCAGGGCGCCGATGGCGGCGGTTTTCAGCGCGCCGAGGTCGGCCGTCTCGATGGCGGCGATGGCGGCGGTGCTGAGGCCGGCAACTTGCGAGCTCGACAATGCGCCGATCTGGCTGCTGCTCAGCGCGACGATCTGGTCGGTGGTCAGGGCCTTGGTCTGGCTGCTGCTCAGGCCGGCGATCACGGCGGACTTCAGCGCGCCGATATCGGCCGTTTCAATCGCGGCGATGTCGTTGGTGCTGAAGGCGCTCACCTGGGCCGAGCTCAGGGCGCCGAACTGGTTCGACGACAGTGCGACGACCTGGTCGGTGGTCAGCGCCGCGATGTTGGCGGTGGTGATGGCCGCCACTTGCGCGGTGGTCAGGTTGGACAGCTGGTCGGTGGTCAGCGCCGCCAGTTGCGCCGTCTTCAGCGAGGCGATGATGCTGGTCTTCAGGCCGACGATGTCGGCCGTCTCGATGGCGGCGATGTCCTGGGTCGACAAGGCGCCGAACTGACCGGTGCTCAGCGCGCCCAGCTGGTTCGAGCTCAGCGCGACGATCTGGTCGGTGCTCAGGCCCGAGGCCAGGTTGGCGGTGGTCATGGCGGCCACTTGCGCGGTGCTCAGCGCGCCGATCTGGTCGGTGCTCAGCGCGGCGGTCTGCGCGGTGCTCAGGGCGCCGATGGCGGCGGTCTTCAGCGCGCCGATGTCGGCCGTCTCGATGGCGGCGATGGCGGCGGTGCTCAGGCCGGCAACTTGCGAGCTCGACAAGGCGGCGATCTGGCTGCTGCTCAGGGCGACGATCTGGTCGGTGGTCAGGGCCTTGGTCTGGTTGCTGGTCAGGCCGGCGATGACCGCCGATTTCAGCGCGCCGATATCGGCCGTTTCAATCGCGGCGATGTCGTTGGTGCTGAAGGCGCTCAGCTGGGCCGAGCTCAGGGCGCCGATCTGGTTGGACGACAGCGCGACCACCTGGTCGGTGCTCAGGGCGGCGATGTTGGCGGTGGTGATGGCCGCCACTTGCGCGGTGGTCAGGTTGGACAGCTGGTCGGTGGTCAGCGCCGCCAGTTGCGACGTCTTCAGCGCGGCGATGATGCTGGTCTTCAGGCCGACGATGTCGGCCGTCTCGATGGCGGCGATGTCCTGGGTCGACAAGGCGCCGAACTGGCCGGTGCTCAGCGCGCCCAGCTGGTTCGAGCTCAGTGCGACGATCTGGTCGGTGCTCAGGCCCGAGGCCAGGTTGGCGGTGGTCATCGAGGCCACTTGCGCGGTGCTCAGCGCGCCGATCTGGTCGGTGCTCAGCGCGGCGGTCTGCGCGGTGGTCATGGCGCCGATGGCGGCGGTTTTCAGCGCGCCGATGTCGGCCGTTTCAATTGCGGCGATGGCTTCGGTGCTCAGCGCGGCGACCTGGCTGCTGCTCAATGCGCTGATCTGGCTGCTGCTCAGGGCGACGATCTGGTCGGTGGTCAGGGCCTTGGTCTGGCTGCTGGTCAGGCCGGAGATCACGGCCGATTTCAGCGCGCCGATGTCGGCCGTTTCAATCGCGGCGATGTCGTTGGTGCTGAAGGCGCTGACCTGGGCCGAGCTCAGGGCGCCGATCTGGTTGGACGACAGCGCGACCACCTGGTCGGTGCTCAGGGCGGCGATGTTGGCGGTGGTGATGGCCGCCACTTGCGCGGTGGTCAGGTTGGACAGCTGGTCGGTGGTCAGCGCCGCCAGTTGCGCCGATTTCAGCGCGGCGATGATGCTGGTCTTCAGGCCGACGATGTTGGCGGTGGAAATCGCGGCGACGTCGCCGGTGGTCAGCGCGCTGAATTGACCGGTGCTCAACGCGCCCAGCTGGTTCGAGCTCAGCGCGACGATCTGGTCGGTGCTCAGGCCCGAGGCCAGGTTGGCGGTGGTCATGGCGGCCACTTGCGCGGTGCTCAGCGCGCCGATCTGGTCGGTGCTCAGCGCGGCGGTCTGCGCGGTGCTCAGGGCGCCGATGGCGGCGGTCTTCAGCGCGCCGATGTCGGCCGTCTCGATGGCGGCGATGGCGGCGGTGCTGAGGCCGGCAACTTGCGAGCTCGACAAGGCGCCAACCTGGCTGCTGCTCAGGGCGACGATCTGGTCGGTGGTCAGGGCCTTGGTCTGGTTGCTGGTCAGGCCGGCGATCACGGCGGACTTCAGCGCGCCGATGTCGGCCGTTTCAATCGCGGCGATGTCGTTGGTGCTGAAAGCGCCCAGCTGGGCCGAGCTCAGCGCGCCGATCTGGTTGGACGACAGCGCGACCACCTGGTCGGTGGTCAGCACGGCGATGTTGGCGGTGGTGATGGCGGCGACCTGGCCGGTGGTCAGGTTGGACAGCTGGTCGGTGGTCAGCGCCGCCAGTTGCGACGATTTCAGCGAGGCGATGATGCTGGTCTTCAGGCCGACGATGTCGGCCGTCTCGATGGCGGCGATGTCCTGGGTCGACAGCGCGCCGAACTGGCCGGTGCTCAGCGCGCCCAGCTGGTTCGAGCTCAGCGCGACGATCTGGTCGGTGCTCAGGCCCGAGGCCAGGTTGGCGGTGGTCATGGAAGCCACTTGCGCGGTGCTCAGCGCGCCGATCTGGTCGGTGGTCAGCGCGGCGGTCTGCGCGGTGGTCAGGGCGCCGATGGCGGCCGTTTTCAGCGCGCCGATGTCGGCCGTCTCAATGGCGGCGATGGCTTCGGTGCTCATGGCGGCGACCTGGCCGCTGGTCAGTGCGCTGATCTGGCTGCTGCCCAGCGCGACGACCTGGTCGGTGGTCAAGGCCTTGGCCTGGTTGTTGGTCAGGCCGGCGATGACGGCCGATTTCAGCGCGCCGATGTCGGCCGTTTCAATCGCGGCGATGTCGTTGGTGCTGAAGGCGCTCACCTGGGCCGAGCTCAGGGCGGCGAACTGGCTGGACGTCAGCGCGACCACCTGGTCGGTGCTCAGGGCGGCGATGTTGGCGGTGGTGATGGCGGCGACCTGGCCGGTGGTCAGGTTGGACAGCTGGTCGGTGGTCAGCGCCGCCAGTTGCGCCGTTTTCAGCGCGGCGATGATGTTGGTCTTCAGGCCGACGATGTTGGCGGTGGCGATCGCGGCGACGTCGCCGGTGGTCAGGGCGCCGAATTGCGCGGTGCTCAGCACGCCCAGCTGGTTCGAGCTGAAGGCGACCATCTGGTCGGTGGTCAGGCCGGCGGCCAGGTTGGCGGTGGTCATCGAGGCCACTTGCGCGGTGCTCAGCGCGCCGATCTGGTCGGTGGTCAGCGCGGCGCTCTGCGCGGTGCTCAGGGCGCCGATGGCGGCGGTCTTCAGCGAAGCGATGTCGGCGGTCTCGATCGCGGCGATGGCGGCGGTGCTCAGCGCGGCCACCTGGCCGCTGCTCAGCGCGCCGACCTGGCCGGCGCTCAGCGCCACTATCTGGTCGGTGGTCAGGGCCTTGGCCTGGGCGGTCGACAGGCCGGCGATCACGCCGGTCTTCAGCGCGGCCAGGTCGGCCGTTTCAATCGCGGCGATGGCGTTGGTCGACAGCGCGCCGATTTGTTGCGAGGTCAGCGCGGCGGCCTGGTTGCTCGTCAGTGCGACGACCTGGTCGGTGCTCAGCGCGGTCATGCTGGCGGTGGTCAGCGCGGCAATCTGGGTGGTGGTCAGGTTCGACAGCTGGTCGGTGGTCAAGGCCGCCAACTGCGACGACTTGATCGATGCGATCAGGCTGGTTTTCAGTGCGGCCAGGTCGGCCGTTTCAATCGCGGCCACGGCGCTGGTGCCCAGCGCGCCGAACTGGGCGGTGCTCAGCGTGCCCAGCTGGTTGGAGCTCATCGCGACGATCTGGTCGGTGGTCAGGCCGGCCGCCAGGTTGGCGGTGCTCAGCGAGGCGATCTGCAGGGTCGACAGCGCGCCCACCTGGTCGGTGGTCAGCGCCGCCATCTGGGCGGTGCTGAGGCTGGCGATGGCGGCGGTCTTCAACGCCAGCACATCGGCCGTTTCCAGGGCCACGATATCGTTGGTGCTCAGGCCGGCGACCTGGGCGCTGCTCAGCGCGTTGGCCTGGCTGGTGGTCAGCGCCACCACCTGGTCGGTGGTCAGCGCGGCCAGCTGGGCGGACGACAGGCCGGCGATCGCGCTCGATTTCAATGCGGAGAAGTCGGCCGTTTCCAGCGCGGCGATGTAGGCGGTCGCCATGGCGTTGACCTGCGACGAGCTCAGCACGGCAACCTGGTTGGAGCTCAGTGCGACGATCTGGTCGGTCGTCAAGCCGTTGGACATCTGTTTGGTGGTCAGTGCGGCGATCTGGCTGGTGGTCAAAGCCACCGCCTGGTCCGTCGTTAATGCCCGGGTCTGGTCAGAATTGAGCGCTACGATATCGCTGGTGGCGAGGGCAGCAATGGTTTGGGTCGACAGAGCTGCAATCTGGTCGGTACTCATGCTAGTTACGAGGCTCATTTCCATTCTCCTTGGGGCACTGCACAGTTCTATACAGACAGATGATGGAGCCAACAGGTCTTGCCCGTGGCTCCATCTGAATTGGGTTATTACTGGAATTCTTTGCGTTTACTTGCGCCTGGTCATCACAAAACCATGCACTTTAGTTCTTAACGTCAATATCGAGGGCAACTTTAGGATACGCCGGCCATGATTTTGCCTCCTGTTAACATATCAATAGTAATGGAGCAGCGCATAGTTTCCGTCAATCACTACCAGAAGCCGGCAGGCCAACGTCCTGAACGTACAAAGCGACTGTTTTTTGCGCCAGATTAAGCTTTTTTGTTTACTCAGTGCAATGCAAAAATCGGGCCACCGCTGTCAAAAACCATACGCGGTGGCACAAACGGCAGGGCCTAAGCCCTGCCGTTTGGCACTACCGCCGGCTGGCGCCGGCGTACTGCAGCTTACTTGCCGGGCGCCGCCAGGAAACCGTGGCCGCCCTGCGACTGCAACGCTTTCAGACGCAGCGCACTGTCAGTGGCCGCCTGGCTTTCGGCGCCGAGCACCGGTTTGCCGTTGGCGTCGAACTGCTTGAGCGCGTCGGCCAACTGGGCCGCGCCGCCAGCCACGCCCTGGCGCTGGAGTTCCAGCTTAGGCGCCGCGGCCGCCGGTGCGTCGCCGCCGGCGAAGGCCGACATCGCCTGGGCCAGGTTGCTGACGCTGCCGCTCAGGTTGCTGGCCGGCGTGGTGGCGAACCACACGTCGGCTGCCGCATGGGTGGCGCCGTCGGCCGTCTCGAAGGTCGAGGTCAGACCCAGGATGTTGCCGTTGTTGACTGCGCTGCCCGCCTTGACGTCCAGGTTGAGCTTGGTGATGCCCAGGTCGGCCAGCGATTTCAGCTCGTCGGCCTGGCTGACGCCGTCGGCGTTGCCGTCGACCCAGACGCGCAGGTCGGCAAAGGCGCCGTCCTTGGCGTCGATGGTGCCGTCGCCGTTGGTGTCCAGTTCCTTCATCGCTTCGTAGCCGGTGGTCGCTTTCTGGCCGTTGGCCAGGGTCGTGCCCGAGCCGAACAGTTCGCTACCATCGTTGATCACGCCGTCATGGTTGCGGTCCAGGGCCAGCAGGCCGTCGCCGCCGGCGGTCCAGCCGGTGTTGACTTTGTTGCCGTTGGCCAGCAGGTCGAACTGTACGCCCTGGCCCAGCGCCGTGGTCTGCACGCCGTCGCCATTCAGGTCCAGCACGATCGGGGTCAGGAACGACAGCGCCTGGGTCTGCGTGGTGGTCATCGCGTGAACCTGGTCGGTGGTCATCGCATGCAATTGCGCCGAGGTGATCGCATGCACCTGGTTGGTGGTCAGCGAAGCGATCTCAGCGGTACGCAGCGTGGCGAACTGCTTGGTGCTCAGCGCGGCGATGGCGGCCGTGCTCAGCGCCACCAGGTCGGCGGTGTCGAGGGCGGCCAGCGCCGCGGTCGACAGGGCGGCAGCCTGGGCGGTGGTCAGGGCGGCGATCTGGGTCGAGGTCAGCGCCACGCCCTGGCCGGAGCTCAACGCGCCCAGTTGGCCAACGGTCAGCGCGCCGATTTCCTGGGTGGTGAAGGCGGCCAGCGCGGCGGTGGCCAGCGCGGCGAGGTTGTTGGTCGACAAGGCGGCGACTTGGCCCACGCTCAGCGATGCAGCCTGGGCGGTGGTCAGCGCACCGATCTGCGACGTGCTCAGACCGCTGGAGAAGGCCGAGGTGGCCAGCGCGGCGACCTGACCGGTCGACAGCGCGGCGACCTGGGCGGTGGCGAGGCCGGCGAGCTGCGCGGTGCGCAGTGCGGCGACATCGACCGTGCTCAGGCCGACCAGGTCGGCCGTTTCAATCGCCCCGATGCTGGCCGAGGTCAGCGACACCACTTGCGCGGTGCCCAGCGAGGACAGTTGCGCCGAGGTCAGCGCGACGATCTGGCTGGTGGTCAGCGCGGCGATGCCGGCGGTGCTCAGCGCGGCCAACGAAGCGGTGGCCAGGTTGTTGACCTGGGCGGTGGTCAGCGCGGCGACCTGGGCGGAGCTCAGGGCGGCGATGGCGGCCGTCTTGATGGCCGACAGATCGGCCGTTTCCAGCGCGGCAATCGCGTTGCTCGACAGGGCCGATACTTGCGCGGTGCTCAGCGCGGCCGCTTCGGCGGTGGTCAGCGCCACCACTTGATTGGTGGTCAGGGCCTTGACCTGATTGGCGCTCAGGGCGGCAATCCCGTTGGTCGACAGGGCGGCCAGGTCGGCCGTTTCCAGCGCGGCGATGGCGGCGGTCGTCAGACCGGCCACTTGGGCGGTGCTCAGCGAGCTTGCCTGTGCGGTGGTCAGCGCGACGATCTGGTTGGTGGTCAAACCGGATACGGCGGCGGTGCTCAGCGCGCTGATCTGGTTGGTCGACAGCGCGGCAACCTGCGCCGTGGCCAGGCCAGCCAGCTGCGAACTGCGCAGCACGGCGACGTTGGCGGTGGTCAGACCCGACAGGTCGGCCGTCTCGATGGCGCCGATGGCGTTGCTCGACAGCGCGGCAACCTGGGCCGAAGCCAGGCTGCTCAGCTGGGCCGAGGTCAGCGCGACGACCTGGTTGGTGGTCAGCGCGGCGACGCCGGCGGTGCTCAGCGCGGCCAGCGAGGCGGTGGCCAGGTTGTTGACCTGGGCGGTGGTCAGCGCGGCGACCTGGGCGGAGCTCAGGGCGGCGATGGCGGCCGTCTTGATGGCCGACAGATCAGCCGTTTCCAGCGCGGCGATCGCATCGCTCGACAGCGCGGCCACTTGCGCGGTGCTCAGCGCGGCAGCTTCGGCGGTGGTCAGCGCCACCACTTGATTGGTGGTCAGGGCCTTGACCTGATTGGCGCTCAGGGCGGCAATCGCGTCGGACTTCAGTGCGGCGAAGTCGGCCGTTTCCAGCGCGGCGATGGCGGCGGTCGTCAGACCGGCCACTTGGGCGGTGCTCAGCGAGCTTGCCTGTGCGGTGGTCAGCGCGACGATCTGGTTGGTGGTCAAACCGGATACGGCGGCGATGCTCAGCGCGGCGATCTGGTTGGTCGACAGCGCGGCAACCTGCGCCGTGGCCAGGCCGGCCAGCTGCGAACTGCGCAGCACGGCGACGTTGGCGGTGGTCAGGCCCGACAGGTCGGCCGTCTCGATGGCGCCGATGGCGTTGCTCGACAGCGCGGCAACCTGGGCCGAAGCCAGGCTGCTCAGCTGGGCCGAGGTCAGCGCGACGACCTGGTTGGTGGTCAGCGCGGCG
>NZ_BPWK01000031.1:0-18776 GCF_040364205.1 Duganella rhizosphaerae
GGCCTGGCCCGGCGCGGCGGCCTGGCCCGGCGTGGCGCCGCCGGCCGCCGGACGGGGCGTGGCCGGCAGCGTGGCCGCTGCGTCTTGCGAGGGGAGCGTGGGCGAGTACAAGCCGTCGCCGGCCCCGGCGGGTTCGCTGTAGACCAGCGTGGCCGAGCTGCCGGGGCTGTTATTGCCGAGCTGGAAAGTGGGTCGCGGATTGGCGCTCAGCACGGTCAGCGGCACTTCGGCGCCGACCTGCACTTCCGGCGGCAGCATCATGCGCACCGCGTTGTCGGCCACCTTGACCAGGAAGCTGCCGTCGTTGAACTTGGACAGCACCTCGGCCGTGACCGACTGGCCGACCAGGCTTTGCAGCGCGCGCTGGAAGGCCGCCTGGCGGCCGTCGCCGACCGGCGCGACGCCGCCGACCTCGGCCGCCGGACCGACCGGCAGGATGGTGACCACGGGCGGCAACATGGCGCGCCCCTGCTTTAGACGCTGCCGTAGGCGTTAATCACGCGCCGTTCAGTGCCGGTCGAGCTGATCAGTTTGGACAGCTGCGCCATCCACGGCATGGTCAGGTCGCGGATCTGGCGGTCGGCGTTGAGCATCTGGCGGATCAGGCTGATCTTGCGTTCGCGCTCGGCGCCCTGCATCGGCTGCGCCGGCTCCTGTTCGCGCAGCGCCTGCACGTGGGCGGCGCAGCGCTGCTCCAGCAACACCAGCTGGTCCCAGTCGCTGCGCGTGGCGGCCTGCACCATCTGTTCGGTCAGCTCGGCCATGGCGGCGTACGCGGAAAGGATATCTTGGCTGGTCATCATGAATCAGGCGCTCGCGAGATTGGTCGGGTGGATGCCGGTGGCGGCAGGGGTGTCGGCGATCGCATTCCAGGCGTCGCGCAACTCGGTCAGCAGGCGCTGCACTTCCTCCAGGATCGCTGGATCGTTGTTCAGGTTGGCCGTCAGCAGGCGCGCGCTCATGTATTCGTACAGCGCGTCGAGGCCCTCGGCGATCTCGCCGCCGGCCTTCTTGTCGAGCGCGGCGCGCAGGCCGCTGTCGATGATCATGATGGCCTTGGAGATCGATTTGCCCTTCTCGCCGATGTCGCCATTGCGCATGCCCGCCAGCGCGGCGTTCAAGGCCACCATGGCGCCGTCGAACAGCATGACGATCAGCTTGTGGGGACTGGCGGCGACCACGCCGGTTTCCATGCCGACCTTGGCATAGGCGCTCACGCCAGTTTGTCGAGATCCAAACATACTCTGTCTCCTGTTAAAGCGTTAGCGGTTATTGCTTGGCAAGCGCCGCGAACTGTTGCGTCAAGAATGACGCGGTGGTATTCATGCTGGCGATCGAGGTGTCGAGCGCCGTGTATTGCGCGCGGTAGCGCGCTTCGATATCGCTCAGGCGGGAGGCGAACGCGTCCTTCTGCTTGGCGACATCCTTGACTGAGTTGTTCAGGCCGGTGGTGCGGCTGGTGATCGCGCCCTTGGCGCCCAGGTAGCCCGCCGCCAGCGAGTTGAGCTGGTAGGCATAGCCCTGGGAGAAGCCGAAACTGCCGCGCGAGCCGGTGCTGTCGCCGGTGATCGTCAGCTTCAGCCCGTCGACCGGGGCGCCCGGCGAGCCGGTCAGGGTCTGGCCGCTGCCGCTGGCGGTGTAGCCGCCGATGGTGCCGGCCACGTCCAGGCCGTCGACCGAGGCGCCGGCGCCGAAGGCGGCCGAGATGTCGGTGCCGGTCGCGGTGGCGACATGGATGTTCGATTTGGCGCCGTAGCTGGTCGAGGCGAGCTTGAGCTTGCCATCGTCGCCGACGGTGGCGCTGACGGTGGCGCCGGCGTTGGCAAACGCGCTGACGCCGTTGATCGACGATTGCAGCAGCGTCGCCAGCTGGCTGGGATTGTAGCTGCCGGCCGGCAGCGAAATGGTGGCGGTGTTGGCCAGCGTGGCCGGCTTGGTGTCGTTCAGCGTCACGGTCCAGGTGGTGTCGGTGTCGATCACGGTTTCGGCCGGCAGCACGGCGGTGCCCTGCAGCGTCCCCTGGGTGGCCAGCTGGGTGATGTTGATCGCGTAGTCGCCGGCCTTGCTGTTGCTGCCGGAGCTGACGAACTTGACGTCCGGATCGCTGCCGTGGCCGACCGCCGCGAACAGGCCGGCGATGTCGTTGAAGTTGTTGGTCACGGCCTTTTGCAGCTTGGCGTTGTCCAGGCTCAGCGTGCCGTCCTTCTGGAACGAGATGCCGATCTGCGACAGATTGGTCAGGCTGGTGCCCTGCAAGCCGGTGATCGAGGTGCCCAGCTGGCGGCGGATCGACGCCTGCAGATTGCGCAGCGTGGTGTCGCCCAGCAGCGGGCCGCCGGTCTTGGTTTCCGGATCGTAGGCGCCCAGCTGCGCGATCTGGCCGTTCAAATCGTTGTAGGCCTTGACGAAGCCGTTGACCGAGGTGGTCAGGGAGCCGCTGTCCTTGCTCACCGACAGCGACGAACTGCCGACCTTGAGGGCGTTGATGCTGATGCCGCTGATGGCGCCGTTGATGCCGGTGCTGGGACTGGTGACGGCGATGCCGTTGACGGTGGCCAGCGTGTCGGCCGCGGCCGCCTTCTGGCTCAGGTTCTGGACGCCGCCCGGGTCGTAGCCCAGCAGCGCCACCAGGTCCGGTTCCGGCGGATTGCCGCCCGAGCCGGACAGCGTGATCTTCATGGTCGAACTGGCGCCGGTCGCCGACGAGGTCAGGATCAGGTGATTCGGTTTGGCGCTGGTGCCGGTCGAACCGTCCGAGACGATGCTGGCGGTGACGCCGAAGTTGCCCTTGTTGATCGCCGCCATGATGCCCTGCAGCGTGTTGTTCGAGCTGTCGATGACGATGTTGCCGCTGGTGCGGCTGGAGTCGGCCGTGAAGCTGGCGCCCAGATAGGCGCCGCCGACGCCGGCGGTGAAGCCCGCCTTGCTGGGATCGGTGCCGCCGACGGTGATCGGGCTGCCGTCCGCCGACACCAGCGTGATCGAGCCGACCGCCGTGGTGCTGGAGCCGATGTTGGCCGTGCCGCTGTTGCCGATGCCGCCGGTGACGCTGCCTTCGACCGCTTCGGCGATGGCGATGTTGCTGCCGTCGGCGTTGAGAAACTGCAGGTCGCCGCCGGCGGCCGTGCCGCTGACGGTGATGTTGGCGTCGGCCAGCGCGCGCCCGACGGCGCTGGTGGGCGCCAGCGCGGCGTCGAGCGAGGCGGCGGTGACGCCGCCGGCGGCGCCGGCCGCCACGCCGGCCGCCTGGACGGCGATTTCCACGCCGCCCACCGTCAGTTTGTAGGTGCCGCCGCCGCTGGTGTCGACATTGCCGTAGCTGGACGCGCCGGCGGCGCCGAACAGGGTGGCGTCGGTGGCGGTGGTGGAGGCCTTGGCCGACACGCCTGTGGTGGCGCTCTTGGCGTTGATGGCGTCGGCCAGCAGGCGCGCGCTGCGGGTGCTGCCGTCGGTGGCGATCGCGGTGTTGTTGATGCTCAGCGAGCCGGTCGACACGCCGCCGCTCGACAGGCTGGGGCCCAGCTTGACGCCGGCGATGCCGAAGGTGCCGCCGCCGGTGGTGCCGAGCGAAAAATTGATGGTGGTCTTGGCGCCCAGGCCGATGGCGGCGGTGGTGCTCTTCTGGCCGGTCGCGGCCAGCGTTTGCGCCTGCGCGATCTGGCTGATGTTGACGCGGTAGTTGCCGGGCTGCGCGGTGCTGCTGGCGGTGGCGGTCATCACCGTGGTGTCGCTGGGCGCGCTGATCAGGGTCTGGAAGCTGGAGACCGAGGTCAGGCCGGCCAGCGCGGTCTGGAACGAGCCCAGCGCGCCGGATAAATTGCCGAACGCGGACACCTGCGCCAGATAACTGGCCGACTTCTTGTCGTAATCGGCCAGCGGCGCCGACTCGACCGCCATCAGCTTGCTGACGATGGAGTCGACCGGAATGTTCGAGCCGATGCCTGGTGAAGAGATGCCCACGTTGTGCTCCTAAGTAAAGCAATAATATAAGACAATATCGGCAGAATCAAACCGGACTTGAGAGGGGAGAATACCTGCCAGTTCAGGCAAAGCTGAAAAAACGGGCGGCGCTCGGCGGCGCGGGGCGTGGCGGGGCGGTTCCGCAGCGGACGTGGCCGGCGAGATCCGCAGTGGCGGCGCTCCTGCGTGCAGGATGCCATGAAGACAGAAAAAGCGGCGCGCGCGAGCGCGGCCGCTTCAGGCGGTTTGCTGGATCAGCAAGCCGGAGGCGCCGGATTTCGATTCCAGCGATTTGGCGATTTCCAACGCCTCGGGCGAGGGAATCTGGCGCAGTACTTCCTTGGTGGTCTGGTCGATCACTTTCACCACGGTACGCTTGGTGTCGCTGTCGACCGAGAATTCCAGGCCTTGCGACTTGGCCTGCGCCGACTTGTTCAGCTGCGATACGGCCTGGTTGACCTGGTCGAGCGTCGGCACGTTGGCCGGGCCTTTGACGGCGGCCGCGGTTTCGACCGCCGTGGCCGGCGTGCGCGCGGCGCCGTGGGCGGCGACTTCGCCGCCGGCGGCGCTGGCCGGACGGTCTGCTGGGCGGGCCTGGGCGGCCGAGCCGATGGTATCGATAGTCATGATGCTTCCTTTGTGAAAAATCCCCGGCTGAATAAATCAACCGGGGAACCTAGTCAGAGTTGCGGCGCTCGTCCGCCGACCCTTCCCCGGATTTTAACCACGCAGCAGGGACAACACGCCGTTCGGCAGCGAGTTAGCCTGGGCCAAGATGGCGGTGCCAGCTTGTTGCAGGATCTGGCCGCGGGTCAGGTTGGCCGTTTCCGACGCGAAGTCGGTATCTTGAATCCGGCTACGCGAGGCCGACAGATTCTCGGTCGCGGTATTCAGGTTCGAGATGGTCGAGGCGAAACGGTTCTGAATCGCACCCAGCGACGCGCGGTTGCTGTTGATCTGGTTCAGCGCCGAATCGATGGTCTTCAGGGCGGCGTTGGAACCGGCCACGGTGCTGACGTCGAGCTTGGACACCGATTGCAGCGAGCTGGCCTGGGTGGCGGCGACGATGGCGGTGCCGGTGCTGCTGACCGAGAAGCCGTTGTCCGACGAGAAGTCCAGGTGGCCGCCGACGGTGATGCTGGAACCGGCGCCGGCGTTGATGACCGGCGTGGCGCCCGAGTTGTCGACGGTATCGGCGGCGCCGCCGGCGCCGAAGGTGACGCCGGTGGCGACCACGGCGGCGGTGGTGCCCGACGCTGGTTTGTCGGCGCCGCGCAGGAAGGCGGTGGCCAGGCCGTCGTCGGCAGCCGTGTTGGTGTTCTGGATCTGGATGTCGTCGCCGTTGGCGTCGCTCAGGGCGATTTCCTTGGCGGTGCCGGCCGAATTGGTCTTGATGGTGGCGCTGATGCCGGTCGTGCCGCTCTGGGCGTTGATGGCCTGCGCCAGCGAGGACACGTCGCCGCCCTTGACCTGGGCCGCGATGGTGACGGCGCTCGATTCCTTGTCGTTGGCCACCGAGTTGGAACCGCGCAGCGTGAACTGGTAGGAACCGTCTTTCAGGCCGGTGGTCGGGTTGGCAGGGTCGGAGCCCGACAGCGTGGCGCTGGTGACGGCCGAAGCCCTCACGCCGCTGGTGCCGGCCTGGCTGTTGATGGCCGCGGCGATGGTCTTGGCGCTGTCGCTGGTCTTGACCGCAACGTTGGTGGTGACGCCGGCGCCCGAGCTCAGGGTCAGCGTTTCGTCCGCGGTAATGTTGTTCTTGTTGCCGGTGATCGCTTCCGACACGCGGGCGCCGCCGTAGGTCGAGGTGGAGGTGTTGTTGCCCAGGTCGGTGGCCTTGGCCGAGCCGACGCCGATGTTGATGGTCTGGCCGGAGTTGGCGCCGACCTGGAACTGGGCCGAGGTCAGCGAACCGTCGAGCACGTTCTGGCCGTTGAACTGGGTGGTGTTGGCCACGCGGTCCAGCTCGTTCGACAGGGCCGAGACCTCGCCCTGGATCGACTTGCGGTCGGAATCGGAGTTGGTGCCGTTGGCGGACTGGACTGCCAGTTCGCGGATACGTTGCAGCAGATCGCCTGCCGTGCTCAAGCCACCCTCAGCCGTTTGAGCCAGCGAGATGCCGTCGTTGGCGTTACGTGCTGCCTGGGTATTGCCGCGAATTTGCGAGGTGAAGCGCTCGGAAATCGCCAGGCCGGCGGCGTCGTCTTTTGCGCTGTTGATGCGCAAACCGGAAGACAGGCGTTGCAGGGATGTCGACAGCGAGGCTTGCGACGTGGTCAGGTTACGTTGCGAATTCAGCGATGCAATATTAGTGTTAATGACTTGTGCCATGATGTTTCTCCAGACTGATACTTCGATTCGGCAATATGCTCAGTTCCCATTGGTCTGTCTCCACGTTCCGAGACATTCAAACCGCTGTTGTTACTGGTAACGGTTGCCCAGTGGGAAAATTAAGGGGCGGAAAGAGGGGAAATTTTCTCTGGCGGGCCTAAAGTTCAACACCTATGCCCGTTTAAACGACAGCAACGGCGGAATCTTTAGGGCAAAAATAATTATTTTTCACCCTTGTTTTTGGGCAAAAAAAAGCCCGGCGGGCGCCGGGCTGGGATCAAACTGACAACAAAGCGGCTCAGTCGGCCACCACCACCCGGTTCTTGCCGGTCTGCTTGGCGGTGTACATGGCCTTGTCGGCCCGCTTGACCAGTTCGGTCTGCTCCTCGTTGGGACGGCGCAGCGCCACCCCGGCCGAGAAGGTGATCAGCACTTTCTCGTTATCGTGCAGGAAGAAGTGCTTGGTCAGCTCGCGCTGCAGCCGGGTCATGGTGCTCGACGCCGCCTCGACCGAGGTTTCCGGCATCAGGATCAGGAATTCCTCGCCGCCGAAGCGGGCGATCACGTCCATCGAGCGCAAGGTGTCCTTGACGATCTTGACCAGGTGCTTGAGCGCGGCGTCGCCGGCGATGTGGCCGTAGGTGTCGTTGAGCTTTTTAAAATCGTCGAGATCGAGGATGGCGATGCACAGCGGCGTGCCGCGGCGGTCGGCGCGCGCGGTCTCGCGCTCGAACACGTCGTCCAGGCCGCGGCGGTTGAGGCTGCCGGTCAGCTGGTCTTCGCGCACCAGTTCGCTCAAATGCTGCAACTTCGCTTCCAGCGCGTGGATGCGGTTCTCGGCGTCCTGCACTTCCTGGCGCGCCAGCACCATCTTGTCGCGCGCCTTGAGCGCCTCGCTCTGCACCAGCCGGGTTTCCTTGAGGACGTCGTCGAGGATGGTGTTGAGCTCGGCGATATTGTCGGCCTTGCTGATCTTTTCCGAATAGCCGCCGATCTTTTCGTGGAAGTCGCCGGTCGAAGCCGCCACTTGGCCGAGGCGGTCGATAAAGGTCATCATCATGTTCTTGACGGTGAGCTTGACGTCCGACAGGCTGTGCTTGAGCTGGCCCTGCTTGTAGATCACTTCCTTCAGGCTGCGGGTGGCTTCCTCCAGCGCGCGCACGTCGATCGGGCCGGTGATCAGGTTTTGCACCGATTCGATCTGGCCGCGCAGCCAGCTGTCGTCGTCGAGCAGCTCGCTGACGTTTTCCAGCAGCAGCTTGAACAGGCGCAGCAGCAATTCCTGCTGTTCGCCGCTGTCGCCGCCGCGCAGCTCGATCTGGTAGCACAGCTGCTTCAGGCGCACGGCGATCTCGGCCAGCGCCTCCTCGCTGTGGGCCAGCTTGGTGGCCGCGCCCAGCGATTCGGCCTCGGCCACCAGCATCGGCGCGCCCGACAACAAGGACGCGACGGCGAAGGTCAGGGTGCGGCTGAGCAGGTCGCGCAGCGTGCGGCTTTGCTCGTCCTCGGGCAGCAGGCCGGCCACCTCGATGCCGCCCTTCTTGCCGACGAAGTGTTTTTCCACCAGCTGCGACAGCGCCTTGGCATAGCCTTCCCAGTCGCGCGACTTGACGGCGCGGTTGAAGCGCCGGCCGAAGTCGGCCAGGTCGCCGGAGTTTTCGGTCAGGCGGGTGGCGAACTGGCTGAGCACCGATTCCGGGCCGGGGTCGACCGCGACCACGGGGGCGGCCGGCGCGGCGGCGACGCCGGCGATTTCGTTGTAGATGTCGCGGTAAGCTTCCGGCGTCGGCGCGATGCGGCGCACCGCCAGGCGCTTGAACGCCTCGCGCGCGATCTCGGCCGGATTCTGCTCGGGAGTGGGTGGTTTGCTGGACATCAGATGCTGCCTCTTAAAGGTTTGTTCATTAAACCATAATAAGACCGAGTCCCGATCGGCATAGCTTGAATAAAAGGGCGGAAGGCATCTTTCATTAAGGCATCAAGCGTAGGCAAAGCGGCAAGCGCGCGGCTGGCGCCTATCAAGAAGCTATTCTATCAGCTGGTTTTTGATGGCGTAATGGGTCAGTTCCGCGCTGTTTTTCAGCTTCATCTTGACCAGCAGCCGGGCCCGGTACTCGCTGACCGTCTTGACCGACAGCGACAGTTCCTTGGCGATCATGCCCACCGTCTTGCCGGAGGCGATCATGGTCAGGGTCTGGTATTCGCGGTCGGACAGGGTGTCGTGCGGCGGCGCCTCGTGGTCCTCGCCGACGTGGTTGGCCAGTTCCTGCGCCAGCGCCGGGCTGATGTACTTGAGGCCGCCGGCCACCTGGCGGATCGCCGTCACCAGCTCGCGCGGCGCGCTCTGCTTGGTCAGGTAGCCGGCCGCGCCGGCCTTGAGCGAGCGGATCGCGTACTGGTCCTCGCGGTGCATGGACAGCATCAGCACCGCCAGCTCCGGCTTTTCCTTCTTGATCTGCTTGAGCACCTCGATGCCGCTGCGGTCGGGCATGGAGATGTCGAGCAGCATCACCTGGCAGTCCGACTTGCGGAACAGCTTGATGGCGTCCAGGCCGTTCTCGGCCTCGCCGGCCACGACGATGTCGCGCGTCTCGGCCAGGATTTGTTTCAAGCCTTCCCGCACGATGGCGTGGTCGTCGGCGATGAAGACCTTGATGATGGCTTTTTCTGACATGCGGGTCTCTGCTTCCTTTTTTTACTCTATTTGCTATTTCACAGCAGAAATGTTTTCACCCGCTATTGTAGCGCCGGCGGCGGCCGCGATGAGGGCCGCGCGCGCGCTTTCGTGCTTAATTTTGATCGCCACCACGGTGCCGCCGCCGGCCGCGTGGCTCAGCGCCAACGTGCCGCCCAGCGCGCGCGCGCGCTCGGCCATGCCGCGCAGGCCGAACGAGGCCGGCTTGGCGCGGTCGGCCTGGCGGATGCCGCGGCCGTTGTCGCCGATTTTCAGGCTGATGTGGTGCCGCAGCCGCGCCAGCTTGACGCTGACGCGGGTGGCGCCGGCGTGCTTGGCGATATTGGTCAGCGCCTCCTGGGCGATGCGGAACAGGGCGGTGGCCTGGTCGTTGTCGAGCCCGATTTCGCGCTGGTTGGCGTTGAAGCTGCAGGCGATGCCGGTCTGCTTTTCGAATTCCTTGACCTGCCATTCCAGCGCCGCCGCCAGGCCCAGGTCCAGCAGCGCCGGGCGCAGGTCCAGCGAAATGCGGTGCACGGCGTCGATGGTGCGGTCGACCAGGGCGTCGACGTAGTCGGTCCGTTCGCGCAGCGCCGGATAGTCGCCGACCTCGTCCAGGCGGGCGGCCAGCATGGCGACGGCCATCTTGATCGCCGTCAGGTTGCCGCCCAGCTCGTCGTGGATCTCGCGCGCGATGCGGCCGCGCTCCTGCTCCTTGACGCGCTCGGCGTGGGCGCTCAGCTCGGCCAGGCGGGCGCGCGAGTGGCGCACTTCCAGCTGCTCCTGCTTGCTCTCGCTGATATTGGTCATGATGCCGTCCCAGCGCACCGCACCGTCGGCCAGCGCGTGCGGCGTGCAGCGCAGGTTGATCCACTTGACGTCCTTCCAGGCATCGATCCAGATGCGGCCTTCCCAGTTCCAGCTCCACAGCGCCGCGGCCGACGCCTGCATCGCGTCCAGGTAGGACTTGCGGTCGTCCGACAGGATCAGTTCGAGGAAGCGTTCGGGCTGCTCGCGCAGCTCGGCCGCCGTCAGGCCCAGCAGCGCCTGGCAGCCGTCGCTCAGGTAGGGGAAGGAGACGCGGCCGTCGGCGTGCAGCACGAACTGGTAGACCAGGCCGGGGGTGTTGGAGACGATGGCGTCGAAGCGCGCGCGCACCTGTTCCAGTTCGTCGGCCAGGGCCGCGCTGTCGGGGCGGGGGAGGGAAGCTGCGCTCATGATAACGATCTAAATAGTATGGTGGATAGTTGGTGAATCAGCGGGCGCGCCAGCGCGCGCGGAAGCGCCGCAGCAGGCGGCGGAAGCGCGCGATCCAGCTGCGCGGCGACGGCACGGCGTGCCGGCGCCAGTGGCGCAGGCGTTTGGCCAGCGCGCTCACCTGGCGCCAAGCCGGGGTGGCGCGCAGCCGTGCTATCCAGCGTTGCTTCAGCGCCAGGAACCAGTGCAGCAGCCGGGCGAACCAGACGATGGTCATCAGCACCGGCCGCGTCAGCAGGAAGATGCGCGCCACCGCCGCCGCGCCGGCCAGCTTGGCGAGCACGATGACGAGCAGGCCGAGCAGCGCATGGCCGTGCGCCATCGCCCACAGCGCCAGCAGCTTGACCGGGAACAGCAGCGCGGCCGGGAGCACGAACAGCGCCAGCGCCGCGTGCGGACCCAGCGTGCAGATCCAGGCCTCCAGCCGGTGCAGCGGCGGCCACGACGACAGGCGCCGCAGCACCCGCATACCGACCTCCCACAGCCAGTCCTCCAGCAGCAACAGCAGGGCCGCCAGGTAGACCAGCGGGGCAAACAGCGAGCGGCAGAAGCGGTGGAAGAGTTTCATCGTTGAAGCGTTGTTCTATCGTTATCATCATACGTGAAAGCATCGGTGGCGCGGGGAAAAACACCGAACGTGCACAACAGCCCCGGCGACGCACGAAGCCGTTACAATAGCCCGCATGAACAAAGCATTTGTCAAAGAGTCGGACCAGGACGACGACGAGGAAGCCGCGGCGCTCGCCTTGGCGATCCCGGCCGGGTCGAAAAACTATATCCGGCCGGAAGGTTATCAGCGCATCAAGGACGAGCTGCTGCAGCTGATCGACGTCGACCGCCCGGAGGTGGTGCGCATCGTGCATTGGGCCGCGTCCAACGGCGACCGCTCGGAAAACGGCGACTATATCTACGGCAAGCGGCGGCTGCGCGAGATCGACCGCCGCATCCGCTTCCTGACCAAGCGCATGGACTCGGCCGCCATCGTCGACCCCAGCGTGCACCACGGCAGCGACCAAGTGTTCTTCGGCGCCACCGTCACCTATTGCAACCAGCTGGATGAAACGCGCACCATCACCATCGTCGGCATCGACGAGCTCGATCCGCTGAACGGCAAGATCAGCTGGGTGGCGCCGGTGGCGCGCGCGCTGACCAAGGCGCGCGAGGGCGACGTCATCACCTTCCAGGCGCCGCACGGCGTGGAGGAGCTGGAAATCCTTGAGGTGACGTATCCGGCCCCGGCTGCCGACTAGCGTACGCCGCTGGGCTTGCCTGTTGGCGCTGCTGGGCTGGCAGGCGCAGGCGGCGGCGCTGGATAGCTATGTCATCGACCTCAATTCCAGCAAGTCCGAATACAACGACAGCCACATCCGGCGCCTGCTGACGGCGGCGCTGGAGGCTTCGCGCGCCAGGTATGGCGCGTTCGAGGTGAAGATCTCGACGCTGCGGGTGCAGCGCGACCGGCTGATGCTGGAGATGATGACGGGGCGCGACGTCAACCTGAGCGCCCAGGTGACGTCGCCGGAGTGGGAGCGCAAGCTGATCCCGGTGCGGATCCCGGTGGACAAGGGCTTGTCGGGCTACCGCATCGCGCTGATCGACGGCCGCGACCAGGCCGAGTTTTCCAGGGTGCGCACGCTGGCGCAACTGAAGGTCAAGAGCCTGGGGGCGGGGCGGCAGTGGAGTTCGACGGCGGTGTTGCAGCAAGCCGGCTTCACGGTGCAGACCGGCGCGACCACCTCGGGCCTGCACCGCATGCTGGCGGCGCACCGCTTCCAGTATTTTCCCCGCGCGATAGACGAGGCGCTGTTCGAGCGCGACGAATATGCGCCGGGTTTTCCGCAACTGGCGGTGGAGAGCAGCTTTGCGATCTACGTGCCGCTGCCGCGCTATTTCTTTATCGGCGGGCAGCCGAGGCTGGCGCAGCGGCTGGAGTATGGCTTGCAACAGCTGATCGCGGACGGCCGCTTCGACCAGATCTTCCACGAATTCTATGACGGCCTGATCGAGAAGGCGGCCCTGCGCAAACGCCGCATCTTCAAGCTGGACAATCCACTGTTATCCCCGCAGACGCCGCTGGCCAACAAGGCCTATTGGTATGACCCCTTTGAACATCAGTAGTTGAGCGCCAGCAGTGTGCCACTTGCCGAGGTTTGCTATGTTGGCTTACTTTGGGAGGGGCATATCATGGCTCGACGCGCTCGGTTAACGTTGGCCGGTGTTCCGCTGCATGTCATCCAGCGCGGGCACGACCGGCAACCGTGTTTTTTTATCGATGAAGATTTTGAAGTCTACAGGCAATGGTTGCGTGAGCACGCTGTGGGCAATGGATGTCAGATACATGCTTATGTGCTGATGGACAATCATGTACATCTGCTGGTATCCGTTGAGGATGCGCGCGGATTGGCGGGCATGATGAAGGGTGTTGCGCAGCGTTATGCGCAGTATTTTAATGATCGCCATCGAGCTAGCGGGACGCTGTGGGATGGGCGCTACAAGAGCTGTTTGGTTTAGACCGAGCAATATCTGCTGGTTTGCCAACGGTATATTGAACTGAACCCGGTACGGGCCGGTATGGTGAGATTTCCGGGGAATTATCGCTGGTCCAGCTATCGGGCGAATGCGGAGGGACGCAGGGATGTTTTACTGACTCCGCATACGCTGTATCAGCGCCTTGGGTTGAACGAACAGGAGCGGCGGCAGGCCTATGTCAGACTATTTCAAGAAGCGCTAGTCCCGCAACAGATTGAGAAAATTCGCACTGCGGCGAATAGCGGGCGTCCGCTAGGTGATGATGCGTTCGTAGTTGATCTGGCCTCTACCCCGCATCCCTAAGCGATGCGCATGCCGCACCACTTAGGGGTCAGACCCCGTACGGGGTCTGACCCCAGCCTGGCTGTGCGGGTTTAGCTGCGCTCGCGCAGGATGCGGTTGACGCCGGCCACGCGGCGCACGTTGCGCAGCAGGCCCGCCAGGTGCACCCGGTCCTTCACCTGGATCGTGAAGCGCAGCTGGTGCAGCACGTGTTCCTTGTCCTCGTCCATGCCGACGTAGGTGATGTTGGCGTCGGACTCGCCGATCTCGGCCGCCACGCGCGCCAGGATGCCCTTCTCGTTGTTGATCAGCAGCTTGATGCGGCTGTCGAAGCGGCGGTTCAATTCGGTGCCCCACTTGACCGCGATCCAGCGGTCCGGTTCCTTGATCTTCTGGCGCTTGGCCAAGGTGCAGTCGCTGGTGTGCACCAGCAGGCCCTGGTCGCGGCGCAGCTGGCCGAGGATGGAGTCGCCCGGGATCGGCAGGCAGCACGGCGCCAGTTGCACCGACACGCCTTCGCTGCCGCAGATGGTCACCGGATCGAGCTCGGCCGCGCTGTTGTGGTCGACCGGCGCGCTGGCCGATTCGCCGCCGCGCAGGCCGAAGATGTGGCGCGCCACCAGCGCCGCCATGCGCTTGCCGATGCCGATGTCGGCGTACAGCTCGTCGAGCGACTTGGCGCTCGATTCGTTCAGCAGGCGCTCGACCAGGTGCTCTTCCAGCTCCGGGTTGATGCCCAGCGACGTCAACGCCTGCGCCAGCAGCTGCTCGCCCAGGGTGATCGATTCCGGCAGGTTGATGGTGCGCAGGTGGTGGCGGATCGCCGAGCGCGCCTTGCCGGTGCGCACGAACGACAGCCAGGTCGGGCTGGGCCGCGAATTGGCGTCGGTGACGATTTCCACGATGTCGCCGTTGCGCAGCTCGGTGCGCAGCGAGGCCGGCTCGTTGTTGATGTTGACCGACACCGTGTGATCGCCGATGCCGGTGTGGATCGAATACGCGAAGTCGATCGGCGTGGCGCCGCGCGGCAGCGCGATGATCTTCGATTTCGGCGTGAACACGTAGACCGAATCGGGGAACAGGTCGACCTTGACGTGTTCGAGGAATTCGGCCGAGTCGCCGGTCTGCTGCTGGATGTCGAGCAGCGATTGCAGCCACGCGTGGGTGCGCTGCTGCATGTCCGACATATTGGCGTCGCCGTTCTTGTACAGCCAGTGCGCGGCCACGCCCGATTCGGCGGTGCGGTGCATTTCCTGGGTGCGGATCTGGAACTCCACCGGCGTGCCGTACGGGCCGATCAGGGTGGTGTGCAGCGACTGGTAGCCGTTGAGCTTGCGGATCGCGATGTAGTCCTTGAACTTGCCCGGCATCGGCTTGTACAGCGAGTGCAGCGTGCCCAGCGCCACGTAGCAGTTCGGGAAGCTGTCGACCACCACGCGGAAGCCGTACACGTCGAGCACCTGCGAGAACGACAGGTGCTTGCTGCGCATCTTCTTGTAGATGCCGTACAGGGTTTTCTCGCGGCCGTAGACCTCGGCTTCGATATTGGCCATCGACAGCGTGCTCTTGACCGATTCGAGGATCTTCTTGACCACTTCGCGGCGGTTGCCGCGCGCCGCCTTGACGGCCTTGGCCAGCGTGCGGTAGCGCAGCGGGTACAGGTGCGAGAACGACAGGTCCTGCAGCTCGCGGTAGATGTTGTTGAGGCCGAGGCGGTGGGCGATCGGCACATACACTTCCATCGTTTCGCTGGAGATGCGCGCCTTCTTGGCCGGCGCCATCACCTCCATGGTGCGCATATTGTGCAGGCGGTCGGCCAGCTTGATCAGGATCACGCGCACGTCCGAGGCCATCGCCAGCAGCATCTTGCGGAAGTTTTCCGCCTGCGCCTCGATCTGGCTCTGGAACTCGATCTTTTCCAGCTTGGACAGGCCGTCGACCAGGTTGGCCACCGGCGCGCCGAAGCGCTCGATCAGCTCCTCCTTCTTGACGTCCTGATCTTCCATCACGTCGTGCAGCAGCGCCGCCATGATGGCCTGGGCGTCGAGCTTCCAGTCGGCGCAGATCTCGGCCACGGCGATCGGGTGCGAGATGTAGGGCTCGCCCGATTTGCGCACCTGGCCCAGGTGCATTTCGTCCGAGAAGCGGTAGGCTTCCTTGACCTTTTTGAGGTCGGCGGCGTTCATGTACTCGGCCAGTTTTTCGGTCAGATGCGTGACGGAGGCAACGCCCGCGGTCAGGGTGGGCGTGGCCAGGGGCGACGAAGAAATCACAGGCGGGATGGGAGCTGGTGCGGATGAGGCGAGGGTGGTGGTGCTATCCCCTGCGTCGGCGCCTGATGCGGCCGCAGCCGGCGCAGGGGCCGGCTGGTTGGCCCGTGCGGGCTTGCCACTCAGTGTCGGATCGGCAGGGATCAGATTCATACGTTTGCGTTCCGTCTCGATGAGAATGTGAAATTGGAATATCCGTTACCAGAATATCCCATACTTACTGCTAAACCGCACCATTCACATTGTTCGGGAACGCCGGGCCCAACTTACATTGGGACCTTTTTCAACATTTCCAGGCCGACCTTGCCGGCGGCGATTTCACGCAGGGCGACCACGGTCGGCTTGTCCTTGGCTTCGACCTTGGGGGTGTGGCCTTGCAGCAGCTGGCGGGCGCGATAGGTCGCGGCCAGGGTCAGCTGGAAACGGTTAGGGATATGTTTCAAACAATCTTCAATAGTAATGCGGGCCATCTTAACTCCTAAAATCTTGTGTATTTATTCAGCGTGGATACCCAATTGGGCAAATAGCGAGGCGTTGCGCGCCGCTTGTTGCGCAAACCGGCAACGGGCCGCTCTGACAATCGCCGTCAATTCCGACAGGGCGACTGCAAATTCTTCGTTGATGATAGCATACTCGAACTCGGGAGCGTGGGCGATTTCGCCGCCCGCCGCCAGCAGCCGGCGCGTGATCACATGCGGCTCGTCGGTGGCGCGTTTCTTCAGGCGTTCCTCGAGCGCGTCGATCGACGGCGGCAGTATGAAGATGCCGGCCGCCTGCGGGAACTGCTTCTTCACCTGGCGCGCGCCCTGCCAGTCGATTTCCAGCAGGATGTCGGTGCCGGTCTTCATCTGCTGTTCGACCATGATGCGCGAGGTGCCGTAGTAATTGCCGTGCACTTCGGCCCATTCCAGGAACTCGCCGGCGTCGGCGCGCTGGACGAAATCCTCGGCGGTGGTGAAGTAGTATTCCTTGCCGTGGGTCTCGCCCGGACGCGGCGCGCGGGTGGTGGTGGAAATCGACAGCTTGATGGTCGGTTCCTGCGCCAGCAGCGCGTTGACCAGCGTCGACTTGCCGGCGCCCGACGGCGCCACGACCATGAACAGACTGCCGGCGAATGAGTTGGTTGAGCTCATGTCTCTCTTTCGAAAACGTCAACGGGCGCACAATTGCTACGCCCAAAGATGTATTTTACCAAGAGCAAGCCCTTGCATCCAATTTACAGCAGTGTGAGCAGATGCATGGCGGCGGCCGGCGCCCGTTCCTTGGCGCCGTTGATGAAGTAGACGTAGGCGTCGCCGGACTTGGCGTCTTGCTGCCATTGCCGCGCCTGCGCGGCCCACTGCTTCAGCGCCGGCTTGGTGTAGCCGGTTTCCACCTCGCTCTGGGCGTTCATCAGGCGCGCGTAGACGAACTCGCCGGTGACCTCGCCGAGGTTCGGATACTTGGGCGAGTCGGTGATGACGGTGGCGATCTTGTGCCGGCGCGCCAGCCGGTAATAGTCGTCGCACAGGAAGCTGGCGTGGCGGGCGTCGAGCACGTGGCGCAGCTTGCGCGTGCCCAGCCTGGCCGGCAGCAGCTTGAAGAAGGCTTGCAGGTCGTCGGGGTCGAACTGCTTGGTGGCGGCCAGCTGCCACAGGATGGGGCCGAGCTTGTCGCCCAGTTCGTCCAGGCCGCTGTTGATGAAGCGCTCTATCGACTCGCCGGCCTCGGCCAGCACCTTGCGGTTGGTGGCGAAACGGCTGGCCTTGACCGAGAAGACGAAATCGTCCGGCGTCTGCGCGGCCCACGAGGCGAAGTGCTCGGGCTTGGCGGTGCGGTAGAAGGTGCCGTTGATTTCGATGCTGGTCACTTGCCGGCTGGCGTACTCCAGCGCCTTCTTCTGCGGCACGCCTTGCGGATAGAAAGTCTCGCGCCACGGCGCGAAATCCCAGCCGCCTATGCCCACCCTTACTGTGCCTGTGTTCGCCATGCGCCGCCCTCCCTATCTGTCCTGAAATGATAGCGCAGACGCCCGTTCGTTGCATTGTTGTAAAAAGAGGATAGTGTGACAATTGGATGGATTTCTCATGATTTCTGGATCACAATTAATCTGGAACTCTCTGACGGGCCAAGCCATCGTGCCACAGCTGCTGATCTGGACTCTGGAAGGGCAACGCTACGCACTGCCGCTGGCGGCGGTGGAGCGGGTGGTGCGCGCGGTCGCCGTGACGCCTTTTCCGGCGGCGCCCGGCGCGGTGTGCGGCATCGTCAACGTACAGGGGCAGGTGGTGGCGGTGATCGACCTGCGGCGCCGTCTGCAGCTGCCGGCGCGCGCCCTCGCGCTGAGCGACCAGATGGTGTTGGCGCGCAGCGCGCAGCGGCGCCTGGCCTTGATTGCAGATGCCGTCAACGGCGTCGCCGAGTGTGCCGACGAAGCCGTGGTGGCCGCCGCACAACTCGTTCCCGGCGCCGAGTACATGAGCGGCGTCATGAAGCTGGACGACGGCATGATACTGATCCACGACCTGGATCGTTTCCTGTCACTGGACGAGGAATTAGCTCTCGAGAAAGCGCTGGCCGATGCCGAATGACCGCGATACCGAAGCCGCGCCGTCCGATGCCTTGCTGACGGCGTTCAGCGGCTACGTCACGCAGCACCTGGGCCTGCATTTCCCGCGCGGACAATGGCCCGAGCTGGTGCGCGCGGCCGAGGCGCTCGAACCCGCAGGCGCCGGCGCCTGCATGCGGCGCCTGATGGCGGCGCCGCCATCGCGCGGCCAGGTCGAACAACTGGCCCACCAGCTGACCGTCGGCGAAACCTATTTCTTCCGCGAGCCGGCCGTGTTCGACGCGCTCGAACACGAGGTGCTGCCGGCGCTGATCGCCGCGCGCCGCGCCGCCGGCCGCACGCTGCGCATCTGGAGCGCCGGCTGCTGCACCGGCGAGGAACTGTATTCGGTGGCGATCCTGCTGCAGCGCCTGATTCCCGACCTGGCCGACTGGCGCATCACCCTGCTCGGCACCGACGTCAACCCCGGCTTCCTGCGCAAGGCGGAGCAGGGCCGCTACCGCGACTGGTCGTTCCGCGCGGTGCCGGCCTGGCTGGTGTGGCGCCACTTCGGCGCGCCGCAGGACGGCCTGCGCGCCATCGCGCCGGCGCTGCGCCGGGGCGTGCGCTTCGAGTACCTGAACCTGGCGGCCGACCTGTTTCCCGGCCCGGAACTGGGCGCGCCGGCGATGGACCTGATCCTGTGCCGCAACGTGCTGATGTATTTCGAACCGGCCAGCGCCGCGCGCGCGCTGCAGCGGCTGGGCCGCGCGCTGGCGCCGGACGGCTGGCTGGCGGTCGGCGTGGCCGAGGCCGGCCATACGCTGCTGGCGCCGTTCGAGCCGGTGCGCTTTCCCGCCGCGCTGCTGTACCGCCAGCGGCCGCAGGCGCTCCGGCCCGAACCGACGCCGGCCGTCGCCGACTTGCACTACGCGATGCCGGCCGC
>NZ_BPWK01000032.1:0-18374 GCF_040364205.1 Duganella rhizosphaerae
CTCGGGGATGTGTATAAGAGCCAGGCGGTCGCCGCCGCGGGCACGGGCGCGGCCGCGGCCGGTTCGGCCCCGGTCGCGCTTGCCGCCCCGGCGGTTCCGTACACCAGCCGGGTCAGCACGGCGATCATTTCCTCGACGTCGATCGGTTTGGCCACATGGGCGTTCATGCCGGCGCGGTCGGCGCGGCGGCGGTCGTCGTCCATCACGTTGGCGGTCATGGCGACGATGGGCAGGTCGGCCAGCGCGCCGCCGGCCGCGCGGATCGCCACCGTGGCGTCGTAGCCGTTGAGCACGGGCATCTGCACGTCCATCAGCACCACGTCGCAGCGCTGCGGATCGGCCAGCAGCAAATCGACCGCCAGCTGGCCGTTGGCCACCGTCTCGACGCTGGCGCCGGCGTGGTGCAACATGTACTGCGCCACCTCCTGGTTGATTTCATTGTCCTCCACCAGCAGCACGCGCATCTCGGCCAGGCGCGCGTGCAGCGGCGAATGCTCGCTCAGCGGCGCCATGCCGGCGTCGCGGTTGTCTCCCCCCAGCAGCGAGGCGACCCGCTCCAGCAGGCGCGCCGGGCTGACCGGCTTGGACAGCATGCCGGCCGCGCCCAGGCCGCTGCACTGCTCGGCCTGGGCGGCGACCACGTGTTCGGCCGCCATCAGCAGCACCGGCGGCAGAGGCTGGCCGGCCTGCAGCCAGTCCCGCAGGGGGGCGCCGTCCGGCGTCGGCAGGTGGCAGTCCAGCAGCATCAGGCCGTAGGGCTGGCCCAGTTGCTGGTGTTGGTGCAGCAGGGCCAGCGCGGCGTCGGCGTCGGCGGCGGCGCTGGCGACCCAGCCCAGCTGGTCGCAGGCGCGCTGCAAGGCCAGCCGCACGCTGGCGTTGTCGTCGACGATCAGCACCGCCAGGCCGGCGGCCACGGGCGGCGGCGCGGCGGCCGGCGCGCCGCATTCGAGCGGGCAGGTGAACAGGAATTCCGAGCCGATGCCGGGTTCGCTGCTGACCTCGATCGCGCCGCCCATCATGTCGGCCAACTGGCGGCAGATCGCCAGGCCTAGGCCGGCGCCGCCGAACTGGCGGCTGGTGCTGCTGTCGGCCTGCGAGAAGGCGCCGAAGATCAGCGTTTGCTGTTCCTGCGTGATGCCGATGCCGGTGTCGCGCACGCGGAACTCCAGCAAGATGGCGCGCAATCCCTGCGCGCCCGGCCGCTCCGGCGGGAGCGCGCCCGGCGCCTGCCGCACTTGCAGCACCACCTCGCCGTGCTCGGTGAACTTGATGGCGTTGCCGATCAGGTTGAGCAGCACCTGTTGCAGCCGCATCGGGTCGCCCGCCAGCTCGGCCGGCAGGCGCGGGTCGATGTCGTAGACCAGCTCGATGCCCTTGTCGCAGGCGCTGCCGCTGACCAGCACGCTGATGCTGCTGAGCACGCGCTCCAGGCTGAAGCTGGCGTGTTCCAGCACCAGCTGGCCGGCCTCCACGCGCGAGAAGTCCAGCACGTCGTTGACCAGGCCCAGCAGCGATTGCGTGGCCAGCTGGATCTTGTCCAGGTAGGCGCGTTCGCGCGGCGCCAGCCCGGCTTCCTCCAGCAGGCGCGCCAGGCCGATGATGGCGTTCATCGGCGTGCGGATCTCGTGGCTCATATTGGCCAGGAATTCGCTCTTGGCGCGGCTGGCGGCCTCGGCGCGGTCGCGCGCCAGCACCAGCTCCTCGTTCAGTTCCTGCAGGTGCAGCTCGGTTTCCTTGAGTTCGCTGACGTCGGACACCAGCACGAAGAAGCCGCTCACCAGGCCGCCCTGGTCGGCGTCCGGGATGTAGTTGACCCAGGTGTGGCTGAGCTCGCCCGACGGCCAGCGCAGCTGGTCGGCGAAGGCCTGCGGCTGGCCGGCCAGCGCGCCGCGCACATAGGGTTCACTGACGGCGTACTGGGCCTCGCCGAGCACTTCCGGCATGTGGGCGCCCAGCATCTGCCTGGTGCTGCGGCCGTGCCACTCGAGGAAATAGCGGTTGGCGAAGCGGCAGCGCAGGCCGGCGTCCCAATAGGCCACCATGCCGGGCAGGTTGTCGGTCACGGTGCGCACGAAGTGTTCGCTCTGCGCCAGTTGCTCCACGGTGGCGCGCAGCGCCTCCTTGGCGGCCTTGCGGTCGGTGATGTCAAGCGCGATACCCAGCACGTGGGTGGGGGCGCCGTGCTCGTCGCGCAGCGCCACCTTGCGGGTGGTCAGGTAGCGGGTCTGGCCGCTGGCGTCGGTGATCGGTTCCTCGGCGATCTCGGTCACCTCGCCGGCGGCCGCGGCCAGCACCCGGCGGTCGGCGGCGGTGAAGAAATCGGCCTGGGCGGTGGGCACCAGGTCGTAGTCGCTCTTGCCGATGAAGGCCTCGCCGTTCGGGCGGCCGAACATCTGCGCGCCATGGCGGTTGAACAGCTCGTAGCGCAGGTCGGCGGCGCGCTTCAGGAAGATCATCGCCGGCATGTTTTCCAGCATCGAACTGAGCAACTGGCGCGAGCGCCGCAGTTCCGCCTCGGTCCGTTTCAGCTCGCTCACGTCCATCAGCAGGGCGGTGATGCCGATGATGCGGCCGTCGGTGCCGAACTGCGGATAGTAGCTCAGCACCCAGTAGCACAGCTGCCTGGGCGAGGCGGCCGGATAGCCCGAGCGTTGCAGGCCGGTCAGCGGCTTGCCGCTGTCGAGCACGGCGCGGTAGTCGGCCAGCACGCTGCGCCGCACCTCGGGGTCGGGAATCATCTCGCCCACGTGGCGGCCCAGGTGGGCGATCACCGGCTGCTCGTTGAGCGCGGCCAGGTAGTCGTTCAGGCGGACGAAGCGCAGCTCGCTGTCGACATAGCTGAGCCCGACCGGCGCGGTGGCGTACAGGGTTTCCAGCTGGGCGCGGTTCTTTTCCAGCTGGACGGTGCGCTCGGCCACCAGTTGTTCGAGCTGGGCCTGGTTGCGGCGCAGGTCGCCCTCCAGCGCCAGGAAGGCCAGGCCGACCTCGTCCGCTTCGCGGAAGGTCAGCGCGCCCAGCGTGAACGGGCTGCCGCTGGCCAGCGCCTGGGCCGGCCCGACCAGCTCGCGCACCGAGCGGGCGATGCGGCCGCCGACCCACCAGGCCAGCGAAAAGCCGGCCAGCAGCAGCGCCGTCATGGTCAGCGAGATGGCGGTGACGGCGTCCAGCAATTCCTGCAGCGCCTGGTGCTGCGGGGTGGCGATGGCGACGGTGACGCGGCTGACCGGCGCCCGGCTGAAGCCGAAGTAGATCGGCGTGCCGTCGGCCGCCGCGGTCGACAGCAGGGCTTCGCCGGTGGTGCGCAGCTGGGCCCGCATCGCCTCCTCGGCCGGGCGCGCCAGCAGCTGGCGCGGGCCGCCGGCCTGGGCGACGAACACGCCGTCGGCGTCATACAGGGTCATGGTCTGGTGCTGGCCGATCTTCTCGTCGCCCAGGATGCTGGCCAGACGTTCGGGCTTGAGCAGCGCGGTCAGGGCGTAGCTGAGGCGGTTGTCGAGCATGACCGGCACGTCGATCGCCAGCAGGTTCGCGCCGCCGACGGTGAGCATCGACAATTGCGGCCGCGATTGCGCGTACAGCAGCGCCAGGCGGCGGCGGTTGTCGGCGTCGCTGAAGCTGGCGGGCAGGTCAGGGCCCAAGTGCAGCGCCACCTTGCCGGCGGCGTCGCTGAGCAGGAAATGGGCGACCGGGAATTGCGGGCCGAGCAGCGTGGCGGCCTGGGCGCGCAGCGCCGCCAGGTCGCCGCTGCGCAGGCTGGGCGAGGCGGCCAGCGCGCGCACCGCGCTGTCGGCCTGCAGCAGGTCGCGGTCGATGGCGGCGGCCACCAGCCGGGCCGACTGCCGGGTGTCTTCCATCAGGGTGTCGCGTTCGCGCTGGTAGAACTGGCCGACCACGGCGCCGAAGCCGACCACCGTCGGCAGCGCGCATGCCAGCACCAGCAGCGCGATCTGCGAGCGGATGGAGGGCAGGCGTGGACGTTTTGGTTCTGGCACGTGTTGGACCCCGGCGGCGGCGGCCAGCATCGGGCTGGCAGCACGATAGTAGCCGACGTGGGCCGTTTCAGAAAGCGATTTTGTCCACTACAGGCAACGGTCAGATCGGCTTGCCACAGGCGTAGCTCCACGCCAGTTCGGCCATCGGGCGCGCCATGCGGCCCGATTCCAGCGCCTGGGCGCTGGCTGCCGTGCCGTCGACATAGCGTTTCATGATGCCCTGCATGATGCTGGCCAGGCGGAACATATTGAAGGCCAGGTAGAAATTGAAGTCCTCCAGCCGGATGGTCTTGCCGGTACGCGCGGCGTAGCGGGCGATGTAGTCCTGCTGCGAGGGGATGCCCAGCGCCGCCAGGTCCAGCCCGGCGATGCCGCGGAACTGGCCGGGCTCGATGTGCCAGCTCATGCAGTGGTAGGAAAAGTCGGCGAACGGGTGGCCCAGCGTCGACAGCTCCCAGTCCAGCACCGCCAGGATGCGCGGCTCGGTCGGGTGGAACAGCATGTTGTCGAGGCGGAAGTCGCCGTGCACGATCGAAGTGTCTTCGCCGGGCGGGATGTTGCCGGGCAGCCAGGCGATCAGCTGGTCCATCGCCTCGATGGTCTCGGTCTGCGAGGCCAGGTATTGCTTGCTCCAGCGCTCGATCTGGCGGCCGAAGTAGTTGCCCGGCTTGCCGAAGTCGGCCAGGCCGATGGCCGCGTAGTCGACCGTGTGCAACTGGGCGATCACGCGGTTGAGTTCGTCGTAGATGGCGGCCCGTTCGGAAGGCGTCATGCCGGGCAGGGCCTGGTCCCACAGCACCCGGCCTTCGACGAATTCCATCACGTAGAAGGCGCGCCCGATCACCGCCTCGTCGGTGCACAGCGCGTACTGGCGGGCGGCCGGGAAGCCGTGGCGGCTGAGCGCATCCATCACGCGGTACTCGCGCTCGATCGCGTGCGCCGACGGCAGCAGCTTGGCGGCCGGCGCCGGCTTGGTGCGCAACACATAGTGCTGGCCTCCGATGCTGAGCTTGTAGGTGGGGTTGGACTGGCCGCCCTTGAACTGCTCCACGCTCAGCGCGCCGTCCGGGTAGCCGGTCACGTGCTGGCGCAGGTAGGCGTCCAGCGCCGCCACGTCGAACTGGTGGCGCGCCGACACCGCCTTGGTGCCGATGAATTCTTCGAACATGCTGTCTCCCGCTGTTGTATGTATCGGCTATTCTAGTCCAATAATAGTACGTGCGTGCTTTTTATTTTTTCAGCAGCTGAAAATCTTGGTTTGTGACAATTGTAGAGTATTGATTTATTAAAACATTGATACAATTACTACTTATTAAATTAACTTGGAGGTGCTGGTGTTCAAAAAATCCTTGATGTGTTTCCTGGTGGCGGGGGCTGTGCTGGGTGGAGTCTCGACGCCGGCCATGTCGGCGGCGAAATCGGTACGCACGGCCTCCAAGCTGGATCGTTTGCTGGCGCCGATCAAGTCCAGCCATGACCTCGACCGCTATCTGGCGGTCACGCCCGAATATCAGTCGGCTTTTTCCCCGCTGACGCCGGCGGGCCGCCGCGCCTTTATCGAGAGCCTGACCTTCAACCAGAACGGCCTGACCGGTTTTTCATATCGCGACCTGCAAGCGGAACTGACACCAACCCAGATCGATAAGCTGCTGGCCTTGTTTGGCGCGCGCAACACGATCGCGCTGATGCAGCCGGCACGCTTGGTCTCCGTCAAAGACCGGAAATTGATTGCCGCGAGAGGCTCAGATCGCTGCGGCAGCAGCGAATGCGACGAAGATGGGGGCGGCTACTCCGGCGACGATCCTGGCGGTAGTGGCTGGGATGACGGCGGCGACACGACCGAGCCGCCCCCGCCGCCGCCGACGCCGGATCCGGCTGACACCACGGATAAGGACGTCGCGGGATACGCGTGCACCGCGCACGCCACATGTGAAGTGAAAAACTTCAGTATCTGTCGCAAGGGATGCTGAGCTTTGAATCTGCTCAGACCACAAGCCGTGTCGCGCCGTCGCGCTTTGCGGCTGGCGGCGGGCATGGGCGCCTGGATGGCGGCCGCGTCCCCGGCCGGTGCCGCTGCGCCCGCTGCGTTGGACCTTGCGCCGCAAGTGTTCGAGGAATATGTCTGGTCCCTGCACTTGCCGCAAGCCGACGCCGTCTTGCTCTACCTGGCGTACTACCGGGAAAAGCTGCGGGCGGAGAATTCCATAGCGCATCTGCAGAGCTTGCCGATGCGCGAGGTGGCAAAGGCCTTTGACGAACTCTACGCCATCATTTTTTATACGGCCGATCAACAGGTTTTGCTCCACCTGGTCAAAGTCTTCGGCCTGTTGGACCAGCGTAAGCAGGCTACGCAGCTCCAGTTGCAACGCACTTACAAGGCTTGCTACTACTGCCGGAGCATGGATCTCGCCAAGCAACTGGCCGGGCAATTTCCCGGCCGCGTGAAGGCGGCGCCGGAGATCCGCATGTCTGCCGGCGCCGGCGCCGGCACGCCTACGGTGATGCGTCTGGCTAGCGGACGCGGCGAGCTGTTTGCGACGGCCTGTCCTTTGCCGGAAAAACCGACGGTATTGATGGTCACCAATCCTGGATGCCATTTTTCGCGGGACGCCTTTGCCGCCATCAGGGAAGATCCGGTGTTGGTGCGGCGTTTGAACGGGGCATTGCAGTTGTTGGCTCCCCATCAAATGGACTTTGACATCGATGATTTTGTCGAATGGAATCGAACGTATCCATCGCTGCCCATGTCGCTGGCCTATCATTGGCGTGGCTGGACGATGCTGGACATGCGTGAGACGCCCACCTTCTATTTCATCAAAGCGGGCGCGGTCAAGCACGTGATGAAGGGATGGCGGGATAGCTCGGCCAAGGCGGCTCTGAAGAATGGTTTGGCGCAAATAGATTTATAGTTCATTTTAATGAAGAAAATTGTATCTGGGACGCTAGGCGTCATCGTCGCCATGGCGGTTTTTTTCCTCACTGCGCCGCCTTCCGCGACGCTGGTCACGGCTGCCCCAACCGTCGATTCAATACAGCCGGCGCCGGCCTTGGCCAGTTCGGCTGCAGCTATTAGCAAGGCGCCCTGCCATTCCGATGCGATCGAAGCAGGCGCGGCTCGTCAATTTTCGATCGGCCGACTGGCCAGTCAAGTGCAATTGGAATTGTCTGCGGGGCTGGACGATCCGGCGTCGGTGCTGGCGAAAGCCGGGCAGGGCCAATCCGCCGCTGCCATCGCCATGCTGTATCTGGCGGCGAATTGTTCGCGCTTTAGAGGCCGATTCGACTTTCTCGGACTGGTGCCGGACGATGTGGATTTGCCGCCAAGGCAAACCTGCCGCAAGCTTCCGCCGCAACTCAGAAACAGCCCGCTGACCAGCCTGGACCCGGCGCTGTCGAACTCCGCCGAAGCCCAATTATTGTACGCAGCGAATGGGCTCGTGGTTCGCCAGGCCCGGCTGGCCGATGGCGTTGAGGGGCAATCCGGGCAAGACAACGATGAGCTCGCGACTATAGAGCGCAACGCGCTGCGTGCCGCACATGCCGGGCTGGGTGAGGCTTATTTGTTCCTCGCCTCGCACTATGATGACGGCAGTTTTGGCGTCGCCAATGCCAATCAGGCGCTGTACTTCGCGCAACAATTTCACGCGGACAGGCCGGATTCCGGCGAGGCCCAGCGGCTGGCCTATTTCAAGCAGCGCTTGCAGGACGCCGGGCAGCCTTCGACCGCCTGCGGCAACGGGTTGCCGGCATTGCGTGATTTCAGGCGCTGACTTTCAGGATGAAGACATACACTTGCAGCAGGCCGGCGGCGAGCAGCAAGCAGAAGTAGGCCGGCTTGATTTCCTTGCGCTTCCAGAAGGCGTTAAACAGCAGCAGGACGGCAAAGGCCAGCGTGGTCCCCACGCTCCAGAAGCCATCCTGCGCCCGGCCCGAGGCGAAATAACCGGCGCACAGCACCAGGCAGGCGGCCGCCAGCAGCAGGTTGAGCAGCTGCAGTCCGGACAGCCGCCGCATCAGAAGAACAGGGCGGTGCGCTGGATGACCGTGCCGTTGTTGGTGTAGGCGGCGGTGGCGCGCACCGAACCGCTGTTGTATTTGCCGTCGTCGAGCTTGCTGTCGACCTGCTCGGCGAACGAGTCGGGCAGGTTGTCGAGCCGCACGCCGTTGCCGCCGCGGCCGCCCACCACGTCGTTGTAGATGTAGACCGCGCCGCCCTGCGCGCTGGTCATGAAGTCGGTGGTGCCGTTGAACGAGCCGGTGATGAAGCCCGCCAGCGCCAGGTGCTGCGGCGCCAGCTGGTATTCGGCGATCTGGCCGTCGCCGTTGCCGTTGCCGGTGGCGCCGGGCGCGTGGACGGTCGCCTGCGGATCGTCGCCCGGCAGCGCGTGGAACTTGTCCTGGTAGGAGTTGACCGCCGCCGACAGCGCGTTCGATTGCTGGATGATGTTCTTGACCTTGGCGCTGTCGATCAGTCCCTGTCCTTTCAGCACGCCGCCCAGCAGCAGGCCGATGATGACCAGAACAATCGCAATCTCAACCAGGGTAAAGCCGCGTTGGGCTCGCTGCATGGGGCATCCTTTCGTAACGGGTGTCGGTGAAACGTCATGATAGACGGAAACTGTCCGGCCGCCTAGCGCGACGGCCGGGCCGGCGGCGCCATGTTTTGCAGGCGCTGTTCGAGGAAGCGCAGCTCGTTGGGGTCGGTGATCTGGCCGCTGGCCAGCAGCGCGCCGATCAGCGCCCGCGCCGCCTCGGCCTGGTTCATGTCCTCCAGCACGAACAGCTCCAGCTCGCGCGCCCAGGCCGGCACTTGCGGGCCGGTGGCGCGCAGCCGGATCGCCTGCGCGTAGCGGCGCGCCAGCGGCAGGTCGTGCAGCCGGTGGCGCGCCACCACGGCCGCGTGCGCCAGCCACGGCCAGCGCCGGTTCGGGTCTTCATCGAAGCGGGCGTAGACCAGGTCCAGCATCAGCCGCACCCGCGCCGGATCGCCGACCGCGCCGTACACCTCGCTGGCCGCCAGCAGCGGATACTGGCTGCGCGGATCGAGCTCCAGCACGCGTTCCAGCCATTGCCGGATGCGGCCGTAGTCCATGTCGCGCCAGGCGATGGTCACGCCGGCCTGCTCGTCAAAGCCCTGCACATACAGCATCAACAGCCGCGACAGCGCCAGCGGATCGCCCAGGCTGGCCAGTTGCAGCGCGGCCGGCGCCGGCGCCGGCGGCAGCGCCTCGGCGCGCGCGCGCGGCGGCGGCCGGCTGGCCTGCCAGCCCAGCTGCAAGGCCAGCGCCGCCGCCAGCAGCCAGCGCACGGCCGGCGGCACCGACGACAGCGGGCGGGACGGCGTGTTCACAGGTTCTTCCGGTACAGGTCGAACAGCGCGGCGGCCGTCAGCAGGCCGACCGTCAGCGCGGTCTGCATGGCCAGCGCGGCCAGGTCGGCCAGGGTGCCGCTGTGGTACAGCAGCCACTCGGTGCGGGTGTAGGCGTCCAGGTGGGGCAGCAGCAGCGCCAGCGCGTCGATGCCGCGCGTCAGCCAGCGCTGGCCGGCGTCGGCCTGGGCGGCGCCGGCGTGGCCCAGCAGCTGCAGGGTGCCGACCACGCGCGCCAGCAGGTAGAAGGCGCCGGCGGCGCTCAGCGCCGGCAGCGTCTGGTTCAGGGTCAGCGAGCACAGCAAACTGAAGGCGGCCACGATCCACAGCTCGCCCAGCAGCGACAGCGCCCACAGCGCCGCCTGGTCGAGCGGCGCGAAGGCCAGCGCCACCGCGCCGAACAGCAGCGCCGGCAGCAACGCCAGCGCGGCGAAGCCGGCCAGCTTGCCCAGCAGGTAGACCGCGCGCGGCAGCGCCAGCGCCAGCAGCAGTTCGCCGCCTTTGTCGGCCGCCTCGCGCGCCATGCTGCTGATGACGAAGGTGGCGATCAGGAACACCGCGGCCAGCCGCAGCACGGCCGCCAGCAAGGCCGCCTGCAGCTGGCGGCTTTCGGTCAGGGCCAGCTGGCCGAGGAAGCCGCCGGCGCACACCGCCGCCGCCAGCACCAGCAGCAGCAGCCACAGCAGGCGGTTGCGCAGCGCCTCCAGCAGCGTGTAGCGGGCGATCACCAGCGCAGCGTGTGGCAACGGCAGCGGCGGCGCGGCCGTCATTGGATCTTCTGCACCGCGACCATGCGGTTGAACAGGATGTTGGGCGACAGCCAGACCACGATGTCGTCGTAGGCGCCGCCCGGCGCGGTGGCGGTGTCGCTGGCGTAGCGGCTGACGAACTGGGTGTCCGAACCGGCGTTGAGCTGCTCGTCGGTGTTGCTGGTGGCGGCGTTGGCGATCAGGCCGCCGAGTTCGTTGCTGCCGCCATAGCCGTTCTTGCCGTGCGAGATGATTACCGCCGGGATGTCGTTGACGGCGGTGGCCGCCACCAGCTGGCCGCTGCCGTCGCGGGTGGCGACGGTGATGTCGCGCGGCGTGCTCAGGTTGAACAGCGCGCCGCTGTCGCTGAAGGCCGGCGTGACGCTGTAGCGGAACAAATGGTTCCAGCTGTCGAGCTTGCCCAAGCCCAGCGTCGCCCACGGCAGGTAGCCGCTGCGGCGCTCGCCGGCGCAGCGGCTGCCGTTGCGCGCCTCCAGGCCGTTGCTGGCCGAGATGGCCGGGCAGGGCAGGTAGCCGTTGCGCAGCGCGTAGCCGACCAGCGCCTCGCGCGCATCCTCCATCGCCTTCTGGGTTTCCGAGATCTTGCGCTGCTCCAGCTGCATGCCGAGCGGCGCCAGCAGGCCGCCGACCATCAGGCCGACGATGATCAGCACGATCGCGATTTCGACCAGCGTGAAGCCGGATTGTCTGTGTTTCGTCATGGCGTCAAGGCAGGCGGTGGGCCGCCGCCATTTGTTTGTAAAGGGGGGCCAGCGGCACGCTCATCACCAGGTCGTCGAAGGCGCCGCCGGGGCCGTTGGCGTCGGTGCTGGCGGCGCGGCTGATGAAGTGGACGCTGGCGCTGGCGTTCTGTTGTTCGTCGAGGTTGCCGGCGTCGGTGTTGGCCTGCGCCACGCCCAGCATCGACACGCCGAAATTGTTGCGGCCGTGCGACAGCAGCACCGCCGGCGCGCACGGGGCGCCCAGGTCGCAGCCGGCCTGGCCTGCGCGGTACAGCAACTCGCCGTCGCTGCCGCGGTCCTGCACGGTCTTGGTGGCCACCGAGGAAATGCGCAGCACCGGCGCCTGCGAGTAGACCGGGGTGACGCTGTAGCGCAGCAGCTTGCCCCAGGCGTCGGCGCCGTCGACGCCCAGCGTCACCCAGGGCAGGAAGCCGGTGCAGTCCTGCTCGGTGGCGCAGGGCGCCAGCGCCTCGTGGCCGTCGGTGGCCGAGGTGGCCGGACGTGGCAGGCGGCCGTTGGCTGCGGCGAAGCCGATCAGGGCGTCGCGCGCCTGCGCCATGCGCGCCAGCGTCAGCTGGTTGCGGCGCAGCTGCCGGTTGTCGTGGTTGAGCGCGCTCACCAGCAAGGTCGCTGCGCCGACGCTGGTCATGGCCAGCAGCAGCAGCAGCGCCGCGCCGCGCTGGCGCCGGCGGCTAATGGCCAATTTCTTGCACGCTGCCATTGGCGGGATCGAAGCTCTGGCCGGGTTTCAGGATCAGCTGGCGGCCGGACGACAGGCGCAGCGACACCGCCGATCCCGGCCCGGCCTTGGCGCCGTCGGACTGCGGCACCTGGTTGAGCCAGACCGTGGTGCGGCCGCTGCTGCCGCGCAGCACGCCGCTCAGCTGGACGCTGGACGAGGGCGGCGCGCCGGCGGCGGGCGCCGTCGGCTGTGCCGCCATGGGCGGCGGCATGCCGGCCGCCATCTGTGCCTGGGCTGCGGCCTGGGCCTGGGCCTGGGCTTGGGCGGCGGCGTCCGCCATGCCCGGCAGCGGCGCGGCGCCCGGCATGGCCGGCGCGGCGGCCGGGCCGGCGTCGCGCTGGCGATCGAGCGCGCTGCGTTCGGCCGGCGAGGCGAACAGGCGGCCCAGCGCCGGCTGCTGGGCCGAAGCCGGCAGGGCGGCCCCGGCCAGCAGGGCCAGCAGGGCAAGGTGCGGTGCGCGTCGGTGTCGTTGAGCCATGGTCATCCAGCGCCTTTCTTGAACGCGGCGGCCGGCGCCAGGGTCAGCCAGTTGAGCTTGCATTCGGCGCCCATGCTGGGCGTGTTCGGCAGGTTTTGCACGCTGCCGATGCGCTTGAGCGTGCATTCCTGCACCGCGTAATAGCTGCGCTGGCGCAGGTCGTCGAGGAAGTTGAACAGGTCGCCTTCATGCAGCAGCTCCATGCGCAGGTTCATGCGGCTGCCGCGCAGCGCATAGTCGCCCAGCGGCAGCGGCGCGTCCAGCCTGACGGCCTGCTGCGGCTCGATCTCGTAGCTCAGCGGCGGCAGCTTGCGGCGCTCTTGGATCTGGCGGATCTGCTCGACCCAGTCGAGGCGGTTTTCATCGCCGATCAGGCCGCGGCTGCGCAGCAGCACGAACTGCGGCTGGAAGGCGCGGATCTCGCGCTTCTCCGTTTCGACCTGGGCGTAGCGCCGGCGCGCGGCGTCGCGCGTCTGCTGCGCCTGCGCGCGCTGCTCTTCGGCCCGGCTGACGTACCAGCTGCTGGCGGCCACGGTGGCGACGCCGATGCTCAGCGCGCCGGCCGCCATCACCACGGCCAGCCGGATCAGCGCGAACTCGCGCAGCCAGTACGGCAGCGGCTTGGCGGCGCGTGCCGGCTTTTTGCTGAAGGGGGCGGGAGTCGCGCTCATGGCTGCCATACCAGGTTGAGGATGAAGCGGGCCTTGGTTTCGACGCCGCCGGTGGCGCCGGCGCCGGCCTTGCCGCTGAGTTTGACGTTGGAGCGGGTGTCGACCGGTTGCTGCACGATCTCCACCGTCATGCGCGGCTGGCGCGCCAGTTCCTGGGTGAAGGCGTCCATGCTGTTGACCACTTCGCGGTAATTATCCGGCGGCACCATGATCTCCGCCTCCAGCCGCAGCGTCTGCGGCGCCTGGGCCGGTAGGCCCAGCATCCCCGACGAGATCGGTTCCATCACCGTGCCCGAAGTGCTGGCCATGAAGCCGGTGGCGACCGGCTCGGCCGGCGCGGCCGGCGGCGCGGTCTTCCAGTCCAGCTGCAGCAGGCGGATTTGCGGCACCTTGTCGAGCGCCGTGCTCAGCTGCGCCATCATGGGCAGCGGCTGCGGCCCCTGGCGCACCAGCAGCTGTGCCACGGTGACGGCGGCCCGCATGTTGGCGGTCTTGTCGATGGCCGGCGTCATGCTCGACAGCGCGGCGCGGTAGCGCTGGTCGTACTGTTTGCCTTCCGCATACATGGCGGCGGTGGCCGAGGTGGCGTCGACGTAGCGCCAGACGTTGACGCCCAGCCAGGCCAGCGTGGCGGCCGCCAGCAGCGCGCTGGCGCCGAACAGGGCCAGCCGCGCGCGCCACAGCTGGAAGTAGCGGCGCGCCTCGCCCAGCGAATACTGGCTGGCCGGGCGTTCGCGGCCCAGCAAGGTCAGCAACAACGAATCGGCCAATTCGGCGGCCAGCGCCGGCGTCTGCGCCAGGCCGGTGCGCTGGGCCGCGCTGTCCATGTCGATGAAATGGTAGGCGGTTTCCGGGCCGTCCTGGCATTGCGGTTCGAGCCGGTCCAGCGTGCTTTCCGGCGCCACGATCACCGTGTGCAGCACTTCGCCGCGGCCGATCAGGCGGGTGCTGGTGAGGAACTGCTGGGTCTTGGCGGTCTCGCGGGCGACGTCGACCGGGGCGCCGTCGCGGTCCACCGCCAAGGTCAGGCGCGAGAACTTCAGCTGGCCGTCGAGGAAGTAGCTCTGGCGCAGGCCGGCCGATTGCTGCGTCACCAGCAGCAGGCGCTGGTCCGCCAGGCCCAGCTTGCGCACCAGCGAGGAACTCATCAGCGTGGTCGAGTACAGGCCCGCCAACGGCGTGCGCAGCAGTTCCAGCGCGGCGATCCAGGGCTGCACCAGCGCCGGGTTGGTCAGCGCGCTGAGCAGGGCGACATCGTCCTGGCGCCCGCCCGCTTCCCGGCCCTGCACGCGCACGTAGCGGTAGGGCGTTTCGCGGTATTGCTGCAGCAGGCGGCGCGCCAGCAGGCGGCGGCCGGAGCGGCCCGTCACGTGCGGCAAGGTGATGCGCTGGAAGTCTTCCTCGATCAGGTCGACCATCAGGTAGACCGGGCCGTAGGGCTGGGCGTCCAGGTAGTCCATGAAGGCGTCGACGCCGGCGCGGTCGTTGCCGAAGCGCACGGCGTCGCCGAGCCGCCCCTGGTGCCACGGGTAGGCCCACACATGTTCGCTGCTGAGGTAGAGTAAATGGCTATGCAACACGGCGGCCTCAGGGTCGGATCTTGGAGATGGTGTCGTAAATCGGCCCCAGCACGGACAGCATGATCCAGCCCAGCAGCAGTCCCAGCACCACGGTCATGGCCGGCTCTATCATCGCCTGCACCTTCTCGATCATCTCCTTGACTTCGCGGTTGTAGAAGTAGCTGACGTTGCGCAGCGCGCCGTCGAGCGCGCCGGTGGCCTCGCCCACCTTGAGCATGCGGATCACCAGCGGCGGGAAGATGCCGGTGTTCTGGAACGCCTCGGTCACGCTCTGGCCGTCGGAGATGAGCTGGGCCGCGCGGCGCAGGCCGGCCGCCACCATGCGGTTGCCGACGATGCCCTCGGACAGGCGGATGCATTCGAGGATGGTGATGCCGGCGCCGTACATCAGCGCGAAGAAGGTGGCGAAGCGGGCCAGGATGATCTTGTGCTGCACCGGGCCGATCATCCAGATGCGCAGCTTGAAGGCGTCGAAGCGGTAGCGCGCCTGCTCGCTGCGCGCCAGCCAGGCGCGCCCGCCGAAGAAACCGGCCACCGGCAGCGCCAGCAGCACGTACCAGTAGTGGATGAAGATGTCGGAGACGAAGATCAGCGCCTTGGTGTGGAACGGCAGCTCGTTGCCCATGTTCTTGATGAAGGCGGTCAGCTGCGGCACCAGGTAGATCATCAGGAAGGCCACCACGCCGAGGATGACGACGCCGACGAACAGCGGCTTCATGATGATCTTGCGCGATTGCGAGGCCAGCTCGTCCTGCCACTTCAGGCTGTCCGACAAATTCAGGAACACTTCGGAGATCTTGCCGGTGCGTTCGCCGGCCGTGATCAGGCTGGTGAAGGTCTTGTCGAACACGTCGGGGTAGGCGTCCAGCGCGGCCGACAGCTGCAAACCGCCCTCGATGTTCTCGATCAGGTCGGTGATGATTTCGCGGAAGCGCGGATGGTCCATGCTGTCGCGCAGGTCGTTCAGGCCGTCGAGGATGGGCACGCCGGCGCCGGTCAGTTGCTCCATCTGGAAGCAGAAGTTGATCAAGTCCTTGCGGGTGATGTCGCGCCGGCCGATGGCGGCCAGCTTCTGGCGCGACACCTGGCAGTCGATCAGGTCCAGCTCCATGCGGTGCAGGCGCAGCTCCAGGTCGGGCTCGTTGAGCGCGTCCATATTGCCCAGCGTCAGCTGGCCGCCGGGGTCCATGGCGCGGTAGAGGTATTGGGGCATCAGCTCAACCTGTCCGTCAGATCGACCACGCGCGCGATTTCCTCCAGCGTGGTCACGCCTTCGAGCACGCGGCGCAGGCCGTCGTCCACCAGCGAGCGCACGCCGGCCGCGGCGGTGGCGTTCTTCAGCTCGCGCGAGGAGGCGCGTCGCGCCACCATCTCGTCGAGCTGCGGCGTCATCTTCAGCAGTTCCATGATCGCCAGCCGGCCCTTGTAGCCCTGGTGGCCGCAGCGCTCGCAGCCGACCGCGCGGTACAAGGTGGTGGGCGCGGCGTCCTCGCCCTGGTCTACTCGCAGGCCCAGCAGGCGGCGCTCCAGCTCCTCGGCCGGGTAGGCTTCGCGGCAGTGCGGGCACAGCCGGCGCACCAGGCGCTGGGCGATGATGCCGATGATGTTGCCGGCCATGATGTCGGCCACCACGCCGATGTCGAGCAGGCGCGAGATCGAGCCGATCGCCGAGTTGGTGTGCAGGGTCGAATACACCTGGTGGCCGGTCATCGCCGCCGAGAACGCCATTTCGGCGGTCTCGCGGTCGCGGATCTCGCCCACCAGGATGATGTCCGGATCCTGCCGCATCATCGAGCGGATGCCGTCGGCAAAGCCCATCTTGGCCGCTTCGTTGACGGCGGTCTGGCGTATCATGTTCATCGGATACTCGACCGGGTCCTCCAGCGTCATGATGTTGACGCTCTCGGTGTTGATGTGGTTGAGGATGGAATACAGCGTGGTGGTCTTGCCTGAGCCGGTCGGGCCGGTCACCAGGATCACGCCGTCGGGACGGGCGATCATCAGCTTCAGCAGGTTCAGTTCGTTTTCTTCCAGGCCCAGGCCGTCCAGCGGCACGATGCCTTTCTGCCGGTCCAGCACCCGCAGCACGAAGTTCTCGCCGTGGGTGGTCGCCTGCGCCGAGGCGCGGAAATCGATCTGGCGGCCGGAAAACTTGATCGAGATGCGGCCGTCCTGCGGCGCGCGGGTCTCGGCGATGTTCATGCCGCTCATCACCTTCAGGCGCACCGCCATCGCCGGCCAGTAGGATTTGTGCAGGCTGCGGATCTGGCGCAGGATGCCGTCGATGCGGTAGCGGATGCGCAGGAACGATTGCTCCGGCTCGAAGTGCAGGTCGGAGGCGCTGTTCTGCACCGCGTCCGCCAGGATGGCGTCGATCAGCCGCACCACCGGCTGGCTGTACTCGTCCGAGGCGCCGCCCAGGCTGGCGTAATTGACTTCGCCGGTCTCGATCTCGTGCAGGATGCCGTCGATCGACAGCTCGAAGCCGTAGTACTGGTCGATGGCGCGCTGGATGTCGGATTCGTTCACCAGCAGCGGGCTGATGGTGATGCCCTTGACCAGCATGGCGCTGATCTGGTCCAACGCGACGATGTTGCTGGTGTCCGACATGGCCAGGATCAGGTTGTCCGTGGCGCGCTCGTAGACGATGGGGAACACGTGGTAGCGCTTGGCGACGTCCTTGGGGATCAGCTTGAGGGCGATCGCGTCCACCACCAGGCTGGTCAGGTCGGCGCTCTGCTGGTTGAGGTTTTCCGACAGCGCCATGCGCACCGTGGCCTCGGTCACGAAGCCCAGCGTGATCAGCAGTTTCCCCAGCGGCTCGCTGCTGCGTTTTTGCTCGATCAGCGCGATGCGCAGCTGGTCTTCGCTGATCACGCCTTTCTGGATCAGCAGCTTGCCGAGCGGGAGTTTGACTTGTTCTGCCATGGATCTCTTACGGTTGACGCGCGGGCGCGCTCAGTTCATGCATGCGCGCGCGCAGCGCGTTGCGGTCGAAGGCGGCCGCGTGGTCCTGCGCCAGCGCCAGCGCGCGCTGGTAGTACTTCAGGGCCAGCTTGCCCTGGTTCAGGCGGTCCAGGCCGACGGCCAGGTTGAAGGCGTAGTCGGCGTTGTCCGGCATCGCGGTGTAGGCGCGGAAGTAGGATTGCTGCGCTTCCTGCCAGCGGCCTTGCTGCGATTGCAGGTTGCCGAGCGCGAACAGCACCGGCCCGGCGTCCGGGTTGGCGCCGAGGATGTTGCGCAGCCGCGTTTCGCTCTGGGCGCTATCGCCCTGGCGCACGCCGACCAGGCCGGCGACGGCGGTGGCGTCGTTCGGGTCGAGTTCGAGCAGGCGCAGGTAGTAGCCGGCCGCTTGCTCACCCTGGCCCCTGCGGGCGGCCAGGGTGGCCAGGCCGAGCAGGGCGTCGCGACTGGTCGGGGCGTCGCGCAGCGCGGCTTCATATTGCTGCTGGGCCTGCGCCAGGTCGCCGCTGTTGAGGGCCTGGTAGCCGCTCTCCAGCGCCGGCGCCAGCACCGGCTGCTGGCTGGCGCGGGCCACGCGGATGTCGCTGTTGTCCGGCGCGGCGATCGGCGCCAGCTGCTCCTGGCGCGGCGCGCTCAGTTGCGCCAGCTTTTGCTGCATCATTTGCTGCGAGGCGGCCAATGCCTGTTCGGTGGCGTTCAGGCGGCGCTCCAGTTCCTCGCTGCCGGCGCGGGCGGGCGCCGGCGGCGCGATCGGCGCGCCGTCCATCAGCAGAGGGTCTGCCCCGGCGCCGGGCGCGACGGCGACCTTGACCGGGCTGGCGCCGGTGGCGCCGAGCGGCGGCATCGGCACCGGCGGCAGGCGCGAACCGGCGCCCGGCGCGGCGATCGCCTGCCAGTAGTAGTAGCCCATGCCGCCGACGATCAGCAGCAGCAGCGCGATCCAGCCGAACAGGCGCAGGCGTTCGCGGTCCAGTCCGGCGGATTCGGCCGGCGCGGTGGCCGCCGCCGCCGCGCGTGCGCGCGCCGCGCCGCGCGGCTGGTCGGCGCCGGCTTGGGCGGATTTGTCGGCCCGTGGCGCGTACTCGGC
>NZ_BPWK01000033.1:0-16501 GCF_040364205.1 Duganella rhizosphaerae
GTCAATCCCGACTCCGCCGCGCTGGGACTGCACGCCGGCCACCTGGCCTACATCATCTACACCTCCGGCTCGACCGGCCTGCCCAAAGGCGTCATGGTCGAACATGCAAACGTGACGCGCCTGCTAGCCGCCACCGACCACTGGTTTGGCTTCAACGCCGACGACGTCTGGACCCTGTTCCACTCGGCAGCCTTCGACTTCTCCGTTTGGGAACTGTGGGGCGCGCTGGCCTACGGCGGCCGCCTGGTGGTTGTCAGCGCCCTGTGCGCCCGCGCTCCGGCCGAGTTCTACGCGCTACTGTGCCGCGAACGCGTCACCGTGCTCAACCAGACGCCGAGCGCCTTCAAGCAGCTCATCGCAGCCCAGGCAGCGGCCGGACCCGACGAGGCCGACGCACATTGCCTGCGTACCATCATCTTCGGCGGCGAGGCGCTGGAATTGCGCAGCCTCGCCCCGTGGATCGCCGCCAACCCCGGCGGCAATACGCGCCTGGTCAACATGTACGGGATTACCGAGATCACCGTGCACGCCACCTACCGCGAGATCACGCCGGCCGACGTCGACGCCGGACTAGGCAGCCTGATCGGTCAGCCGCTGCCGGACTTGCGCGCCTACATCCTCGACGCCCACCGCCAGCCAGTGCCGATCGGCGTGAGCGGCGAGCTGTACATCGGCGGCGCCGGTGTCGCCCGCGGCTATCTGAACCGCCCAGAGCTGAGCGCCGAACGCTTCATCGCCGACCCGTTCGGCGCTGCCGACGGCCGCCTCTATCGCACCGGCGACCTTGGCCGCTACCTGGCCGACGGCAGCATCGAATACCTGGGCCGTAACGACTTCCAGGTCAAGATCCGCGGCTTCCGCATTGAGCTCGGTGAAATCGAAGCCCGCCTGGCCGCCTGCGCCGGCGTGCGCGAAGCGGTCGTCATCGCCCGCGAAGACAGCCCCGGCGACCGCCGCCTGGTGGCCTACCTGCTGGCCGAGGCCGGCACCACGGTCGCCGACCCGGCCACGCTGCGTGCCGCGCTGGCGAGCCACCTGGCCGACTACATGCTGCCGGCCGCCTATGTGGTGCTGGACGCATTGCCGCTGACCCCAAACGGCAAGCTCGACCGCAACGCCCTGCCCGCCCCGGGCCAGGACGCCGTCGTCGCGCGCCACTACCAGGCCCCGCAAGGCCCGGCCGAAACCATGCTGGCCGCCATCTGGGCCGAACTGCTCGGCCTGGAACAAGTCGGCCGCGACGACCACTTCTTCGAGCTGGGCGGCCACTCGCTGATGGTGATCACGCTGATCGAACGGTTGCGCCGGCGGGGCCTGTCCACCGAAGTGCGCGCCGTGTTCGATGCGCCTACGCTGCATGCCATGGCGGCGGGTCTGACGACGGGCGACGACGCCCTGTCGCGCGCCGCGCCGGTGCCGCCCAACCTGATCGGCGCGGACTGCACCGCGCTGCGCCCCGAACTACTGCCGCTGGTCGCGCTGAGCCAGCACGAGATCGACCTGATCGTCGACAGCGTGCCAGGCGGCGCCGCCAACGTCCAGGACATCTACCCGCTGGCGCCGCTGCAGGAAGGCATCCTGTTCCACCACCTGCTGGACGGCGAAGGCGATGCCTACCTGATGCGCTCGACGTTTGTATTTGACCGCCGCGCGCGACTCGACGCCTTCCTCGACGCGCTGCAACGCGTGATCGAGCGCCACGACATCCTGCGCAGCAGCGTGCGCTGGACCGGCCTTTCCACGCCGGTGCAAGTGGTGCAGCGGCACGCGCCGCTTCCGATCCACACGCTGACGCTGGACGCCGAAGGCGACGCCGTCGAGCAACTGCAGCAACGCACCGACCCGCGCCGGCTGCGCCTGGACCTGCGCCGCGCGCCGCTGATCGCCGCCTACGTGGCGGCCGATCCGAATTCCGGCGAGTGGTTGCTGGCGCTGCTCGATCATCATATCGTCAGCGACAACACCACGCTGGGGCTGATCATCGCCGAAATCCTGGCGCTGCTGCAGGGCCGCGCCGGCAACCTGCCGCCGTCGCTGCCCTACCGCGATTTCATCGCCCGGGCCCGCGCGGTGCCGGCCGCCGCGCACGAGGAATATTTCCGCCGCCGACTGGCCGACATCGACCAGCCGACTGCGCCGTTCGACCTGCTCGACGTGCGCCATGACGGCAGCCACGTCGGCGAGACCCGGCTCGACCTGGACGCCACGCTGGCGCTGCGCGTGCGCGAGGGCGCGCGCCGGCACGGCGTGAGCGCGGCGGTGCTGTTCCACACCGCATGGGCCCAGGTGCTGGCCCAATGCTGCGGCCGCGATGACGTGGTGTTCGGCACCGTGCTGTCAGGCCGGCTGCAAGGCGCGGACGGCGCTGGCCAGATGCTCGGCATGTTCATCAACACGCTGCCGCTGCGCGTCTCGCTGGGCACGCGGCCGATCGGCCAGGTGCTGCGCGAGAGCTACCGCGACCTGGGTGAACTGCTGGCTCACGAGCAAGCCTCGCTGGCCCTGGCGCAGCGCTGCAGCGGCGTGGCCGCGCCGCAGCCGCTGTTCACCACCATCCTCAACTACCGCCACAACCGCGCCGCCGCAGCCGCAGCCCAGGACGCGGCGGCCCACCAGCGCGACTGGGAAGGCATGCGCGCCATCGTCGCGATCGAACGCACCAACTACCCGGTCTCGGTCTCGATCGACGACCTCGGCGCCGGCTTTGCGCTGACCATGCAATGCGCCGACGGCATCGATTCGGCGCGCATGGCAGCCTACCTGCTGCGCGCCGTCGAGACGCTACTGGCGGCGCTGACCGCCGACGCCAGCCAGCCAGCCCAGGCACTGACGATGCTGCCCGACGCCGAACGGCGTCTGCTGCTGGAGGACTTCAACGACAGCGCCGTCGACTATCCGCGCGGGGAGCTGCTGCACCGCTTGTTCGAACAGCAGGCCACCGCGCGGCCGGACGCCGTGGCGCTGGACTGCGCCGGCCGGCAACTGAGTTATGGTGAGCTGGACCGCCGCGCCAACGGCCTGGCGCGGCGCCTGCTGGCGCTGGGCGTGCGGCCCGACGACCGCGTGGCGATCTGCGCCGAGCGCGGCGTAGAGATGGTGCTCGGCATGCTGGCCATCCTCAAGGCCGGCGCCGCCTATGTGCCGCTCGACCCGGCCTACCCGGTCGCGCGCCTGGACTATATGCTGGCCGACTGCGCTCCGGCCGCGTTGCTGTTGCAGCCGGGGCTGCAAGCGCAGCTACCGGCCACCGCCGTGCCGCTGATCGTGCTCGACGCCGCCGCCATGGCGGCCGACGCGCTGCCAGCGCCGGCCGTGCCCGACCTGCACGCGCGCCATCTGGCCAACGTCATCTACACCTCCGGTTCGACCGGCCAGCCCAAGGGCGTGATGGTCGAACACCGCAACGTGCTGCGGCTGGTGATGCATCCCTCCTATGTGCACATCGGCGCCGACGATTGCGTGGCGCACTGCGCCAACCCAGCCTTCGATGCCTCGACCTGGGAGATCTGGGCCGCGCTGCTGCATGGCGCGCGCCTGCTCATTGTGCCGCCAGCCACGCTGCTCGACGCGCAAGCACTGCGCGCGCTGCTCGGCGGCGCCGGCGTGACCGTGCTGCACCTGACCGCCGGCCTGTTCAACCAGTACGCCGAGCCGCTGGCGCCGTTCATACCCACGCTGCGCTATTTGCTGTTCGGCGGCGAGCAGGCCGACTTCAACGCGGTCGCCCGGGTGCTGCGCAACAGTCCGCCGCGCCACCTGGTGCATTGTTACGGCCCGACCGAGACCACCACCTTCGCCACCACCCACGCGGTGACGTCCACCACGCGCCCGCTGCCGATCGGGCGGCCGATCGGCAATACCCAGGTCTACATCCTCGACACCCACGGCCGACTGGCGCCCCTCGGCGTGGCCGGCGAGCTTTACATCGGCGGCGACGGCGTCGCGCGCGGCTACCTGAACCGCCCCGAGCTGACGGCGGAGCGCTTCGTCACCGATCCATTCAGCACGCAGCCCGGCACCCGCCTGTACCGCACCGGCGACCTTGGCCGCTATCTGGCCGGCGGCGCCATCGAGTACCTGGGCCGCAATGACTTCCAGGTCAAGATCCGCGGCTTCCGCATCGAGCTCGGCGAGATCGAGACCGCGCTAACCGCCTGCCCCGGCGTGCGCGAGGCAGTGGTGCTGGCGCGCGAGGACAGTCCGGGCGAGCGGCGTCTGGTGGCCTACCTGACTGCGCGTGACGGCGCCGCACCGGACCCGGCCGCGCTGCGGGCACGACTGGCCACGACGCTGGCCGACTATATGTTGCCGACCGCCTTCGTCACGCTGGACACCTTGCCGCTGACCCCGCACGGCAAGCTGGACCGCCGGGCCCTGCCCGCGCCCGACCAGGGCGCGCTGGCCGGGCCGGCCTACGCGGCGCCGCACGGCGCCATTGAAACGGCGCTGGCCGGGATCTGGCAGGACTTGCTGGGCCTGCCCCTGGTCGGCCGCGACGATAACTTCTTTGCACTGGGCGGCCATTCGCTACTAGTCATCACGCTGATCGAGCGTCTGCGCGCGCAAGGCCTAGCCACCGACGTCGGCACCGTGTTTTCGTCGGCCAGCCTGGCCGCGCTGGCGGCGGTCATCGCCGCGCGTCAGGACGATGCCGCGCCGGCCTTCGTGGTGCCGCCCAACCTGCTCACCTTCCCCGGCGCCACCGCGCCGACCGCAGAACCTGTCGAGGAATTCCGTTTATGACTATGCAACCGCTATATGCCCGCCTGCAATCCCTGCGCGTCACGCTCGGCGTCGACGGCGGCGAGTTGACCATCAAGGCGCCGCCCGGCGCGCTGGACCAGGACACCATCGCCCTGCTGCGCCAGCACAAGCCGACGCTAATCGCCGCGCTGGCGGCGCGGCAGGCGCCGGCGGCGCTGTTGCACCCGGCCGCGCAGCCGGTCATTGCCATCACCCCGGCGCTGCTGCCGCTGGTCGCGCTGACCCAGGGCGAGATCGACCTGATCGTCGACAGCGTGCCCGATGGCGCCGCCAACATCCAGGACATCTATCCACTGGCGCCGCTGCAGGAAGGCATCCTGTTCCACCACCTGCTGGGTGGCGAAGGCGACGCCTACATCATCAGATCCAGCTTTGCGTTCGATGGCCGCCAGCGGCTGGACGCCTTCCTGGACGCGCTGCAACGCGTCATCGACCGCCACGACATCCTGCGCAGCAGCATGCGCTGGGACGGATTGTCGACGCCGGTGCAGGTGGTGCAGCGGCGCGCGCCGCTGCCGGTCCACGCGCTGATACTGGACGCCGGGGACGACGCCATGGCCCAGCTGCAACAGCACACCGATCCGCGCCGGCTGCGCCTGGACCTGCAACGCGCGCCGCTGATCGCCGCCTACATAGCGGCCGATCCGCACACCGGCGAATGGCTGCTGACGCTGCTCAACCACCACCTGGTCAGCGACCACCTGACGCTCGAATTCATCATTGCAGAAATCCAGGCGCTGCTGGAGGGGCGCGGCGACAGCCTGCCGGCGCCGCTGCCCTACCGTAATTTTATCGCGCAGGCCGGTTCGGTGCCGGCCGCCGCGCACGAGGAATACTTCCGCCGCCGCCTGGCCGACATCGACGAACCGACCGCGCCGTTCGGCCTGCTCGACGTGCGCCACGACGGCCAGCGCATCGGCGAGGCCCGGTTGCGGCTGGACGCGGCGTTGGCGCGGCAGGTGCGCGACGTCGCCCGCCGGCACGGCGTGACCGCCGCGGTGCTGTTCCACACCGCCTGGGCCCTAGTGCTGGCGCAGTGCTGCGGCCGCGACGACGTGGTGTTCGGCACCGTGCTGTCGGGCCGCCTACAGGGCGCCGACAGCGCCGGCCAGGTGTTAGGCATGCTCATCAACACCCTGCCGCTCCGCATCTCGCTGGGGGCGCTGCCGATAGCCCAGGTGGTGCGCGACAGCTACCGCGACCTGGGCGAGCTGCTGGTGCATGAACAAGCCTCGCTGGCGCTGGCGCAGCGTTGCAGCGGCGTGGCCGCGCCGCAACCGCTGTTTACCAGTCTGCTCAACTACCGCCACAGCCAGCCGGGCGCATCCGACCAGGACGCCGGCCGCGCTTGGCAAGGCATCCGCACCATCGCCGCCGAGGAGCGCAGCAACTACCCGGTCACGGTCTCGATCGACGACTTCGGCGACGGCTTCGCGCTGACCACGCTGTGTGCCGCCGGCATCGACGCGCAGCGCATGGCCGGCTATCTGCTGACGGCGGTCGAGGCGCTCAGCGCCGCGCTGGCGGACCACGCCGACCAGCCGGCCCATGCGCTGTCCATCCTGCCGCCGGCCGAACGGTGCCGGCTGCTGGAAGGATTCAACGACACCGCCGCCGACTATCCGCGCGAGCAGTTGATTCATCAACTGTTCGAAGCGAACGCGGCCGCCCGGCCCAACGCCACCGCCCTGGTGTTCGAGGACCGGCGCGTGACCTACGGCGACTTGAATCGGCGCGCCAACCGGCTGGCGAGGCGCCTGCTGGCGCTGGGCGTGCGGCCCGACCAGCGGGTCGCGCTGTGCGCCGGACGCGGACTGGAGATGGTGGCCGGCCTGCTGGCCATCCTCAAGGCCGGCGCCGCCTACGTTCCGCTCGACCCGGCCTACCCGGCCGAGCGGCTGGCGTACATGCTTGCCGACAGCGCGCCGGTGGCGCTGCTGACCGAGGCGCACCGGCGCGACAGCCTGCCGGCCTGCGCGCCGCCGCTGTTGTTGCTGAACGCCGGGGACGAACACAACGAACCGACCAGCGCCGACGACGACGCCAATCCCGACCCGGCCGTGCTGGGCCTGCATGCCGGCCATCTGGCCTACATCATCTACACTTCCGGCTCGACCGGCCGGCCCAAGGGCGTGGCGGTGCAACACCGGCCGGTAATCAACCTGTTCGACTGGGTCAACCGCCGCTTCCAGGTCGGCCCCGACGACACCCTGCTGCTGACCACCTCGTTATGCTTCGACCTGTCGGTCTACGATATCTTCGGCCTGCTGGCGGCCGGCGGCACAGTGCACATCGCCTCCAGCGACGATATCGCCGATCCGCGCAGGCTGCTGCGCCTGATCGACGACGCCGGCATCACGTTCTGGGATTCGGCGCCAGCGGTGTTTGCCCAGTTGCTGCCGCTGCTGACCGAGCGCGCCGGACAGCCCCCGAACCAGACGCTGCGCCTGGCCTTCTTCAGCGGCGACTGGATTCCGCTGGAGCTACCGCCGCGCCTGCGGCAAGCGTACACGCGCTGTAAGGTGATCAGCCTGGGCGGAGCCACCGAGGCAACCGTCTGGTCCAACTTCCATCCGGTCGGCGAGCCCGATCCGGCCTGGATCAGCATCCCGTACGGCCGGCCGATCCAGAACGCCCGCTACCACGTGCTGGACCGCCACCTGCAACCGTGCCCGCTCGGCGTGCCGGGCGACCTGTACATCGCCGGCGAGTGCCTGAGCGCAGGCTATTTCGGCCAGCCGGCGCTGACCGCCGAGCGCTATCCGCGCGACCCGTTCACGGCCGCCGCCGACGCCCGCATGTACCGTACCGGCGACCGCGCGCGCTACTGGGACGACGGCACGCTTGAGTTTCTCGGCCGCAGCGACTTCCAGGTCAAGATCCGCGGCTTCCGCATCGAGTTGGGCGAGATCGAGGCCAGGCTGGCTGCCTGCGAGGGAGTGCGCGAGGCGCTGGTGATGGCGCGCGAGGACCGCCCCGGCGACAAACGCCTGGTGGCCTATCTCACCACCGAGCCCGGCGCAGCGCCGCCGGCCGCCGTGCTGCGCGCGCAGCTGGCGCTGACGCTGGCCGAGTACATGCTGCCGTCGGCCTTCGTCACGCTCGACAGTTTTCCACTAACCTCGAACGGCAAGCTGGACCGGCGGGCGCTGCCGGCGCCGGACCAGAGCGCCGTCGCCACCCGCTCCTACGAGGCGCCCGACGGCGCCGTCGAAGTGGCGCTGGCCGGCCTCTGGTTGGAGCTGCTGGGCCTGACGCGCGTGGGCCGCCACGACCAGTTCTTCGAGCTGGGTGGCCATTCGCTGCTGGCGGTACGGCTGGTGTCGCGCCTGCGCCAGCAGCTGGGCGTCGAACTGCCGCTGCGCGCGCTGTTCGAGCAGCCGACGCTGGCCGGCCTGGCGGCTGCCGTGGCCCAGGCCGGGCGCTCGACCGCCACTGCCATCGGCAGCGCCGACCGCGGCCAGCCGCTGCCGCTGTCTTGGGCCCAGCAACGGCTGTGGTTCCTGGCCCGGCTCGATCCGGCCGGCGGCGTGGCCTACCACATGCCGGCCGCGCTGCGCCTGCGCGGCGCTCTCGACCGCGCGGTGCTGCAGGCCACGCTGGACCGAGTGGTGGCGCGCCACGAAAGCCTGCGCACCAGCTTTGTCGACGGCACCGACGGTCCTGTGCAACGCATCGGCGCGGCCGACAGCGGCTTCGCGCTGGCCTGGCGCGACCTGCGCGCGCTCGGCGGCCACGAGCAGGCCGCCGCCGTCGCCCGCCTCGGCGCCGACGAGGCAGCCCAACCGTTCGACCTGGCCGCCGGCCCGCTGCTGCGAGGCCAACTGCTGTGCCTGGCCGACGACGACCACCTGCTGCTGCTGACCCAGCACCACATCGTCACCGACGCCTGGTCGATCGGCGTGCTGGTGCGCGAGGTCAGCGCGCTCTACACCGCCTTCCGCCAGGGGCTGGCCGACCCGCTGCCGCCGCTCGCCATCCAGTATGCCGACTACGCGGCCTGGCAGCGCCACTGGCTGGGCGCGGCCGTGCTGCAGGCGCAAATCGCGTTCTGGCGCGCCCACCTCGACGGCGCCCCGGCCCTGCTGGAGCTGCCGCTCGACCGCCCGCGCCCGGCGCTGCAAAGCCATGCCGGCGCCAGCGTGGCGCTGACCATCCCGGCGCCGCTGGCAGCTGGCCTGCGCGCGCTGGCCCAGCGCCACGGCGCCACCCTGTTCATGACCCTGCTGACCGGCTGGGCCGCGCTGCTGTCCCGCCTGAGCGGGCAGGACGACATCGTGGTCGGCACGCCGGTGGCCAATCGCGGGCGCGCCGAGCTGGAGGACCTGATCGGCTTCTTCGTCAACACGCTGGCGCTGCGCGTGCGGCTGGACGACCAGCCCGCCGCCGCCACGCTGCTCGAGCGTGTCAAGCGCGACACGCTGGCCGCCTACGAGCACCAGGACCTGCCGTTCGAGCAACTGGTGGAGGCGCTGCAGCCACCGCGCAGCATGCGCCACAGTCCGGTCTTCCAGACCATGCTGTCGCTCGACAACACCCCCGGCGGCGACGCGCTGGCGCTGCCAGGGCTGACGCTGGCGCCGCACGCCACGCCGCGCACCACCAGCCATTTCGAGCTATCGCTCGCGCTGGTCGATGACGGCGCCACCATCGCGGGCAGCCTGGACTACGCCACCGACCTGTTCGACCACGCCACCGTCGAGCGCTACGCTGGCTACCTGCTGCAACTGCTGACGGCCATGGTGGACGCGCCGGCACAGCCGCTGGCCGACCTGCCGCTGCTCGACGCTGCTCAGCGCCGGCAGTTGCTGGCCGGCTTCAACGCCACGGCCATGGCCGCGCCGGCGGCCGGCCCGCTGATGCACCAGTTGTTCGAGGCAAGGGCTGCGGCCCGGCCGGACGCGCCAGCGCTGGTGCGGGGCGATGAATCCGTCAGCTACGGCGAGCTGAACCGTCGCGCCAACCGTCTGGCGCACCGCTTGCTGGCGCACGGCGTGCGGCCGGACCAGCGCGTGGCGGTCTGCACCGAAGACGGCATGGCGCTGGTCACCGCCATGCTGGCCATCCTCAAGGCCGGCGGCGCCTACGTACCGATCGACCCGTCCTATCCCGACCAGCGTATCGCCCACATGCTGGCCGACAGCGCGCCGGTCGCGCTGCTGGCCGACGCTGCGCAGCGTCAACGCCTGCCGACGCCGGGCCCGGCCGTGCTGGCGCTGCCTCTGGACCAGGCGGCACCGCAAGGCCTGCCGCGCGACGGCCAAGCCGAACCCGGCAACGAACGTAATCCCGATCCGGCTCGGCTGGGCTTGACGCCGCGCCACCTGGCCTATGTCATCTACACCTCCGGCTCGACCGGCGCGCCCAAGGGCGTAATGCTCGAGCACGCGGGCCTGGCCAACTTCGGCGCCAGCCACTATCCGCTGTTCGACATCACGCCCGACAGCCGGCTGCTGCAGTTCGCCTCGTTCGGCTTCGACGCCAGCATCTCGGAAATCGCGATGGCGCTGTGCTCCGGCGCCAGCCTCTACCTGCGCGAGGAAGCCGCGTATTCGGCCGCGTCGCTGGGCCAAGCGCTGCGCCGACACGCCATCAGCCACCTGATCCTGGCACCGTCGGTGGTCGAGGCTCTACTGGCCCCGGCCGATCCCGGTCCGCTGACGCTGATCGTGGTGGGCGAGGCTTGCCCGCCGGCGCTTGCGCAAGCGTGGTCGTCCCGGGTGCGGCTGTTCAACGCCTACGGCCCGACCGAGTCGACCATCTGCGCCACCGTCTACCGCTGCGCGCCGGACTTCCAACGCCAGCAGGTGCCGATCGGCCGGCCCATTCCGCATACCCCGGTGTACATCCTGGACGCGCGCGGCCAGCCGGTGCCACTTGGCGTGACCGGCGAACTGTGCATCGGCGGCGCCGGCGTCGCGCGCGGCTATCTGAACCAGCCGGCGCTGACCGCGCAGCACTTCGTCGCCGATCCGTTCGGCGCCGGCCCGGCGGCACGGCTGTACCGCAGCGGCGACCTCGGCCGCTGGCTGGCCGACGGCAGCATCGAATACCTGGGCCGCAACGATGGCCAGGTCAAGCTGCGCGGCCATCGCATCGAGTTGGGCGAGATCGAAACGCGCCTGGCCGCCTGCGCCGGCGTGCGCGCGGCGGTGGTGCTGGCCCGCACCGACCGGCCCGGCGAACCGCGGCTGGTGGCGTATCTGCTGGCGCAGCCGGACGTAGCGACGGACCCGGCCTCGCTGCGCGCGCAGCTGGGCGCCGACCTGCCGTCCTACATGGTGCCGTCCGCCTTTGTGGCGCTGGCCAATTTCCCGCTCGGCCCGAACGGCAAGCTGGACCGCAACGCCCTGCCGGCGCCGGACACCGAGGCGCTGGCCGCCCGCGCCTACAGCGCGCCGCGCGGCGAGGTCGAAACGGCGCTGGCGACGCTCTGGCAGGAACTGCTGGCGCTGCCGCAAGTGGGCCGCGACGACCATTTCTTCGAACTGGGTGGGCATTCGCTGATGGCCGCGCAGTTGCTGGTGCGCGTGCGCGACGGGTTCGGCGTCACGCTGGCGCTGCGGCAAGTGTTTGAACAACCGTCGCTGGCGGCCATGGCGGCGGCCGTAACGTCACTGCAATACGCCACCTATTTGGGCGAGGACCTGGACACCATGCGCGATAGCCTGGATGGCCTGTCGAAGGAAGAACTGCTGGCAATGCTGGCTAAGGATGCACCATGAACCAACGCGAACAGTCTCTGGAAGAAATCAAGCAGGCCATCCTGCAGCGCCGCGTACGCGAACGCATGGCCGGCCAGACCGGGGCGGCCGCCGTCACAGTGCCGGCGGCCGACCGCGGGCAGCCGCTGCCCCTGTCATGGGCCCAGCAGCGCCTGTGGTTCCTGGCCCAGCTCGATGCCGCCGCCAGCGCCGCCTACCACCTGCCGGCCGCGCTGCGCCTGCGCGGCGCGCTCGACCTGGCCGCGCTGCGCGCCACGCTCGACCGCTTGGCGGCCCGCCACGAAAGTCTGCGCACCACCTTTGTTCTGCACGACGGCGCGCCGGTGCAGGCGATCGCCGCCACCGACCACGGCTTCGCGCTGCGCCTGCACGACCTGCGCGCGCTGGCCGGCCACGCACAGGAGGCGGCTGTGGCGGCGCTCGGCGCGGACGAGGCGGCTCAGCCCTTCGACCTCGCCGCCGGCCCGCTGGCGCGCGGCCGGCTGCTGCAGCTAGCCACCGACGACCATGTGCTGCTGCTGACCCAACACCACATCATTGCCGACGGCTGGTCGGTCGGCATCATAGTGCGCGAAGTGAGCGCGCTGTATGCCGCCTACAGCCGGGGCTTGCCGGACCCGCTGCCGCCGCTGCCGATCCAGTACGCCGACTACGCCGCCTGGCAACGCCAGCGCCTTGGCGGCCTGGCGCTGCAACGCCAGGCCGACTGGTGGCGCGCCCATCTGGACGGCGCCCCGGCGATGCTGGAACTGCCGACCGACCGGCCGCGTCCGGCGCTGCACAGCCACGCCGGCGCGGGCATTGCGCTGACCATCCCAGCGGCGCTGGCGGCCGGCCTGCGCGCGCTGGCCGCGCGCCACGGCGCCACGCTGTTCATGACGCTGCTGGCCGGCTGGGCCGCGCTGCTGTCACGCCTGAGCGGGCAGGACGACGTCGTCGTCGGCTCGCCGGTGGCCAACCGGCAGCACGCCGAACTGGAGGGCCTGATTGGCTGCTTCGTCAACACGCTGGCGCTGCGGGTGCGCCTGCAAGACAACCCCAGCGTGGCCGGGCTGCTGGCCGCCGTCAAGGCCGTCACGCTGGCCGCCTACGAGCACCAGGACCTGCCATTCGAACAAGTGGTCGAAGCGGTCAAGCCGCCGCGCAGCCGCAGCCACAGCCCGCTGTTCCAGGTCATGTTATCGCTCAACAACAGCACCGGCGCCAACGCCGCCCTCTCGCTGCCGGGCCTGACGCTGGCGCCGGTTGAGCTGCCGCATGCTACCGCCCAGTTCGACCTGTCCCTGCACCTGGGCGACAACGGCCAGACCCTCGGCGGCCATCTGGAATATGCCACCGCGCTGTTCGAGCGCGACAGCATCGAGCGGCTGGCCGGCTACTGGCTGACGCTGCTGGCGGCGATGGTGGCCGACGACACCCAGCGCGTGGCCGCGCTGCCGCTGCTGGACCCGCAACAGCGCCGGCAACTGCTGGCCGGCTTCAACGACACGGCGGCGGCGTACCCGCGGGACCAGTTGCTGCATCAGTTATTCGAAGCCCAGGCCACAGCCCAGCCCGACGCCATCGCGCTGGAATGCGACGGTGAGCGCCTCGGCTACGCCGAGCTGAACCGGCGCGCCAACCAACTGGCGCACCACCTCCTTGCCATGGGCGTGGGCCCGGACGACCGTGTCGCCATTTGCGTCGAACGCGGCATCGCGATGGTGGTCGCCGTGCTCGGCGTGCTCAAGGCCGGCGCCGCCTATGTGCCGCTGGACCCGGCCTATCCAGCCGAGCGGCTGGCCTATATGCTGGATGACAGCGCGCCCAAGGCGGTGCTGAGCCTGGCCGCGCTGCAAGGACGCCTGCCGCCGGGCGCCGGCACGGCCCACCCCGCGCCGCTGCTGCTGGACACCGACACCAGCCTGGCCGGCCAGCCCACGCACAACCCATGCGTGCCCGGCCTGCAGGCCGGCCACCTGGCCTATGTGATCTACACCTCCGGTTCAACCGGCCAGCCCAAGGGCGTGATGATCGAGCACGGCAACGCAGTCAACTTCATCCACTGGGCACTGGAGCATTTCAGTCCGCAACAGCTGACGCACACGCTGTTTTCCACCTCGATCAATTTCGACCTGCACGTGTTCGAGCTGTTCGCACCGCTGGCCTGCGGCGCCACTGTCCATTTGGTGCGCGACATCTTGGCGCCGGCGCCGGCCGTCACGCTGATCAACACCGTGCCGTCCGCCATCGGCGCCCTGCTTGACGCTAGCCGGGTGCCGCCCGCCATGCGCTCGCTCAACCTGGCGGGCGAGCCGCTCAAGCGCACGTTGGTGGAACGGCTGTTCGCCGAGACCGGCGTCGAACAGGTGGCCAACCTGTACGGCCCGTCGGAAACTACCACCTATTCCACCTGGGTGCGGATGGAGCGCCGCACCGGCTTCGCGGCCCATATCGGCCGCCCGATCGCCAACACCGAACTGTACGTGCTGGACGCGCAACGACAACCGGTGCCGATCGGTGTCACGGGCGAGCTGTACATCGGCGGCGCCGGCGTCGCGCGCGGCTACCTGAACCGCCCGGAACTGAGCGCCGAGCGCTTCATCACCGACCCGTTCAGCGGCCGCGCCAACGCCCGCCTGTACCGCACCGGCGACCTGGTGCGCTGGCTGCCGGACGGCTGCGTCGAGTACCTGGGCCGCAACGATTTCCAGGTCAAAATCCGCGGCTTCCGCATCGAGCTGGGTGAGATCGAAGCGTGCTTGGCCACCTGCGCCGGCGTGCGCGAAGCGGTGGTCGTCGCCCGCGAGGACAACCCCGGCGACCGCCGCCTGGTGGCGTATCTGGTGGCCGAGGCCGGAAAGGCGCCAGAGCCTGCCATCGCGCTCGATCCCGCCGCGCTGCGCGCCGCGCTGGCGGCGCAGCTGGCCGACTACATGCTGCCGGCCGCCTACGTGCTACTGGACGCGCTGCCGCTGACCCCGAACGGCAAGCTCGACCGCAACGCCCTGCCCCCCCCCGGCCAGGACGCCGTCGCCGCGCGTAGCTACCAGGCCCCGCAAGGCCCGACCGAAGCAACGCTGGCGGCGATCTGGGCCGAGCTGCTGAAACTGGAGCGGGTCGGGCGGCACGACAACTTCTTCGAACTGGGCGGCCATTCGCTACTGGCGGTGGCGCTGATCGAGCGCATGCGCCAGGCCGGCGTGCAGACCGACGTGCGTGCGCTGTTCGGCACCCCGACCATCGCGGCACTGGCCGGCGGCGGCGGTGTGGTCGACGTAGCGGTGCCGGCCAACGGCATCGCCGACGGCTGCGTGGCGATCACTCCGGACATGTTGCCGCTAGTGCAGCTGAGCCAGCTGGAAATCGACGGCATCGTCGCGGCGGTGCCGGGCGGCGCCGCCAACATCCAGGACATCTATCCGCTGGCGCCGCTGCAGGAAGGGATATTGTTCCACCATATGATGCAGAGCGAGGGCGACGCGTACATCATGCCGACGCTGATCGAGTTCGACACCCGCGCGCGGCTGGACGGCTTCCTGGCGACCTTGCAAGCGGTGATCGATCGCCACGACATCCTGCGCACTGCGGTGCTGTGGGACGGCTTGGCCGAACCGGTGCAGGTGGTGCTGCGCTCGGCGCGCATGCTGGTCGAGGAGGTCGGCTTCGCGCCGGCGGATGGCGAAATCGCCACGCAGCTGAGCGGCCGTTACGATCCACACCACTACCGAATCGACGTGCGCCAGGCGCCGCTGCTGCGCGCCTTCTTGTGCGAGGACCGCGCCAACCGCCGCTGGCTGTTGCAATTGTTGACCCACCACCTGGCGACCGACCATACGACCTTGGAAATCCTGGTCGAGGAAATCCGCACCATCGAGCTGGGCCGCGAGGCCGAGCTGCCAAGGGCGCTGCCGTTCCGTAACTTCATCGCCCAGACGCGCCTGGGCGTGAGTCGCGCGGAGCATGAAGCCTTCTTCACGCGAATGTTGTCCGATATCGACGAACCTACCCTGCCATACGGCCTGCTGGACGTGCGCGGCGATGGCTCGAGGATCAGGGAGACGACACAGCAGTTGCCTGCCAAATTGGCATTACAGTTGCGTGCGCAGGCCCGGGCGCAGGGCGTCAGTTCTGCCAGCCTGATGCACCTGGCCTGGGCGCAGGTGCTGGCACGCCTGTCGGGACGGCGCGACGTGGTGTTCGGCACGGTGCTGTTCGGACGCATGCAGGGCGGCGCCGGTTCCGACCGGGTGCTGGGCATGTTCATCAATACGCTGCCGGTACGGATCAGCATCGATGGCCGGGGCGCTGCCGATGGCGTGCGCGGTACGCACACGCTGTTGACGCAGTTGCTGCGGCACGAGCATGCGTCGCTGGCACTGGCCCAGCGCAGCAGCGGCGTGGCGGCGCAGACACCGCTATTCTCGTCGTTGCTCAATTACCGCCACAGCGTGGTCCATACTGGCGACGCGGAGCAGCAATCCAATGACGCTTGGGAGGGCGTCAACGTCATCGGTGGCGAAGAACGCACCAACTACCCGCTGACCTTGTCCGTGGACGATCTGGGCCAGGACTTCGTACTGTCGGTGCAAGTCGATCAGTCGGTGGCTGCCGATCGGGTATGCGCCTATATGCAAACGGCGCTGGAACAACTGGTGAAGGCGCTGGAAACGCAGCCGGCGGCGGCGCTCGATGCGCTGAACGTACTGCCGCAGGACGAACTGCGGCTGATGCTTGAGGAATGGAACGCCACGGACGTGGCACGCGAGCCGGAGCTTTGCCTGCATGAGCTGTTCGAGCGCCAAGCGGCGGCGAGCCCGGATGCGGTGGCCGTGAACGATGAGCGCGACAGCCTGAGCTACCGCCAGCTCAACGAGCGATCCAACCAGCTGGCGCGCCATCTGGCGCAGCTGGGCGTGGCACCGGACGCGCGGGTGGCGGTGTGCGCCGAGCGCGGCGTGGGCATGGTGGTGGCCTTGCTGGCCATCCTGAAGGCGGGCGGCTGCTACGTGCCGCTCGATCCGGATTATCCG
>NZ_BPWK01000034.1:0-12391 GCF_040364205.1 Duganella rhizosphaerae
CTACAGCCACCTGGGCTACAACCTGAAGATCACCGACATGCAGGCCGCCTGCGGCCTGGCCCAGATCGACCGCGCGCCCGGCTTCATCCAGGCCCGCAAGGACAACTTCGCCTACCTGAAAGAGCGGCTGCAGTCGTGCGCCGAGTTCCTGATCCTGCCGGAAGCGACCGAGCATTCGGACCCGTCGTGGTTCGGCTTCCCGATGACCTTGAAGCCGGAAGCCAATGTATCGCGGGTGGACCTGCTGACCTACCTGGACGAACACAAGATCGGCACCCGCCTGCTGTTCGCCGGCAACCTGACGCGCCAGCCCTACATGATCGGCCGTAACTACCGCGTCTCCGGCGAGCTGACCAACACCGACCGCGTGATGAACGACACCTTCTGGATCGGCGTGTTCCCCGGCCTGACCCGCGAGATGCTGGACTTCGCGGTCGACAAGCTGGAAACCTTCTTCGGCGTGAACTTCTAAACGATGGAATTGCACAATCCGATCAAGGCCAAGCTGGCCGCCGGCGAAGCCGTGATGGGCATCTGGTCCATCGTGTCCTCGTCCACGGTGGTTGAAATCATGGCCATGGCCGGCCTCGATTTCGTCATCCTGGACATGGAGCACGGCATCTACGGCGTCGAGGCGCTGGAACGCTGCGTGCGCGCCTGCGAGGCCGGCGGCGCCGCGCCGCTGGTACGCGTGCCGGGCATGAACGCCTCGGCGGTCCAATGGGCGCTGGACCAGGGCGCGCACGGCATCGTCGTGCCCCAGGTGTCCGGCGCGGCGCAGGTCGATGCGGCGGTCAGGATGACCAAGTTCGCGCCGCAGGGCACGCGCGGCTACAACCCGTTCACCCGCGCCGGCGGCTATGCCAACCCGTCCAGCAACAGCGGCGGCAAGCTGGCCAACACCTTCGGGCTGAGCTGCGTGATCGTCGAAAACCAGGCCTCGCTCGACGAGCTGGACGCGATCTGCGCCCTGCCCGAGCTCGACGTCGTCTACATGGGCGTGTACGACCTGTCGGTGGCGCTGGGCTACAACGGCAACACCGCCGACCCGCGCCTCGCGCACATCGTCGCCGACTCGGTGCGCACCATCCGCGCCGCCGGCAAGGCCGCCGGCGTCATGGTGCGCAGCGCCGACGACATCGCCGCCGCGCTCGCGGCCGGCGCCAATTTCCTGGTGTACGGCGTCGATACCTTCGTGATCCGCCAGGCCATCGGCGGCGCGGTGGACGCCTTCCGCCAGGCCAAGAACGCTACAGACTGAAAGAGGGTAAGCAATGAAAATCCGTGTCGCAGACTACATCGTCCAACGGCTGCGCGAAGCGGGCGTCGACACCGTCTTCATGCTCAACGGCGGCGGCATGATGCACCTGGTCGACGCCGTCGGCCGCTGCGAAGGCATGCGCTATGTGTGCAACCACCATGAGCAGGCTTCGGCCATGGCGGCGGACGGCTACGCGCGCCTGAGCGGCGAGCTCGGCGTGTGCTTCGCCACCGCCGGCCCGGGCGCCACCAACATCCTGACCGGCGTGGTCGGCGCCTGGCAGGACAGCGCGCCGACGCTGTACATCACCGGCCAGAGCAAGAGCAGCCAGACCATCGCGCTGTCGGGCATCGAAGGCCTGCGCCAGTTCGGCACCTTCGAGGTCGACATCGTGCCCATCATGCAGTCGGTGACCAAGTATTGCCACATGCTGACCGATCCGCAAAGCGTGCGCTACCACCTGGAAAAGGCGATGTACCTGGCCGCCAGCGGCCGCCCGGGACCGGTGCTGATCGACATTCCGCTCGACGTGCAGGGCGCGCTGGTCGATCCGGAGCAGCTGGCCGGCTACCTGCCGGAAGCCGCCCCGGCCGACGTCGACGCCGCCGCGCTGGCGCAGCTGCGCACCCTGCTGCGGCAGTCGCGCCGCCCGCTGTTGCTGGCCGGCGCCGGCGTGCGCGCGGGCCACGCGGTGGCGGCGTTCCGCGCGCTGGCCGAGGCGCTGCAGGTGCCGGTGATCACCACCCAGCTGGGCAAGGACACGCTGTACTACGACCATCCGCTGTTCGTCGGCCATTCCGGGCCGAAGGGCGATCGTCCGGGCAACCTGGCGGTGCAGACGGCCGACTTGGTGATCAGCGTCGGCGCCAGCCTGCACGGACAGACCGTGGGCTGGGAGAACCAGCTGTTCGCGCCGGACGCGATGAAGGTGCAGGTCGACCTCGACCCGGCGGTGCTGGCGCGCGAGCAACTGGGCGTCGGCCTGAAGATCGTCGCCGGCGTCGCCGAATTCTGCGCCGCGCTGCTGCCGCAGGCCGAGCCGCACGGCGGCGACGCCTGGCGCGCCTGCTGCGCCAGCTGGAAGGCGCGCTACGCGGTGCGGCTGGAGCCGCACCAGCGCGCCGACGACGGCCTGAACTTCTACCACGTGGCCGAAGCGCTGTCGCAGGCGCTGCCGGACGACGCCTGCGTGGTGTCGGACGCCGGCTCGGCCTTCTACGTCACCGGCCAGGCGCTGCGCCTGAAACAGGGACAGCGCTTCTTCTCTTCCGGTTCGCTCGGCGCCATGGGCTACGCGCTGCCGGCGGCCAACGGCGCCGCCTTCGTCTCGCCGCCGCGCCCGGTGATCTGCCTGACCGGCGACGGTTCGCTGATGACCAATGTGCACGAGCTGGCGACGATGCGCATGTACCACCCCAACGTCAAGCTGTTCGTCATCAACAACGACGGCTATGTCTCGATGCGCAACACGCAGCGTGAATTCTTCGGCGGCCTGCTGGTCGGCGCCGACGCCACCAGCGGCGTGTTCATCCCCTCGATGCGCTCGCTGGCCGACAGCTACCAGCTGCCGTTCGTGCGCTGCGAACGCGAGGACGAGCTGGCGGCCACCATCGCCACCGTGCTGGCGATGGACGGTCCGGTGTTCTGCGAGATCGTCGGCATGCGCGACCAGCGCATCCTGCCGTCGGTCTCCTCCAAGCGCCTGCCCGACGGCCGCATGGTGTCGACGCCGATGCACGACATGGTGCCGCGCCTGCCCGAGGACGTGCTGGCGCGCGAAATGCAGCAGGCGCTGGCCTTATGAGCGCCGCCCTGCGCATCGCCATCCTCGGCGCGACCAGCCAGATCGCCTCCGACCTCGCGCGCGCGATGGCGGCCGAGGGCCGTCACGAATTGCTGCTGTATAGCCGCGATCCCGCCAGGGTGGCGGCCTGGATCGAGGCCGAAGGCTACGCCGGGCGCCACGCCAGCCTGCCCTACGCGGCGTATGGCGAGCGCGATCACGACGCCGTGATCAACTTCGTCGGCGTCGGCGATCCGCTGCGCGCGGCGGCCATGGGCGGCGACATTTTCGACCTCACGCTGGAGTACGACGAGCTGGCGCTGCGCGGCCTGCGCGAGCATCCGCAACGGCGCTACATCTTCCTGTCGAGCGGCGCGGCCTACGGCAGCACCTTCCTGGAACCGGCCGACCAGCATACCCACGCCTCGATCGCGATCAACGCGCTGACGCCGCAGGAATACTATTCGGCCGCCAAGCTGCACGCCGAGTGCCGCCACCGCGCGCTGCCGCAGCACGCCATCGTCGACCTGCGGGTGTTCAATATCTTCAGCCGCACGCAGGACCTGGGCGCGCGCTTTTTCATCACCGACATCGTGCGCGCCATCCAGGACGGCAGCGAGCTGCAGACCTCGCCGGCGCCGATGGTGCGCGACTTCCTGCATCCGTCCGACTTCCACCGCCTGGTCGAATGCGTGCTGCAGGCGCCGCCGCAGAACATGGCGCTGGACTGCTACAGCCGCGCCCCGATCGGCAAGGCCGAGCTGCTGCAGGCGATGCAGCGCCACTTCGGCCTGCGCTACCGCGTCGCCGAGGCCGGCCCGGCGCCGGCCGTCAACGCCACCGGCGCCAAGCCGCACTATTATTCGCGCAACCACAAGGCGGCCGAGCTCGGCTACCGGCCCGCCTCTTCCTCGCTCGACACCGTACTGACCGAAGCCGCCGCCATCCTGGGCCGGCCGCGGCCCGAGCCGGAACCCATATCAGGAGACCCGCAATGACCCAGCCCCCAAAACTTCGCATCGCCATCATCGGCTCGGGCAATATCGGCACCGACCTGATGATCAAGGTGATGCGCTCCAAGCACCTGGCCTGCACCCTGTTCGCCGGCCGCAATTTCAACTCGGCCGGCATGAAGCGCGCCAGCCAGCTGGGCGTGCCGATCTCGGACCGCGGCATCGAGGCCATCCTGGCCGATCCGTCGATCTGCGACGTGGTGTTCGACGCCACCTCGGCCCAGGCCCACATCGGCCACTGGGCCGCGCTGGACAAGCTGGGCAAGACCGTGATCGACATGACCCCGGCCAAGCTGGGCGAGTTCTGCATCCCGGCCATCAACGCCCAGGCCTGCCTGGACACCGGCACCCGCAACATCAACATGATCACCTGCGGCGGCCAGTCGTCGATCCCGATCGCCGCCGCCATCGGCGCGGTGCATCCGGACATCGAGTACGTCGAGGTGGCCTCCAGCATCGCCTCGCGCAGCGCCGGCCCGGCCACCCGCGCCAACCTGGACGAATACATCGAGACCACCGAGGAGGCGCTGCAGCGCTTCTCCGGCGCCCGCCGCGCCAAGGCGATCCTGATCCTGAACCCGGCCAATCCGCCGATCGACATGCAGACCACCATCTACGCCAAGATCGCCAACCCCGACCTGCCGGCGATCCGCGCCTCGGTCGAGGCCATGGTGGCCCAGCTCAAGACCTACGTGCCGGGCTACGGTCTGGTGGTGCCGCCGACCATCGAGGGCGGGCGCGTGGTCACCACCATCAAGGTGGTCGGCGCCGGCGACTACCTGCCGCAGTACGCGGGCAACCTGGACATCATCAACTGCGCCGCCATCGCCATGGCGGAAATGATCGCCGTGGCCCGACACAGCAAGCACGACAAGCACAAAGAGGAGCGCAAGCATGGCTAAGAAAATCCTGATCAGCGATCCGACCCTGCGCGACGGCAACCACGCCGTGCGCCATCAACTGAGCCGCGAAGCCTTCATCGCCTACTGCAAGGCGGCCGAGGCGGCGCGCGTGCCGATCATCGAAGTGGGCCACGGCAACGGCCTGGGCGCCTCCTCGATGCTGGTCGGCGAGTGCCGGCTGAGCGACGACGAGATCCTGACCGTGTCGCGCCAGCACCTCAAGCAGTCGCGCCTGGGCATCCACGTGATCCCCGGCTTCTGCACCATCAAGAAAGACCTGGTGCGCGCCATCGAGCTGGGGGTGGACGTGTTCCGCGTCGCCGCCCACTGCACCGAGGCCGACATCACCGACCGCCACATCCACTACGTGCGCGCGGCCGGCAAGGAAGCCTGGGGCGTGCTGATGATGAGCCACATGGCGACCCCGGCCACGCTGCTGGAGGAGGCCAAGAAGATGGAATCCTACGGCGCCGAGGCGATCGTCATCATGGACTCGGCCGGCGCCTACTTCCCGGACGACGTCAAGGAGCGCATCGACACCCTGGTCAACGGCCTGAATATCCCGGTCGGCTTCCACGGCCATAACAACCTGGGCATGGCGGTGATCAACTCGGTGACCGCCGTCAACGCCGGCGCCAGCATCATCGACGGCACCATCCGCGGCTTCGGCGCCGGCGCCGGCAACACCCAGCTCGAAGTGCTGGTGGCGGTGTTCGAGCGGCTCGGCTTCGACACCGGCATCGACCTGTACAAGATCCTCGACGCGGCCGACATCGCCGAGAAGGAATTCAATCCGGTGGCGCCGTCGATCTCGCCGCTGTCCATCGTCTCCGGCCTGGCCGGCGTGTTCTCCGGCTTCGCCAAGCCGGTGGCGCGCGCCGCCGAGGACTACCAGGTCGATCCGCGCGACATCTTCTTCGGCCTGGGCAAACGCAACGCCGTGGCCGGACAGGAAAGCCTGATCATCGAGGTCGCGCGCGACCTGGCCGAGAAAAACGCAGCAGCACTGAAAGGTTAAACCATGGCCGACCCACGCTTCGCAGAAACGCGCCAGGATGCCCTGGCCGCCTGCGCCACCCAGCCCGACGTGCGCGCCGCGCTGGCGCGCCAGCACATCGCCGTCACCGGCGGCACCGGCTTCCTCGGCACCTGGATCGCCGAACTGGTGGCCGCGCTCAACGACCAGTACAACCTGGGCATCACGCTCGACCTGTACGCGCGCAACATCGCCGAATGGCAGCAGAAATATCCGCACCTGGCGGCGCGGCTCGACATCCGCGTGCGCTCGCAGGACGTGCGCTCCTCGTTCGAGTTCGCCAAGAACACCAACTACGTGATCCACGCGGCCGGCATCCCCAACAACCGGGTGCACGCCTCCGATCCGCTGCGGGTGTTCCAGACCACCGTGTCCGGCATCAACAACGCGCTGGAAGCGGCCTCGCAGCTGGACGGCCTGCGCCGCTTCGTCAACGTCAGCTCCTGCCTGGTGGCCGGCCCGCCGCAGCGTCCCGGCCCGCTGAAGGAGGCCGACGCCTTCCCGCTGCCGGCCGGCCTGCTGCACACCGTCTACGCCGACGCCAAGCGCGCCGCAGAGATGACGGCGGCGATCTACCGCAGCCAGTACCGCCTGCCGGTGTCGACGGTGCGTCCGTTCACGCTGACCGGCGCCTACCAGGAGCTGGACCGCCCGTGGGCCATCAACAACTTCCTGCGCGACGTGCTGACCGGCAGCGAGATCCGCATCCACGGCGACGGCAGTGCGCGCCGCAGCTACCTGTACGGCGCCGACGCCGCCTGGTGGACGCTGGCCGCGCTGGCCAAGGGCGTGGACGGCGAGGTGTACAACCTCGGCAGCGCCACCCCGGTCACCCACAATGAACTGGTGCGCCTGATCGGCGAGCAAGTCTCGCCCAAGCCGCGGGTGGTGCTGAACACCGCGCCCAACCGCCAGCAGAAGGACGACGACCTGTACCCGGATGTCAGTTTCACCGTGCGCCGCCTCGGCGTCAGCGAAACCTGCCCACTCGAACAGGCGATAGAGAAAGCCTACCGCTGGTTCGCCGCGCCACCACACATCCAAACCCATGCAAACTAAGAAAACCGTCATCGACGCCGGCCGCGCCGCCACGGCGCTGGCGCAAAAAGGCAGCCTGCCCATCATCGAACTGTTCCAGACCGGCCAGAACCTGGTCGACGCCGGCGAGCGCCCGCTGGGCATCGCGCTGTACCGCGCCTGGCTGGCCCACACCCAGTCGCCGCTGGCGTACGCGGTGCAGTTCAACCTGGCCGTCATGCTCAGCGATAACGGCGAGCTGTCCGAGGCCGAGGCGGCCTACCGCATGGCGCTGGCGCAGAATCCGCGCTTCAACGAAGGCCACCTGAACCTGGGCACGCTGCTGGAACGCCAGCGCCGTCCCGACGAGGCGCTGGCCAGCTGGCGCGCGCTGCTCGAGTACAGCAATCCGCAACTGCCGGCCGACCAGCCGCACGTGATCCAGGCGCTCAACAACCTGGGCCGGCTGCTGGAGCTGCAGAAGGATTTCCCGGGCGCCGAGGACGCGCTCACGCGCAGCCTGCTGATCGACCCGAAGCAGAAGAACGTCATCTCGCACTGGGTGCACCTGCGCCAGAAGCAGTGCAAATGGCCGGTGTACAACACCAGCATCTGCGGCATTCCGGTCGAGGACCTGATGACCGGCACCTCGGCGCTGGCCATGCTCAGCGCCTCGGGCGATCCGGCCCAGCAGCTGGCCGCCTCGCGCCGCTATGTCGAGGAAAAGGTCAACGCCAGCGTCAAGCCGCTGACCGGGCCGCAGGGCTACGGCCACGAGCGCCTGCGCATCGGCTACCTGTCGTCGGACTTCTGCTCGCACGCGGTGTCGATCCTGACGGCCGAGCTGTACGGCCTGCACGACCGCAGCAAGGTCGAAGTGTTCGGCTTCTGCTGGAGCCACGAGGACGGCTCGCCGATCCGCGCCCGCGTGATCGCCGGCATGGACCAGCACATCCGCATCGGCGGCATGAGCGACGAGGAAGCGGCGCGCCTGATCCGCTCGCACGAGATCGACATCCTGGTCGACCTGCACGGCCTGACGCTGGGCGCGCGGCCCAACATCCTGGCCTACCGCCCGGCGCCGGTGCAGATCACCTGGCTCGGCCTGCCCGGCCCGACCGGCATGCCCTTCATCGACTACGTGATCGCCGATCCGTTCGTGCTGCCGCCCGAGCTGGAGCCGTTCTTCACCGAGAAGCCGCTGCACATGCCGCGCACCTTCCAGATCAACGACCGCCAGCGCGTCATCGGCCCGAAACCGACGCGCGCGGCCAACAATCTGCCGGAAGACGCGTTCGTGTTCTGCGCCTTCAACAACAACTTCAAGTTCAACCCCGAGGTGTTCGACAGCTGGATGAACATCCTCAAGCGCACCGACAACAGCCTGCTGTGGATGGTGGCCGACAGCCCCGAGGTGCGCACCAACCTGACGCGCCAGGCCGAACTGGCCGGGGTGGCGGCCGAGCGCCTGGTGTTCGCCGGCCGCGTGATGCCGGCCGACTACCTGGCGCGCTACCAGGTGGCCGACCTGTTCCTCGACACCGCGCCGTTCAACGGCGGCACCACCGCCAGCGACGCGCTGTGGGCCGGCCTGCCGGTGCTGACCTGCGCCGGCCGCACCTTCTCGTCGCGCATGGCCGGCAGCCTGCTGCAGGCGGTCGACATGCCGCAGCTGATCACCACCACCCAGCAGGAGTACGAAGACCTGGCGGTGGCGCTGGCGCACGACCGCCCGCAGGTGGAAGCCCTGAAGCGCCAGCTGCACGAGCAGCGCCTGAGCTGCCCGCTGTTCGACAGCGAGCGCTTCGTGCGCGACCTGGAGGAGCGCTACGCCCAGATCGCACTGAAGGGCAACGCCGGCCTGCAGGCGCCGCAGTTCGAGGGCGCCCGTCCGCCGCAGATCGACACGCGCCTGCCCAAGGTGTCGATCCTGATGCCGACCCACAACCGTCCCGACTACGCCGAACTGGCGCTGCAAAGCATCCTGGCGCAGACCTGGGGCAACCTGGAAATCGTCATCAGCGACAACAGCACCGACGAGCTGACGCGCGAGCGCTTCGCGCCCTACATGGCGCGCTACGCCAACATCCGCTACCTGCGCTCGCCGGGCCTGGCCCCGCTGGACAACTTCCTCAACTGCTACCGCAACTCCAGCGCCGAGTACGTCAACTACCTGATGGACGACGACCTGTTCCATCCGGAAAAGATCGAGCGCATGATGGCCTGCATGCTGGGCCAGCCCAACATCGGCCTGGTGACCTCGTTCCGCCAGCTGATCGACGCCGAAGGGCGCTACCTGGCGCCGATCCACGGCACCGAGCGCATGTTCGAGATCGCCACGGCGGTGGGCGGCAGCTCGCTGGGCGACATGATCCTGAGCAACGGCCAGAACCTGATGGGCGAACCGACCACCGTGCTGTTCCGCCGCAGCCAGCTGCCCGACCATTTCGGCATGTTCCTGGGCCGCCAGTACACCACGCTGTCCGACGTGGCCACCTGGCTGGCGGTGCTGGCCAACAGCGACTGCGCCTACCTGCCGGAACCGCTGAGCTACTTCCGCCTGCATGGCGGCCAGGACCAGCGCAACGAGAAGATCCGCATCCAGGCCAACATCGAATGGCTGCAACTGCTGTGCGATGCCCACCAGCATGGCAAGTTCATGCGCAACCGCACGCAGGTGCGCGAGATGCTGACCAACAAGCTGGTCAATTGCATCTGGTTCCTGTCGTCGGTGTGGGAGCAGGTCGAGCCCAGCTATCCGATTGAAAAAATCAGCGCCCTGATGCAGCAGGCCACCACTATACTGCTAACCAAGGGTTGAGCCGCCGGCCAACCGAATCCCAACAGAGGAGAGCTATATGACGCAGAACGACGGCAGCACCCTGATCGATTTCTTTGAAAATCATGACCACCGCATGATCCACAAGTGGATGCACTACTTCGAGATCTACGAGCGCCACTTCCACCAGTTCCGCGGCAAGGACATGACGATGCTGGAATTCGGCGTGCTGCACGGCGGTTCGCTGCAGATGTGGAAGCACTACTTCGGCGAGGGCGCCAAGATCACCGGCGTCGACATCAACCCGCGCTGCGCCGAACTGGCCGAGGAACGCATCGAGATCATCGTCGGCGACCAGGAAGACCGCAACTCGCTGCGCGGCATCGTCGCCAACCATCCGCAGTTCGACATCATCATCGACGACGGCGGCCACACCATGACGCAGCAGATCACCACCTTCCAGGAACTGTGGTTCCACCTGAAGGACGGCGGCGTCTACCTGTGCGAAGACACCCACACCAGCTACTGGCCGGGCTTCTTCGGCGGCGGCTACCGCCAGCCGGGCACCTTCATCGAATACACCAAGTCGCTGCTGGACCAGCTGACCGCCTGGCATTCGCCCGATCCGGCCCTGCAGCCCAACGAATTCACCCGTTCGTGCTTCGCCGTGCACTACTACGACAGCATGGTGTTCTTTGAAAAACGCGCGGTGCCAAAACCGCACGCGCGCATGAAAGGCACGCCGTCGTTCCCGCTGGAGCCGGCCGAACAAGCCGTCTACGACCGCGGTTAATCCTCAGAACCACCAGATAATGCAGCCCATGGACGTCAAGCACATCCCCGTCATTTCCGTTTCCTACAATTCCGCAGAATTGATCGAGGATTTACTCAGTTCGTTCCGGGCGCATTACAGCAATCCCGTCACCATCATCGACGGTTCGGGCGAGCAGCACTACCGCGCCATCGAAGCGGTCTGCGCGCGCCATGACAACGTGCGCTTCATCCACTTCGACTACAACATCCACCACGGTCCCGGCATGGCCTGGGCGTTCCAGAACCTGGAGCTGCAGGGGCCGGTGCTGGTGCTCGATTCGGACATCTTCGTGCTGCATCCGGGCTTCCTGGAAGCCATGGCGGCCGAGCTGAAGCCGGGCATGTACGGCGTCGGCTATGTCAACCACGTCAACGAGGGCGGCTACGACGTCGACTATGAGCAAGGGGCGGTGCGCTACCTGCATCCGGCCTGCATGCTGGTCAATATCGAGGTGCTGCGGGCCTGGCCGATGCCGACCAAGCACGGCGCCCCGATGACCGAGCCGATGGTGGCGCTGCACCGCGCCGGCCAGGACCAGCTGGTGCAGAACCTGCCATGGTTGAAGGAAGATTTCCTGAACACCCAGCCCGGCGCGCGCAACTACCTGCGCCACGACTGGCAGGGCACGGTCAAGCGCACCGGCGGCTACCACCTGGAAGACTGGCAACGCGCCAGCCAGCAGGCGGCCAGCGTGCGCCAGCTGATCAAATCGCTGATGCCGGCCGCGCCGGCGCGGGTGCTGGAGATCGGCGCCGGCGACGGCTTCCTGGCGCGCGACGTCAAGGAGGCGGCGCCCGCCTGCCTGTACACGGCGGTCGAGCTGCACACCGAGACGCCCAGCGAGAACAAGGGCGCCTGCGACCTGGTGCTGCAGCGCGACGTCGACCACCTGGGCGACGACTTCTTCCGCGACCAGGCCGGCGTTGACTGCTGGATCCTGGACAAGGCGCTGGAGCGCCTGGTCCATCCGGAAACGCTGCTGGCCCGCATCCGCAAGGTCATGAAGGCCGACAGCTGCATCGTGGCGGTGATCCCCAACCTGCAGCACTGGAGCGTGCAGGCCAAGCTCTGCCTGGGCGACTTCCGCTACGAGGACAACGGCATACTCGACCGCGCTCACCTGCGCTGGTTCACGCGCGGCACCATCTTCGAGCTGTTCCAGAAGGCCGGCTACCAGATCGTCCAGGGCGCCCCGGTCATCCATGAACGCATGGAAAATCCCCTGCTCACCGCCGCCCTGCATCAGCTGGCGGCCAGCGTCGGCGCCGACCCGGCCCTGGCGCTGGAAGACGCCCAGGCCGCGGCCTACGTGATCAAAGCCGTTCCGCGCTAGTGCGCTGTTGCGTTGCGGTGCCAAAAGCCCATCTAAGAGGCCAAATGCACTCTGCTTTTCGTTTAAAATGCAACGGCAGTGCCTGATAATGCAGTCTGCGTACCATCCTTTTACTATCCCGGAGACAGCATGAAAGCAGTCATATTGGCAGGCGGCTTGGGCACCAGGCTGAGCGAAGAAACCACTGTCAAACCGAAGCCGATGGTCGAAGTCGGCGGCAAGCCCATCCTGTGGCATATCCTGAAGAGCTACTCGGCGCACGGCATCAATGACTTCGTCATCTGCTGCGGCTACCGCGGCTACGTCATCAAGGAATTCTTCGCCAACTACTTCCTGCACACCTCGGACGTCACCTTCGACCTGCAGAAGAACAGCATGGAAGTGCACGAACGCCACGCCGAACCGTGGAAGGTCACGCTGGTCGACACCGGCGCCGACACCCTCACCGGCGGC
>NZ_BPWK01000035.1:0-8657 GCF_040364205.1 Duganella rhizosphaerae
GCGGGCAGGGGGGCGCTCGCGTTGGCGTCCACCGCGGCGCTGGCCTCGTCGGTGACGGCGCCTGCTGCGGCTGCGGAGGTCGCGGCAGCGGCAGTGGCTTGGGCGGCCAGGTCGGCGGCGCTGGCGGCGCCGGCGGCGACCGTCGTGGTGGCGCCGGCTGGCGAGGTATCGGCTGCGCTGGCGACCGGCACGGCCACTGGCGTTGCCGGCTGGTTGAAAGCGGCCACCAGGGCCAGCATGTCGGCGACCGGATCGGCCTGGGCGGCGGCCTGGGCGTCGCTGGCGGCGCTATCGGCGCCTTCGTCGGCGCTGGCGCTGCTGTCCTTGGCGGTGCTCTTGGCCGGCGCCGGCGCGGCGGGCGCGGCCTGGGTGTCGTTGCTGGCGACGGCCTGGTTGCTGTCGGCGGCGTCGGCCTGCTGGTTTTGCGGCTGGGCCGGTTTGGCTTGCTCGGCCTGCTTGGGCGCGGACGGGCGCGAGGCGGCAGGGCGCTCAGGCGACTTGGCGCCGATATTCGGCGTGTTGCTGGCGCCGCCGGCGTTGGCCTGGCGCTGGTCCATCTCGCGCGACAGGGCGCGCTGGAAGGCGTTGTCGGCGCCGCCGGCGTTCAGATTCAGGTTCACCTTGGGCGCCGCCACTGCGTTGGCGTTCAGAGTAGGAATTTGGAGATTCTGGGTTTGCATGATCGCGCCGTGTCGGTTGGTTGCGTCTAAATGGGTCAGCGTTTGTAGTAGGCCTGCCGTGCTGCGTGTTCGTCCATCTGCTTCTGGTCGCGCTTGTTTTCCAGCTTGAGCGCTTCGGCCTCCGCCCGGTCGTTCAGGGTGGAGTAGGACATGCGCTTGCGTTCGCTGGCCTGCCAGGCGGCCTTTTCCTGCTCGCCGCGGTATTCCGCGTGCTTGATCATGTCCAGCTGGCCCTTGACCGCCACGTCCAGCTTTTCCATGAAGGCCTGGAAATTGCGGTAAGCCATGGGCGTGATGCCGGCCGCCTGCGCCGCTTCGAAGCGTTTCGCATATTCCTCGCGATAGCCGGCCAGCATCTGGTGCTTTTGCCGGGCCTCGTCGATTGCCTTGAGCGCCGCGCCCAGCCGCTTGGCGGCATCGTCGGTTTCCCGGCGCGCCAGGTCCATCAGTGTTTCAAGTTGCGCTTTGGAAGCCATGATGAATTAATTATAGGTGGCTGTGATCCGCTTCAATCAGTCGAACAGAGAGGTAAGTTGGGCCAAGCTCTCGCCCATGGTCACCCGTTCGCTGATTTGTTGCTGGAGGAAATTCTCTATCCGGTCGTGCAACTGGATCGCCTGGTCGAGCACCGGATCGCTGCCCGGCGCATAGGCGCCGACGCTGATCAGGTCGCGGCTGCGCTCGTAGCGCGAGAACAGCTGCTTCAGGTGGCGCGAGCGGGTCTGGTGCTCGGGCGAGGTGATCGAGTGCATGGCCCGGCTGATCGACTGTTCGATGTCGATCGCGGGGTAGTGGCCGGCCTCCGCCAGGCGGCGATTGAGCACGATGTGGCCGTCGAGGATGGCGCGCGCCGAGTCGGCGATCGGATCCTGCTGGTCGTCGCCCTCGGTCAGCACGGTGTAGAAGGCGGTGATCGAGCCGCCGCCCATCTCGCCGTTGCCGGCGCGCTCGACCAGGATCGGCAGCTTGGCGAACACCGACGGCGGATAGCCCTTGGTGGCCGGCGGTTCGCCGATGGCCAGCGCGATCTCGCGTTGCGCCATGGCGTAGCGGGTCAGCGAGTCCATGATCAGCAGCACGTTCTGGCCCTGGTCGCGGAAGTGCTCGGCGATCGCGGTGGCGTAGGCCGCGCCCTGCAGGCGCATCAGCGGCGGCGTGTCGGCCGGGGCCGCCACGACGACGGAGCGGGCCAGGCCTTCCTCGCCCAGGATCTGCTCGATGAATTCCTTGACTTCGCGGCCGCGTTCGCCGATCAGGCCGACCACGATGACGTCGGCCTCGGTGTAGCGCGCCATCATGCCCAGCAGCACCGACTTGCCGACGCCGGAGCCGGCGAACAGGCCCATGCGCTGGCCGCGGCCGACGGTCAGCATGGCGTTGATCGAACGCACGCCGACGTCCAGCGTTTCGGTGATCGGCGCGCGGCCCAGCGGATTGGCGGGGCGGGTGTTGATCGGCGCGCTGTCGGAGGCGTGCAGCGGGCCGAGGCTGTCGAGCGGACGGCCGGCGCCGTCCAGCACCCGGCCCAGCAGTTCGGGGCCGACCGGCAGGTGGCGCGCGCGGTCGCTGGGGCGGCGGCGCGGATGGTTGACGGTGCCGGGGCGGGGGATGGCCGGCTCGACCGGGAACACCCGGGTGCCGGGCACCACGCCTTCGACGTCGCTTTGCGGCATCAGGAACAGTTTGTCGCCCTCGAAGCCGACCACTTCGGCCTCGATCTTGCCGCCGGACGGCAGCGGCACGGTGCAGGCGGCGCCCACGGCCAGCCGCAGGCCGACCGCTTCCATCACCAGCCCGGCCACGCGGGTGACGCGGCCCGACACCTGCATCGGCTCGACGAAGCCGACCAGCGCGCCGCAATCGTGCAGATAGGATTTCCAGCGGCCGGCGTGCGGGCTGGCGGCGGGGGCTGCAGGGGCTGCAGGGGCGGTTGGGGCGGCGGCATCCATGTCAGGCCAGCCAGTCCACTTCTTTGCCGAGCGCGTGGCTCAGGCGCTGCCAGCGGGCGGCGGCGGTGGCGTCGATCTGGTTGCTGGCGGTGTCGACCTTGCAGCCGCCGCGGCCGACCTGCGGGTCTTCGACCACGCGCCAGCCGCCCTTGTCGAGCTCTTCGCCGATGCCGCCGCGCACCACGGCGGCGTCGTCGGGGTGCAGCACCAGCAGCGCCGGCTGTTGCAGCACCGGCAGGTATTCGATGGCTTCGCGCACGATCGGCAGAATCAGCTCGGGCTTGACTTGCAGCGCGTTCTTCAACATGCCCTTGGCCAGTTGCAAGGCCAGTTCCAGCACGTCGCTGGCGATCAGCTGGTCGGCGTCCTGCAGCGAGGTGGTGAAGCTGGCGGCCAGGCTGCGCAGGTGCTCCAGCTCGTCGGCCGCGACCAGCTTGCCGGCCTCGATGGCGTCGGCGTGGCCGGCCGCGTGGCCTTCGTCGTAGCCGTCCTTGCGGGCTTCCTCGCGGATCGCCTCCAGTTCTTCAACGGTGGGGTAGTCGAGCGGCGGCGGCAGCGGCGGGCCCATCTCCAGCGCGTCCTGCTGCTCCTGCAGCGCATCCTGCACGCGCTGCTCGGCGTCCAGGCGGGCCTGTTCGGCGTCGCGCTCGCGCTGTTCGGCCTCGCGTTGCGCGATCACGCGGGGACGCTCGTCGCCAAACGAGGTCATCTCCCAGCGCTGGAACGCCGACTGCTGTTCTTTTGGTAGCAGAGACATTAGACGAAGGAATCCTCACCTTTGCCGCCGAGCACGATCTGGCCTTCGTCGGCCAGGCGGCGGACGATTTGCAGGATCTGCTTCTGCTGGGTTTCCACTTCGGACAGGCGCACCGGACCCTTCGATTCCAGGTCTTCGCGCATCATTTCCGAAGCACGGGCCGACATGTTCTTGAAGATCTTGTCGCGCAGCTCCTGCGACGCGCCCTTCAGCGCGATGATCAGCATTTCCGACTGCACTTCGCGCAGCAGCAGCTGGATGCCGCGGTCGTCGATGTCGATCAGGTTGTCGAACACGAACATCTCGTCCATGATCTTCTGCGCCATGTCGTTGTCGTAGTTCTTGATGTTGTCCATCACCGAGCCTTCCTGCTCGCCCGACATGAAGTTGAGGATCTCGGCCGCCGCGCGCACGCCGCCCAGCGACGATTTCTTGATGTTCTCGTTGCCCGACAGCAGCTTGGTCAGCACGTCGTTGAGTTCGCGCAGCGCGGCCGGCTGCACGCCGTCCAAGGTGGCGATGCGCAGCACCACGTCGTTGCGCAGGCGGTCGGTGAAGTGGCCGAGGATCTCGCAGGCCTGGTCGCGCTCCAGGTGGACCAGGATGGTGGCGATGATCTGCGGGTGTTCGTTGCGGATCAGCTCGGCGACGGATTGCGAATCCATCCACTTCAGCGATTCGATGCCGGAGGCGTCCTTGCCGCCCAGGATGCGCGACAGCAGCACCGAGGCCTTGTCGTCGCCCAGCGCCTTGGTCAGCACCTGGCGGATGTACTCGTCCGAGTCCAGGCCCACGGTGGAGGCGGCCGCGACCATGTCGCGGAAGTTGTCCAGCGTGCCCACCACTTCCTCGTGGGGCACGTTCTTCATGGTCGCCATGGCGGCGCCCAGCTTGAGCACTTCGCGCGGGCCGAGGAACTTCATCACCTCGGCGGCCTCGCTCTCGCCCATGGCCAGCATCAGGATCGCGGCCTTTTGCAGTCCGGTATTCTCAGTCATTTGCGCCTATCCATTCTTTGATCACGTTGGCAACGATGCGCGGATCTTCGGTGGCCAGTTTCTTGGCCATGGCCAGATTTTCGCGGTAAGAGCGCACGGTGTTTTCTTCCATCTTGCGCAATTCTTCTTCGGCGATGAGGGCCTCGTCCGGGCCTTCCTCGACCACTTCCTCCGGCTCTTCCGGCTCCGGCTCCGGCGCGTTGATCTCGTCGATCTTCTTGAACACCGGACGCATCATCGGCTTGACGATGCGCAGCACGATGTACAGCAGGATCAGCGCGGTGATCAGGAACTTCGCCAGATCCTTGGCCATCGGCAAGTTGGCCGGATCGCGCCACCACTCCGGCGGCGGTTCGAACGGCTTGTCGACGCCGTCGAACGGCGAATTGGCCACGCTGACGGCGTCGCCGCGGTCCTGGTTGTAGCCCATGGCCTGCTTGACCAGGTCGTTAATCTTGGCCATCTCTTCTGGAGTATAGGCCTTGATGGTGACTTTGCCATCCTTGCCGACGATGCGCTTGTAATTGACCACCACCGCCACCGTCATGCGTCGCAGGCCGCCCATGCCGCGCTGCTCGTAGCGCACGGTCTTGTCGACCTCGTAGTTGGTGGTCGATTCCTTGTGGTTGGGGCCGGTGGTGCCGGTGCTGGCTGCCGCGCCCGGCGGCGTGCCCGGCGCCGGCGCGGTGCCGGTCGGCGAGCCGGCGGTCTGGGTCAGCGGCGCGGTGGCGGTGCCCGGCGGCTGGTTCGACAGCGCGCCCGGGATGCCGCCCGGATTGGTGCTGCCGTTGTTGCCGTTGGTTTCGCTGCTCTGCTGGCTGCGGATGGCCGAGGCGGCCGGCGGCGAGTTCGGCTTGTAGGTTTCGGCGGCCTGCTCGATCTGGGCGAAGTCGACGTCGGCGGTGGCTTCGGCGCGCACATTGCCTTCGCCGACGATGGGGATGATGATCGATTCGACCTGCTTGATGACCTGCAGCTGCATGTCCTTGACATACTTGAGCTGGGTCTCGTCCATGTTCTTGGCGTTGAGGCCGGCGCTGCCGTTCTTGTTCTGGTCGGAAATCAGGTTGCCGGCCTGGTCGATGACGCTGACGTTGGCCGGCAGCAGTTCCGGCACGCTGGAGGCGACCAGGTGCACGATGGCGGCGGTCTGGGCCGGATCGAGCTGGCGGTTCGGGTGCAGCGTGACGATCACCGAGGCGGTCGGCTTTTGCTGGTCGCGCACGAACACCGACGGCTTGGGCAGCGCCAGGTGGACGCGGGCGTTCTCGATCGCCGCCAGCGACTGGATCGAGCGCGCCAGTTCGCCTTCCAGCGCGCGCTGGTAGTTGACCTGTTCGAGGAACTGGGACACGCCCAGCTTCTGGTTTTCCATCAGTTCGAAGCCGACGTTGCCGCCCTTGGGCAAGCCCTGGGCCGCCAGTTTCAGGCGGATATCGTGCACCTGCTCGGTCGGCACCAGGATGGCGGTGCCGTTCTCGGAAAACTTGTGCTTGACGTTGAGCTTGTCCAGTTCGGCCGTGATGGCGCCGCCGTCGCGGTCGGTGAAGTTGGAGAACAGCACGCCGTAGTCGGGCGGCTTGTTCCACAGCCACAGGCCGAGCAGGATGGCGGCGATGGCCGCCGCGCCGGCCGCGCGCAGGAAATTGCGGCCCATCGGCGTCTGGATGAAGGGCAGCTTCTCGGCACCGTCATCCGCGGCGTCGGCTGCTGTGTCGTTGTCGATTTGTTCGGCTACGGCCATGATGATTGGTTTCCGGTGCGAGGTTCTAGAGAGGATGAGCCATTATTGCCCGGTTGCGGACAAATCAATCGACCAAACAGAGCGCCGTTTACGGTTCTGCTCGGCCATGGGGACTGGCCTTGCCCTTGGTATTCTGGCAGCACTGATAGAGCCGTGCCGTATTGTAACGCCGCGCTCGGCCATGTCGTTGGAATTTGTTCCACGGCAGCAACAAGATGGAGGATGGGATGAAGACAGGTGGAATCGACGGCAGCCAGATCCAGGCCATGATCGCCCAGTTGAAGGCGCACGCCGCGCGTCCGGGGCTGACGCCGCCGGTGATCAAGACCGAGGCGCCGCCGGCGGCCAAGGTGGAGTTTTCCGACGCGCTGAAGAACGCGCTCGACGGCGTCAACACCAGCCAGGTGCAGGCCGACGACATGGGCAAGAAATTCGCGATGGGCGACGACAGCGTCAACCTGTCGGACATGATGATCTCGATGCAGAAGGCCAGCATCAACTTCCAGGCCACCATTCAGGTGCGCAATAAGCTGGTGTCGGCCTACCACGACATCATGAACATGCAAGTTTAATAATGCGGGGTTAAATCAGGCCGGCGATGCGGGCGTTGCGTTCGCGTTCCAGCTTGGTGATGTAGCGCTGCACGTAGGACAGCATGCCGCGCGAGATGTTGACGAACTCGCAGCCCAGGCGGCGGTTGGTCTTGTTGTTGAGCAGCGTCAGGTCCAGCGAGTTGCGGATCTGCAGCGAGGTCGCCACCTGGCCCACTTCCGGCAGGTCGATCTTGCAATCGAGGTAGTTGCGGCCGATGGCGTCGCCCAGCATCATCTTGTTGTCCAGGATGGCGATGCCGCCGCAGCTGATGTCGGCCAGCGGGAAGGTGGTGCTGCCGCCCAGCTCTTCCGGCAGCGGGATCAGCACCCGCACCGGATTGGTCACCGGCGTCGCGATCCGGTAGTACTCGCGCCGCTGCAGGCGGATCAGCGTCGGCGGCACGACGATCTTGAACGCCGGATTGCCTTCGAAGGTCGCCGTTTCGATGCGGTCGGCGCCAAACAGGATGCGCACCTTGTCGAGCGTGGTCTCGAACGACAGCCGGCGCGACGCCAGGATGCGCTTGTTCTGCTCGCGGTCGATCGAGCAATCCAGGTAGACGGCGTTGTGCTGCTCGTCCACTTCCAGGATCGAGGTCACGCAGACGTCGGACTCGCCATGGATCAGCATGCGGATCAGCTGATTCTTTTCGCCGATACCGCGCAGCAAGGAGATGATCTCCTTCCGTGATTCGACTTCAAAATCGTGCCAGTTTTCCAATTCCGCATCCTGAAAGTGTGGGTACATCGGTGCCGTTCGCGTCAAATTTCTGTAAGGGGGATGCTGCTGTCCGGCGCCGCCGGAAGCGGCAATCCAGACTTTTGCGCTGATTCAATATGATATAGCCACGCTAATAGTTCCGCAATCGTCCTATAGAGCGTCGGTGGAATTTGTTGATCTAGATCTACATCCATGAGCAGAGATACAAGCTCCTTGGACTCGTGGATGAACACGCCGGCCTCCAGCGCGACGCTGATGATCTGCTCGGCCACCAGCCCGCGGCCCTTGGCCACCACCTTGGGCGCCGGCGCGCCGTTCTCATAGGTCAGGGCCACCGCCTGCTGCAGCGGGCGGCGCGGCAGCTGGTCGGTCATGGCGACTCCTGGCCGATGGTCAGCGAGGACAGCGGCGCGCCGGCCGCCTCCATCGCCTGTTCCAGCAGGCCGGCGTAGGCGCGCAGGGTGTCGGCGCTGTCGCCGTCGTCGGCTTGCACCTGGATATGCACCTGGCCGCCGATCAGCGTCACCGCCGCCGACACCGCGCCCAGCATCGGGAAGCGGAAGCGCACGCCGCTGCGCCAGACCTGCTCGGGTTCGCCGTCGGCGCCATGGCCCTCGTCCTTGCGGCCTTCGCGCTGTTCGCGGCGGATTTCCCACTGCATGGGCTGGCCCGGCCACGCCTCGCCGTTCCATTGCACCCGGCCTTGCTCGTGGGTGTGCAGTTGCTGATTGATCAGTTGGGCGGCGCTCAGGTCGGGACCGCTGGCGGCGGCGCGGGCGGCGCTTTCGCCGCTCTGCAGCATGCGCTGCATCTGCGGCTCGCGCATCAGCTCGGGCAGGGGGCGCTCGCCCTTGACCCATTCGGTGACGTGCGACTCGTAGAACAGGCCGCTTTGCGAGATGGTGTCCTGCAGTTTTTGCGCCAGCTGCTCGGCGGCCGGCGCGGCGTTGCCGAACAGCGCGCTCTTGCCGACCAGCGCCAGTTGCGCGCCGGCGCTGCCCTGTGCCGTGCTGAGGACGGTGGTCAGCACGCGGGCGGTGTTGCTCAGCGTGGCTTGCGGCGTGCCGGGGTCGAGGTCGGGCAATTCATTGGACGGTGTCAGCGGCGCCTTGCCGAGCAAGGTGGCGGCCATGCTTTGCGGTTTGACGGCTTCGGCCGGGAGCGCGCCGCCGGCCGCCGGCGCGGCGGCGGGGCCAGCCTGGGCCGCGGCGGCGC
>NZ_BPWK01000036.1:0-6507 GCF_040364205.1 Duganella rhizosphaerae
CGTAGCTCAGGCTGTGGCCTTCGCACACCAGGGCGATGGCGTCAGGCTGCGTAGCGGCTTGCGCCTCGAAGGCCTGGTGCAGCAGCTGGTCGCGCGGGTAGTCGGCAGCGGGGTTGTTCAATCCGGCCAGCAGATGGTGGCGCTCGGCCTCGGGCAGGACGTTCAAGGCGTGGGCCGGCTGGTTGGCGTCGCCGGCCAGCGCGGCGCTGAGCGCCTCGATCGCCGTCAGCAGATAGGCGGCCATGCGCTGCGGATCGATGCCCGCTGCGCATTGCGCCGTTACGCCGAAGCCGTCACCGTAGTCGTCGACCGACACCGTGACGGGATAGTTGGTCCTTTCCTCCGAGGCGATGGCGCGCACGCCGTCCAGTCCGACCGAACCCGAAGCCGTCGCGGGCCGGTTATGGCGGTAGTTGAGCAGGGTGGTAAACAGCGGCAGCGGCGCGGCCACGCCACTGCAGCGCTGCGCCAGCGCCAGCGAGGCTTGTTCATGCGCCAGCAGTTCGCCCAGGTCGCGGTAGCTGTCGCGCACCACCTGTCCGACCGGCCGCGCGCCCAGCGAGATACGCAGCGGCAGCGTGTTGATGAACATGCCCAGCACCTGGCCGGCACCGTCCGCGCCCTGCATGCGGCCCGACAGCACGGTGCCGAACACCACGTCGTCGCGTCCGCAGCAGCGCGCCAGTACCTGGGCCCACGCGGTATGGAACAGCACGGCAGCGGTCACGCCATGCCGGCGCGCGCTGTCGCGCACCTGCCGCGCCAGCGCCGCGTCCAGCGTCAACGTGGCCTGGTCGGTGCGGCCGCCGTCATGCTGGACGTCGAGCAGGCCGAACGGTGCGGTCGGCGCGTCGATATCGGCCAGGCGGCGGTGGAAGTAGTCCTCATGCGCGGCGGCCGGCACCGCGCGGGCCCGGGCGATGAACTGCCGGTAGGGCAGCGGCGCCGGCAGCTTGTCGCCGTGGCCGTCCAGCAGCGCCTGGATTTCTGCGACGATGAATTCAAGCGTCAGATGGTCGCTGACCAGGTGGTGGTTGAGCATCGTCAGCAGCCATTGGCCGGAGTGTGGATCGGCCGCCACGTAGGCCGCGATCAGCGGCGCGCGTTGCAGGTCCAGGCGCAGCCGGCGCGGATCGGTGTGCTGATGCAATTGTTCGACGGCGTCGCTGCCGGTGTCCAGCGTCAGCATGTGGACCGGCAGCGGCGCGCGCCGCTGCACCACCTGCACCGGCATCGACAGCCCGGCCCAGCGCACGCTGCTGCGCAGGATGTCGTGGCGCTCGATGACGCGTTGCAGCGCTTGCAGGAAGGTGTCGAGCCGCTGGCGGCCATCGAACGCAAAGCTGGAGCGGATGAGGTAGGCATCGCCCTCGCCACCCAGCAGATGGTGGAACAGGATACCTTCCTGCAGCGGTGCCAGCGGGTAGATGTCCTGGATGCCGGCGGCGCCGTCGGGCACGCTATCGACGATCAGGTCGATCTCGTCCTGGGTCAGTGCGACCAGCGGCAGCAGTTCGGGGCGCAGCGCGTTGCAGCCGGCGCCGATCAGGTTAGGCGGCACCATCGCGGGCTGTCGGCCGCCGCTGGCGCCGAGGCCGGCCGCCATGGCCTGCAACGTGGGTGCCTCGAACACGGCGCCCACCTCGGCGGACAGACCCAGCCGGTGCAACCGTTCGATCAGCGTGATTACCATCAATGAATGGCCGCCCAGCTCGAAGAAATGGTCGTCGCGGCCAACCCGATCCAGACCGAGCAGCTCGCACCAGACGGCGGCAAGCGCGATCTCGGCCGGGCCTTGCGGGGCCTGGTACGGCCGGGTCGCGACGTCGTCCTGGCCGGGGGCGGGCAGGGCGTTGCGGTCGAGCTTGCCGTTTGGGGTCAGCGGCAGCGCGTCCAGCACCACGTAGGCGGCCGGTAGCATGTACTCGGCCAGTTGCGGCGCCAGCGCGGCGCGCAGCGCGGCTGGATCGAGCGCGACCGCGCCGGTCTTGGCCAGCAGGTAGGCCACCAGGCGGCGGTCGCCGGGACTGTCCTCGCGGGCGATGACCACCGCTTCGCGTACGCCGGCACAGGCGGCCAGGCGCGCTTCGATCTCGCCCAGCTCGATCCGGAAGCCGCGGATCTTGACCTGGAAATCGTTGCGACCCAGATAGTCGAGATGGCCGTCCGGCAGCCAGCGCACCAGGTCGCCGGTGCGGTACAGGCGGGCGCCGGGGCGGCCGCTGAACGGGTCGGTGATGAAGCGCTCGGCGCTCAGTTCCGGGCGGTTCAGGTAGCCGCGCGCGACGCCGGCGCCGCCGATGTACAGCTCGCCCGTGACACCGATCGGCACCGGTTGTCGTTGCGCGTCCAGCACGTACAGTTCGGTGTTGGCGATCGGGCGGCCGATTGGCGGAGTCCAGTCCACGCCCTCGCTACGCTCGTGTTCGATGCGACAGGCCGCCACCACGTCGGTGCATTCGGTCGGACCGTAGCTGTTGATGAGCGTCATCTGCGGATATTCGCGGGCCAGCGGGGCGATGTGCGCCATGCTGATCGGCTCGCCGCCGAGGAAGACGCGCCGCAGGTTCGCCAGCGACTGTGGCGGCGCTGCCGCGACGATCGGGTAGAAGGCGCTCGGGGTTAGGTTCAGGCTGGTGATGCCGTGGCGCGCGATCTCGGCGGCCAACTGGCGCGGATCGAAGCCGGCATCGGCCAGGTGCAGGGTGGCGCCGCACACCAGCGGCGCAAAGATATTCTTTTGGGTGAGGTCGAAGCTGAACGAGGTCACCAGCAAGACGCGGTCGTCCGCCGTGAAGTCGAACTCGTCAACGTACCAGTGCAGCAGGTTGGCTAGGCCGGCGTGCTCGATGGTGGCGCCCTTGGGCCGGCCGGTCGAGCCCGACGTGTAAATCACATAGGCTGCGTGCCCCGCCCGCAGTCCCAGCGCTTGCGGATCGGGATTCGATACGGCGTCGCCATCGGACGGCGCATCGTCGCCGGACAGCATCAGCAGCGGCGCCCCGGCCGGCAGGCGCTCCCGGTGCACCGGTTCGCTCAGCACCGCCTTGGGCACGCTGTCGTCCAGCATGTAGGCCAGGCGTTCAGAAGGATAGGCGGGGTCCAGCGGCACGTAGGCGGCACCGGCCTTGAGCACGCCGAGCACGGCCACCACCATCGCGATGCCGCGTTCGACGCAGATGGCGACACGGTCGTCCGGGCCCACGCCCATGGCCAGCAGGCGGTGCGCCAACCGGTTGGCGCGTCGGTTCAGCTCGGCATAGCCGAGGCGCTCGCCACCGCACACCACCGCCACGGCGTCCGGCCGCGCGGCGGCCTGGGCTTCGAATAATTGGTGCAGCAGGCGGTCCTGCGGATAAGCCACCGCCGTGTCGTTGAAGCCGGCCAGCAGCTGCCGGCGCTGTTGCGGGTCCAGCAGCGGCAGCGCGGTCACGCGCTGGCTGTCGTCGGCCACCATCGCTGCCAGCATGGTCAGCCAGTAGCCGGTTAGGCGCTCGACGCTGGCGCGTTCGAACAGCGCGGTGGCGTAGTTCAGGCCACCGACGATGGCGCTGCCGTCGCCACGGTCGTCCAGGTTCAATACCAGGTCGAACTGGGCGCTCAGTTGCGGCGTCTCCAGCGGCGTCAGCACCAAGCCCGGCAAGGCCAGGTTGGCGCCGGCGGTGTTGTTGAGCGCGAGCATGACCTGGAACAGTGGACTGTGGCTGCGGCTGCGCGGCGGCTTGACCGCCTCCACCACCTGTTCAAACGGCAGGTTCTGGTGCTCGTAGGCGGCCAGCAGGTCGGCCTTGACGGCGGCCAGTAACGCCGCCACGCTAAGGTTGCCGCCCAGTCGCACGCGCAGCGCCAGGGTGTTGACGAAAAAGCCGATCACTTGCTCGACCTCGCGGCGTTGGCGGTTGGCCACCGGCGTGCCGACGACGACGTCGTCCTGCCCGCTCAGGCGCGACAACAGAGCGGCCCAGCCGGCCAGCAGCGTCATGAACAGCGTGGCGCCGTGGCGCGCGCCCAGCGCGCGCAGGCCGTTAGCCAGCGGCGCGGGGATGGTCAGTGTCAAGCAGTCGCCGGCATGGTTCTGCAACGCTGGACGTGGCCGGTCGGTCGGCAGCGCCAGCAGCGCCGGGGCGCCGTCGAGATGGGCTCGCCACCAGTCGGCCTGCAGCTGCAGCGCGGCGCCGCTGAGCCATTGGCGCTGCCAGGCGGCGTAGTCGGCGTACTGGATGTCCGGCGCCGGCAACGGGTCCGGTAAGCCCTGGCTGAATGCGGCGTACAGCGCGCTCACTTCGCGCACCATGACACCAATCGACCAGCCGTCGGAAATGATGTGGTGCTGGGTCAGTAGCAGAACGTGCTCGCCGTCGGCCAACTGTAGCAACCGGCCGCGCACCAGCGGGCCGGCGGCCAGGTTGAAGGGCTGGGCCGCCTCGTCGATGCCGATGCGGGCCACGGCTGCTTGCTGTTCATGGCCGGACAGCGCGCGCAGGTCGTGCAGGCGCAGCGCGAAGCCCTGGTCGGCGGCGGCGATCGCCTGCACCGGGGCGCCGTCGTGCAGGACAAAGCTCGTGCGCAGGCTTTCGTGGCGGGCCACCAGACGGTCGAGCGTGGCGCGCAGCGCCGGCAGGTCGAGCGCGCCGCTCAGGCGCAGCGCGGCCGGCAGGTGGTAAGCCGCGCTGGAGGCGGGATCGAGCTGGGCCAGGAACCACAGGCGTTGCTGCGCCAGCGACAGCGGTAGCGGCTGTTCGCGCCTGGCCGCCGGGATCGGCGCGTGCGCGGGATGGGCTTGTTGCGCGGTCTTTTGCTGCTTGAGCTGGTTCAGCAGGACCATCTGTTTTAATTCGCTTAACTGCAGTTTATTCATTGGAAAATCCTTCGGATAACAAGGCCAGCAATTCAGTCTCGGACAGGCCGTCGAGTTTTTGGCTCAGGCTGTCGATGTCATGGTCGGCAAAGCGGGCGATCTGCGCCGCCGTCACCATCGCGGAAAACTGGTGGAACACCGGGGCGTCGAACAGGGCGCGCAAGGGGATCGCCACCTGACACTGTTCGCGTATCCTGGACATTAGCTGCAGCGCCAGCAGCGAGTGGCCGCCCAGCTCGAAGAAATGGTCGTGCCGCCCGATCCGTTCCAGTCCCAGCAGTTCGCCCCAGATCGCGGCCAGCACGGTTTCGTCCGGGCCCTGCGGCGCCGCGTAGGTGCGCGTCGCTACCGCACTGTGGTCGGGCGCGGGCAGGGCCATGCGGTCGAGCTTGCCGTTCGGGGTACGGGGATAAGCCGCCAGCGTCACGAACGCAGCCGGCACCATATAGCCCGGAAGCGTGGCCGCCAGCGCCGCGCGCAGCCCGGCTGCGTCCAGCATGGCGCCGTCGTGCGCCAGCAGGTAGGCTACCAGGCGCTGGTCGCCGGGATGGTCTTCGCGCGCCGCCACCACCGCCTCGCGCACGCCGGCGCAGGCCACCAGCGCGGTCTCGATCTCGCCGAGCTCGATGCGGAAGCCGCGCAGCTTGACCTGGAAGTCGTTGCGGCCCAGGTATTCGATATTGCCGTCGGCGGCGTAACGGCCCAGGTCGCCGGTCTTGTACAGGCGCGCATGGGGATCGGCGCTGAACGGATCGGCGATGAAGCGCTCCGCCGTCAGCTCCGGCCGGTTCAGATAGCCGCGCGCGACGCCGGCGCCGCCGATATACAATTCGCCGGCCACGCCAAGCGGCACCGGCGCCAGGCGGCTGTCGAGAAGGTAGATTTGGGTATTGGCGAGCGGGCGGCCGATGTAGGGCTGGAAGCCGTGCTGCCGTTGCATGCCGATCCAGGTCGAATACGTGGTGGTCTCGGACGGGCCGTACAGGTTGGCGACCTGCTCGACCTCGGTGGTGGCGAACAGGGTCTCGACCAGTTCCCGCTTCAAGGCTTCGCCGGCCAGGTTGATGCTGCGCACCGACGCCGGGATGCGTCCGCGTCCGGCCAGCGTGGCGATGGTGGAGGGCACGGTGTTGATGTGGGTGACGCCGTCCAGGTCCAGCGTCTCGTCCAGGATGTCGCGCGCGATCACTAGCGTGCCGCCGGCGCTGAGCGGTACGAACATCTCGTACACCGCCAGGTCGAAATTGATCGAGGTGCAGAACAGCGTGCGCGCCAGCTGGGCCGGCGTGAAATGGTCACGCGCCCACGCGACCATGTTGCAGGCGTTGCGGTGCTCGATCATGACCCCCTTGGGCAGGCCGGTCGAGCCGGAGGTGTAAATCAGGTAGGCCAGGTGGCAGGCCCGCAAGCCCAGCGCGTGCGGCGTCGGGTTGTGGGCGGGGCCGGCCGCGCCGATGGCCGGGTCGTCGATGCACACCAGCTGCGGCGCAGCTGCCTCCGTCCGCAATCGCGCCGACGCCTGCCGCAGCGATTGCTGGGTCAGCACGGCGACCGGTGCGCTGTCGGCCAGCATGTGGGCGATGCGATCGGCCGGGTAGGCCGGATCGACCGGCACGTAGGCGGCGCCGGCCTTGAGGATGGCCAGCAGG
>NZ_BPWK01000037.1:0-5520 GCF_040364205.1 Duganella rhizosphaerae
GGCGCGCGAAGACCAGCCGGGCGACAAGCGGCTGGTGGCCTATCTGCTGGCGCGCGACGGTGCGCAGCTCGACGTGACGGCACTGCGCGCCGAGCTGGCGCGCACGCTGTCCGAGTTCATGCTGCCGAGCGCGTTCGTGGTGCTGGACGCCTTCCCGCTGACGCCGAACGGCAAGCTCGATCGCAAGGCGCTGCCGGCGCCGGACGGCGATGCCTACGCCGCGCGCGGCTACGAGGCGCCGCAGGGCGAGACCGAAGAGACGCTGGCGGCGATCTGGCGCGAGCTGCTGCAGCTGGAGCAGGTTGGCCGCCACGATAACTTCTTCGAACTGGGCGGGCATTCATTGCTGGCGACCAGGCTGGTGGCGCGACTGGGGGGCCGGTTCGGCCGCCAGGTGCCGCTGCGGCTGATATTCGATGCGCCGACGCTGGCCGCGCAGGCCGAGGCCGCAGGCGGGCTGGCGTCCGCGCTGCCCGCCATCGCACCGGTGCCGGAGCAGGACAATTATCCGCTGTCGCATGCGCAGCGCCGGCTCTGGCTGATGAGCCAGATCGTCAACGCCGAGGCGGCGTATAACGTCGGCATGGCGGTGCGCTTGCGCGGGGCGCTGGACCGGGAAAAGATGGCGCAGGCGCTGAGCGACATGATCGCGCGCCACGCGCCGCTGCGCTCGACGTTCATCACCGTGGACGGGGTGCCGATGCAGTGGCCGGGCGAAGCGCTGCCGGTCGAGCTGCCGCTCACCCACAGCGATATCGGCAGCGGCGACCCGCTGGGCGACGCGCGCGAAGCGCTGCGGCACTTCAGCAATCAGGCGTTCAACCTGGAGACCGGTCCGCTGCTGCGCGCGCGGCTGCTGCGCCTGGGCGACGACGACCATGTGCTGGCCCTGGTGGTGCATCACATCGTGGCCGACGGCTGGTCGATGGAGGTCATCGTCGGCGAATTGTCGGCCACCTACGACGCGCTGTGCCATCACGGCCAGGCGCGCGAGCTGCCGCCGCCACTGCCGGTGCAGTACGCCGATTACGCGGTATGGGAGAAGCAGATGCTGGAGTCGGGCGCGTTGGCGGCGCAGCGCGACTACTGGCTGGAGCGCCTGGGGTCCAATCTGGCGATCCTGCAGTTGCCGACAGACCGCGCGCGGCCGCTGGTCCACAGCTTCGCCGGCGCCCGGCATGTGACGCCGATCGATGCGCGCCTCGGCGCGGCGGCGCAGGCGCTGGCGGCGCGCCACGGCCTGACGCCGTACATGCTGCTGCTGGCGGTGTACCAGGTGCTGTTGTACCGTCTCAGCGGACAGACCGACATCCTGGTCGGCACGCCGCTGGCCGGGCGGCATCATCCGCAGGTGGGCGAGATGATCGGCCTGTTCGTCAACACGCTGGTGATGCGGGCCGACCTGTCGGACGATCCGAGTTTCCTGGCGCTGATGGCAAGGGTGCGCGGCGATACGCTGGACGCCTATACCAACCAGGACTATCCGTTCGACCTGCTGGTGGAGGAGTTGTCGGCGCGCCGCGACCTGAGCCGCCAGTCGATTTTCGACACCACCTTCACGCTGCACAATGTGGCGGCGCCGTCGCCGGCGCGGCGCGACATCGCCGGCCTGTTGGTCGAGCCCTTCGAACTCGACGACAGCGCCGCCAAGTTCGACCTGAGCGCCACGGTGACGCTGGATGGCGACGCCATGTCGCTGGCACTGCAGTACAGCAGCGAGTTGTTCGACCCGGCCACCATCGCCCGCTTCGGCAGCTACTACGTCAAGCTGCTGGAGGAGGTGGTCGCCGCGCCGCAGACGCCGGTATCGCGCCTGCGCCTGCTCGGCGACGAGGAGCGGCGCCAGTTGCTCGCCCTGAGCGCCGGCGCCGACGTCGACGCGGCCGTCGCCGTGATCGACGACCTGGCGGCGCGCTTCGCCCGCCAGGCGGCCGCCAGCGGCGCGGCCACCGCCGTGCGCTACGAGGGGCAGTCGCTCAGCTATGCCGAGCTGGACGCGCGCGCCAACCGCCTGGCCAATTATCTGGCCGCCAAGGGGGTGGGCGCCGAATCGCCGGTGGTGCTGTGCCTGGAGCGTTCGCTCGACATGATCGTCGCCATCCTGGCCGTGCTCAAGGCGGGCGGCTGCTACGTGCCGATGGAGCCGGGCGTGCCCGACGAACGGCTGGCCTACGTGCTGGCCGACTGTGGCGCGCGCCACGCGATCGGCCATGGCGCCCACAGCGCCAGGCTGGCCGCGCGGCTGGACGGCACGGTGTGCCTGGACGCCGAGGCCGCGGCCATCGGCGCCTGCGCCGAGACGGCGCCGGCGCCGGGCGTCGATCCGCAGCGCAGCGCCTATGTGATCTACACCTCGGGCTCGACCGGTCAGCCCAAGGGGGTGCAGCTGACGCACGCCAACGTGCTGCGGCTGTTCTCGGCCTGCGCGCGCCATTTCGACTTCGGCCACGACCAGGTGTGGACCATGTTCCACTCCTACGCCTTCGATTTCTCGGTGTGGGAAATCTTCGGCGCGCTGTTGCACGGCGGCTGCCTGGCGGTGGTGCCGCAGGCGGTCACGCGCTCGCCGCAGGCGTTCGCGCAGCTGCTGGCGGCCGAGCGGGTGACGATGCTGAGCCAGACGCCGTCGGCCTTCCTGCGTCTGCTCGAAGGCGTCGCCGCCGGGCTCGACGGCGGTTGGGCCGCGACGCTGCGGTATGTGGTGTTCGGCGGCGAGGCGCTCGAGTACGGCAGCCTGCGGCCGTGGTTCCGGCACGGCCTCAACCCCGGCACGGCGTTGATCAATATGTACGGCATCACCGAGACCACGGTCCACGTGACGTGGAAGGCGGTCAGCGCGGCCGAGGTGGAGGCGGGCGGCGCCAGTGATGTCGGACGGCCGCTGGCGGACCTGTATTGCTACATCCTCGACGCCCACCGGGAGCCGGTGCCGGCCGGCGTGACCGGCGAGCTGTATGTCGGCGGCGCCGGGCTGGCGCGCGGCTACCTGAACCGCCCCGAGCTCAACGCCGAACGCTTCCTGGCCAACCCCTTCGTCGAGCAGCCGGCGGCGCGCCTGTACCGCTCCGGCGATCTGGCGCGCTGGAGCGCGACGGGCGGCATCGACTACCTGGGCCGGATCGATCACCAGGTCAAGATCCACGGCTACCGCATCGAGCTGGGCGAGATCGAGGCGGCGCTGGGACGGCATGCCGGCATCAGCGCCTGCGTGGTGCTGGCGGTCAAGGACGTGCGCCAGCTGCAGGACAAGCTGGTGGCCTACTACAGCGCCGCGGACAGCCTGACGGCCAATGCGCTGCGCGCCTTCCTGGGCCAGACGCTGCCCGAGTACATGCTGCCGTCGGCCTTCGTGCACGTCGCCGAGATGCCGTTGACCATCAACGGCAAGATCGACCGGAGCAAACTGAAGAGCGACCTGACGTTGCGGCCGGCGCTCGATGTGGTCTACAGCGCGCCGCAGACGTCGATGCAAATCCGCCTGGCCAATATCTGGGGCGAGGTGCTGGGGGTGGCCCAGGTCGGCCTGCACGACAACTTCTTCGACCTGGGCGGCGACTCCTTCAGCGCCTACCGCCTGATGGCGCGCATCCTCGACGATCTGGGCCGCGACCTGCCGCTGGAGGCGATCTTCAAGATGCAGACCATCGCCGAGCTGGAGCTGGCCCTGCTCGACGAAGAGGGCAGCGTGGCGGTCAACTCGCTGGTGATGCTGACGCCGGGCGCGCCGGGGGTGCGGCCGTTCTTCTGCATCCACCCGGCCGGCGGCGACGTGCTCGGCTTCCAGCCGCTGGCCCGCACGCTGGGGCCGCGGCGGCCGTTCTACGGCCTGCAATCGCCGGGACGCTTCCTCGGCGAGAGCAGCTTCTACAGCCTGGAGGAAATGGCCACCGGCTACCTGCACGACATCCTGTCGGTGCAGCCGCAGGGGCCGTACCTGCTGGGCGGCCATTCGATGGGCGGCAAGGTGGCCTACGAGATTTGCCGCCAGATGGAAGCGCTGGGGCACGAGGTGGCGGTGCTGGCGATCTTTGATTCGAACATCATCGAACGGGCCAGCCCGATGGTCGATTCGCTGATGCTGCTGAGCGACATCTTCCAGCTCAACATCACGCGCGAGGGGCTGCTGGCGCACCAGGAGCGCCACATGATCGACCATGTGCTGAAGGTGGCCAAGAAGAAGTTCGCCCGGATGCTGGAGATCGCCTATGAACTCGACGTGCTGCCGCGCGGTTTCCGCACCAAGGACGCCGAGGCCTTCCTGAGCCGCATCGCCACCAATATCCACCTGTCGTCGGCCTATGTGGCGCAGCCGATCAACACGCCGATCAGCTTGTTCCTGGCCAGCGAGATGACGGAAAACGGCGACTTCATCGACCAGGAATCGTGGCGCAAGGTGGCGTTGTCGGGACTGACGGTGATCGATTGTCCGGGCAACCACGTCAGCCTGGTCAACTATCCGCACGTGGCCACGCTGGCGCCGGTACTGGCCGGCATCATCGAGCAGGCCGAACTGCGCATCGACGCGGCGCAGGCCGGCGAAGGGGAGGCGGTCAACGCGGATTGAGTGGGGCGGCGGCGCCGGGCCAGCGCCCGGGCCGCCGCCGGGCAGGCGACGCCGGCCGCAGTCGATGGACTGCGGCCGGCGTTTTTTTCCAGGTCGGGAAAAGGCGGGCCGGGGCGGCCCGCGCAGGCGGGTCAGGCGGTCGCGGCGAGCGCGGCCGCCTGCGGCGCGGGCAGCCCGAACGGGCGCCGCTGCAGCGGATAGGCGGGCAAGTCGACGATGGTCGCCGCCTGCCCGCGGTACAGCGCCGGCCAGTCGATGTCGACTCCCAGCAGCCACAGCGTGCCGAGGTCGGACAACAGCCGGCGCCGGGCCGGCTGGGCGCCGGCGTCCGGCGCGCCCGGCTGCGCCGGATCGGCGCGCGACGGCAGGCAGTCGGCGCCACCGTCCAGGTGCAGGTACAGATGGCCGTCCGGCGCGCCGGCGGCGGCCGGCGGCGCCAGCCGGTCGCGCAACAGCGCCAGCGCCGGCGACTCGTCCGCCGCCGCCGGGGTCCAGGCGATGGCGAGCCGGGCGGCGCTGAAGCCCAGCGCCGGCCAGCGTTGCGCCAGCGCCGCCTGGTCGCCATGCCAGGCGGCCAGTTCGAGCGCGTCGGCCAGCGCCAGTGCGCCGGCCAGGCAGGCGGCGAGCCAGGCGCCGACGCCGTCGGCCAGCAGCAGCGCCGGCCGCACGCCGAGCTCGGACCACAGCGCGGCCGCCGCATAGTCGGCCGCGAACCGGGCCGCCCGGCGCCAGGCCGGCTGGCCGTGGTCGTGGTGGAAGGCCTGGCCCAGCGCCGGCAGCGCCGGATGCAGCGCGCCGAAGGCGGCGTCGCAGGCGTCGAACGCGGCGCGGTAGGCGGGATGGTCGCGGTACAGCGTGCCGTCGAGCGGCAGCGCGCGCGCGCTGCCGGCATGGCAGGCCCAAGCCAGCGGCGGGGCCTTGCCCGGCGCCGGCGCCGGCGCGGCGGCGGCCAGCGG
>NZ_BPWK01000038.1:0-5282 GCF_040364205.1 Duganella rhizosphaerae
ACATTTGATATTTTAAGTTTCACGCTGCCTAAGCAACGTGTGCACTTTCATCAAACGTCCACACTTATCGACTGTAAATTTTTAAAGAACTTATTCGGTACTGCTTGCTGAAGAAGCGTTGTGTTCATCAGCGAAGAGGCAAGATTATGAAGTGTTTCGTTTATCTCGTCAAGCTCTACTTTTTCCCGCTTCACTCAGCAACATGTGCTGTGTTCTGCGAGGGGGCGAACTATAGCAAGGGCCTAGTAATTCTGTCAAACATTATTAATGACAATATCGACACGCTTATGTACGTCCTCGGCAAACGCCAGAAACTCGCGCATCTCTTCCGGCTGGGACACATCCAGTGCATACCATTCGGCTGAACCGCCAGCCCTGCGGATCTCCGTGACCAGCGCGTGCAGCTTGCTGGAGCGGCGCGCGCCAAGGACCACATGATGTCCTTCGCCCGCCAACTGGCGGGCTGTCGCCGGACCGCAGCCCCGGCTGGCGCCGGCAATCAGGATAACCTTACGAATTGTTTGTACAGTAGCAGTCATGATGCGGTCCTTTCGATGGCAGTAACACCAGACTGCATCTTACGGACTCCGGCCCATCCTGCGAATGCACACGACTATGCACTTATTGCCTAATCCTATAGATCGGTGTGTGCATGCTGGCGAGGAGGCCCGGAATCATGGATCATTCCTATTCATTACAGCATTGAGAGGGAACGGACGTGGAACGCATGATCGCACTGCATCAACAGTTGGCGCGCAACGAGGGCTACACCCTGTCGGCGCTCGACGATGTCCGCCTGACCCGATCGAATTGCAGCTCGACCAAAACCCCGGCCATGTCGGATCCCTGCATAGCGATCGTACTTCAGGGCCGCAAGCGCGCCTACTTTGGCGGCGACGTGCTCCAGTTCGACGCCGAACACTACCTGGTGGTCGCCGTGCCCATGCCCTTCACCAGCACCACCGACGCCACACCGGAGGAACCGTTCCTGGGCCTGTCGATCCGGGTCGACCGCACTACCCTTGCCGACCTGATGTTCGCCATCGACCAGACCGACAACGAAGTGCCGGCCATGCCCAAGGGCATGATGACCACCCGCATGGATGAACGTTTGAGCGAAACCGTGCTGCGTCTGCTCGAAGCCTTGAACTCGCCGCTGGAAGCGCGCGTGCTCGGCCCGGCGATTGTTCGTGAAATTTGCTACCGCGTACTGATAGGGGAACAGGGTGCCGCCATGCGTGCGGCGCTGACCAACCAGGGACAGTTCGGCCGGATCGCCAAGGCGCTGCGCCGCATCCATGCCGACTACTCGGCCGACATCGACGTCGGCATGCTGGCCGCCGAAGCAAACATGAGCGTGCCAGCCTTCCATGTGCATTTCAAGTCGGTCACGCACTGCTCACCGATCCAATACCTGAAGTCCGCCCGTCTGCACCAGGCGCGACTTTTGATGGCGCGCAGCGACATGACGGCGCAATCCGCCTCGGCCCAGGTCGGCTACGAAAGCCCCTCGCAATTCAGCCGCGAATTCAAGCGCTTCTTCGGCCGCAGTCCCGGGGAAGAAGCCAGCGCCATGCGCCGCCTGCTGGCCGTCCAGCCAGCAGAACCCGCAAGATTGCTTTAAAAATAATATGCGGGTACTATTCGGTCACTGGCGGAATTGAAAATTAGTCAACTTCGCCCCGGTAGTACCACCTCATATCAGGAGCAATATGCGACAAACCATGATCACCGCCGCAGCGCTCGCGACGCTGCTGTCGGCGGCCGCGCCGGCCTTCGCCGGACCGGGCTTCGAACCAGGCATTTATGCCGAAATCATCGGCGGCCGCACTTCGGTCACCTCCAAGTACGCCGCTAACGGCGACGACGTTTCCTTCGGCGCCGGGCTCGGCTATCAGTACACGCCGAACTTTGGCTTCGAAGTCTATACCCGCAGCCTGAGTTTCATCCCTCTCGTGGCGCTGGTGTCTGCACCGGGCTACTACCCCGACCAGCACTCCGGCATTGCAGCCATCGGCACCATACCACTGAGCGAAAGCTTCAGCCTGTTGGGCCGCGCCGGCGTGGGCCGCACCAGCATGAAAGCAAACCGCAGCACGATGAGCGACCGCACCGATACCGATGCGGTGATCGGCGTTGGCGTGCGCTACGCATTCAACCGCAACTTCTCGCTGAGCCTGGAAGGCACCTACCTGAGCAAGAGCGAAGTTTCGATCTATTCTTTCGGCGCCCGCTACCAGTTCTGAATCGCTTAGCGCTGCATGTCTGGATACAGCCGCGCCAGCGTGGCTGATGTGATGCGCTGAACAAGCGGCTGGATCAGGCTGATAGCTGATACGGCCGCATTGTCAGCGCGCACACTCCGCCACAAAGCCAGTAGTTCCGCATCGTGTTGTGCGACAGTCCGCTCCACCTCGCTCTGCCAGAATGCCGGCGACTCGCCTTCGATAAAATCACCACGGCCTCGGCCGAAATGCGCGACCGCCAGATAGCGCAACACGCCGGCCACCACCAGCGTGCGCAGGAAGGCTTCGGTAAATTGCATGGTGGCCTGCTTGCGATCGGTGCTGGAATTGAATCCCCAGGCCGCGCCGGCAAAGGTCAGCGCGCCCACCACGCCACCGAGCAACGCACCGCCGCCAAGACTCAACCCGCCAGACAGCAGGTCGGCCGACAGGCCGGTCGCGGCGCCGGAAATCATCGCCCCCAGCAAGCCAGCCTGCGCCTGGTCGATCGGCGCGCGTACCGCAAAATTGTCGCGCACCCTGGCATTGATCTTGACTGCGTCGGCGGGATCAAGCTTATGCAGGATCAGCAGCTCGCGCGTCATCTCCGCGGTCGCCTGATTCAGGCGCGTGACAAGGGCAGCCATCGCGCGATCCTGGCATTGTTGTTCTTCATTCTTCCCTATGCCTACCACTTGCAGCGCGGACTTGAGCACGCTCCGGGCCTTGGCTTCGATAGCCTCGTTATCCTGCGCGGCCAGCACCAGCTGCTTGGCCAGCAATTGCATCGCCTGGTCATAGCGTTGTGTATTGTTCGCTTCCCAGACTGCGAGCAGGCGCGCGTACGCCGCTTGCATCTGCTCATTCAGCTGCTTGCCGACCGCCTCGTAGAAGACCCGTTCATGCACCCAGCAGCGCGCAAACGCATCAAGCGCCAACACTTCACGCACCACCGGATACTGGCGCAGATGATCGCGCCACCGGGCCTGCTCCGCTTGCTCCAGCGCTGCCGGGCGCGGCGGCCCCATCTGATTGAGCAGCACCAGCACCGGCTTACCCAGCCATGCCAGGATCTGCATTTCCGCAGGCAGGTAGCCGGCGTCTTCGGGCGGCTCGGCGGAGTTCACCAGGTAGAGCACTACATCGGCCGCATCCTTGGCGGCGCGCAACGCTTGCTGACTCAGCCAGAATGGCCGGTCGCGATGCCGGTCGATGACTTCGCGCAGGAACCAGCCAATCAGATTGCCCGATAGTCCCAGCCGCTTCAGCAGACGCACCGAGTCGCCGAAGCCCGGCGTATCCCACAGCTGCAAGGTATCGCCCTGCGGTGTCTCAAGCAGCGTGTGCGATTCGGCGAAGACCGTCACATGCGCCGCATCGCGCACTTCGCCGACATCCACGCCGATCAGCGTGCGCGCCAGCGTCGTCTTGCCGTTGTTGGTGTGCGAGATCAGCGCGAGCTGAATGGGCGGGTGTCTATCCATGGGTCTTCAGCAGGTTGACGACTTCGGTCTTGACTTGATGAAAGGCGCAAAATTGCTGCCATAGCGCGGTGCGTTCAGCGAGGCGCGCGCGGGCATCGGCCTGCTCGCCCATGCGTTCAAGATAGGCGGATTCGTCCAGCAAGGCGATGACCTCGCGCGGTGACGACGCTACCAGATAGTCGAGCAACGCGCCGTGATTTTCCTGCTCCGGCGTGGCCGATAAATTGAACAGCACCGCTGTGGTGTCCACGCTCAGGTCCACGTCTCGCAAGATCAAATGCGGCTCCGCACCGTACGCGATGGAAGGCCGCAGCATCAGGCAGCCTTGCTCGCCGAACAGCGTGACGGCGATCTGTGCCAAGCCCTTGTGGCGTGTTTCATCAACGGTAAAACTATAAGGCAACACCCGCAGCGTGCCGCCTGCCGCGATGCCGAAACCTCCGCCAAGTTTGCGGAAATATGGCTGGTCCAGATCCAGCGGAAAGCGCTGCGCCCATCGCGCGGCACGCCAGTTGCCGAGCGCGGCCAACAGCAGGCGCGGCAACACCACCAGCAACAACATGGTGGCAGCGTACAAATGCACCCAGCGTGCGCCGCCTTCGGCCGCGGTGGTTTGCGGGAAGCGCAGCGCCGCAACCTCGGCAAGCGAAAAGTCTTGTAGATGAAATATGGCGACCGCCGGCGCGAACAATATGGACAGCAGTGCATGCACCTGGCTGGCATCGAGAAAAGTACTTTCCCAACCGGCTGAGTATTGCGACCAGAGGCCGCGCGCGTACAAGGAGGCGAGTGCGCCGAGTGCAAACATTGCAGCACTCAGGTGGATGGTACGGCTCAGGCGCGCAGCGGTGAGCTTCGCGCTCAGTTGCATCCATTCGGCCGAAAAACTCAGCAGGGCCGACGACAGCGCTTGCGGCAATTTACGTGGCAAGCCGGGCTTGGGCGTCAGTCGCGAGATCGGCCAGGCCGGCCGGCGCGCGGGCAGCAACAGCCAGACAAGCATGCTCAGATACACCAGCATATTCCACGCGATAATCAACAACAGCGGCGCCGACAGCAAGTCGACGCGGTGCGGATCGGTGATGCGGTCGAGGCCGGCGCCGAGCAGCAGCGCGATGATGGGCAGGGCAAGTGAAAAGGCCTTCCAGCTGCGGCGCTGTTTGGCGAAGGCGGCAAATGCGGGCGTGCGTTCAGCGATGCGTTTGAGGATTTGTTCTGAGCGCTGCTGCAGGAAGTCATCGGCCGTTACCTCGGCCTGTTTGCCGGAGGCTTGCCATTGCGCGAGTTCGCGCGCGCTGCGGCTGGCGTACATGCGATCGTCGTCGCTGAGAATTTCTTTATTCTGGTCGGCGGTCTCGATGGCACGTACCAGTACAACGTCTCTCGCAGTGTGTTCGTTCATGTTGAGAGTATATCTCCGAACGAAAAAAAGCCCACCAGGATCACCTGGTGGGCTTTTTAGTATAACTAGCCTGACGATAACCTACTTTCACACTGGTTGCAGCACTATCATCGGCGCAGAGTTGTTTCACGGTCCTGTTCGGGATGGGAAGGGGTGGGACCAACTTGCTAT
>NZ_BPWK01000039.1:0-4554 GCF_040364205.1 Duganella rhizosphaerae
CAAGGCAGATGAGAGCGCGCTGGATGACAAGTCGGCACCGTTGAAGGCGATGTTGGCTGCGGTGTCGGGCATGGTGGGCAATGCCAGCCTGGATGCGGCCAAGGCCGATGCCGAGGAAAAGAAAACCGCACCCGGCGATGATCAATTGCCGCATGCCAGTTCGCCGATTATCGCCGTCAGCGGCAAGGCAGGCCTGAGCGTGACGGCGGGGCAGGCGATGCAGATGTCCAACGGTGAAACGATTGCATTGATGAGCGGCGCCGACACGCAGTTCGTTAGCGGCGGTCAGTTGCGTGTGCAAACCCAACAGGCGATTGGCGTGTTGGGCGGTGCGGTCAAAGCCGGCGAGAACAATATCGGCGTGCAAATGATCGCCGCCAAGGATGCCGTCGATATCCAGGCACAAACGGATGTGCTGAAGGTGCAGGCGCGAGATGAGGTCAATCTGGTCAGCGCTAATGCTTTTGTGGATTGGGCTGCAGCCAAGAGCATTACGCTGTCGACGGCGGGGGGCGCCAACATTACCATCGATGGTGGCAATATCACGGTGCAGTGCCCAGGTAAGTTGACTATTTATGCTAGCAGCAAGAGCTTTGAAGGGCCCGCATCCTCATCTTTCGCTTTACCTGCTTTGCCACGGTCGGCGCCTACCACTACCGATATCGAATTCAGACATTTCACTGATTGGGGCGCGGGTCTCGCTGGCCGGCGCTTCAAGGCAACGCTGGGCGATGGTTCTGTTCGCGCAGGCGTACTTGATGTCGACGGTTACGCGAGACTAACAGGGTTACCTGCGGCGAGTGCAGCTAAGATAGAGTATTTGCCTGGAGGCCCTCCTGCTAAGTCGATGGTCAGGGCGGAGCTTGATTCCGACGTTGACGCGTTTTTCAATATGCAATTCGCTATAAAGCCAAAGGCGGATAGCGAGAAAGTATCATGAGCAATAAGTCGATTTTAGATGATGTGTGGGAAAGTACTGTGGGCGGCCTAAACTGGCTGAAATCTGTGCTTATTGGGGAATTTTCGGACAACCGCTCGCTCTCTGCGGTGATTGCCGATATGTTGGTCAGCTTTGTGCCAGGAGTCATCATTGTAACCAGTGCACGGGATGCGGTTGCCGTTATTGTTCGCTTGGCTCATCACCCTGAAAAACGTCAGGAACTAATGGAGTGGGTATTGCTATCGGCATGCTTGATTACGCTAGCACTTCCTCTGGCCATGGCTGCTGGTGGGGCGGTGGCGGCTGGCGTGGGAGCTATCGTCGGTGGCGTGGCGGGCTCCGAGCTAGCTGCCGCCTTGCGGGCCGTTATGCTTTTGTTGATAAAGGAGGCCAGTAAGCTCGGTGAAATATTGAGGTTTTTGCAGAAGTTTATGCATGGCGATATTGCGCTTTTTTTGCGCAGCATTAAATTTTCAAAATACGAAAAAGTTTTGCTGATGGCTTTCGATAAGACCGTTAACAAACTATTAGAAATCTGCCGTGCCCTTCGCGCTAAGCTGGAATATGTCTCGTACTTCGATGACGTCAAACACGCGATAGCTAGATTGTCTGAGTGGGAGAGAAAATTTTATAGTGTTCAGCAAGATGCTTTACGCCAGCTGCCTCGGGCTGTTGCTGAACTAGACCGTAGACTTGCCGAGTTGGTGGCTCAAGTCGCGCCAAAAGAAAGCCACATCGCCGTCTCGGGCTTAGAGACTCATCCACCCGCAGGCAAGGCCCTGTCGGCACAACGTGTGCGCGACCCAGTGGGGTCTCATCTTGCGGAGAGCTCCGCCGGTAGCCATATCGCATCTTTGGGCGAGAGTAAAAGTACCGCTGTGACGGAACATGGCAGCGAGAGACTGGAATCCAAGGCCGCATCGTCTACTGCGGCGCCCTCGCAGATCAAGGATAAACCTGATAAAGTTGAGAGCGTGGCGGAAAATCATAACACCAAGCGACAAGAAACTGCAGAGCCGGATACCAGTGATGTTACTGCCCCAAAAGCTGCGACGACGCAAGAGTACGGAGTGGCTTTTTTTGGTCCAGATAACCTGAAGTATTACACGCCCGCGAACGCGACCATAGGGCGGACCGGGCGTTCCTTCTTCTTGATGCCACTTGAGGACTCCGGCATAGTTAAAAACGCTGGTGACGCGGCTAGATATACAGGAATGGCGCCTTCCGCTCAGGAGGCCTATAAGCAAGGACTGGATATCTATGGCCTTAGCTTCCCTGTGGATGCTGCATCGCTGACCAAGCCGACCGCAGCTGACGCAATGGGATGGGATCATTATTTGGAGGGCGGACACACTGCGGTCAAGCTCGGTGACGGACCGACTGCCGGGTACCTGCTCAATCCGACCCGGGAGTTTGTCATGCCCGGCGGGAACGGAATTCCTCCTGGTTCCGTGTTGTTCCAACTGGGTCCTGATGGGGAATGGATGCCGATAAAAAGGTATTAGCCAGATATCGGCTTAATGTGCTGTGAGCGGACCGCATCGTTGTTTAAAAAGGAAAGAGAAAGAATGAAAGAGTTTTTGCCACAGAATGATTTGGAAATCGCGATGCTGAAGGCGAAGTCGGCATTGTTACCTGGATCGGAATTGATGCGTGCATTTGTTAATGCCCGATTGATTGTGCCTAGCGGTGCGAGTGTCGCAGCGAATGGCGAGGGTTTTCAGCCACTGCAGTTCGCAAAGGAGACTGTCCAGATGCTTGCCTGCTTTTCGACTTCCGAGCGCATCGGTGAATATGCAGATATGGCGCCGTATTATCTGGAAATGACGGGCCGACAACTGCTACAACGTCTTCCTCCGGAATATGGCGTTGTGATTAATCCTGGTTGGCCTGTGGGTTTTGATATCTCTCCGCAGGGTGTCGCAAAGATATTGGCTGATTTCCCGTCCTGAAAGAAGGGGGGATGCATGAACATCTCTGCTCAAAATAGGTGGCTATCAGTGGTCCTCTTGCCATATGAGTTATGAGCGGCAGAGTTTGATGTTCAGTTTTCAAGTAGTTGCGATCGGCACATGACAGTAAAGTGCCTTGTCTCGCGTCATTGCGCACAGTACATCGTAACGCCGCCGGCGAAGAGCAGCGCCGCGCGTGCCTATGCGCAGCCGACGCCAAGAAAGAGCCGGAGTGCAAGGCTGCTCCCGGCGCAAAAACCGCATCGAACTCATGAGTGTCGCCTTACTGGAACAAGTCACCACCGCCTTGGCGCAGTTCTCCAGCGCCACGCGGCTGTACGCACTGAAGCTGGATAACGACGACGCCGAGCTGGGCGCCGGCGGTTTGCTGGTGGAAGCTTTTTCCGCCGACGACGTGGTGCAGGGCACGGGCGCGCGCGACATCATCGTGCTGTCGACCAACGCCCACGTCGAACTGGCGCCGTTGCTGGGCAAGCCGGCCAGCCTCGAGGTGAGCCTGGTGGACGGCAGCCGCACCACCTTCAGCGGCGACATCACGCAGGCGGCCATGCTGGGCAGCGAAGGCGGCCTGGCGCGCTTCCGCTTGCGCTTGACGCCGTGGTTGTGGCGGTTGAGCCAGGTACGCAACAGCCGCGTATGGCAGGACAAGACGGTGGTCGAGATCGTTGAATCGGTCTTTGAAAATTATCAGCCGCTGGCGCAATGGCGCTGGAGCGAAGAGGTCGACGGCTTCCTGGCCGACGTGCCGGCGCGTAGCTATTGCTGCCAGTACCGCGAATCGGACTACGACTTCGTGCTGCGCCTGTTGACCGAGGAGGGCCTGGTTTGGCGCTTCGAGGAAAGCGAGGACGGCCTGTGCCTGGTGCTGTTCGCCGACAGCAGCCAGCTCAGCGCGGTGCCCGAGGACGCCAGCAGCGAGGCCGGTGGCGGTATCCGCTTCCATGGCGTGCGCGCCGGCGAGCAGCAGGACACCATCCAGGCTTTGCAGGCGAGGCGTAGCGTGTCGGCCACGCTGACTACCTTGCTCAGCTACGATTACAAGGCCAAGAAAGCCGTCAGCGCCAGTGCGCCGGCCATGCAGCAGTACGAGAAATTGCCGGCGCTGGAGAGCTTCGACGTTCCCGGTCAATACGCCTATGCAGATGGCGGGCTGGCGCAGCATTACGCCGAGTTGCAAATGCAGGGACGGGAAGCGCGCAGCCAGCTGTGGCGCGGCCGCTCGACGGTGCGCACCTTGGCGGCAGGGCGGCGCGTGAATGTCACGCAGGGGCCGCTGGCTTCGGCCGAGGGCGCTGCTGTGCCGGCCTACACCGTGTTGCGTGTGACTAGCGTCGGTGTCAACAACCTGCCGTCGCCGGCCCAGCAGGGTTTGGCTGAGCTGTTCGGTCCCATCCCTGAATTGCTGGAGGAATTGGCGCCGCAACGCGGTGCCGATTTTGCGTTGGTGATCGATCAGGCGCGGAAGACCGGCTATGCCAACAGTTTTGAGGCGGTCGCAGCGGACGTGATCTGGCGTCCGCAATTGCCTGGCAGCGATGGCCGCAATCATCCGAAGCCGACCGCATCGGGTGCGCAGAGCGCGATCGTCATCGGCGCGGACGGTCTGGACCAGCCGGCCGGCGCCGATGAACTGCATTGCGA
>NZ_BPWK01000040.1:0-4467 GCF_040364205.1 Duganella rhizosphaerae
TGAAACAACTCTGCGCCGATGATAGTGCTGCAACCAGTGTGAAAGTAGGTTATCGTCAGGCTAGTTATACTAAAAAGCCCACCAGGTGATCCTGGTGGGCTTTTTTTCGTTTGAATGCTTGTGTTTGCACCATAGAAAATAATTAACGTGTATTATTTGGTAATTATTTCATTGGGGAGACAATCATGCAACGCCAACTACAATGGGCCTCTTTGAGCCTGATCGCCGTTTTGCTGACCGCCTGTGGCGGTTCGAATGTGGACAGTACGGCTCCACGCACCGCAGGCATGCGCATGGGCGCCGCAGGACCGACCGCGCCGCCCACCGCCTCCGCACATGCCGCAATGGTCCAGGCGCTCTACCTGGCCTATTATGGCCGCGTCCCCGACAGTGGCGGACTGGCTTTCTGGACTGGTGTCTTTGATAATCTTAATCTGCCTGTTACCGCGTCCGCCTTCTACGCTGCCTACGGCAGCGATGCCACCGTCAAAACGGTGCTCGATGGATTTGGACGAAGTAATGAAGCGTCCGACCTGTATGCCGGCACCAACGCCGAATTCGTTAATACTGTTTATATCAATTTATTTGGACGCTATGCCGATGGCGGAGGTCAGAATTTCTGGGTTGCCGCGTTGGATAGGCAGGCCATCACCCGATCATTTGCCGCGCTGGCCATTCTTGTCGGCGCGCAAGGCGATGACCAGGTCGCCCTGGCAAAAAAGAACGAAGTCGCGACCCGCTTCATGGCCGCGCTGACCGCTGCGGGCTTGACGGATACTTCGCCCAAAGGTGTCACTGGCGCCGACTTGCTGGCCCAGGTCAATGCGACCACCGATCTGGCAGCGTACCAGGCTGTGATTGATGCGGCGGTGCAGTCGATAGCCCAGGACATAGCACCGACCAGCTTGCTGCGCTACACCGCCTTCCAGAACGTCTACAGCGAGATAGCGACGCCAGTGCGGTACTGGCTGTCGTTCGGGCGCGGGACAATTCCCGTCCCTAGCGGCAAGTTGGTGTTCGGATTGGGCGAGCGCCAGATTGGCTTCGCCAAACTCACGGCATCAAGCAACCCCGCCGTGTCGTATGACGCGCCCATCGTTGCCTCAGCGTCGGTTGCCAGCCAGCCTGACGGCACTTCCCCTACGATGCTGATGCTGTGTCAGGCCGCGACGGATGCGGCGACCGACGGCGCCCGCAATAAATCAACGGACTTGCTGGTGCTGAATGCGGCGCAGATGATTACTTCCGCCCAGGAGCTGGCAGGGCAGACGCTGGCTACCTACCGTGAAGATTGCGGTGTCGTCACTACGCAAAATATTGTGTTCGCTCTGGATGGCTCCGCAGCGGTGACCGATACAGGTGGTACTAAAATATATCCGGTCGCCTCGGTGCAGACCGCGTTGAATGGTGTACTGGCAGGCAGTCTGACGGTCAGGGATCTTTCCTGGCGCGCTTATCGCTACACCAAGGCGGACGGCTCGATCAAGTATGCGATCGTCAGCCGGACGATGTCGCACACCGGCGTTCCGCCTGAGACGCCGACCGTCACCGCCGCAAGTGCCACGACAGCGGCCGGCGCGCTGTCGCTGTGGTCGCAGGAGTAAAGCACGTGGCGCCGATGCTAGCGCGTTGGCGCCAGCATCGGCAGCGTCAATGTAAACCGGGTGCCGCCGCCGGTCTCGCTAACAACGTCAATGGTGCCGCCCAGGATTTCGGTGACGATGTTGTGGACGATATTCAGGCCCAGGCCTGAGCCTCCCACCCCCAGCTTGGTGGTGAAGAAGGGATCGAAGATGCGCGACAGGTAGTCCTTCTTGATACCGACGCCGTGGTCCTCAACCGATAACGTCACCAGGCCCTGCGGGGAGAGGCTGGCCGAGATGTCGATCAGGCCTTCGCCGCGGCCTTCGTAGCCGTGCAAGATGGCGTTGTTGATCAGGTTGGAAATCACCTGCCCGATGGGGCCGGGGTAGCTTTCCATCATCAGGTCCGGCGGTATCCTTTGCTGTATCACGAATGGCGTGCGCTTGATCGTCGGCTGCAATGTCAGCACATTGCCGGCCACCACCTCGGCCAACAAAAAGCTGCGTCGTTGCGAGCTGGTCTGGTCGACCGCCACCTGTTTGAAGTTGGTGACGATGTCCGCCGCGCGATGCAGATTGCGGCTCAGGATATCCACCGACAGTTGTGCATTCTGGATGTAACTCTCAAATTCCTTGCGGGTGATGCCGCCTTCCGTCGTCAGGTGCTTGGTGATATCGCCGGTCTGCATTTCAAACGTGGTGGAGGCCATCAGGCTGTTGCCGATCGGCGTATTGAGCTCGTGGGCGATGCCGGCCACCATGGCGCCCAGACCGGCCAGGCGTTCGTTGCGCACCAGGTCTTCGCGCGCCTTGTCCAGCGTGGCGATCATGTCCTGCAATTCGCGGTTGGCGCGGCGCAGCGCCAGATGGGTGTTGATGCGCGCCAGCACCTCTTCGATCTGGAATGGTTTGGTGATGTAGTCCACGCCGCCGGCATCGAAGCCGGTGACTTTTTGCTTGGGGTCGGTCAGGCCGGTCATGAAGATGACCGGGATATCCTTGGTGGCCTTGCCGGCCTTGAGGCGCCGGCAAGCTTCGAAGCCGTCGATGCCGGGCATGACGACATCGAGCAGGATCAGATCGGGCTCGGCGAATTCCGCGCGCATCAAACCTTCGGCGGCGGTTTGCGCCAGCACGATCATGAAGCCGTGCCGTTCAAGCCGGTCCAGCAGGGCCGCCAGATACGAAAGAGAGTCATCGACGATGAGTATCGTCGGCATCGGCACTACGGGGATCTCGCTCTGGTTCATCACGCAGCCTGAGGATATTCGCGGTGGAGATAGTATATGCATACTGTTCCGGCGGCGGTGAAAAAAGAGCGGGAGCGTTGCGCCTACAGCAAATTCAATCCCTTCAACATTACCAAAAGAATCAGTACTGGCGAGATATAGCGCAGCAGGAAGAAGACGATGCGTATCGTGGTCCGGTTGGTCAATGTGCCCTGGTTCGACAGTGCCTGGCCAAACTTGTCGGCGCCCCATACCCACCCTACAAACACAGCCAGCAAGATGCCGCCCAGCGGCAGCAACACGTTGGAAGAGACGAAGTCGAACAGGTCGAACATATTCATGCCGAACAGTTTGAATTCGGCCAGTACATTGTTGGTCAACGCGCAGCTGGAGCCAAGCAGCATCAGGCCGGCGATGGTCAGCAGCGTGGCCTTCGCACGGCTGAGGCCGAAACGTTCGTGCAAGATCACGACCGGCACTTCCATCAGCGACAGCATCGCACCCGTAGCGGCCACCGATGCCAACACGAAGAAGGCGACCATCAATAACTGGCCGCCGGGAATCTGCGAGAACACGGCGGGGATAGTGATGAACACCAGGGCCGGACCTGCCGCCGGTTCGAAGCCGAAAGTAAACACCGCCGGGAAGATCGCGATGCCCGCCAACATGGAGACGCACAGGTCGGCGGCCATCACGCGCAGCGTGGTTTGCGGAATATTCTGGTCGTCGCGGAAGTAGGAGCCGTAGGTCATCATCGTGCCCATGCCCAGCGACAGCTTGAAGAACGCCAGGCCCATCGCAGTCAGGATGACGCCCGCCGTGATCTTGCTGAAGTCGGGGCGGAACAGGAAGGCCAGGCCGTCGACCGCTTTGTCCAGCGACAGGCTGACCGCGCACAGCACCAGCAACAGCAGGAACAAGATGGGCATCAGTTTTTTTGCGATACCCTCGATGCCTTTGGTGACACCCATCAGCAGGATGCCGCCGATGAAGGCCAGCACGCCCCATTGCCACAACAGCGACTGCACCGGGTCGGCGATCAGCGCGCTGAAAGCGCCTTCGGTGACATGGCGGTCGCTGCTCAGGATGGAGCCGCCGATGGCCTTGAATACGTAAGCGAATACCCAGGCCACCACTTCGGAATAGAAGGACAGGATCAGGAAGGCCGCCGCCATGCCTGCCACGCCGACCAGCCACCACGGCAGACCTTTTTTCGGGCTGAGATTTTGCAGCGCCGTAATCGGATTCGCTTTAGCCGCGCGGCCCATCGTGATCTCCGCAATCATGACGGGCAGGCCGATGACCAGAGTGGCGAGCAGGTAGATCAGCAGGAAGCCAGCGCCGCCGTTGGCGCCGGTCAGATAAGGGAACTTCCATATATTACCAAGCCCTACGGCCGATCCCAGCGTCGCTGCGAGTACGCCGAAGCTGGAGCTGAAGCCGCCGCGCTTGATGGTGTGATTGGTCATTGGATGTCTTCCTGCCATGTACATAAAGGGCGCGATTGTAGCAGTTCGAAAAAAGGCCTTGCGGATATGGCGGGGGCTTTGCTATAGTCCGCCCCCTCGCAGAACACAGCGCATGTTGCTGAGTGAAGCGAGAAAAAGTAGGGGTTGACGAAACGATCTAAACGCTTCATACTCTTTCTTCTTCGC
>NZ_BPWK01000041.1:0-4032 GCF_040364205.1 Duganella rhizosphaerae
GGCTTCGATTTCACCGAGCTCAATGCGGAAGCCGCGGATCTTGACCTGGAAGTCGTTACGGCCCAGGTATTCGATGCTGCCGTCGGCCAGGTAGCGGCCAAGGTCGCCGGTCTGGTACAGGCGGGCGCCGGGGCGGTCACTGAACGGATCGGCGATGAAGCGTTCGGCGCTCAGCTCTGGCCGGTTCAGGTAGCCACGGCCGACCTGCACGCCGCCGATGTGCAGTTGGCCTGCGACGCCGATTGGCACCGGTTGCAGGCTGGCGTCGAGGATGTGGATGCGGGTGTTGGCGATCGGTCGGCCAATCGGCACCGGTCCGGTTTCGCCGCTGTCGGCGCAGTTCCAATAGGTGACGTCGACCGCCGCCTCGGTGGGGCCGTACAGGTTGTGGAGCGCCAGCCCGGGCAGCTCTGCGCGCACCCGTGCCTGCAGCGGATGCGGCAAAGCTTCGCCGCTGCAGAGCAGGTGGCGGATGCTGCGGCAGCTTGCAGCCGGCGCCTGTTCGATAAAGGTGTGCAACATGGACGGCACAAAATGCAGCACCGTGATGCCACACTGTTCGATCAGCTGCGCAAGGTAGAGCGGGTCCTGGTGGCCGTCGGGACGGGCCAGCACCAGTTGGGCGCCGGCCAGCAGCGGCAGGAAGAATTCCCACACCGAGACGTCGAAGCCGAACGGAGTTTTTTGCAGTACGCGGTCGTCCGGCTGGAGCGCGAACTGCTGCTGCGCCCACAGCAGCCGGTTGACCACGCCGTCGTGCTGGTTCATCGCCCCCTTGGGCAGGCCGGTGGAACCCGAGGTGTAGATCACGTAGGCCAGGTTGGTGGCGGTGTTGAGTATGCACGGATTGTCGGACGGATAGTGCTCCGGCGCCGGCGCGTCCAGCAGCACCACCGGCGCGGCCGGAGGCAGGCAGGCCAGCAAGTGCCGCTGGGTCAGCACCAGCGCCGGGCTGGCGTCGTCCAGCATGTGGGCCAGCCGGGCCGGCGGGTTGCCTGGATCGAGCGGCACATAGGCGCCGCCGGCCTTGAGCACGGCCAACAGCGCGATCACCATCTCGAGCGAGCGCTCGGCGCACACGCCGATGCGGATCTCTGGTCCCACGCCGAGCGAGCGCAGGCGGTGGGCCAGCTGGTTGGCGCGGGCGTTGAGTTCGCCGTAGCTGAGTTGCTGATGCGCGCAGCGCAGCGCGACGGCGTCCGGGCTGGCCTGGACCTGGGCCTCGAACAGCTGATGCACCAGCAGTTCCGGCGGATAAGCGGTGGCGGTGTCGTTGAACTCGACCAGTAATTGCCGCTGTTCCTGAGCGCTGAGCATGGTCAGCGCGCGTAGTGGTTGCGCAGGATCGGCGGCCACGCTTTCCAGCAATTGCGCGAAATGACCGGCCATGCGGCCGATGGTGGCGGCGTCGAATAGCTCGGTGTTGTATTCCATATCGATGCGCAGTCCGGCCGTCTCCAGCGCCATTTCCAGTTTCAGGTCGAAGTGGGCATGGGTAACGCTGCCGGCGTGCTGGCCGGTGATGGCAAGCGCACCGTCGCCGCCCTGCTGCACGATGGCCTGCGGATCGAATTCGCTTCGGAAGTTCAGCGCCACTTGCGCGAACGGCAGGTAGGCGCCGCTGCGCTCGGTGGCCACGTGGTGCAACAGCAACTCGAACGGCATCTGCATCTCGTAGGCCGCCAACAGCTTGTCGCGGGTGCGCGCCAGCAGCGTCTCAAAGGTGTCGCCCGCCGCGATGGTGCTGCGCAGGGCGATGATATTGACAAAGATGCCGATCAGCGATTCGGTTTGCGCCGGCCGGTTGGCCGACAGTGCACCGATGCACAGGTCGTCCTGGCCGCTGTAGCGGTGCAGCAGCACGTTGTAGACGCTGCTGAGCACCATGAACAGGGTGGCCTGGTGGCGCCGCCCCAGCTTGGCCAGGCGCGCGGCCAGCGCCGGCGGCAGCAGCAGCCGGTGGCTGGCGCCGCCGTGGCCCATGCGTGGCGGCCGTGGCCGGTCGGTGGGCAGGGCCAGCAGCGCGGGCGCGCCGGCCAGCTCCTGTTTCCAATAGGCGAGCTGTTGCGCCAGGTTGTCGCCGGCCAGTTGCTGTTGTTCCCACCAGGTGTAGTCGGCGTACTGGATCGGCAGCGGCGCCAACGGCGAATCGCGGCCCGCGCTCAAGGCCGCGTACAGGCGCGTGAATTCGTCCACCAGCACGCCCATCGACCAGCCGTCGTACAGGATGTGATGCAAGGTCAGCAGGAAGACGTGCTCGTCGTCCCGGCGTTTGAGCAGCCGCGTGCGCAGCAGCGGGCCGGCCGCCAGGTCGAACGGAGTAGCCGCCTCGGAGGCGATGTGCTGGCGGATCGCCGCCTCGCGCGGCGCCGCTTCCAGCGTACTCAGGTCGATCAGCGGCAAGTCCAGCGCCAGCGCCGGCAGGATGAGCTGGCGCGGCACGCCGTCCTCTTGCACGAACACGGTGCGTAGCGGTTCGTGGCGCGCGACCAGCGCGGCAAACACCCGCTGGAACACGTCGAGCACTAGCGGGCCGCTCAGGGTCAGCGCCAGTGGCGCGCTGTAGTAGCCCTGGCCGGCGGCGTATTGTTCCAGGAACCAGAAGCGTTTTTGCGCATACGACAGCGGCAGCGCCGCCGTCCGGTCCACCGGCGTGATCGACGGTCCGGCGGCACCGGCGCCGTCGGCGCGTAGCAGCGTGATGCGCCGCGCCATGGCGGCCACGGTCGGCGCGTCGAACAGCGCGCGCAGCGGGAAGTCAAGTCCGAAACGCGCGCGCACCTTGGCCGTCAGCTGCACAGCCAGCAGCGAATGTCCGCCGAGGCTGAAGAAGTTGTCGGTGCTGCCGATGCGTTCGCGCTGCAGCACCTCGGACCACAGCGCGGCCAGCACGGTTTCGGTGGGCGTGGCTGGCGCTACATGGGCGCCGGTGTCGGTGTCGTCGAGGTCGGGCGCGGGCAGGCGGCTGCGATCGAGCTTGCCGTTAGGGGTCAGCGGCAGGCGTTCGATCGCGACGAAATGCGCCGGCAGCATGTAGTCGGGCAGTGTGCCGGCGAGCGCCGCGCGCAAGTGTGCGTCGTCAAGCGTGGACTCTGCGACGATGTAGGCTACAAGGCGCACGTCGCCCGGCAGGTCTTCGCGCGCCACCACCAGCGCCGCGCTGACACCGGGCAGCGCCGCCAGCGCCGTCTCGATTTCACCGGGTTCGATGCGGAAGCCGCGCAGCTTGAGCTGGAAGTCGTTGCGGCCCAGGTACTCGATATCGCCGTCGGCCAGGTAACGGGCCAGATCGCCGGTCCGGTACAGGTGGCCGCCGGCCGTGGCGCTGAAGGGATCGTTCACGAAACGTTCGGCGGTGAGCTCGGGTCGGTTCAGGTAGCCGCGTGCGACGCCGTGGCCGCCGATGTAGAGTTCGCCGGCCACGCCCTGCGGCACCGGCTCCATGTGCCGGTCCAGCAGGTAGACGTGGGTGTTGGCGATCGGGCGGCCGATCGATGGCCGCAAGTCCGCCGCGCCCAGCGCGCGCAGGGTGGACCAGACTGTCGTCTCGGTGGGGCCGTACAGATTCCATACGGTCGGCACGTGGCGCAGCAGTTGCTGCAGCAGATCGGCGGGCAGCGCCTCACCGCCGCATAGCACCTTGAGGCTTCGCACACCGGCAGGCCAACCGTGCGCGAGCAGCATGCGCCAGGTCGACGGCGTGGCCTGCATCAGGCTGACCTGGTGCGTTTGCAGTAGCGCGGTCAGTTGCTGCGGATCGGCCGCCGCGGCGGCCACGGCCAGGATGATGCGGGCGCCGGCCATCAACGGCAGATACAGTTCCAGCGCGGCGATATCGAACGAGACGGAGGTCACGCTGAGCACGACGTCGTCGCGCGCGATGCCGGGGGCTTGCCGCATGCTGTGCAGGAAATTGAGCAAGTTTGCATGTTCGACCATGACGCCTTTGGGCAGGCCGGTCGAGCCGGAGGTGTAGATGATGTAGGCCAGGTGGCCGGCGTGCAGTCCCAGCGCGGCGGAGTCGGGATTGAC
>NZ_BPWK01000042.1:0-3658 GCF_040364205.1 Duganella rhizosphaerae
CGGCGTGCCGAACAGCGCACGCACGTCGGTCTGCACGCCGGCCCGGCGCATGCGCTCGATCAGCGCCACCGCCAGCAGCGAATGGCCGCCCAGCTCGAAGAAGTTGTCGTGGCGGCCGACCCGCTCCAGCTTGAGCAGCTCGGCCCAGATCGCCGCCAGCGTTGCCTCGGTCTCGCCCTGCGGCGCCTCGTAGCCGCGCGCGGCGTAGGCCTGGCCGTCGGGCGCCGGCAGCGCCTTGCGATCGAGCTTGCCGTTCGACGTCAGCGGCAATGACGGCAGCGCCACGAAGGCACTCGGCACCATGTAGTCCGACAGCGTCAATGCCAGTTCTGCGCGCAACGCGACGATGTCGAGTTCCATGCCGTCCTGGGCCACCACATAGGCCACCAGGCGCTTGTCGCCCGGCTGGTCCTCGCGCGCCAGCACCGCCGCCTCGCGCACCCCGGCGCAGGCCGACAGCTTCATCTCGATCTCGCCCAACTCGATGCGGAAGCCGCGGATCTTGACCTGGAAGTCGTTGCGGCCCAGGTATTCCAGATTGCCGTCGGCCAGATGGCGGGCCAGGTCGCCCGTCTTGTACATGCGGGCGCCGGCCACGCCGGCGAACGGATCGGGCACGAAGCGCTCCGCCGTCATTTCCGGCAGGTTCAGGTAGCCCAGCGCCACACCGGCGCCGCCGATATACAGCTCGCCGGCCACTCCCACCGGCACCGGCTGGCGCCGCGCATCGAGCACGTACACCTGGGTGTTGGCGATCGGACGGCCAATTGGCAACACGCCCTCGTGATCGGGCTGGCATTGATAGACGCTGGCGCAGACCGTGGTCTCGGTCGGACCGTAGGCGTTGAAGAAGCGATGCTGGCCCGCCCACTCCCGCGCCAGGGCGGGCGGACACGCCTCACCCGCGACAATCAACGTCATTGGATCGAGCTGCCGGCTATCGTTAAAGCATACCGCCAGCGCCGACGACGGCAAGGTCGCATGGGTGATCTTCAAGCGACTAATGGTCGCCAGCAATGGCGCGCCGGGCCAGAGATCGTCCGCCGCGGCCAGGCACAGGCAAGCGCCCTGACACAAGGCCATGACGATTTCCCATACACTGGCGTCGAAGCTGAATGACGCAAATTGCAGCACGCGGCTGGTCTGGTCCACGCCGAACAAGGCGGCCTGCGCCGCAACCAGATTGGCCAGCCCCTGGTGACGGTTCATCACGCCTTTCGGCGTGCCGGTCGAACCCGAGGTGTAGATCACATAAGCCAGGTTGGCAGGAGTCAGGCCCCGGTGTGACGGATTGCCGGCGGCATGACTCTGCCATATGCCGGCTTGCGTGCCCAGGTCAAGGCGAGGCAAGTCGCCGCCTAACGCGGCCAGCGCCTTCTGTCCCGCGCCGTAAGTCAACGCCAACATTGGTGCGCTATCGGCCAACATATATGCCAGCCGTTCCTGCGGATAGCCCGGATCCAGCGGCACGTAGCAACCGCCCGCCTTGAGCACGGCCAGCATCGCCACCACCATCTCGATGCCGCGCTCGGCGCAGATCGCCACCGGCGTATCCGCTACCACGCCCAGCTGCTGTAAATAGTGCGCCAGGCGGTTGCTCAACGCATTCAATTCTGCATAGCTCACTGCTCGCCCATCTTGCGCCACGGCGATCGCCGCCGGCGTGCGCTCGGCCTGGGATTCGAACAGCTCGTGTACGCAAGCGTCCCGTTCATACGGCAACTCGCTGGTGTTCCAATCGACCAGCACTTGCCGGCGTTCGGTCGCGGGCAACACGTCGACGGACGAGAGCGGCGCCGACGGCTCGGTTTGCAGCGCCGCCACGATGTGCTCCAGCGCCGCCAGCATATAACTGCATACCCGCGCGGGCGACACGGATTGATCGGCCTGGGCGGTCAGCATGAAGCCCTCCCCCAAGTCGTCCACCGACAAGCTCAGCGGGTAGTTGCTGTGCTCTTCGCCGCCGACGATTTCAACGCCCTCCCAGCCGCTGCCGGCCTGCTGCTCCGCACCGGCGGCGGCAGCCCCACTGTGACGATAGTTCAGCAATGACGAGAACAAAGGCGTCTGCGCGGCCACGCCGCTGCAGCGTTGAGCCAGGGCCAGCGACGCATGCTCGTGCCGCAGCAGCTGGGTCAGCAGCGTGTGCGCGCGGCGCAGGCCTTGGGCGACACTGCCAACCTCGGTGCTGATGCGCACCGGCAACGTATTGATGAACATGCCCAGCACCCGGTCGGAACCGGCGCCGCCCTGCATGCGCCCGAACAGCACCGTGCCGAACACCACGTCCTGGCGTCCCGACAGGCGCGCCAGCACCTGCGCCCAAGCCAGATGCATCAGGCTGGCGGCGCTGACGCCGTGTGCGCGCGCCTGCGCGCGCAACTGCAATGCCAATGCGGCGGGCAACTGCTGTCTCGACTCCCCGCTCCGCGAACCATCGCCGCGCACGTCCAGCAGGCCGTATGGCAGGGTCGGTTCGTCGATATCGGACAGCATCTGCGTGAAGAAGACCTCATGCTCCGCGCGGCTCACGCCTAGGCGCGCCTGGGCGATGAAGTTACGGAACGGCAGCGCCCTTGGCAGCTCGGCCTCGCGGCCCAGCTGGATGGCGCGGATTTCCTCGACCAGGATTTCCAACGTCGTATGGTCGATCGCCAGGTGATGCGTCAGCAGTTGCAACAGCCAGCGGCCGTTGGCGCGGTCCTCGCACAGGAAGGCGCGCAGCAGCGGCGCCTGGCGCACGTCGATACGGTAGTGGTGCGGGTCGTAGCGGCCGCTCAGCTGCGCGGCGATCTCGCCATCGGCCGGCGCCAGGCCGACCTCCTCGACCAGCATGCGCGCCGAGCGCAATACCACCTGCACCGGCTCGGCCAGGCCTTCCCACAGCACCGCGGTGCGCAGGATGTCGTGGCGGTCAATCACCGTTTGCAAGGTCGCCAGGAAGCCGTCCAGCCGCGCGCGGGTGTCGAACTCGATCAGCGTCGGCATGATGTAGGCATCGCCCTCGCCCTGCATCATGTGGTGGAACAAAATCCCTTCCTGCAGCGGCGCCAGCGGATAGATGTCCTGGATGTTGGCGGCGCCGCCAGGCACCGCCGCGACGATGCCGTCGATCTCCTGTTGGCTCAGCTGCACCAGCGGCAGCATGTCCGGCGTGATCGCCTCGCAACCGTCGACGATGCCGTTGGCAGGCACCACCACGTCGACCGCGCCGCCGCCGGCGGCCAGCGCCGCGATGGTCGGCGTACCGAACAAGGTGCGCACGTCGGTCTGCACGCCGGCCCGGCGCATGCGCTCGATCAGCGCCACCGCCAGCAGCGAATGGCCGCCCAGCTCGAAGAAGTTGTCGTGCCGTCCGACCCGCTCCAGCTTGAGCAGCTCGGCCCAGATCGCCGCCAGCGTCTCTTCGACCTGGCCCTGCGGCGCCTCGTAGCCGCGCGCCGCGTAGGCCTGCCCGTCGGGCGCCGGCAGCGCCTTGCGATCGAGCTTGCCGTTCGGCGTCAGCGGCAAGTCATCCAACACCACGAAGGCACTCGGCACCATGAATTCCGACAGCGTCCGGCCCAGCTGCGCGCGCAGCGCGACGATGTCGAGCTCCACGCCGTCCTGGGCCGCCACATAGGCCACCAGGCGCTGGTCGCCCGGCTGGTCTTCGCGC
>NZ_BPWK01000043.1:0-3318 GCF_040364205.1 Duganella rhizosphaerae
ATTCACCATAACCTGCTAAGGTTATAGGGACAAGCCGTACGGGCAATTAGTATCAGTTAGCTTAATGCATTACTGCACTTCCACACCTGACCTATCAACGTCCTGGTCTCGAACGACCCTTCAAAGAGCTCAAGGCTCTGGGAAATCTCATCTCAAGGCAAGTTTCCCGCTTAGATGCTTTCAGCGGTTATCTCTTCCAGACTTAGCTACCCGGCAATGCCACTGGCGTGACAACCGGTACACCAGAGGTCTGTCCACTCCGGTCCTCTCGTACTAGGAGCAGCCCCCTTCAAATTTCCAACGCCCACGGCAGATAGGGACCAAACTGTCTCACGACGTTTTAAACCCAGCTCACGTACCACTTTAAATGGCGAACAGCCATACCCTTGGGACCGGCTACAGCCCCAGGATGTGATGAGCCGACATCGAGGTGCCAAACTCCCCCGTCGATATGAACTCTTGGGAGGAATCAGCCTGTTATCCCCAGAGTACCTTTTATCCGTTGAGCGATGGCCCTTCCATACAGAACCACCGGATCACTATGTCCTACTTTCGTACCTGCTCGACTTGTCAGTCTCGCAGTTAAGCACGCTTATGCCATTGCACTATCGTCACGATGTCCGACCGTAACTAGCGTACCTTCGAACTCCTCCGTTACACTTTAGGAGGAGACCGCCCCAGTCAAACTGCCTACCATGCACTGTCCCCGACCCGGATAACGGGCCAAGGTTAGAACCTCAAATGAACCAGGGTGGTATTTCAAGGTTGGCTCCACGAGAACTGGCGTCCCCGCTTCAAAGCCTCCCACCTATCCTACACAGATTGATTCAAAGTCCAATGCAAAGCTACAGTAAAGGTTCATGGGGTCTTTCCGTCTAGCCGCGGGTAGATTGCATCATCACAAACACTTCAACTTCGCTGAGTCTCGGGAGGAGACAGTGTGGCCATCGTTACGCCATTCGTGCAGGTCGGAACTTACCCGACAAGGAATTTCGCTACCTTAGGACCGTTATAGTTACGGCCGCCGTTTACTGGGACTTCAATCAAGAGCTTGCACCCCATCATTTAATCTTCCAGCACCGGGCAGGCGTCACACCCTATACGTCCACTTTCGTGTTTGCAGAGTGCTGTGTTTTTATTAAACAGTCGCAGCCACCAGTTTATTGCAACCCGTTCACCCTACTGAAGTAAATCAGCCAAGCTACAAGGGCGTACCTTTTCCCGAAGTTACGGTACCAATTTGCCGAGTTCCTTCTCCCGAGTTCTCTCAAGCGCCTTAGAATACTCATCTCGCCCACCTGTGTCGGTTTGCGGTACGGTCTCGTATGACTGAAGCTTAGAGGCTTTTCTTGGAACCACTTCCGATTGCTTCAGCACCTAAGTGCCTCGTCCCAGTCCCTTGAATTACGCGCCCGGATTTGCCTAAGCGCCTTCTATGAACCAGAAACTGCCTATTCCAACAGGCAGACAACCTTCCGCGATCCGTCCCCCCATCGCATCATACGACGGTGCAGGAATATTAACCTGCTTCCCATCAGCTACGCATCTCTGCCTCGCCTTAGGGGCCGACTCACCCTGCTCCGATGAACGTTGAACAGGAAACCTTGGGCTTACGGCGTGGGGGCTTTTCACCCCCATTATCGCTACTCATGTCAGCATTCGCACTTCTGATACCTCCAGCATCCTTTACAAGACACCTTCGCAGGCTTACAGAACGCTCTCCTACCATATGCTTACGCATATCCGCAGCTTCGGTGACTGGCTTAGCCCCGTTACATCTTCCGCGCAGGACGACTCGATCAGTGAGCTATTACGCTTTCTTTAAATGATGGCTGCTTCTAAGCCAACATCCTGACTGTTTTAGCCTTCCCACTTCGTTTTCCACTTAGCCAATCTTTGGGACCTTAGCTGGCGGTCTGGGTTGTTTCCCTCTTGACGCCGGACGTTAGCACCCGACGTCTGTCTCCCAAGCTCGCACTCATCGGTATTCGGAGTTTGCAATGGTTTGGTAAGTCGCGATGACCCCCTAGCCATAACAGTGCTCTACCCCCGATGGTGATACTTGAGGCACTACCTAAATAGTTTTCGGAGAGAACCAGCTATTTCCAAGTTTGTTTAGCCTTTCACCCCTACCCACAGCTCATCCCCTAATTTTTCAACATTAGTGGGTTCGGACCTCCAGTGCGTGTTACCGCACCTTCATCCTGGCCATGAGTAGATCACTTGGTTTCGGGTCTACACCCAGCGACTATCGCCCTGTTCGGACTCGATTTCTCTACGGCTTCCCTATATGGTTAACCTTGCCACTGAATGTAAGTCGCTGACCCATTATACAAAAGGTACGCAGTCACGGAACAAGTCCGCTCCTACTGTTTGTATGCACACGGTTTCAGGATCTATTTCACTCCCCTCCCGGGGTTCTTTTCGCCTTTCCCTCACGGTACTGGTTCACTATCGGTCGATTACGAGTATTTAGCCTTGGAGGATGGTCCCCCCATATTCAGACAGGATTTCTCGTGTCCCGCCCTACTTGTCGCACGCTTAGTTCCACACATCGCATTTCGAATACGGGGCTATCACCCGCTATGGCTCCTATTTCCAGAGGATTCTTCTATGCGTCATGCTAAAACGTGCAGGCTCATCCCATTTCGCTCGCCACTACTTTGGGAATCTCGGTTGATTTCTTTTCCTGCAGCTACTTAGATGTTTCAGTTCGCCGCGTTCGCTTTGCATACCTATGTATTCAGTATGCAATGACCTAAAAGGCCGGGTTTCCCCATTCGGAAATCTGCGGATCAAAGCTTGTTTGCTAGCTCCCCGCAGCTTATCGCAAGCTACTACGTCCTTCATCGCCTGTAATCGCCAAGGCATCCACCATGTGCACTTATTCACTTGTCCCTATAACGTTAGCCCCTTGCGACTAAACAAAGGAGCGGTTATAGAAATAAGAAGTACTACGTTGTTGCGTTTGTTGATACATACAATCATTACCCACCCACGCGGTTCCCCGCATGGGTACATAAAAATTTACTTACTTCTTCCAGATTGTTAAAGAACGTACAGCACTTGGTCTCTAAAAGACCAAACCTAAACATGCGCCCATCTGGCGTCGCTTACGTTTGAACTTTTGGTGGAGGATGACGGGATCGAACCGACGACCCCCTGCTTGCAAAGCAGGTGCTCTCCCAGCTGAGCTAATCCCCCATTGGGTAAGACTGGTAGGGCTGGTTGGACTCGAACCAACGACCCCCGCGTTATCAACACGGTGCTCTAACCAGCTGAGCTACAGCCCCAAATGCTGTTCTTTATTCATTACAG
>NZ_BPWK01000044.1:0-2751 GCF_040364205.1 Duganella rhizosphaerae
GATCGCCGAGGCGGCCGTGGTGGCGCGCAGCGCGGAGGACGGATCGACCTCGCTGCACGCCTATGTGGTGGCGCGCGGCGAACTGCCGCCGGACCTGCGCCAGTTCCTGGCGGTGCGCATGGTACAGGCGGCGCTGCCGCACAGCATCGCCGGACTGGACGCGTTGCCGATGACCTCCAGCGGCAAGGTCGATCGCAAGGCGCTGGGCGCCCGCAAGGATGTGGATGCGCCGTCGGCGACCGCCTATGCGGCGCCGGCGACGGCGACCCAGGAAACGCTGGCCAAGCTGTACGGCGAGGTGCTGGGCCGGGAGCGGGTCGGCATCCACGACGACTTCTTCGCGCTGGGCGGCCATTCGCTGCGCGCGCTGATGGTGCTGGCGCGCATCCGCAAGACCTTCAACGTGGAGCTGGTGTTGCGCATGCTGTTCGAGACACCGACGGTGGCCGGCCTGGCCGCGCAGATCGACATCATCCTGGCTACCCAGGGTGATGAAGGTCAGCTCGACCTGGACGATTTGCTGGCGGGTGCATTGGATGAACTGGCTGATATTACAAAGACTGAAGGGTAAGAATGAACAAGAATATCTCGATCGACGCTATTAACAAGCTGCCTTTGGCGCAGCGCGAGAAACTCAAGACGCTGCTGCAAAACAAGGGGATCGATTTTCTGACCTTACCTGTCTTTAAGAGACCGCCGGATCTGACCCACATTCCCCACTCGTACGCGCAAGAGCGTCTGTGGGTGCATGACCAGTTCGAGCCCGGTCGGTCGTTCTACAATATCGCCTCGGCGGTGCGCCTGTCCGGCCAGATCAACCACGCCGCCTTGCGCGGCGCCTTGAACGAGATGGTGCGCCGCCACGAATCGCTGCGCACCACTTTCGCCACCACCGACGGCAAGCCTGGCCAGGTGGTCGCGCCGGTGCTGCGGATTGAATTGCCGGTCACCGATCTGGGAGGCCTGCCTGCCGGCGAGCGCGAGGCGCGCGCGCAGTGGCTGATACAGGACGAGGGCAACACGCCGTTCGACCTGACCTGCGGTCCTTTGCTGCGTGCCGTGTTGCTGCGGATGGACGACAGCCATCATATCTTGCTGCTGACACTGCACCACATCGTCTCCGACGCCTGGTCGATGGGTGTGATTGTGGAAGAGATGGCGGCGTTGTACGGGGCCGAGGTGCACGGCCAGCCGTCGCCGTTGCCGGAGCTGGCTATCCAGTATCCGGATTACTCCCACTGGCAAAGGGAATGGCTGCGCGGCCCGACGCTGGACGCCCAGCTCGGATATTGGAAAAAACAACTGGACGGCGCTCCGGTGCTGCTGGCGCTGCCCACCGACCGTCCGCGTCCGCCGCGCCAGTCCTATCGCGGCACCCGCGCCCGTTTCACCGTGCCGGCGGCGGTCTGCGCCGGCCTGCACCAGATCGGCAAGCAGTTCCAGGTGACGCTGTTCATGACGCTGGCCGCCGCCTTCAATGTGCTGCTGTCGCGCTATTCCGGCCAGTCCGACCTGTGCATCGGCACCACCGTGGCCGGCCGTGGTCGGATCGAGACCGAGCCGATGATCGGATTTTTCGCCAACACGCTGGTGTTGCGTAACCAGGTCGACGCCGCTGCGTCCTTCGATACGCTGCTGCGCCAGGTGCGCGGCACCGCGCTGGACGCCCACGCCAACCAGGACCTGGCGTTCCAACAACTGGTCGACTGCCTGAAGCCCGAGCGTAACCTGAGCCACACGCCGATTTTCCAGGTGATGTTGGTCTTGCTGAACACGCCGATGGGCGACCTGGAACTGTCGGGATTGACGCTGCAGCCGATGGTGGCCGACCTGGCCAGTTCGAAGTTCGACCTGACGCTGTACTTCTCGGAAGAGGGCGACGAGTTGTCGGCCGGTTTCGAGTATCGCACCGACCTGTTTGATGCATCCACCATCGAACGGATGACGAATCATTTCAGCCGTTTACTGGCCGCGATCGCGGCCAATCCGTCTGCCCGCATCGCCGATCTGGACATGCTGGACCGGGCCGAACGGCAGCAACTGCTGCTCGACTGGAACACCAACACCGCTGCCGATGCGGTCGCGCCGGCAGCGGAGCGTTGCGTGCATCAGCTGTTCGAGGAGCAGGCCGCGCGCGCTCCGTCGGCGGTGGCGCTGGTCCATGAGGACCGCGTTGTAAGCTACGGCGAGTTGAACGCGCAAGCCAACCGGCTGGCGCACCACCTGCGCGGCCTGGGCGTCGGCCCGGACACACGGGTAGCGATCTGCGTCGAGCGTGGCGTCGGGATGATGGTGGCGGTGCTGGCCACGCTCAAGGCCGGCGGCGGCTACGTGCCGCTCGATCCGGCCTATCCGCAGGACCGCCTGGCCTATATGCTGGCCGACAGCGCGCCGCTGGCGGTGCTGGTCGACGGCGCCGGGCGGGCGGCGCTGGCCGATGTGGCGGATGCGGTCGGCGATGCGCCGCGCATCGACCTGGAGCAGGGCGCGGCGTGGCAGGACAAATCCGACGCCAATCCGCAGGTGGCGGGGCTGACCCCGGCGCACCTGGCCTACATCATCTATACGTCCGGCTCGACCGGCGCGCCGAAGGGCGTGATGATCGAACACGCCAACGTGGTGCGCCTGTTCAGCGCCACGGACGCCTGGTTCTCGTTCGGCGCGGACGATGTGTGGACGCTGTTCCACTCGTTCGCCTTCGACTTCTCGGTGTGGGAAATGTGGGGCGCGCTGGCGCACGGCGGCCAGCTG
>NZ_BPWK01000045.1:0-2623 GCF_040364205.1 Duganella rhizosphaerae
GGCGCGCGAAGACCAGCCGGGCGACAAGCGGCTGGTGGCCTATCTGCTGGCGCGCGACGGTGCGCAGCTCGACGTGACGGCACTGCGCGCCGAGCTGGCGCGCACGCTGTCGGAGTTCATGCTGCCGAGCGCGTTCGTGGTGCTGGACGCCTTCCCGCTGACGCCGAACGGCAAGCTCGATCGCAAGGCGCTGCCGGCGCCGGACGGCGATGTCTACGCCGCGCGCGGCTACGAGGCGCCCCAGGGCGAGACCGAACAGACGCTGGCGGCGATCTGGCGCGAGCTGCTTAAGCTGGAGCAGGTCGGCCGCCACGACAACTTCTTCGAACTGGGCGGCCACTCGCTGCTGGCGGTGGCGCTGATCGAGCGCATGCGCCGTGCCGGCGTGCAGACCGACGTGCGCACCTTGTTCGGCACGCCGACCATCGCGGCGCTGGCCGCCGGCGGCGGCTCGGGCGACGTGGTGGTGCCGGCCAACGGCATCGCCGACGGCTGCGCGGCGATCACGCCGGACATGCTGCCGCTGGTGCAACTGAGCCAGCAGCAGATCGACGGCATCGTCGCGGCGGTGCCCGGCGGCGCCGCCAACATCCAGGACATCTATCCGTTGGCGCCGCTGCAGGAGGGGATACTGTTCCATCACATCATGCAGCGCGAAGGGGACGCGTATCTGCTGCCTGTATTGATCGAGTTCGACACGCGCTTGCGGGTCGATGGCTTCCTGGCCACGCTGCAAATGGTGATCGACCGTCACGACATCCTGCGCACCGCGGTGCTCTGGGACGATCTGGACGAGCCGGTGCAGGTGGTACTGCGCCGCGCGCCGCTGGTGGTCGAAGCAGTGTCTATCAACCCGCTTGACGGCGACATTGCAGCACAGCTGGTTGATCGCTACGATTCGCGCCACTACCGGATTGACGTGCGCCAGGCGCCGCTGATGCGTGGCTTCCTGTGCGAGGACCAGGGCAATGGGCGTTGGCTGCTGCAGCTGGCGGCGCATCACCTGGCGATCGATCACACTACGATGGAGATCCTGGTCGAAGAAATTCGCGTCATCCAGCAAGGAATGGAAGCGCAGCTGCCGCCGCCGCTGCCATTCCGGAACTTCGTCGCCCAGGCCCGTCTTGGCGTGAGCGCGCAAGAGCACGAGGCGTTCTTTAGCAAGATGCTGAACGATATCGACGAGCCGACCGCGCCATATGGCCTGATGGACGTGCAGGGCGATGGCGCACGTATCGTCGAGAGCCGGCGCATGGTGGACGCCGAACTTGCGTATCGCCTGCGCCGCCAGGCAAGCAGCCTTGGTGTGAGCGCGGCCAGCCTGATACATCTGGCGTGGGCGCGAGTTCTCTCGACACTGACCGGCCGCCAGGACGTGGTGTTCGGCACGGTGCTGTTCGGGCGCATGCAGGGCGGGGCGGGTTCGGATCGGGTGTTGGGGATGTTCATTAATACCTTGCCGGTGCGCGTTAGCGTCGATGACCAGAGCGCGCTGGACGGCGTGCGCGGAACCCATGTGCTGTTGACGCAATTGCTGCGGCACGAGCATGCACCGCTGGCACTGGCGCAGCGCCGCAGCGCCGTGGCTGCACCGTTGCCGCTGTTCTCGTCGCTGTTGAACTTCCGTCATACCGCCGTCGCCCACGCCAACCCGGAGGAACAAGTCGGCGCGGGATGGGAGGGGGTGGAGTTCGTCAGCGCGGAGGAACGTACCAACTATCCAGTCACGATGGCGGTCGACGATACCGGCGAAGGCTTCCAGCTGACCGCGCAGGTCAGTGCGGAAGTGGAGCCGGAGCGTGTTTGCGCGTACATGCATGCCGCGCTGGAGCAACTGGTCGGCGCGCTGGAGGAGGCGCCGCAGACGACGCTGCGCAGCATGAGCGCATTGCCGGCACTGGAGCGCAGGCAAGTGCTGATCGACTGGAACACCAACACCGACACCGATGCGGTCGCGCCGGCAGCGGAGCGTTGCGTGCATCAGCTGTTCGAGGAGCAGGCCGCGCGCGCTCCGTCGGCGGTGGCGCTGGTCCATGAGGACCGCGCAGTAAGCTACGGCGAGTTGAACGCGCAAGCCAACCGGCTGGCGCACCACCTGCGCGGCCTGGGCGTCGGCCCGGACACGCGGGTGGCGATCTGCGTCGAGCGTGGCGTCGGGATGATGGTGGCGGTGCTGGCCACGCTCAAGGCCGGCGGCGGCTACGTGCCGCTCGATCCTGCCTATCCGCAGGATCGCCTGGCCTATATGCTGGCCGACAGCGCGCCGCTGGCGGTGCTGGTCGACGGCGCCGGGCGGGCTGCGCTGGCCGATGTGGCGGATGCGGTCGGCGATGCGCCGCGCATCGACCTGGAGCAGGGCGCGGCGTGGCAGGACCACTCCGACGCCAATCCGCAAGTGGCGGGCCTGACCCCGGCGCACCTGGCCTACATCATCTATACGTCCGGCTCGACCGGCGCGCCGAAGGGCGTGATGATCGAACACGCCAACGTGGTGCGCCTGTTCAGCGCCACCGACGCCTGGTTCTCGTTCGGCGCGGACGATGTGTGGACGCTGTTCCACTCGTTCGCCTTCGACTTCTCGGTGTGGGAAATGTGGGGCGCGCTGGCGCACGGCGGCCAGCTG
>NZ_BPWK01000046.1:0-2460 GCF_040364205.1 Duganella rhizosphaerae
GCCGTAGCTTACAACGCGGTCCTCATGGACCAGCGCCACCGCCGACGGAGCGCGCGCGGCCTGCTCCTCGAACAGCTGATGCACGCAACGCTCCGCTGCCGGCGCGACCGCGCCCGCATTCCAGTCCGACAGGATACGCGCACGCTGCGCCTCGCTCAGCAACGGCAATTCCGCCAGCGTTTGCGCGTCGTCAGCAACCAGCGCCGACAGCAGCGTGCGCCAGTGATCCATGTGCCGCTCCATCGTCGGCTGGTCGAACAGCGCGGTCGCATACTCCAGTCGGCCCACAATGACGTCGCCGGACTCCTGCAAATTCAACGACAGGTCAAACTTGGCCACGGCCTTGCCGGCGGCGACGCCGGACAGCGTCAGGCCCGGCAACGTCAGCTCGCCCTCCGGCGCGTTCTGCCATGCGAACATGACCTGGAACAGGGGCGCATGCGCCATGCTGCGGGCCGGCTGCACCAGCTCGACGATCTGTTCGAACGGCAGGTCCTGGTGCCGCTGCGCCGCCACCACCTGGGCCTTGGCATGCTGCAGCAGCTCGGCCACCGTCGCGGCGCCACCCAGGTTCAAGCGCAACGCCAGCGTATTGGCGAAGAAGCCGATCAACGGTTCCAGCTCGGCGCGGCCACGGCCGGCCATCGGACTGCCGATCACCACCTCGTCCTGGCCGGACAGGCGCGCCAGCAGCAACGCCCAGCCGGCCAGCAAAGTCATATACAAGGTCACGCCATGCCGTTGGCTGAGCCGTTTCAGATCGGCGCTCAGCGCCGCGTCGAACACCACCGGCACGGCGGCGCCGGCGAAATCCTGCTGCGCCGGCCGTGGGCGGTCGGCCGGCAGTTCCAGCAATGCGGGTGCGCCGCTCAGCGTCTGCCGCCAGTATTCCGACTGCTCTTGCTGGCGCTCCTGCTGCAACCACTGCCGTTGCCAGCACGCGTAGTCGGCATACTGTATCGGCAGCGCCGGCAGCGGATCGGACTCGTCGCGGTAAAACGCCGCGTACAGGGCGGCCAGTTCGTTGATCAGCACTCCCATCGACCAGCCGTCGGAGACGATGTGATGCATCGTCACCAGCAACACGTGTTCCTGCTCGTCGAGCGCGATCAAGCGGGCGCGTATCAGCGGACCATGCTCCAGATCGAAGGGTTCCCGCGCTTCCAGGGCGCTCAGGTGCGCCAGCTCCGCTTCCTGGTCGGCGCAGCCGCGCAGCTCGTGCACCAGCACGGCCATGCCACAATCGGCGGCGGCAAACACTTGCACCGGTGCGCCCTCGACCAGCTTGAAGCTGGTACGCAGCGCTTCATGCCGCGCCACGATGGTGTCGAGCGCACGAAGCAGGGCCTCGCGCTTGAGCGTGCCCGTCAACCTCACCCCGCCGGCGATATGATAGACATCGCTGTCCACCCCAAACTGAGACAGGAACCACAGGCGCTGCTGGGCGAATGACAATGGCAGCGGAGTCTCACGGCCGATCGGCGTGATCTGCGTCGGCTCGGCGCTGACAGCCCGGGTCAGTTTGGCGGCCTTTGCCAGCGCCATCAGATGTTTACGCTCTTCGAGAGACAGTTTCGCCAATGATGCATTCTTCATTTACTTGCGCCTATTAGTCAGATTGATGTGGTGGGGCGGGACCGCCCAAACCCCGCGAGCGCCGCCAAGCGGAGTTCGCGCACATTATTATCAAGGATGCAATCTGAAACCTATATAGGCGGTATTTCTATGCGCTCGGGGCGAATTTATGCTTAATTAAAAATACTTCCAACAAAATCGCCCCGAGTCTTCAGCAAAACCGCGCTGTGAAACGGCTATTTCATGCTCGCCTCCACGTCATCGGACGGCAGCACCTGCTGGACGTCCCCCATGTGCGCCATGAGTTCCTCCAGCTCACCGGCATCGAACTGCTCGAACTGGGCATTCAGGATGTATTCGCCCAGGTCCACGATCGTGGCGTGCGCGAACAAGCGGTCCAGCGGAACTTCAACCCCGAACGCCTGATTTATCCTCCTCATCAGCTGCACCGCCAGCAGGGAGTGGCCGCCGACATTAAAGAAGTTGTCGTGACGGCCGATCTGCTCCAGCTTGAGCAGACTGCGCCAGATTTCCGCCAGGCCCTCCTCGATCTCGCCTTCCGGCGCCTCGTAGCAGCGCCGCGCGTAGGCGTCGCCGTCCGGCGCCGGCAAGGCTTTCTGATCCAGTTTGCCGTTCGCCGTCAGAGGGAAAGCATCCAGCGTCACGAAGGCGCTCGGCACCATGTACTCGGCCAGTTGCGTCGCCACTTGCTGGCGTATCGCGTCCAGGTCGAGCTGACGGCCGCCGGCCGCGATCAGGTAGGCCACCAGGCGCTTGTCGCCCGGCTGGTCTTCGCGCGCCAGCACCACCGCCTCGCGCACCCCGGCGCAGGCCGACAATTTGGCCTCGATCTCGCCCAGTTCGATGCGGAAGCCGCGGATCTTC
>NZ_BPWK01000047.1:0-2305 GCF_040364205.1 Duganella rhizosphaerae
GAAGATCCGCGGCTTCCGCATCGAACTGGGCGAGATCGAGGCCAAATTGTCGGCCTGCGCCGGGGTGCGCGAGGCGGTGGTGCTGGCGCGCGAAGACCAGCCGGGCGACAAACGCCTGGTGGCCTATATCGTCGCGCAGCCGGGCGCGCAGCCGGATGCCGGCCAGCTGCGCATGGAACTGGCGCGCACGCTGTCGGACTATATGGTGCCGAGCGCGTTCGTGATGCTGGAGAGCTTCCCGCTGACGCCGAACGGCAAACTCGATCAGAAGGCCTTGCCGGCGCCGGAGGGGGGCGCGTACGCGCGGCGCGGCTACGAGGCGCCCGAAGGCGAACTTGAAGTGACGCTGTCGGCACTCTGGGCCGAGCTGTTCAAGCTGGAGCGGGTCGGCCGCCACGACAACTTCTTCGAACTGGGCGGCCATTCGTTGCTGGCGGTGACGCTGATCGAGCGTATGCGGCAGGTCGGCATGCAAATCGACGTGCGCACCCTGTTCGGCACGCCAACCATCGCGGCGCTGGCGACCGCGCTGGGCACCGGAGAGGCCGATGTGATGGTGCCGCCAAATGGCATCGCCGCCGGCTGTGCGGCGATCAACCCGGCCATGCTGCCGTTGACGCATTTGACGCAGCACGAAATCGACAGCATCACCAAGCTGGTGCCGGGTGGCGCCGCCAACATCCAGGACATCTATCCACTGGCGCCGCTGCAGGAAGGGATTTTGTTCCACCACATGATACAGAGCGCCGGCGACGCCTATCTGCTGCCCACCCTGATCGAATTCGATAGCCAGGAACGCCTGAACGGCTTTCTGGCCAACCTGCAAACGGTGATCGACCGCCACGATATCCTGCGCACTGCGGTGATGTGGGAGGGCCTGGCCGAGCCGCATCAGGTGGTGCTGCGCCACGCTCCGCTCAACATCGAGCAGGTTGAATTCGACCCTGCCGGCGGTGCGATCGCCGACCAGATGCGCAGCCGTTACGATCCGCGCGGCTACCGTATCGACGTGCGCCAGGCGCCGTTGATGCGCGGTTTTATGACCGAGGACCGGGACAACGGGCGCTGGCTGTTGCAGTTCCTGGCGCATCACCTGGCGATCGACCATACGACGATGGAAATCCTGGTCGAGGAAATCCGCATCATCCAGCTGGGCCGCGAGGCCGAGCTGCCAAGGGCGCTGCCGTTCCGTAACTTCATCGCCCAGGCGCGCCTGGGTGTGGGCCGCGCGGAGCATGAGGCCTTCTTCAAGCAGATGCTGTCCGGTGTCGACGAGCCGACCGCGCCGTACGGCCTGCTGGACGTGCGCGGCGATGGTTCGCGGATCAGGGAAATAGAGCAGCAGTTGCCGGCCGCATTGGCATTGCAGCTGCGTGCGCAGGCGCGCGCGCAGGGCGTCAGTGCCGCCAGCCTGATGCACCTGGCTTGGGCCCAGGTGCTGGCGCGCCTGTCGGGACGCCAGGACGTGGTGTTCGGCACGGTGCTGTTCGGCCGTATGCAGGGCGGCGCCGGTTCCGACCGGGTGCTGGGCATGTTCATCAACACGCTGCCGGTGCGGATCAGCATCGATGACCGGGGCGTTGCCCAAGGCGTGCGCGGTACGCACACGCTGTTGACGCAGCTGCTGCGGCACGAGCATGCGTCGCTGGCGTTGGCCCAGCGCTGCAGCGGCGTGGCGGCGCAGACGCCGCTGTTCTCGTCGTTGCTCAATTACCGCCATAGCGTGGTCGAGACGGGCGACGCGGAGCAGCAATCGAACGACGCCTGGGAAGGCGTCAACGTCATCGGCGGCGAAGAGCGCACCAACTATCCGCTGACCTTGTCGGTGGACGATCTGGGCGAAGACTTCGTACTGACGGTGCAAGTCGATCAATCGATATCGGCCGAGCGCGTGGGCGCCTATGTCCAGGAGGCTCTCGAACAACTGGTGAGCGCGCTGGCAACGCGGCCGGCGGCGGCGCTCGATGCGCTGAACGTGCTGCCGCAGGACGAACTGCGGCTGATGCTGGAACAATGGAACGCCACCGACGTGGCGCGGGAACCGGAGCTTTGCCTGCATGAGCTGTTCGAGCGCCAGGCGGCGGCGAGCCCGGAGGCGGTGGCCGTGAACGATGAGCGCGACAGCCTGAGCTACCGCCAGCTCAACGAGCGGGCCAACCAGCTGGCGCGCCATCTGGCGGAGCTGGGCGTGGCGCCGGACGCGCGGGTGGCGGTGTGCGCCGAGCGCGGCGTGGGCATGGTGGTGGCCTTGCTGGCCATCCTGAAGGCGGGCGGCTGCTACGTGCCGCTCGATCCGGATTATCCG
>NZ_BPWK01000048.1:0-2275 GCF_040364205.1 Duganella rhizosphaerae
ACTGGGCGAGATCGAGGCCAAATTGTCGGCCTGCGCCGGGGTGCGCGAGGCGGTGGTGCTGGCGCGCGAAGACCAGCCGGGCGACAAGCGCCTGGTGGCCTACCTGATCGCCGACGCGGAAGGGCTTGATCTGGGCCTGTTGCGCCAGCAACTGAGCACCCAACTGGCCGAGTACATGGTGCCGAGCGCCTTTGTGACGCTGGATGCTTTCCCGCTGACGGAGAACGGCAAGCTCGATCAAAAGGCCTTGCCGGCGCCGGATGGCGACGCCTACGCGCGGCGCGGCTATGAGGCGCCTCGGGGTGAGGCGGAGCAAACGTTGGCGACAATCTGGGCCGAGCTGCTCAAGCTGGAGCAGGTCGGTCGCCATGACAACTTCTTCGAGCTGGGCGGACATTCGCTGCTGGCGGTGGCGCTGATCGAGCGTATGCGCGGCGCCGGCCTGCAAACGGATGTGCGTACCTTGTTCAGCACACCGACAGTCGCGGCACTGGCGCTGGGCATGGAGCAGGGCATCGCTGGCGTGGTGTTGCAAGTGCCGCCCAACGGCATCGCCGACGGCTGCCAGGCGATTACGCCGGACATGCTGCCGCTGGTGCAGCTGACTGTCGAGGAAATCGCTGCCATCGTCGATAGCGTGCCGGGAGGCGCGGCGAATATCCAGGATATCTATCCGCTGACGCCTTTGCAGGAGGGAATCCTGTTCCATCATATGATGGGGCAGGACGGCGACCCCTATCTGATGCAGATTGTATGCGCGTTCGACACGCGTGAACGCCTGGACAGCTATCTGGAAACCCTGGGCAGTGTCATCAAGCGGCACGATATTCTGCGTACCGCCATGCGGTGGGAGGGCTTGCGCCAGCCGGTGCAAGTGGTATGGCGCGACGCGCCGCTGTTGATCGAAGACGTCAGTGCGGAGCTGGCCGGCGTCGATGTCATCAGCGAAATCCGCGAACGCTACAACCCACGCCACTATCGCATCGATGTGCGCCAGGCGCCGCTGATGCGGGCGATGATCGCGCAGGACGCCGTCAATGAACGCTGGGTGATGCTGTGGCTGAACCATCACCTGGTCGACGACAACACGTCGATGAAGTTCCTGATTGAAGAAGTGCATGCGATTCAACACGGCCGGGAACAGGGCTTGCTGGCCGCCGTCCCGTTCCGTAACTTCGTCGCGCAGGCGCGGCTGGGCGTGAGCGAAGACGAGCACGAGGTCTTCTTCAAGGCGATGCTGTCCGATTTCAGCGCACCGACCGCGCCGTATGGTTTGCAGCAGAGCCGTGGCGAGCTGTCGGTAGGCGAGTCGAAGCGCGTGGTTCCGGTCGATCTGGGCAAGCGCCTGCGTGCGCAGGCTCGCGTGTTGGGCGTGACTGCAGCCAGCGTCATGCACCTGGCCTGGGCGCAGGTGCTGGCGAAACTTTCGGGGCAAGAGGATGTGGTGTTCGGCACGGTGCTGTTCGGCCGGATGCAGGGGGGCGTCGGCTCTGACCGCGTGCTGGGCATGTTGATCAACACGCTGCCGATCCGCATACGCGTCGGTGAATACGGCGCCGCCCGCAGCGTGCGGGAAACGCATGGCGCGCTGACGCAGCTGTTGCGCCACGAGCATGCGCCGCTCGCCCTCGCACAGCGCTGCAGTGCGGTGCAGGCGCCGCTGCCGCTGTTCTCGTCTCTGCTGAACTATCGTCACGGAGAGCATGCGCAGCAGGGCGATGTCGCGCAGACGGCATGGGAGGGGGTTGAAATGCTCAGCGCGGAAGAGCGCACCAATTATCCGTTCACCTTGTCGATCGACGACCTGGGTGACGTATTCCTGTTGACCGCACAGGTCGAGCATGTGGGCTCCGCCGCGCGCGTCTGCGACTATATGCAAACGGCGCTGGAAGGTCTGGTGGCGCTGCTGGAAACCGCACCCGAGACGCCCTTGGTGGCGGTGGACGTTTTGGCTGACGGAGAGCGCGATCAGGTTCTGTACGGGTGGAACGCAACCGACGCCGCCTATCCGTCCGAACTGGGCGTGCATCAGGTGTTCGAACAACAGGTGGCGCTGCGGCCGCAGGCCGTGGCGCTGGTGCACGACCAGAGTACGCTCAGCTACGCGGAACTCAATGCGCAGGCCAACCGCTTGGCGCGCCACCTGATCGCCCAAGGCATCGGCGCGGGTGACTACGTGGCGACCTGCCTGGAGCGCTCGGCCGAACTGGTGATCGCCCAGCTGGCGATCCTGAAGGCCGGCGCGGCCTATGTGCCGCTCGATGCGGTGCTGCCG
>NZ_BPWK01000049.1:0-2235 GCF_040364205.1 Duganella rhizosphaerae
GATCTGGGCGAGGGCTTCGTGCTGACGGCGCAGGTCGACCGGTCGGCATCGGCCAGCCGCGTGTGCGCCTATATGCAGACTGCGCTGGAGCAGCTGGCGGCCGCGCTGGAAGGCGCTCCCGAGACGGCGTTGTTGTCCCTGCAGGTGCTGCCGGTCGCTGAGCGGCAGCAGGTGCTGGCGGCATGGAACGCGACCGGGACGCCGTATGCGCGCGAGTTGTGTGTCCATGAACTGTTCGAGCGGCATGCCGAACATCGTCCCGAGGCGGCCGCGCTGGTGTGCGGCGATCGGGAGGTCAGCTATGCCGATTTGAACCGCCAGGCCAACCAGTTGGCGCGCCATCTGCGTAGCCTGGGCGTGGGAGCCGACGCCCGGGTGGCGATCTGCAGCGGACGCGGGATCGAGATGGTGCTGGCGATGCTGGCTACGCTGAAGGCGGGCGGCTGCTATGTGCCGCTCGATCCGGCTTATCCGGCCGAGCGACTGGCCTATATGCTGGCCGATAGCGCGCCGCTGGCGGTGCTGGGCCATGGCGCCGGGCAGCGCGCGCTCGATGGCGTCGGGATCGACGCCGCCGGCGGCGCGTCGCGCATAGATCTGGCGGCGCACAGCGCGCTGTGGGACCAACAGGACGGCGCCAATCTGGCACGCCTGGACCTGACGCCGGCGCACCTGGCCTATGTGATCTACACCTCCGGTTCGACCGGCGCACCGAAGGGCGTGATGGTGGAACACCGCAACCTGGGTAATCTGGTCGACTGGCACTGCGACAGCTTCGCGCTGTCGGCGCAGAGCCGCACCTCAAGCACTGCCGGCGTGGCGTTCGACGCCTGCGCGTGGGAGATATGGCCGGCGCTGTGCGTCGGCGCGGCGCTGGTGATGCCGACGGCGGCGGCCAGCGACAATCCGCAGGCATTGCTGTCATGGTGGAGCGAACAGGCGCTGGATGTCAGCTTCCTGGTCACGCCGCTGGCCGAACTGGCCTTCGCGGAAGGCCACGGCAATGCGCGCCTGAAGACGCTGCTGACGGGCGGCGATCGCCTGCATAGGCTGCCGGCGACGCCGCCGGCCTATGAGGTGGTGAACAACTATGGCCCGACCGAGACGACGGTGGTGGCCACCTCCGGCCGGCTTGACCGCGATGATGCGGTGCTGCATATTGGTCGTCCGATCGCCAACACCCAGGTCTACATCCTCGACGCGCGGCGCCAGCCGGTGCCGCTGGGCGTTGCCGGTGAGTTGTATATTGGTGGCGCCGGCGTGGCGCGCGGCTACCTGAACCTGCCGGAGATGACCGAGGAACGCTTCGTGTCCGATCCGTTCGCCGGCGTGGCCGGCGCCCGCATGTACAAGACGGGCGACCTGGGACGCCATCTGGCCGACGGCAACATCGAATACCTGGGCCGCAATGACTTCCAGGTCAAGATCCGCGGCTTCCGCATCGAGTTGGGCGAAATCGAAGCCAGGCTGTCGGCCTGCGCCGGGGTGCGCGAGGCGGCGGTGCTGGCGCGCGAAGACCAGCCGGGCGACAAGCGCCTGGTCGCTTACGTGGTCGCTGGCGATGGCGTACAGCTCGACCTGGCGGTGCTGCGCACGGAACTGGCGCAGACGCTGTCGGACTACATGGTGCCGAGCGCGTTCGTGGCGCTCGATGCGCTGCCGCTGACGTCGAACGGCAAGCTCGATCGCAAGGCGCTGCCGGCGCCCGATGGCGACGCCTACGCGGTGCGCGGCTACGAGGCGCCGCAAGGCGAGACCGAATTGCTGCTGGCGGCGATCTGGGGCGAGCTGCTGCAACGCGAACAGGTGGGACGTCACGACAACTTCTTCGAGTTGGGCGGCCATTCGCTGCTGGCGGTGGCGCTGATCGAGCGCATGCGCCGGGCCGGCGTGCAGACCGACGTGCGCACCTTGTTCGGCACGCCGACCATCGCGGCGCTGGCCGCCGGTACCGGGGCGGGCGACGTGATGGTGCCGGCCAACGGTATCGTCGACGGCTGCGATGCGATCACGCCGGACATGCTGCCGCTGGCGCAACTGAGCCAGCTGGAGATCGACGGCATCGTCGCGGCGGTGCCTGGCGGCGCCGCCAACATCCAGGACATCTATCCATTGGCGCCTTTGCAGGAAGGGATACTGTTCCACCACATGATGCAAAGCGAGGGCGACGCCTACCTGCTGCCGACGCTGATCGAGTTCGATACGCGTGTGCGCCTGGACGGCTTCCTGTCGACC
>NZ_BPWK01000050.1:0-2142 GCF_040364205.1 Duganella rhizosphaerae
GGCCTGCGCGTTCAGGTCGGCGTAGCTGACCTGGCGCTGCTCATGCACCAGCGCCACCGCGTGCGGCGTGCGCTCCGCCTGGCGTTCGAACAGCTCGTGCAGGCAAACGTCACGCTCGTAGTCCGCCGCCGTCGCGTTCCATTCGACCAGCACCTGGCGGCGTTCCGCCGCCGACAGCACGCCGATCTCCGCCAGCGTCGTCTGCGGCGCCGTTTCCAGCGCGGCGACGATGCCTTCCAGCGCGGTCTGCATGTATTTGCACACCCGTTCGGCCGATGCAACCCGCTTCACTTGCGCGCTCAACGACAGCGCGTTGCCGTGGTCATTCACCGACAGCATGAACGGGAAATTGGTGCGTTCTTCATTCTTGAGTATTTCCACACCCGGCCATTCCGTCTCTGCCGAACCGGTATCGGAAGCCTGGGCATGACGATAGTTCAGCAACGCCGAGAACAGCGGCATCGGCGCCGCCACGCCGCTGCAGCGCTGTGCCGTCGACAGCGGCGCGTGCTCGTGACGCAGCAGTTGGGTCAGCAGCGTATGCGTGCGGCGTACACCTTGCGCCACGCTTTGACTGTCTATGCTGACGCGGACCGGCAAGGTATTGATGAACATACCCAGTACCCTCTCGGCGCCGTCGCCGCCGTCCATGCGGCCGAACAGCACAGTGCCAAACACCACATCCTGGCGTCCCGTCAGTTTTGACAATACCTGGGCCCAGGCCAGATGCATCACACTGGCCAGGCTGACACCCAGTTCGCGCGCCTGTCCTCGCAGGCGCAGCAACAGGGGCTGCGCAATTTCAAGGCTGGCTTCTTCAATATCGCTACCGTCGCCCAGGACGTCGATCACGCCATATGGCGCGGTCGGCTCGTCGATATCGGCAAGCATCTCCGAAAAGAAGGTTTCATGTTCATGACGGCTGACGCCCAAGCGCGCCTGCGCGACGAAGTTACGAAACGGCAGGGCCGATGGCAACTGCGCCGCCAATCCGAGTTGGATCATCCGGATCTCTTCGACCAGCATCGCCAGCGTCGTGTGATCCATGGCCAGGTGATGCGTCAGCAATTGCAGCAGCCAGCGGCCACTGTGCTGGTCCTCGCCCATGAAGCCGCGCATCAACGGCGCCTGGCGCACATCGATCCGGAAGTGACGCGGATCATAGCGCTGCGCCAACTGGTCGGCAAAGGCGCCAGCGCCGGCGTCGAAAGTCACCGTTTCCAACGCCATTGGGGCCGACCGCCATACCACTTGCAACGGCTCGTCCAGATTGTCCCAGACGATCGCGGTACGCAGGATATCGTGCCGGACGATAACCTGCTGCAGGGCCGCCAGGAAGCAGTCAAGCCGGTCGCGCGTATCGAATTCCATCAGCACCGGCAGCAGATAGGGATCGCCGTCCCGCTGAGTGCGATGGTGGAACAGTATCCCCTCCTGCAGCGGCGCAAGCGGATAGATGTCCTGGATATTAGCCGCACCGCCGCTCACCTGGGCGGCGATACCGTTGCGCTGTTCAGCCGTCAGTTCATTTGGCGGCAAGGCGAGATGCTTGCCGAACTTCTTCAAGTCGCTCATGTAGCGGGCATACTCGCCCGACTTCAGCATACCGATCAATACCGGCTTGCAGCTGCGTAGCATTGCCATGAGTACGTCGTCCAGCGCCTGGTCCTTGCCACGAATACGAAGTTGATCTTCGTTGGAGAGTGAAAGAGTAACGCCTTTTTCGTGCAGTTGAAGCAAAAGATCAGTCGCCATCATAATAAAATTTCCTTAAAATTTCCTTCGTCGTCGGCATCCGCCGACAACAATTCTTCGCTGTCGTTTGACGCGATACTTGATATGGCAATTGCCAATTGAGCGACTGTCGGCGTACCGAATAGCGTGCGTACATCTGCCGGCAGTCCGGCGCGACGCATGTGGGCCAACAAGGTGACCGCCAGCAGCGAATGGCCGCCCAACTGGAAGAAGTTGTCGTGACGTCCGACCCGCTCCAGCTTGAGCACCTCCGCCCAGATCGCCGCCAGCGTCTCTTCGGTCTCGCCCTGCGGCGCCTCATAGCCGCGGGTGACGTAAGCCTGTCCCTGCGGCGCCGGCAGCGCCTTGCGATCAAGCTTGCCGTTCGGCGTCAGCGGCAAGGCCTCC
>NZ_BPWK01000051.1:0-2113 GCF_040364205.1 Duganella rhizosphaerae
ACGTCGATGTTGTAGGTGCCCAGCTCGACGTCGACGAACACCGGGATCGCGCCGAACTGGATGATCGGGTTGACGGTGGTCGGGAAGCCGGCGGCCACGCCGATCACCTCGTCGCCCTGCTGGATCGCGCGCGCGCCCAGCTTCGGCGAGGTCAGCGTGTTGAACGCGACCAGGTTGGCCGAGGAGCCGGAGTTCACGGTGATCAGGAAGTCCACGCCGATCAGCTTGGCCAGCCTGGCCTCGAACTGGTCGTTGAAGCGGCCGGTGGTCAGCCAGGCGTCGAGCGAGGCTTCGACCATCAGTTCCATTTCCGGTGCGCCGACCACCTTGCCGGCCGGCGGGATCACCGTCACGCCGGGCTCGAAGGCCTTGGGCACGCTGGCCAGCGCGCCGTACTCGCCCACCAGCTTGATGATCTGTTCGCGGAGTTGTTCCTTGCTTTGTGCTTCACTCATGATTGCTGCCTTAAAGATGGTCGCTTAAAGATGCGCGGTGTTTTGATAGGTGTCGATCTGCGCCAGCGTCAGCGCGCGCATGTCGGCGCCGCTGGCGTGGGCCTGGTGCCAGGCGACGATCATGTCGATCGTGTGGCCCAGGTGCCAGCGCGGCTGCCAGTGCAGGCGGCTGCGGGCTTTCGAGCAGTCCAGCTTGAGGTAGTGCGCCTCGTGCGGCTGCGGCGCCGCGTCCAGCTCCCAGCTGGCGCCTGCGCCCCAGCTCTCGCACAGGCGCGCGATGATCCATTCGACCGGGCGGGCGTCGATGTCGTGCGGGCCGAAGTTGAAACCCTCGGCGAAATCCGCGCCGTGCGTGTAGAGGTGCTCGGCCAGGGTCAGGTAGCCCGACAGCGGTTCGAGCACGTGCTGCCACGGGCGGATCGCGTGCGGGCTGCGGATGCGCACCGGCTTGCCGGCGGCGATGGCGCGCACCATGTCGGGGATCAAACGGTCCTCGGCCCAGTCGCCGCCGCCGATCACGTTGCCGGCGCGGCCCGAGGCCAGCGCGACGCCGTGCTCGGCGTATTTTTCAGGATGGAAGAACGACGAGCGGTAGCCGGCCGTCACCAGTTCGGCGCAGGCCTTGCTGTTGCTGTAAGGGTCGTAGCCGCCGAAGGCTTCGTTCTCGCGGTAGCCCCAGGCCCATTCCTTGTTTTCGTAGCACTTGTCGCTGGTGACGTTGACCACGGCCTTGACGCCGGGCGTGTTGCGCACCGCCTCGAAGAAGTTCACCAGGCCCATGACGTTGGTGGCGTAGGTCTCGACCGGATGGGCGTACGAGTAGCGCACCAGCGCCTGCGCCGCCATATGGATGACGATTTCGGGACGCGCCTTCATCATCGCCTCGCGCAGCGCGGCGCCGTCGCGGACGTCGCCGATGATGGAGGTCATGCCGGCGGCGACGCCTGCGGTGTCGAACAGGCTGGGCTTGCTCGGCGCGTCGAGCGCGTAGCCGGTGACGTCGGCGCCCAGTTGCTGCAACCACAGGCTCAGCCAGCTACCCTTGAAACCGGTGTGCCCGGTCAGGAACACACGCTTGCCGCGCCAGAAAGCCGGATTCATGGCCATCGCTTCCACGGCGCCTGGCCACTGTCCCACAGCTCTTCGAGCAGGATCTTGTCGCGCAGCGTGTCCATCGGCTGCCAGAAGCCCTTGTGCATCCAGGCGTCGAGCTGGCCGTCGGCCGCCAGTTGTTCCAGCGGGCCTTTTTCCCAGATGGTGTCGTCGCCGTCGATCAGGTCGATCACTTTCGGCGAGAGCACGAAGTAGCCGCCGTTGATCCAGTTGCCGTCGCCCTGCGGTTTTTCCTTGAAGCTCAGGATGCGCTGGCCGTCCATGTCGATCGCGCCGAAGCGTCCCGGCGGCTGCACCGCGGTCATGGTGGCGAGCTTGCCGTGCTGCTTGTGGAAGGCGATCGAAGCGGCGATGTCGATGTCGGCCACGCCGTCGCCGTAGGTGAAGCAGAAGGCTTCGTCGTGCTCGACGTGCTGGCGCACGCGCTTGAGGCGGCCGCCGGTGAGGGTGTCGGCGCCGGTGTCGACCAGCGTGACCTTCCACGGTTCGGCGTGGCGTTCGTGCACTTCCATGCTGTTCTTCTGCAGGTCGAAGGTGACGTCCGA
>NZ_BPWK01000052.1:0-2042 GCF_040364205.1 Duganella rhizosphaerae
GGCCGGCGGCAGCACCGCATCGAGCGGCACATAGGCCGCGCCGGCCTTCAGGATCGCCAGCTGGGCGATCACCAGTTCGGCCGAGCGCTCCAGGCAGGTCGCCACGTAGTCACCCGCCCCGATGCCTTGTGCGATCAGGTGGCGCGCCAGGCGGTTGGCCTGCGCATTGAGTTCCGCGTAGCTGAGCGTACTTTGGTCGTGCACCAGCGCCACGGCCTGCGGCCGCAGCGCCACCTGTTGTTCGAACACCTGATGCACGCCCAGTTCGGACGGATAGGCGGCGTCGGTTGCGTTCCAGTCGAGCAGGATCTGCTCGGACTGCGCCTCGCTCAGCAGCGGCAGATCCGCCACCACCACGGCATCGTCCACCACCAGCGCTTCGAGCAGCGTGCGCCAGTGACCCACGTGGCGCTCCATCGTCGCCTGATCAAACAACGACGTCGCGTATTCCAGCCCGCCTACGATGGCGCCATCGGCCTCCTGCAAATTGAGCGACAAATCGAACTTCGCGCTGGGCTGGCCGGCGGCCACGCCCGACAGCGTCAGCTCCGGCAGCGCCAGTTCGGTTTCCGGCGTATTCTGCCAGGCGAACATCGCCTGGAACAGCGGCGCGTTCGCCATGCTGCGCACCGGCTGCACCAATTCCACGATCTGCTCGAACGGTAGATCCTGATGGCGCTGCGCGGCCAGCACCTGGTCACGCGCATGATGCAGCAGTTCGGCCACCGTCGGCGCGCCGCCCACGTTCAGGCGCAGCGCCAGCGTATTGACGAAGAAGCCGATCAGCGGCTCCAGCTCGGCGCGCTCGCGCCCCGCCATCGGGCTGCCGATCACCACCTGGTCCTGGCCGGACAGGCGCGACAGCAAGGCCGCCCAGCTGGCCAGCATGGTCATGTACAAGGTCACGCCGTGGCGCTGGCTGAGGCGTTTCAACTTCGCGCTCAGCGCGGCGTCGAACACCACTTCGATGGCCGCGCCGGTGTAATCCTGGCGCGCCGGCCTTGGACGGTCCGTCGGCAGTTCCAGCAGGCCGGGTGCGCCGGCCAGCGTCCGCAGCCAGTAGTCCGATTGCGCCTGCAGGCGTTCGCCTTGCAGGTTGTCACGCTGCCAGAGCGCGTAATCGGCGTATTGAATCGCCAGCGGCGGCAAGCCGTCAATATCGTCGCGCAGGAACGCCGTGTACAGCGCGCCCACTTCCCTGATCAGCACACCCATCGACCAGCCGTCCGAGACGATGTGGTGCATCGTCACCAGCAGCACATGTTCCCGCTCGCCGAGCGCGATCAGGCGCGCACGGATCAGCGGTCCCCGCTCCAGGTCGAAGGCGGTGCCAGCCTCGATAGCGCTCAGGCGCGTCAGCTCCTGCTCGCGTTGTGCGTGCCCGCGCAGGTCGTGTTCCAGTACCGCCATGCCGCAATCGGCGGCGCCGATCACCTGCACCGGTGCGCCGTCGACCTGACGGAAGCTGGTGCGCAGTGCCTCATGCCGCGCCACCACGCCGTCGAGCGCGCGCAGCAGCGCGGCTCGGTCCAGCGTTCCCACCAGGCGTACGCCGCCGGCGATATGATATGCCTCGCTGACGCCTTCCATCTGCGCAAGGAACCACAGGCGTTGCTGCGCAAACGACAACGGCAGGGCTGCATTGCGGTCGGCCGGCGCGATCGGCGCCAGTTCCGCCCGCGCTCCTTGCTGGACGGCGGCGGCGAACTCGCGCAACAGCGCGTGCTGGAATACCGCCGCCAGGTCGACTTCCAGCTTGAGCGCCTGACGCACGCGCGTGAGCATCTGTATCGCCAGCAGCGAATGGCCGCCAAGCTCGAAGAAGTTGTCGTGGCGGCCGACCCGCTCCAGCTTAAGCAGCTCGCGCCAGATCGCCGCCAGCGTCTGTTCGGTCTCGCCCTGGGGCGCCTCGTAGCCGCGCGCCGCGTAGGCATCGCCGTCCGGCGCCGGCAGCGCCTTGCGATCGAGCTTGCCGTTCGGCGTCAGCGGGAAGGCGTCCAGCACCACGAACGCGCTCGGCAGCATGAACTCCGACAGCGTGC
>NZ_BPWK01000053.1:0-1808 GCF_040364205.1 Duganella rhizosphaerae
CGCACCAACTTCCCGCTGACGCTGTCGGTGGATGACCTGGGTGGCGGCTTCCGGCTGACGGCGCAGGTCGACCAGTCGGTATCGGCGGCGCGCGTCTGCGGCTATATGCAGGCGGCGCTGGAAGGCCTGGTGACAGCGCTGGAGACGGCGCCGGACACCGGTCTTTGCACAATCGACCCGCTGCCGGCTGCCGAACGCCAGCTACTGCTGGCGGGCTGGAACGCCACGCAGCGCGAACTGGCGCAGGATCTGTGCGTGCATGAGCTGTTCGAACAGCAGGTGCTGCGCACGCCGGACGCGCCGGCCGTGACGCACGATGGGCAGGTCTGCACTTACGCCCAACTCAATGCCCGCGCCAACCAGCTGGCGCGCCACCTGCGCGCGCTGGGCGTGGCGCCGGAGGCGCGGGTGGCGATCTGCGCCGGCCGCGGCCTGGAACTGGTGGTGGCGATGCTGGCCACCTTGAAGGCGGGCGGCTGCTATGTGCCGCTGGACCCGGCCTATCCACAGGAGCGGCTGGCTTACATGCTGTCCGACAGCGCGCCGCTGGCGGTGCTGTATGACGCGTCGGGACGGGCGGCGCTGGCCGGCACGACTGGCGAACTGCCTTATGTCGACCTGGATGAAGCGGGCGCACAGTGGCGCGATCAGGCTGGCGACAATCTGGATCGGCTGGCCCTGACGGCGGACAACCTGGCCTACGTGATCTATACCTCCGGCTCGACCGGAGTACCCAAGGGTGTCGCCAATACCGGCGCCGGCCTGCGCAACCGTCTGTTGTGGGCGGTGCGCGACATCTTCGACCAGGCGCCGGTGACGGCCTTCAAGACCAGCATCGGCTTTGTCGACTCGGTGTCGGAAGTGCTGCAAACCCTGCTGGCCGGGGGGGCTTTGGCGGTGTTCGACCACGACCTGGGCCGCGACGTCGAACGCATGGCGGCGCGGATCGCGCAAGGCGACATCACCCACCTGACACTGGTGCCGTCGTTGCTGGAGGCATTGTTGGCGGCCGACGCCGGTGCGCTGCGGTCGTTGAAGACGCTGGTGAGCAGCGGCGCGCGCCTGTCGCGCGACCTGATCGAGCGGACGCTCGCGGCCAGTGCCGGTGTGCGGCTGTATAACTTCTATGGCTCGTCGGAGGCGAACGGCGATTCGACCTTCCACGCTTGCGTGGCGGCCGATGCCGATGCGATGGATCGCTCGCCGATCGGCCGACCGATCGCCAACACCCGGGTCTATATCCTCGATGCGCGGCGCCAGCCGGTGCCGCTGGGCGTGGCCGGTGAGTTGTACATCGGCGGCGCCGGCCTGGCGCGCGGCTATCTGAACTTGCCGGAGATGACGGCGGAGCGCTTCGTGGCCGACCCGTTCTCGGGTGCGCCGGATGCCCGCATGTACAAGACGGGCGACCTGGCGCGGCATCTGGCCGATGGCACTATCGAGTACCTTGGCCGCAATGACTTCCAGGTCAAGATCCGTGGCGTTCGCGTGGAGCTGGGCGAGATCGAGACCAAGCTGTCGGCTTGCGCGGATGTGCGCGAGGCGGTGGTGCTGGCGCGCGAGGACCAGCCGGGCGATCCGCGCCTGGTGGCCTACGTGGTGGCGCGCGAAGGCGCGCAGCTCGATATCGCCGTACTGAGCGAAGAACTGGCGCGCAGCCTGTCGGACTTCATGGTGCCGTCGGCCTTTGTGGTGCTGGAGGCCTTGCCGCTGACGCCGAACGGCAAGCTTGATCGCAAGGCGCTGCCGGCGCCGCAGGGACAGGCTTACGTCACCCGCGGCTATGAGGCGCCGCAGGGCGAGACCGA
>NZ_BPWK01000054.1:0-1771 GCF_040364205.1 Duganella rhizosphaerae
CGTAGCTCAGGCTGTGGCCTTCGCACACCAGGGCGATGGCGTCAGGCTGCGTAGCGGCTTGCGCCTCGAAGGCCTGGTGCAGCAGCTGGTCGCGCGGGTAGTCGGCAGCGGTGTTGTTCAATCCGGCCAGCAGATGGTGGCGTTGGTCCGGCGTGAGCAGGGCCAGTGCGCCGACGCGCTGTTGCGGGTCGGCCGCCATGGCCGCCAGCAGGGTCTGGAAGTGGCCGGCTATGCGTTCGACGCTGGCGTGTTCGAACAGGTCGGTGGCGTAGTCGATGTGGCCGCCGATGACGACGCCGTCGTCGGCCAGCGTCAGCGCCAGGTCGAACTGCGCGCTCAGTTGTTCGGCCGGCAGCGCGGCCAGTTGCAGGCCGGGCAGCTGCAGCGCGCCGGCCGGGGCGTTGTTCCAGGTCAGCATGTTCTGGAACAGCGGGCTGTGGCTCATGCTGCGCACCGGTTGCAGCGCCTCGACCACCTGTTCGAACGGCAGGTCCTGGTGGGCGTAGGCGTCGAGCGCCGTGTGGGCGACCTGTTGCAGCAGTTCGCTCACGCTCGGGTCGTCGTGCAGGCGCACGCGCAAGGCCAGGGTATTGACGAAGAAGCCGATCACGTCCTCGACTTCGCGGCGCTGGCGGTTGGCCACCGGGGTGCCGACGACGATGTCGTCCTGGCCGCCGAGGCGGGACAGTAAAGCGGCCCAGCCGGCCAGCATGGTCATGAAGAGGGTGGCGCCGTGGCGGCCCGCCAGCGCGCGCAGTTCGGCGCTGAGGGCGGCCGGCAGCGTCAGTGCGACGCTGGCGCCGGCGTAACGCTGCACGGCCGGGCGTGGCCGGTCGGTGGGCAGGGCCAACAGGGCGGGAGCGCCGTCGAGGTGTGCGCGCCACCAGTCGGTTTGCCGTTGCAGGACGGCGCCACTGAGCCACTGGCGCTGCCAGGCGGCGTAGTCGGCGTACTGGATGGCCGGCTCCGGCAACGGGTCGGGCAAGCCCTGGCTGAAGGCGGCGTATAGCGCGCTGACCTCGCGTACCATGATGCCGATGGACCAGCCGTCGGAAATGATGTGGTGCTGGGTGAGCAGCAGCACGTGCGTGTCGGCGTCCAGTTGCAGCAGCCGGCCGCGCACCAGCGGTCCGGCGGCCAGGTCGAAGGGGCGGCCCGTTTCGTCGGCGCGCAGGCGCGCCACGGCGGCGTCTTGTTCGTGGCCGGCCAGCGCGCGCAGGTCGTGCAGGTGCAGCGCGAAGCCTTGGCCTGCGGCGGCGATTGCCTGTGCTGGCGCGCCGTCGTGCTGGACAAAGGTGGTGCGCAGGCTTTCGTGGCGGGCCACCAGACGGTCGAGCGTGGCGCGCAGCGCCGGCAGGTCGAGCGCACCGTGCAGGCGTAGCGCGGCCGGCAGGTGGTAGGCGGCGCCGGCAGCGGCGTCGAGCTGGGCCAGGAACCAGAGGCGTTGCTGCGCCAGCGACAGCGGTGGCGGCATGTCGCGCGCGCTCGTCGCGATGGCGGGCAGCTGCGCGCCGCGCTGGTCTGGTTCGTTGCGCTCGGCGTGATTGCTGTACGCCAGCAAGGCGGCCAGCGCGCTCAGCGTGGGGTGGGCGAACAGGTCGCGCAGCGCCAGCTCGGCGCCGGTCTGCTGGCGCAGGCGCGACACCACCTGTACCGCCAGCAGCGAGTGGCCGCCCAGCTCGAAGAAGTGGTCGTCGCGGCCGACTTGTTCCAGGCCGAGCAGTTCGGCCCAGATGGCGGCCAGCATGGTTTCGGCCGGGCCTTGCGGGGC
>NZ_BPWK01000055.1:0-1714 GCF_040364205.1 Duganella rhizosphaerae
GGAGGCCTTGCCGCTGACGCCGAACGGCAAGCTTGATCGCAAGGCGCTGCCGGCGCCGCAGGGACAGGCTTACGTCACCCGCGGCTATGAGGCGCCGCAGGGCGAGACCGAGGAGACGCTGGCCGCGATCTGGGCGGAGGTGCTCAAGCTGGAGCGGGTCGGACGTCACGACAACTTCTTCCAGTTGGGCGGTCATTCGCTGCTGGCGGTGGCGCTGATCGAACGCATGCGCCGTGCCGGCGTGCAGACCGACGTGCGGACCTTGTTCGACACGCCGACCATCGCGGCGCTGGCCGGCGGCGGCGGCTCTGGCGACGTGGTGGTGCCGGCCAACGGCATCGCCGACGGTTGCGAGGCGATCACGCCGGACATGCTGCCGCTGGTGCAGCTGAGCCAGCAGGAGATCGACGGCATCGTCGCGGCGGTGCCGGGCGGCGCCGCCAACATCCAGGACATCTATCCACTGGCGCCTTTACAGGAAGGGATTTTGTTCCAACACATGATGCAGGGAGAAGGCGACGCCTACCTGTTGCCGACGCTGATAGAGTTCGACACCCGCGCGCGCATGGACGGTTTCTTGACGACCATGCAGGCGGTTATCGATCGCCACGACATCCTGCGCACCGGCGTGCTGTGGGACGGCCTGGCCCAACCGGTGCAGGTGGTATGGCGCAGGGCGCCGCTGTCGGTCGAGGAAGTCGCGTTCGATGCGGCCAACGGCGAGATTGCCGGACAACTGGCTGCTGCGTACGATCCTCGCCACTACCGCGTGGAGTTGCGCGAAGCGCCGTTGCTGCGCGCCTTCCTGTGCGAGGACTGCGCCAACGGCCGTTGGCTGTTGCAGCTGTTGACGCACCACCTGGTGATCGACCACACGGCCTTGGCTATCCTGGTCGATGAAATTGGCATGATCCAGCAGGACCGCGCGGCCGAACTGGCGCCGGCGCTGCCGTTCAGGAATTTCGTCGCGCAGGCGCGTCTTGGCGTGAGCACCGCGGAGCATGAAGCCTTCTTTACGCGGATGCTGTCCGATATCGACGAGCCGAGCGCGCCATACGGCCTGCTCGACGTGCAAGCCGGGGCGGCTGAACTGGACGACGCTCGCCTGGCATTGCCGCATGCGCTGGCGAAGACGCTGCGTGCGCAGGCGCGCGCGTTGGGCGTGAGCGTGGCCAGCTTGATGCACCTGGCCTGGGCACAGGTGCTGTCGAAACTGACGGACCGTCAGGACGTGGTGTTCGGCACGGTACTGTTCGGCCGCATGCAGGGCGGTTCGGATTCAGGACGGGTGCTGGGAATGTTCATCAATACGCTGCCGGTGCGGATCAGCATCGGCGAGCAGGGCGTTGCCCAAGACGTGCGCGGCACGCACGCGCTGCTGACGCAGTTGCTGCGGCACGAGCACGCGCCATTGGCGCTGGCCCAGCGCTGCAGTGCGGTGCGGGCGCCGCTGCCTTTGTTCTCGTCGCTGTTGAATTATCGCCATAGTGCGGTGACTGCGGCCGGTGCGGACCAGCGGGAAAAAGATGGCGGCATTTGGGATGGCGTCGAGGTCAGGGCAGGCAAGGAACGTAGTAACTACCCGCTCACGTTGTCGGTGGATGATCTGGGCGAGGGCTTCGTGCTGACGGCGCAGGTCGACCGGTCGGCATCGGCCAGCCGCGTGTGCGCCTATATGCAGACTGCGCTGGAGCAGCTGGCGGCCGCGCTGGAA
>NZ_BPWK01000056.1:0-1620 GCF_040364205.1 Duganella rhizosphaerae
AGTGCTACTCTAGAAAGGAGGTGATCCAGCCGCACCTTCCGATACGGCTACCTTGTTACGACTTCACCCCAGTCACGAATCCTACCGTGGTAAGCGCCCTCCTTGCGGTTAAGCTACCTACTTCTGGTAAAACCCGCTCCCATGGTGTGACGGGCGGTGTGTACAAGACCCGGGAACGTATTCACCGCGACATGCTGATCCGCGATTACTAGCGATTCCAACTTCATGCAGTCGAGTTGCAGACTACAATCCGGACTACGATACACTTTCTGCGATTAGCTCCCCCTCGCGGGTTGGCGGCGCTCTGTATGTACCATTGTATGACGTGTGAAGCCCTACCCATAAGGGCCATGAGGACTTGACGTCATCCCCACCTTCCTCCGGTTTGTCACCGGCAGTCTCATTAGAGTGCCCTTTCGTAGCAACTAATGACAAGGGTTGCGCTCGTTGCGGGACTTAACCCAACATCTCACGACACGAGCTGACGACAGCCATGCAGCACCTGTGTACTGGTTCTCTTTCGAGCACTCCCCAATCTCTCAGGGATTCCAGCCATGTCAAGGGTAGGTAAGGTTTTTCGCGTTGCATCGAATTAATCCACATCATCCACCGCTTGTGCGGGTCCCCGTCAATTCCTTTGAGTTTTAATCTTGCGACCGTACTCCCCAGGCGGTCTACTTCACGCGTTAGCTGCGTTACCAAGTCAATTAAGACCCGACAACTAGTAGACATCGTTTAGGGCGTGGACTACCAGGGTATCTAATCCTGTTTGCTCCCCACGCTTTCGTGCATGAGCGTCAGTTTTGACCCAGGGGGCTGCCTTCGCCATCGGTGTTCCTCCACATATCTACGCATTTCACTGCTACACGTGGAATTCTACCCCCCTCTGCCAAACTCTAGCCTTGCAGTCTTCATCGCCATTCCCAGGTTGAGCCCGGGGATTTCACGACAAACTTACAAAACCGCCTGCGCACGCTTTACGCCCAGTAATTCCGATTAACGCTTGCACCCTACGTATTACCGCGGCTGCTGGCACGTAGTTAGCCGGTGCTTATTCTTCAGGTACCGTCATTAGCCCACTGTATTAGAACAGGCCGTTTCTTCCCTGACAAAAGAGCTTTACAACCCGAAGGCCTTCTTCACTCACGCGGCATTGCTGGATCAGGCTTGCGCCCATTGTCCAAAATTCCCCACTGCTGCCTCCCGTAGGAGTCTGGACCGTGTCTCAGTTCCAGTGTGGCTGGTCGTCCTCTCAGACCAGCTACTGATCGATGCCTTGGTAGGCTTTTACCCTACCAACTAGCTAATCAGATATCGGCCGCTCCAGGAGCATGAGGTCTTGCGATCCCCCACTTTCATCCTTAGATCGTATGCGGTATTAGCGTAACTTTCGCTACGTTATCCCCCACTCCAGGGTACGTTCCGATATATTACTCACCCGTTCGCCACTCGCCGCCAGGTTGCCCCGCGCTGCCGTTCGACTTGCATGTGTAAGGCATGCCGCCAGCGTTCAATCTGAGCCAGGATCAAACTCTTCAGTTTAATCTCTGTTACTTTTGCTACTCTCGTAGCACCCTTATTGCTAAGGGGTCGCTCACTCAAAATACTGACAGGCCACTA
>NZ_BPWK01000057.1:0-1573 GCF_040364205.1 Duganella rhizosphaerae
GGCCGAGCTGCTCAAGCTGGAGCGGGTCGGACGGCACGACAACTTCTTCGAGCTGGGCGGCCATTCGCTGCTGGCGGTGGCGCTGATCGAGCGCATGCGCCGGGCCGGCGTACAGACCGACGTGCGTGCGCTGTTCGGCACGCCGACCATCGCGGCGCTGGCCGCCGGTGGCGGTGCGGTCGATGTGGTGGTGCCGGCCAACGGCATCGTCGACGGTTGCGAGGCGATCACGCCGGACATGCTGCCGCTGGTGCAACTGAGCCAGCAGGAGATCGACGGCATCGTCGCGGCGGTGCCGGGCGGCGCCGCCAATATCCAGGATATCTATCCCCTGGCGCCGCTGCAGGAAGGGATTTTGTTCCACCATATGATGCAAAGCGACGGCGACGCCTACCTGTTGCCGACGCTGATCGAGTTCGATACGCGTGCGCGCCTGGATGGCTTCCTGGCGACGCTGCAAACGGTGATCGACCGCCACGACATCCTGCGCACTGGCGTGCTGTGGGACGGCCTGGCCGAACCGGTGCAAGTGGTGTGGCGCAAGGCGCCGCTGTCGGTCGATGAAGCGGCGTTCGACGCGGCCAACGGCGAGATCGCCGAACAACTGGGCCAGGCCTACGATCCGCGCCACTACCGCGTGGACGTACGCGAAGCGCCGTTGATGCGCGGATTCTTCAGCGAAGACCGCACCAACGGCCGCTGGCTGCTGCAACTGCTGACGCACCACCTGGCGATCGACCACACGGCATTGGATATCCTGGTCGAGGAGATCCGGATGATTCAGCAGGACCGCGCGGCCGAACTGGCTCCGGCGCTGCCGTTCAGGAATTTCGTCGCGCAGGCGCGCCTGGGTGTGAGCACCGCGGAACATGAAGCCTTCTTTACTCGGATGCTGTCCGATATCGACGAGCCGAGCGCGCCATACGGCCTGCTCGACGTGCAAGGTGGGTCAGCTGAACTGGACGAGGCGCGGCTGGTGCTGCCGGACGGCCTGGCGGAGACGCTGCGTGCGCAGGCGCGCGCGCTGGGCGTGAGCGTGGCCAGCTTGATGCATCTGGCCTGGGCGCAGGTGCTGTCGAAACTGACGGGCCGCCAGGACGTGGTGTTCGGCACGGTGCTGTTCGGGCGCATGCAGGGCGGCGCCGGCGCCGACCGGGTGCTGGGCATGTTCATCAATACGCTGCCGGTGCGGATCAGCATCGGCGATCAGGGTGTGGCCAGCGGCGTACGCGGCACGCACGCGCTGCTGACGCAGTTGCTGCGGCACGAGCACGCGCCATTGGCGCTGGCGCAGCGCTGCAGCGCGGTGCGGGCGCCGCTGCCGCTGTTCTCGTCTCTGTTGAATTATCGTCACAGCGCGCCTGCCATAAACTCCGTGGATGAATACGATGAAGCCTGGCAGGGCGTCGAAATTGTGGACCGCGAAGAACGCACGAACTATCCGCTCACGCTGTCGGTGGACGATCTGGGCGAGGGCTTCGTGCTGACGGCGCAGGTCGACCGGTCGGCATCGGCCAGCCGCGTGTGCGCCTATATGCAGACTGCGCTGGAGCAGCTGGCGGCCGCGCTGGAA
>NZ_BPWK01000058.1:0-1477 GCF_040364205.1 Duganella rhizosphaerae
TTCGCTGCTGGCGGTGGCGCTGATCGAGCGCATGCGCCGGGCCGGCGTGCAGACCGACGTGCGTGCGCTGTTCGGCACGCCGACCATCGCGGCGCTGGCCGCCGGCGGCGGAGCGGTCGATGTGGTGGTGCCGGCCAACGGCATCGTCGACGGTTGCGAGGCGATCACGCCGGACATGCTGCCGCTGGTGCACCTGAGCCAGCAGGAGATCGACGGCATCGTCGCGGCGGTGCCTGGCGGTGTCGCCAACATCCAGGATATCTATCCGCTGGCGCCGCTGCAAAGCGGGATACTGTTCCACCACATGATGCAGCGGGAGGGCGATGCCTACCTGTTGCCGACGCTGATCGAGTTCGATACGCGGACGCGCCTGGACGGCTTCCTGGCGACCTTGCAGACGGTGATCGACCGCCACGACATCCTGCGCACGGCAATGCTGTGGGATGGCCTGGCCGAACCGGTGCAAGTGGTGTGGCGTCATGCGCCGCTGCCGGCGCAGGAAGTCGCTTTCGACGCTGCGGCGGGGGACATCGCGGAGCAGCTGAATGCGCGCTACCATCCGCGCTCCTACAGACTTGATGTGCAACAGGGGCCGCTGATGCGCGGATTCTTCAGCGAAGACCGGACCAACGGCCGCTGGTTGCTGCAATTGCTGACGCACCATCTGGCGATCGACCACACAACGCTGGATATCCTGATCGAAGAAATCCGCCTGATTCAGCAAGGGCAGGTGGAGCGGCTGCCGCAGGCTCTCCCTTTCCGTAACTTCGTCGCGCAAGCGCTGCTGGGGGTGAGCCGGGAGGAACATGAGGCCTTCTTTACGCGGATGCTGTCCGATATCGACGAACCGACGGCGCCATACGGTCTGCTTGATGTCCAGGGCGATGGTTCGCAGATCGAGGAGTTCAAACTGCCGCTGCCGGACGGGCTGGCGAACCGTCTGCGCGCCGAGGCACGCAGCCTGGGCGTCAGCACGGCCAGCCTGATGCACCTGGCTTGGGCGCAGGTGCTGTCGAAACTGACGGGCCGCCGGAACGTGGTGTTCGGCACGGTGCTGTTCGGCCGCATGCAGGGCGGCGCGGGCTCCGACCGGGCGCTGGGCATGTTTATCAATACTCTGCCGGTGCGGATTGACGTCGGTGAGCAAGGCGTCGGGGATGGCGTGCGCGGCATCCATGCGCTGCTGACGCAGTTGCTGCGTCACGAGCATGCGCCATTGACCCTGGCGCAGCGCTGCAGCGGCGTAGCCGCGCCGCTGCCGCTGTTCTCGTCGCTGCTGAACTATCGCCACATTCTCCCGACTGACACTACGGAAGGCAAGGCAGGGGCGGGGTGGGACGGTATGGAGGTGATCGAAGCCGAGGAACGCACCAACTTCCCGCTGACGCTGTCGGTGGATGACCTGGGTGGCGGCTTCCGGCTGACGGCGCAGGTCGACCAGTCGGTATCGGCGGCGCGCGTCTGCGGCTATATGCAG
>NZ_BPWK01000059.1:0-1388 GCF_040364205.1 Duganella rhizosphaerae
GACGTTTGCCTGCACGAGCTGTTCGAACGCCAGGCGGAGCGCACGCCGCACGCGGTGGCGCTGGTGCATGAGCAGCGCCAGGTCAGCTACGCCGACCTGAACGCGCAGGCCAACCGGCTGGCGCACCACCTGCTGGCACTGGGCGTGGCGCCGGACGTGCGCGTGGCGATCTGCGCCGAGCGCGGCGTCGAGATGCTGGTGGCGATGCTGGCCACCCTGAAAGCGGGCGGCTGCTATGTGCCGCTGGACCCGGCCTACCCGAGCGAGCGGCTGGCCTATATGCTGGCCGACAGCGCGCCGCTGGTGGCGCTGAGCGTGGGCGCCGGCCGCGCCGCGCTGGACGATATCGGCGGCGAGGTGGCGCGCATCGACCTGCGCGAGCAGGCTGCGTTGTGGAGCGGACAGGCGTCCGGCAATCCGCAGCGGCACGGACTGACCCCGGCCCACCTGGCCTATGTGATCTACACCTCCGGCTCGACCGGCGCGCCGAAGGGCGTGATGATCGAGCAGCGCAACGCGGTCAATTTCGTGCATTGGGCACGCGACGAGTTCGACGCCGACACGCTGACGCGCACGCTGGCGTCGACCTCGCTCAACTTCGACCTGGCGATGTACGAATGCTTCGTACCGCTGAGCATGGGGCTGACCGTCACCATCGTCGCCAACGCGCTGTCCCTGCTGACGCAGGCGGTGGATGTCAGTTTGATCAACACGGTGCCGTCGGCGATCGACGCGCTGGTGGGGGCCGGCGCGGTGCCGGCCTGCGTGGGCGCGGTCAACCTGGCCGGCGAGGCGCTCAAGCGCTCGCTGGTCGAGAAGATCTTCGCCGGCACGGGCGTGGCGACGGTGCGCAATCTGTACGGTCCGTCGGAGACGACCACGTATTCGACGTGGGTGACGATGACGCGCGAGCAGGGCTTCATCGCCCACATCGGCCGTCCGGTGGCCAACACCCAGGTCTACATCCTGGACGCGCGGCGCCAGCCGGTGCCGGCCGGCGTGGCCGGTGAGCTGTACATCGGCGGGGCCGGCGTGGCGCGCGGCTACCTGAACCTGCCGCAGTTGACCGAGGAACGCTTCCTGCCCGATCCGTTCGCCGGCGTGGCCGGCGCCCGCATGTACAAGACGGGCGACCTGGGACGCCATCTGGCCGACGGCAACATCGAATACCTGGGGCGCAACGACTTCCAGGTGAAGATCCGCGGCTTCCGCATCGAGCTCGGTGAGATCGAGACGAAACTGTCGGCCTGCGCCGGCGTGCGCGAGGCGGTGGTGCTGGCGCGCGAAGACCAGCCGGGCGACAAGCGGCTGGTGGCCTATCTGCTGGCGCGCGACGGTGCGCAGCTCGACGTGACGGCACTGCGCGCCGAGCTGGCGCGCACGCTGTC
>NZ_BPWK01000060.1:0-1302 GCF_040364205.1 Duganella rhizosphaerae
GACCAGCACCTGGCGGCGTTCCGCCGCCGACAGCACGCCGATCTCCGCCAGCGTCGTCTGCGGCGCCGTTTCCAGCGCGGCGACGATGCCTTCCAGCGCGGTCTGCATGTAGTCGCAGATGCGTTCGGCCGACACCGACTGGTCGACCTGCGCCGTCAGGCTGAAGCCGTCGCCGAAATCGTCCACCGACAAGGTCAATGGATAGTTGGTGCGCTCTTCTCCCCCCACCACTTCCACGCCTTCCCAACCCGCGCGGGTCTGATCGTCCTTGCCGCCGTCGGGCAGGCTGCTGTGACGATAGTTCAGCAGCGACGAGAACAACGGCGTCTGTGCGGCTATGCCGCTGCAGCGCTGCGCCAACGCCAGCGACGCGTGTTCGTGCCGCAGCAACTGCGTCAGCAGCGCGTGCGTACCGCGCACTCCCTGTGCCACATCCTGCTCGTCGATCGTGACGCGCACCGGCAGCGTGTTGATGAACATGCCGAGCACGCGTCCGGCGCCTTCGCCGGCCTGCATGCGGCCGAACAGTACCGTTCCGAACACCACGTCGCGGCGGTCGGACAGCTTGGCCAGCACCTGCGCCCAAGCCAGGTGCACCAGACTGGCCGCGCTGACGCCCTGACCGCGCGCCTGCGCGCGCAGCCGCACAGCCAGATCGGCAGGCAGCTCACGCTTGCTCTCCCTGATCTGCGAACCATCGCCGCGGACGTCGAGCAAACCATAAGGCGCTGTAGGCTCGTCGATATCGGCCAGCATGCCGGCAAAGAATGCTTCATGTTCCTGCTGGCTCACGCCCAGCCGCGCCTGCGCCACAAAATTACGGAACGGCAGCGCCGGCGGCAATTGCGCCTCCCGGCCCTGCTGGATCAGGTGGATTTCCTCGACCAGGATTTCCAGTGTCGTATGGTCGATCGCCAGATGGTGCGTCAGCAGTTGCAACAGCCAGCGGCCATGGGCGCGGTCGGTGCAGACAAATCCACGCATCAGCGGCGCCTGGCGCACATCGAGCCGTTGCCGGCTTGGCGCATAAAGGCTGGCCATCTGCTCCGCGACGGCGCCGTCCGCCGCGTCGAGCTCCACTTCCTCGACAGTCAGCGGCGCCTTGCGCCACACCACCTGCACCGGTTCGGGCAAGCCATCCCACAGCACCGCGGTGCGCAGGATGTCGTGGCGGTCGACCACCGTCTGCAGGGTCGACAGGAAGCCGTCCAGGCGCACACGCGTATCGAACTCGATCAGCGTCGGCAGCAGGTAGGCGTCGCCCTCGCTTTGCATCATGTGGTGGAACAGTATCCCTTCCTG
>NZ_BPWK01000061.1:0-1210 GCF_040364205.1 Duganella rhizosphaerae
GGGGTCAGATACCGTCTTGAATGACAAGCCCTTTCGATAGGTAATTGGGATCGAAAGGCTTGTCATTGTGTATCACCCCATAAATTAAGTGGGCCAGTTTGTGCATAACCGCCCCGATCACGGCTTTTTTTGCCATTCCAGTCGCGGTAAGCCGTTCGGCGAATTGATGCAGGATGGGGTTATGACGGCGCGCTACCAGACTAGGCATGTATAGGGCAGCGCGCAATGCGGTGTTACCGGTTCGGCTGATCGTCGTGCGTCCCCTCACTGAGCTTCCGGAGCTGCGTTGCTTGGGCGTTACGCCAAGGAAGGCGGCGAAGGCTTTCGCGCTGCCAAAGCGGCGGATATCACCCAAGCTTCCCAGCACTTTGGCCGCCGTGGTCATCCCTACGCCCGGAATCGTAGTGAGCAAATTCGCGTCGTGTTTCAGGCTGGGGTGGCGATCTATGTGATCGTCGATGTCACTTTCAAGCTTCTCAATTTCAGCGCTGAGCCAGGTGATATGTTGGCGCACATGCTGCACCACCTCGTCCATTCCGCCGATGGTCAATGCCTCCAACCGGTTTTCTTCCTGCTGGCGGATATCCTTCAAGGCTTGAACGCGCTGAGACCATGCCCGCAACTGGCGCTGCTCTAGCGGCGGCGGACTCCAGGGAGCAGGCTTCATTGCTGCACAGTAGCGCGCAATCAGACCGGCGTCGATCGCGTCGTTCTTGTTTCGAATATTCTCGCTGTGGCCAAAGCCTTTGATGCAGGCCGGGTTCACCACGCTTACCGTCAGGCCGGCTTGATGCAGAGCGAGCGCCACCGGCTCGGAATAGACCCCGGTCGCTTCCATGCAAACATGCAAGGACGACGGTGGCACTTTGGATTTACTCAGCCAGTCGAGTAGCGCTCGGTGACCTTCGATGGAATTTTCCAGCACCTTGGTCTTGGTTTTTCCATTGACCAGCAGTGCAATGTCTAACTTCTTTTTGCTGACATCTATACCTACCGCCGCGTATACCATATCCATTTTTGACCTTCCTCGTATGCAGGCTTACGCGATGACGCGATGGCCCAAGATACCGTTCGGACTTATTAAATGAAACAGGCAGAGGCACCTATCTGACCCACGGGCTCTATGGCACTAAGTCTGATCAGCGTCACTCCGCCTGACCGCACCTACGTCCTTATTATCCGATGGAGATGCGGTATGCTCAATATACGA
>NZ_BPWK01000062.1:0-1200 GCF_040364205.1 Duganella rhizosphaerae
CTGCATATAGCCGCAGACGCGCGCCGCCGATACCGACTGGTCGACCTGCGCCGTCAGCCGGAAGCCGCCACCCAGGTCATCCACCGACAGCGTCAGCGGGAAGTTGGTGCGCTCTTTTCCACTGACCACCTCCACGCCGTCCCAACCTGCGCTGGCATGTTCCGTAACGCCTTCCTCGGCAACAGCGCTATGACGATAATTCAGCAACGACGAGAACAGCGGCAACGGCGCCTGCACCGCGCTACAGCGCTGAGCCAATGCCAGCGACGCATGCTCATGGCGCAGCAATTGCGTCAACAGCGCATGCGTGTCGCGTACGCTTTGTGCTACGCCCTTGCCATCGACGTTAACCCGAACCGGCAAGGTATTGATGAACATGCCCAGGCCGCGGTCGGATCCGGCGCCACCCTGCATGCGTCCGAACAGCACAGTGCCGAATACCACGTCCTGGCGCCCGGACAGCTTGGCCAGCACCTGTCCCCAAGCCAGGTGAATCAGGCTGGCCGCACTCACGCCGAGACTGCGCGCCTGGATCCGCATCCGCGCAGCCAGATCGGATGGCAATTCCCGCTTGATCTCTTCGATCCGGCCGCCATCGCCCTGTACATCAAGCAGTCCGTATGGCGCGGTCGGTTCGTCGATATCGGCCAGCATGCCGGCAAAGAAGGTCTCATGCTCCTCCCGGCTCACACCCAGACGCGCCTGCGCCACAAAATTACGGAACGGCAGCGCCGGCGGCAGTTGCGCCTCCCGGCCCTGCTGGATGACGCGAATTTCCTCGATCAGGATTTCCAGCGTTGTATGGTCGAGCGCCATGTGGTGGCTTAATAGCTGTAACAACCAGCGTCCGTTGGCGCGGTCCGCGCCGATAAAGCCGCGCATCAACGGGGCCTGGCGCACATCCAGGCGATAATTGTGCGAGTCGTAGCGCTGTGCCATCTGCTCCGCGATGGCGCCGTCGGCCGCGTCGAGCTCCACTTCGTCGACAGTCAGCGGCGCCTTGCGCCACACCACCTGCACCGGTTCGGGCAAGCCATCCCACAGCACCGCGGTGCGCAGGATGTCGTGGCGGTCGACCACCGTCTGCAAGGTCGACAGGAAGCCGTCCAGGCGCACACGCGTATCGAACTCGATCAGCGTCGGCAGCAGGTAGGCGTCGCCCTCGCTTTGCATCATGTGGTGGAACAGTATCCCTTCCTG
>NZ_BPWK01000063.1:0-1152 GCF_040364205.1 Duganella rhizosphaerae
GGCCTGCGCGTTCAGGTCGGCGTAGCTGACCTGGCGCTGCTCATGCACCAGCGCCACCGCGTGCGGCGTGCGCTCCGCCTGGCGTTCGAACAGCTCGTGCAGGCAAACGTCCCGCTCGTAGTCCGCCGCCGTCGCGTTCCATTCGACCAGCACCTGGCGGTGTTCCGCCGCCGACAGCACGCCGATCTCCGCCAGCGCCGTCTGCGGCGCCGTTTCCAGCGCCGCGACGATGCCTTCCAGCGCGGTCTGCATGTAGTCGCAGATGCGTTCGGCCGACACCGACTGGTCGACCTGCGCCGTCAGCAGGAAGTCCTCGCCCAAGTCATCCACCGACAAGGTCAGCGGATAATTCGTGCGCTCTTCGCCGCCGACGATCTCCACGCCCTCCCAGTCGCCGCCGGTGTGCTGCTGCGCACCCGGGGCGGCCGACGCGCTGTGACGATAATTCATCAGCGACGAGAACAAAGGCGTCTGCGCGGCCACGCCGCTGCAGCGTTGAGCCAGGGCCAGCGACGCGTGCTCGTGCCGCAGAAGCTGGGTCAGCAGCGTATGCGCGCGGCGCACGCCTTGGGCAACGTCCATGGCCTCGATGCTGATCCGCACCGGCAGCGTGTTGATGAACATGCCCAGCACCCGATCGGAGCCGGCGCCGGCCTGCATGCGCCCCAGCAGCACCGTACCAAACACCACGTCCTGGCGTCCCGACAGGCGCGCCAGCACCTGCGCCCAGGCCAGGTGCATCAGGCTGGCGGCACTGACGCCCTGCGCCCGCGCCTGTGTGCGCAGACGGCGTGCCAGTACAGCAGGAAGCTGCTGGCGCGCTTCGCCTATCTGCAAGCCGTCGCCGCGCACGTCGAGCAGGCCATACGGCGCGGTCGGTTCGTCGATATCGGACAGCATCTGCGCGAAGAAGGCCTCATGCTCCGCGCGGCTCACGCCCAGGCGCGCCTGGGCGATGAAGTTACGGAACGGCAGCGCCCTTGGCAGCTCGGCCTCGCGGCCCAGCTGGATGGTGCGGATTTCCTCAACCAGGATTTCCAGCGTCGTATGGTCGATCGCCAGGTGATGCGTCAGCAGTTGCAACAGCCAGCGGCCGTTGGCGCGGTCCTCGCACAGGAAGGCGCGCAGCAGCGGCGCCTGGCGCACGTCGAT
>NZ_BPWK01000064.1:0-942 GCF_040364205.1 Duganella rhizosphaerae
CGCGCCTTCCTGTGCGAGGACCGCGCCAACGGCCGCTGGCTGTTGCAACTGCTGACGCATCACCTGGCGATCGACCATACGACGCTGGAAATCCTGGTCGAGGAAATCCGCACCATCCAGCTGGGCCGGGAGGCTGAGCTGCCAAGGGCGCTGCCGTTCCGTAACTTCATCGCCCAGGCGCGCCTGGGCGTGAGCCGCGCGGAGCATGAGGCCTTCTTCACGCAGATGCTGTCCGATATCGACGAGCCGACCGCGCCGTATGGCCTGCTGGATGTGCGCGGCGATGGCTCGCGGATCAGCGAGGCGGTAGTGCGAATGCCGACCGAACTGGCCGACCGCCTGCGCGCGCAGGCGCGCGTGCAGGGCGTCAGCGCCGCCAGTCTGATGCACCTGGCCTGGGCGCAGGTGCTGGCGCGCCTGTCGGGACGCCGCGACGTGGTGTTCGGCACGGTGCTGTTCGGGCGCATGCAGGGCGGTGCCGGTTCCGACCGGGTGCTGGGCATGTTCATCAATACACTGCCGGTGCGGATCAGCATCGATGACCGGGACGTTGCCCAAGGCGTGCGCGGCATCCATGCGCTGCTGACGCAGTTGCTGCGGCACGAGCATGCGTCGCTGGCCCTGGCGCAGCGCTGCAGCGGCGTGGCGGCGCAGACGCCGCTGTTCTCGTCGCTGCTGAACTATCGCCATAGCGCGACCGCCATCGGCGGCACGGAGCAGCAGTCCAGCAGTGGCTGGGACGGGGTGGAAATCGTGGGACAAGAGGAGCGCACCAATTATCCGCTGACCTTGTCGGTGGACGATCTGGGCGAAGACTTCGTACTGACGGTTCAAGTCGATCAATCGATATCGGCCGAGCGCGTGGGCGCCTATGTCCAGGAGGCTCTCGAACAACTGGTGAGCGCGCTGGCAACGCGGCCGGCGGCGGCGCTCGATGCGCTG
>NZ_BPWK01000065.1:0-879 GCF_040364205.1 Duganella rhizosphaerae
CTGGACATAGGCGCCCACGCGCTCGGCCGATATCGATTGATCGACTTGCACCGTCAGTACGAAGTCTTCGCCCAGATCGTCCACCGACAAGGTCAGCGGATAGTTGGTGCGTTCTTCGCCACCGATGACGTTGACGCCGTCCCAGGCGTCATTGGATTGCTGCTCCGCGTCGCCCGTCTCGACCACGCTGTGGCGGTAATTGAGCAACGACGAGAACAACGGCGTCTGCGCCGCTACGCCGCTGCTGCGCTGCGCCAGGGCCAGCGAAGCGTGCTCGTGCCGCAGCAGCTGCGTCAACAGCGTGTGCGTACCGCGCACGCCTTGGGCAACGCCCCGGTCATCGATGCTGATCCGCACCGGCAGCGTATTGATGAACATGCCCAGCACCCGGTCGGAACCGGCGCCGCCCTGCATGCGCCCGAACAGCACCGTGCCGAACACCACGTCGCGGCGTCCCGACAGGCGCGCCAGCACCTGCGCCCAGGCCAGGTGCATCAGGCTGGCGGCGCTGACGCCCTGCGCGCGCGCCTGCGCACGCAGCTGCAATGCCAATGCGGCCGGCAACTGCTGCTTTATTTCCCTGATCCGCGAACCATCGCCGCGCACGTCTAGCAGGCCGTATGGCAGGGTTGGCTCGTCGATATCGGACAACATTTGCGTGAAGAAGGCCTCATGCTCCGCGCGGCTCACGCCCAGGCGCGCCTGGGCGATGAAGTTACGGAACGGCAGCGCCCTTGGCAGCTCGGCCTCGCGGCCCAGCTGGATGGCGCGGATTTCCTCGACCAGGATTTCCAGCGTCGTATGGTCGATCGCCAGGTGATGCGTCAGCAGTTGCAACAGCCAGCGGCCGTTGGCGCGGTCCTCGCACAGGAAGGCGCG
>NZ_BPWK01000066.1:0-857 GCF_040364205.1 Duganella rhizosphaerae
TTGATCAGCTTGACGGTGATCGACACGTTATCGCCTGGCATAACCATTTCTTTGTCCGCTGGCAGTTCGATCGAACCGGTCACGTCAGTCGTACGGAAGTAGAACTGTGGACGATAGTTGTTGAAGAACGGAGTGTGACGGCCGCCTTCGTCTTTCGACAGAACATAGATCTCGCCGGTGAAGTGGTTGTGCGGCTTGATCGAGCCTGGCTTCGCCAGAACCTGACCACGCTGTACGTCTTCACGCTTGGTGCCGCGCAGCAGCAGACCGACGTTGTCGCCAGCCATACCCTGGTCCAGCAGCTTGCGGAACATTTCCACGCCGGTGCAGATGGTTTTGACGGTGTCGGTGATACCAACGATTTCGATCTCTTCGCCGACTTTGATGATGCCGCGCTCGATACGACCGGTCACCACGGTACCGCGGCCCGAGATCGAGAACACGTCTTCCACTGGCATCAGGAAGGCGCCGTCCACTGCGCGCTCTGGCGTAGGGATGTAGCTGTCCAGTGCGTCGGCCAGAGCCATGATGGCTACTTCGCCCAGAGGACCGGTGTCGCCGTCCAGCGCTTTACGTGCCGAACCTTTGATGATAGGCAGGTCGTCGCCTGGGAATTCGTACTTCGACAACAGCTCGCGAACTTCCATTTCAACCAGTTCCAGCAGCTCTTCGTCATCGACCAGATCGCACTTGTTCAGGAACACGACGATGTATGGAACGCCAACTTGACGGGCCAGCAGGATGTGCTCGCGGGTCTGTGGCATTGGGCCGTCGGCTGCGGAGCAAACCAGGATCGCGCCGTCCATCTGCGCAGCACCGGTAATCATGTTTTTGATGTAGTCGGCGTGGCCTGGGCA
>NZ_BPWK01000067.1:0-809 GCF_040364205.1 Duganella rhizosphaerae
GACGCCTGGTTCTCGTTCGGCGCGGACGATGTGTGGACGCTGTTCCACTCGTTCGCCTTCGACTTCTCGGTGTGGGAAATGTGGGGCGCGCTGGCGCACGGCGGCCAGCTGGTGATCGTGCCGCTGTCGGTGGCGCGCGCGCCCGACGAGTTCTACCAGCTGCTGTGCCGGCGCGGCGTGACGGTGCTGAACCAGACGCCGACGGCGTTCCGCCAGCTGATCGCGGCACAGGGCTTGAACGAAGCCGCGCACAGCTTGCGCTACACGGTGTTCGGCGGCGAGGCGCTGGAGACGAGCCTGCTGGCGCCGTGGTATGCGCGGCCGGTCAACGCCGCCACGCAATTGATCAATATGTACGGCATCACCGAGACCACGGTGCACGTGACCTATCGTCCACTGGAGCCGGCCGACGCGGCGCGCCACGGCGCCAGCCCGATCGGGCGCCGTATTCCGGACCTGCGCACCTATATCCTGGACGCGAACCGGCAGCCGGTGCCGATCGGCGTGGTGGGCGAGCTGTATGTGGGCGGCGCCGGCGTGGCGCGCGGCTACCTGAACCGCCCGGAACTGACGGCCGAGCGCTTCCTGGCCGATCCGTTCGCCGGCGAGGCGGGCGCGCGCATGTACAAGACGGGCGACCTGGGTCGCTTCCTGGCCGACGGCAGCATCGACTACCTGGGCCGCAACGACTTCCAGGTGAAGATCCGCGGCTTCCGCATCGAACTGGGCGAGATCGAGGCCAAATTGTCGGCCTGCGCCGGGGTGCGCGAGGCGGTGGTGCTGGCGCGCGAAGACCAGCCGGGCGACAA
>NZ_BPWK01000068.1:0-757 GCF_040364205.1 Duganella rhizosphaerae
CTGCGAACCATCGCCGCGGACGTCGAGCAAACCATAAGGCGCTGTAGGCTCGTCGATATCGGCCAGCATGCCGGCAAAGAATGCTTCATGTTCCTGCTGGCTCACGCCCAGGCGCGCCTGCGCCACAAAATTACGGAACGGCAGCGCCGGCGGCAATTGCGCCTCCCGGCCCTGCTGGATCAGGTGGATTTCCTCGACCAGGATTTCCAATGTCGTATGGTCGATCGCCAGATGGTGCGTCAGCAGTTGCAACAGCCAGCGGCCGTTGGCGCGGTCCTCGCACAAGAAGGCACGCAGCAGCGGCGCCTGGCGCACGTCGATACGGTAGTGGTGCGGGTCGTAGCGGCCGCTCAGCTGCGCGGCGATCTCGCCGTCGGCCGGCACCAAGCCGACCTCCTCGATCAGCATGCGCGCCGAACGCAATACCACCTGCACCGGCTCGGCCAGGCCATCCCACAGCACCGCAGTGCGCAAGATGTCGTGGCGGTCGATCGCTACTTGCAACGCCGCCAGGAAGCCGTCCAGGCGTGCTCGCGTATCGAACTCGATCAAGGTCGGCATGATGTAGGCATCGCCCTCGCTTTGCATCATGTGATGGAACAGTATCCCTTCCTGCAGCGGCGCCAACGGATAGATGTCCTGGATATTGGCGGCGCCGCCGGGCACCGCCGCGACGATGCCGTCGATCTGCTGCTGGCTCAGTTGCACCAGCGGCAGCATGTCCGGCGTGATCGCCGCGCAGCCGTCGGCGATGCCG
>NZ_BPWK01000069.1:0-751 GCF_040364205.1 Duganella rhizosphaerae
GGCCGGCGGCAGCACCGCATCGAGCGGCACATAGGCCGCGCCGGCCTTCAGGATCGCCAGCTGGGCGATCACCAGTTCGGCCGAGCGCTCCAGGCAGGTCGCCACGTAGTCGCCCGCGCCGATGCCTTGTGCGATCAGGTGGCGCGCCAGGCGGTTGGCCTGCGCATTGAGTTCCGCGTAGCTGAGCGTACTTTGGTCGTGGACCAGCGCCACGGCCTGCGGCCGCAGCGCCACCTGTTGTTCGAACACCTGATGCAGGCCCAGTTCGGACGGATAGGCGGCGTCGGTTGCGTTCCAGTCCGACAGCACCAGAGTGCGCTCAGCATCAGGCAAGATATCCAGCGACAGGAACGAGGTCTCCGTCTCCTTCGGATGCCCGGCAAGGCTGGCAATATGCTCAAGCACGGTCTGCATATAACCGCAGATTCGTCCAGCCGACACGGATTGATCGACCTGCACCGTCAGCGCAAAACCATTGCCAAAATCGTCTACTGAAAGAGTCAATGGATAAGTGCTGCGATCGGCCGCAGTCAGCACGACGACACCATCCCATCCGGATTCAGTATCGGTGGCTTCATTGCGCTGGCTATGACGATAATTCAACAGAGACGAGAACAGCGGCAACGGCGCCCGCACCGCACTGCAGCGCTGCGCCAGCGCCAATGGCGCGTGCTCGTGCCGCAGCAACTGCGTCAGCAGCGCGTGCGTGCCGCGTACGCCGCTGGCCACACCCTGATCGCCGATGCTGATC
>NZ_BPWK01000070.1:0-734 GCF_040364205.1 Duganella rhizosphaerae
CCACCGCCTCGCGCACCCCGGCGCAGGCGGCCAGCGCCGCCTCGATTTCGCCCAGTTCGATGCGGAAGCCGCGGATCTTGACCTGGAAGTCGTTGCGGCCCAGGTATTCGACATTGCCATCGTCCAGGAAGCGCGCCAGGTCGCCCGTCTTGTACATCTTCGCTTCGGCCACGCCGGCGAACGGATCGGGAACGAAGCGTTCCGCCGTCAGTTCCGGTCGATGCAGATAACCGCGCCCCACTTGCACGCCGCCGATATACAGCTCGCCGGCCACGCCCAGCGGAACCGGACGCATCGCCTCATCAAGCAGGTAGACGCGGGTGTTGGCGATCGGCCGCCCGATCGGCACCGTGGCGCGCGTATCGCCCGCCACGCTGGTCCAGGCCGTGACATCGACCGCCGCCTCGGTGGGGCCATACAAATTGTAGAGCTGCGCACCCGGCAGGCCGCCATGCAGGCGCTGCGCCAGCGCCGCCGGCAAGGCCTCGCCGCTACACACCACCCGCGTCACGCTGCCGCAAACGCTCAACTGCGCGTGTTCCAGGAACACCTGCAGCATCGACGGCACGAAGTGCAGCGTCGTGACGCCTTCCCGTGCGATGGTCTCGCTCAGATACGCCGGATCCTTGTGTCCCTGCGCCCTGGCCATCACCAGCCGCGCGCCGCAGCTGAGCGGCCAGAAGAATTCCCACACCGATACGTCAAAGCTGAACGGCGTCTTTTGCAGCACCACG
>NZ_BPWK01000071.1:0-626 GCF_040364205.1 Duganella rhizosphaerae
CCGACGATCAGGTAGCGCAGGCCGCCGAAGGCCGGCGCCAGCGCGTCGGCGTACTGGTTGAACAGCCCCACCGTCAGCCACAGCACCGTCACCCCTTGTTGCCGCAGCGCCGCGCACAGGCGCGCCGGATCGAGCACCGTATCCTGGTCCAGCACCACCACGGCGCCGCCGTTGAGCAGCGGCGCCCATACCTCCATCGTGCTGGCGTCGAACGCCGGGTTGGCCGCGAAGCCGACCTTGTCGTCCGCCGTAAAATCGACGTAGCCGTTGTTGACCACCAGCTTGTGCACCGCGCGATGCGGCACCGCCACGCCTTTCGGCGTGCCGGCCGAGCCGGAGGTGTACATCACATAGGCGGCCGTCTCGCTATCGCAGGCCAGGCCCGGATTGCCGTCGTCGTGGGCGGCGATGCGCGCGTCATCGAGCAGCAGCTGCGGCAGCGCCGCCGGCAGCGCCAGTGTCCGCGCCGTCAGCACCAGCCTGGCGCCGCAGTCGGCCAGCATCGCCGCCTGGCGGGCCGGCGGCAGCACCGCATCGAGCGGCACATAGGCCGCGCCGGCCTTCAGGATCGCCAGCTGGGCGATCACCAGTTCGGCCGAGCGCTCCAGGCAGGTCGCCACGTAGTC
>NZ_BPWK01000072.1:0-588 GCF_040364205.1 Duganella rhizosphaerae
CGTTCGAGCCAGCCTTGGGACGGCAACGACATGGACCACTACGCCGACGACCTGGCGCAGCTGATCGAAGCGCTGGACCTGAAGAACATCATCCTGGCCGGCTTCTCCACCGGCGGCGGCGAAGTGGCGCGTTACGTGGGCCGCCACGGCACCAAGCGCATCGCCAAGCTGGGCCTGATCTCGGCGGTGCCGCCGCTGATGCTGAAAACCGCCACCAATCCGGGCGGCCTGCCGATGGAAGTATTTGACGGCATCCGCGCCGCCTCGGTCGCCAACCGCGCCCAGCTGTACCTGGACCTGGCCTCGGGCCCGTTCTACAACTACAACCGTCCGGGCGCCAAGCCGTCGCAAGGCATCATCCAGGCATGGTATGCGCAGGGCATGCAGGCCGGCCACAAGAACACCTATGATTCGATCAAGGCCTTCTCGGAAACCGACTTCCGCGACGACCTGAAGAAGTTCGACAAGCCGACCCTGATCATCCACGGCGAGGACGACCAGATCGTGCCGATCGACGCCGCCGGCCGCGCCTCGGCCGCCATCGTCAAGCACGCCAAGCTGATCACCTACCCCGGCGCGCCGCACGGC
>NZ_BPWK01000073.1:0-586 GCF_040364205.1 Duganella rhizosphaerae
ATGCGTTGAGCGCAGCTGCACGCGTCCCTGCGCATCGGTATCGTCGAACAGCAGCTGGTTGTAGCCAGACGCGCCAAACTCCTTGCTGCGCACGCCCCACTGCGCCGCCGCATTGCCGTGGCCGGCGGTATCAGCAGAAGCGCCGTGCCACAGGGGACTGTTGCCCGCCGCCAGATTACCCTGCGCGGAAGGCGCATGATCGCTGGCCGGGTTGAACAGCGTAGCCTGGCTGTCGCCGGCCGCCTGTCCCGCCGGCGTTGGCGCCACACCGCCCTCGCCCTGGCCGTTGTACAAGGCGCCGAGGATGATGGGACGGTCGATATCGTTCTCAATGAACTGCACCAATACTTCCTGCCCCACGCGCGGCAGGAACTGGCTGCCCATGCCGCCGCCGGCCGAACGCTGCGCGACGCGCACCCAGCAGGTGGCGTCGCCGCTGTCTTGCCAGTGATAGCGGATACGCACACGGCCCAGTGCATCGCAATGCAGTTCATCGGCGCCGGCCGGCTGGTCCAGACCGTCCGCGCCGATGACGATCGCGCTCTGCGCACCCGATGCGGTCGGCTTCGGATGATTGCGGCCATCG
>NZ_BPWK01000074.1:0-570 GCF_040364205.1 Duganella rhizosphaerae
GATGCGCGGCGCCAGCCGGTGCCGGTGGGGGTGGCCGGCGAGCTGTATATCGGCGGCGCCGGCGTGGCGCTGGGCTACCTGAACCTGCCGGAAATGACGGCGGAGCGCTTCGTGCCCGATCCGTTCGCCGGCGTGGCCGGTGCGAAGATGTACAAGACGGGCGACCTGGCCCGTCATCTGGCCGACGGCAACATCGAATACCTGGGCCGCAACGACTTCCAGGTCAAGATCCGCGGCTTCCGTATCGAGCTCGGTGAGATTGAAACGAAACTGTCGGCCTGCGCCGGGGTGCGCGAGGCGGCGGTGCTGGCGCGCGAGGACCAGCCGGGCGACAAGCGCCTGGTGGCCTATGTGGTGGCGCGCGATGGCGCGTCACTCGATATCACGGCCTTGCGCGCAGAACTGGCGCTGACGCTGTCGGACTACATGGTGCCTGCCGCCTTCGTGGCGCTGCCGTCATTGCCACTGACGCCGAACGGCAAGCTCGATCGCAAGGCGCTGCCGGCGCCGGATGCGCAAGCCTACGCGGCGCGCGGCTACGAGGCGCCGCAGGGCGAAACGGAAGAGACG
>NZ_BPWK01000075.1:0-530 GCF_040364205.1 Duganella rhizosphaerae
TCCTTGTGTCCCTGCGCCCTGGCCATCACCAGCCGCGCGCCGCAGCTGAGCGGCCAGAAGAATTCCCACACCGATACGTCAAAGCTGAACGGCGTCTTTTGCAGCACCACGTCCTGCGCGGTGAGCGCGTAGGCCTGCTGCATCCACACGATGCGGTTGACCACGCCCAGGTGCGCGTTCATCGCGCCCTTCGGCTGCCCGGTCGAACCGGAGGTGTAGATCACATAGGCCAGATGGGACGGCGTCAGCGCCTGCCGCGCCAGATTGTGCACGGCCTGGGCGTGCCATGGCCCGTCCTGCGCCCCCAGGTCGATGCAGGGCGCATCGCCGCCGATGCCGGCCAACGCCTGCCGGCCGGCGCCGTCGAGCAGCACCGCCAGTGGCGCGCTGTCGGCCAGCATGTAGGCCAGCCGTTCATGCGGATAATCCGGATCGAGCGGCACGTAGCAGCCGCCCGCCTTCAGGATGGCCAGCAAGGCCACCACCATGCCCACGCCGCGCTCGGCGCACACCGCCACCCGCGCGTCCGG
>NZ_BPWK01000076.1:0-516 GCF_040364205.1 Duganella rhizosphaerae
GGGTCGCTCACTCAAAATACTGACAGGCCACTACTTTCGTAGCGCCTATTTCATTACTTCTTGTGAACATTTGATATTTTAAGTTTCACGCTGCCTAAGCAGCGTGTGCACCTTCATCAAACGTCCACACTTATCGACTGTAAATTTTTAAAGAACTTATTCGGTACTGCTTGCTGAAGAAGCGTTGTGTTCATCAGCGAAGAGGCAAGATTATGAAGCGTTTCGTCTATCTCGTCAAGCTCTTATTTCTCTTACTTAACTCAGCATTTGAATGCCTTGTTCTGCAAGGGGGCGAACTATAGCAAAGAATAGGCTTGATTGACAAGGACTTTCTCAACAATAGATGCCAGGGCTTACACTCTATGAACGAAAAAAAGCCCACCAGGTCACTGGTGGGCTTTTTTAATATAACTAGCCTGACGATAACCTACTTTCACACTGGTTGCAGCACTATCATCGGCGCAGAGTTGTTTCACGGTCCTGTTCGGGATGGGAAGGGGTGGGACCAACTTGCTA
>NZ_BPWK01000077.1:0-515 GCF_040364205.1 Duganella rhizosphaerae
GCGGCGGCGCAGTGGGGCGTGCGCAGCAAGGAGTTTGGCGCGTCTGGCTACAACCAGCTGCTGTTCGACGATACCGATGCGCAGGGACGCGTGCAGCTGCGCTCAACGCATGCGGCCAGCGAGCTGACGTTGGGCCATCTGATCCACAGCGCCGACAACTATCGCGGCAGCCTGCGCGGGCAGGGCGCCGAACTGCGTACCGATGCGTACGGCGCGGTGCGCGCTGCCGGCGGTTTGCTGGTGTCGAGCTATGCGATCAGTCACAGCGCCAGTGAGCGCGAGCCGATAGGCGATAACACGGCAGGCATCGCGCTGCTGAAGCAGGCGGTTCAGCTGGGGCAGACGTTCAGCGATGCGGCCAAGACGCATGAGACGGTGGCGCTGGCCGCGCACATCGGCGCGACCAAGGCAGATGAGAGCGCGCTGGATGACAAGTCGGCACCGTTGAAGGCGATGTTGGCTGCGGTGTCGGGCATGGTGGGCAATGCCAGCCTGGATGCGGCCAAGGCCGATGC
>NZ_BPWK01000078.1:0-499 GCF_040364205.1 Duganella rhizosphaerae
GACGACCTGGTTGGTGGTCAGCGCGGCGACGCCGGCGGTGCTCAGCGCGGCCAGCGAGGCGGTGGCCAGGTTGTTGACCTGGGCGGTGGTCAGCGCAGCGACCTGGCCGGAGCTCAGGGCGGCGATGGCTGCCGTCTTGATGGCCGACAGATCAGCCGTTTCCAGCGCGGCGATCGCATCGCTCGACAGCGCGGCAACTTGCGCGGTGCTCAGCGCGGCAGCTTCGGCGGTGGTCAGCGCCACCACTTGATTCGTGGTCAGGGCCTTGACCTGATTGGCGCTCAGGGCGGCAATCGCGTCGGACTTCAGTGCGGCGAAGTCCGCCGTTTCCAGCGCGGCGATGGCGGCGGTCGTCAGACCGGCCACTTGCGCGGTGCTCAGCGAGCTCGCTTGCGCGGTGGTCAGCGCGACGATCTGGTTGGTGGTCAAACCGGATACGGCGGCGGTGCTCAGCGCGGCGATCTGGTTGGTCGACAGCGCGGCCACCTGTGCCGTGGCC
>NZ_BPWK01000079.1:0-497 GCF_040364205.1 Duganella rhizosphaerae
GGTGGCCAGGTTGTTGACCTGGGCGGTGGTCAGCGCGGCGACCTGGGCGGAGCTCAGGGCGGCGATGGCGGCCGTCTTGATGGCCGACAGATCAGCCGTTTCCAGCGCGGCAATCGCGTTGCTCGACAGGGCAGCCACTTGCGCGGTGCTCAGCGCGGCAGCTTCGGCGGTGGTCAGCGCCACCACTTGATCGGTCGTCAGTGCCTTGACCTGATTGGCGCTCAGGGCGGCAATCGCGTCGGATTTCAGTGCGGCGAAGTCGGCCGTTTCCAGCGCGGCGATGGCGGCGGTCGTCAGACCGGCCACTTGCGCGGTGCTCAGCGAGCTTGCCTGTGCGGTGGTCAGCGCGACGATCTGGTTGGTGGTCAAACCGGATACGGCGGCGGTGCTCAGCGCGGCGATCTGGTTGGTCGACAGCGCGGCAACCTGCGCCGTGGCCAGGCCGGCCAGCTGCGAACTGCGCAGCACGGCGACGTTGGCGGTGGTCAGGCCCGACA
>NZ_BPWK01000080.1:0-493 GCF_040364205.1 Duganella rhizosphaerae
CGAGGTGATCGGCGTGGCCGCCGGCTTCCCGACCACCGTCAACCCGATCATCCAGTTCGGCGCGATCCCGGTGTTCGTCGACGTCGAGCTGGGCACCTACAACATCGACGTCACCAAGCTGGAAGCGGCGATCTCGCCCAAGACCAAGGCCATCATGCTGGCCCACACCTTGGGCAATCCGTACAACCTGGACGTGATCACGGCGATCTGCAAGAAGCACAATCTGTGGCTGATCGAGGACTGCTGCGACGCGCTCGGCTCGACCTACCACGGCAAGATGGTCGGCACCTTCGGCGACATCGGCACCATGTCGTTCTACCCGGCGCACCACATCACGATGGGCGAAGGCGGCGCGGTGTTCACCAACAACGCCGAACTGAAGATGATCGCCGAGTCGTTCCGCGACTGGGGCCGCGACTGCTACTGCGCGCCGGGCAAGGACAACACCTGCGGCAAGCGCTTCTGCCAGTGCCTGGGCACGCTGCCGATGGGC
>NZ_BPWK01000081.1:0-469 GCF_040364205.1 Duganella rhizosphaerae
GTCGACTTCCAGCTTGAGCGCCTGACGCACGCGCGTGAGCATCTGTATCGCCAGCAGCGAATGGCCGCCAAGCTCGAAGAAGTTGTCGTGGCGGCCGACCCGCTCCAGCTTGAGCAGCTCGGCCCAGATCGCCGCCAGCGTCTCTTCGACCTGGCCCTGGGGCGCCTCGTAGCCGCGCGCCACATAGGCTTGCGCATCCGGCGCCGGCAGCGCCTTGCGATCGAGCTTGCCGTTCGGCGTCAGCGGCAATGACGGCAGCGCCACGAAGGCGCCAGGCAGCATGAATTCCGACAGCGTTCGGCCCAGCTGCGCGCGCAGCGCGACGATGTCGAGCTCCATGCCGTCCTGCGCCACCACGTAGGCCACCAGGCGCTGGTCGCCCGGCTGGTCTTCGCGCGCCAGCACCACCGCCTCGCGCACCCCGGCGCAGGCGGCCAGCGCCGCCTCGATTTCGCCCAGTTCGATGCGG
>NZ_BPWK01000082.1:0-446 GCF_040364205.1 Duganella rhizosphaerae
TTGCCACTGACGCCGAACGGCAAGCTCGATCGCAAGGCGCTGCCGGCGCCGGATGCGCAAGCCTACGCGGCGCGCGGCTACGAGGCGCCGCAGGGCGAAACGGAAGAGACGCTGGCGGCGATCTGGGCCGAGCTGCTCAAGCTGGAGCGGGTCGGCCGCCACGACAACTTCTTCGAGCTGGGCGGCCATTCGCTGCTGGCGGTGGCGCTGATTGAGCGCATGCGCCGGGCCGGCGTGCAGACCGACGTGCGCACCTTGTTCGGCACGCCGACCATCGCGGCGCTGGCCGCCGGCGGCGGCGCGGTGGACGTGGTGGTGCCGGCCAACGGCATCGTCGACGGTTGCGAGGCGATCACGCCGGACATGCTGCCGCTGGTGCAGCTGAGCCAGCAGGAGATCGACGGCATCGTCGCGGCGGTGCCGGGCGGCGCCGCCAACATCCAGGA
>NZ_BPWK01000083.1:0-412 GCF_040364205.1 Duganella rhizosphaerae
GGCGCTGCGGCAACAAGGGGTGACGGTGCTGTGGCTGACGGTGGGGCTGTTCAACCAGTACGCCGACGCGCTGGCGCCGGCCTTCGGCGGCCTGCGCTACCTGATCGTCGGCGGTGACGCGCTCGACCCGCAGGTGGTGCGCAAGGTACTGGCACGCAGCCGTCCGCGACATCTGCTCAACGGTTACGGCCCGACCGAGACCACGACCTTCGCCACCACCTACGAGATTGATGAGGTGCCGGCCGGTGCGCGCGGCATTCCGATCGGCCGTCCGATCGCCAACACCCAGGTGTACGTGCTCGATGCGCGGCGCCAGCCGGTGCCGGTGGGGGTGGCCGGCGAGCTGTATATCGGCGGCGCCGGCGTGGCGCTGGGCTACCTGAACCTGCCGGAAATGACGGCGGAGCGCTTC
>NZ_BPWK01000084.1:0-388 GCF_040364205.1 Duganella rhizosphaerae
GCTCAGGGCGGCGATGGCGGCCGTCTTGATGGCCGACAGGTCAGCCGTTTCCAGCGCGGCGATCGCATCGCTCGACAGCGCGGCAACTTGCGCGGTGCTCAGTGCGGCAGCTTCGGCGGTGGTCAGCGCCACCACTTGATTGGTGGTCAGGGCCTTGACCTGATTGGCGCTCAGGGCGGCAATCGCGTCGGACTTCAATGCGGCGAAGTCGGCCGTTTCCAGCGCGGCGATGGCGGCGGTCGTCAGACCGGCCACTTGCGCGGTGCTCAGCGAGCTTGCTTGCGCGGTGGTCAGCGCGACGATCTGGTTGGTGGTCAAACCGGATACGGCGGCGGTGCTCAGCGCGGCGATCTGGTTGGTCGACAGCGCGGCCACCTGTGCCGTGGCC
>NZ_BPWK01000085.1:0-373 GCF_040364205.1 Duganella rhizosphaerae
GACGACCTGGTTGGTGGTCAGCGCGGCGACGCCGGCGGTGCTCAGCGCGGCCAGCGAGGCGGTGGCCAGGTTGTTGACCTGGGCGGTGGTCAGCGCAGCGACCTGGCCGGAACTCAGGGCGGCGATGGCGGCCGTCTTGATGGCCGACAGGTCAGCCGTTTCCAGCGCGGCGATCGCATCGCTCGACAGCGCGGCAACTTGCGCGGTGCTCAGCGCGGCAGCTTCGGCGGTGGTCAGCGCCACCACTTGATTGGTGGTCAGCGCCTTGACCTGATTGGCGCTCAGGGCGGCAATCGCGTCGGACTTCAGTGCGGCGAAGTCGGCCGTTTCCAGCGCGGCGATGGCGGCGGTCGTCAGACCGGCCACTTGCGCG
>NZ_BPWK01000086.1:0-334 GCF_040364205.1 Duganella rhizosphaerae
GTCAGCACGGCGACCGGTGCGCTGTCGGCCAGCATGTGGGCGATGCGATCGGCCGGGTAGGCCGGATCGACCGGCACGTAGGCGGCGCCGGCCTTGAGGATGGCCAGCAGGGCGGCCACCAGATCGAGGCCGCGTTCAAGGCAGACGGCGACCCGGTCGTCGGGGCGCACGCCTCTGGCCAGCAGGTGGTGGGCCAGCTGGTTGGCGCGGCGGTTCAGTTGGCCGTAGCTCAGGCTGTGGCCTTCGCACACCAGGGCGATGGCGTCAGGCTGCGTAGCGGCTTGCGCCTCGAAGGCCTGGTGCAGCAGCTGGTCGCGCGGGTAGTCGGCAGCGG
>NZ_BPWK01000087.1:0-333 GCF_040364205.1 Duganella rhizosphaerae
CAGGGCCTTGACCTGATTGGCGCTCAGGGCGGCAATCGCGTCGGACTTCAGTGCGGCGAAGTCGGCCGTTTCCAGCGCGGCGATGGCGGCGGTCGTCAGACCGGCCACTTGCGCGGTGCTCAGCGAACTTGCCTGTGCGGTGGTCAGCGCGACGATCTGGTTGGTGGTCAAACCGGATACGGCGGCGGTGCTCAGCGCGGCGATCTGGTTGGTCGACAGCGCGGCCACCTGTGCCGTGGCCAGACCCACCAGCTGTGCGCTGCGCAAGGCGGCGACATTGGCGGTGGTCAGGCCGACGATGTCGGCGGTCTCGATGGCGCCGATGGCGTTGCT
>NZ_BPWK01000088.1:0-316 GCF_040364205.1 Duganella rhizosphaerae
CCTGCTGGCCATCCTCAAGGCCGGCGCCGCCTACGTGCCGGTCGATCCGGCCTACCCGGCCGATCGCATCGCCCACATGCTGGCCGACAGCGCACCGGTCGCCGTGCTGACGCAACGATCCCTGCTGGAGAGCCTGCCCTCCTCCGCAGCGGCGCTGGCCACCGACGACGCCGCCGAAGCGGCCGCCATCGCAGCTCGGCCAGATGTCAATCCCGACTCCGCCGCGCTGGGACTGCACGCCGGCCACCTGGCCTACATCATCTACACCTCCGGCTCGACCGGCCTGCCCAAAGGCGTCATGGTCGAACATGCAAAC
>NZ_BPWK01000089.1:0-309 GCF_040364205.1 Duganella rhizosphaerae
CAGCGGCGCCAATGGATAGATGTCCTGGATGTTGGCGGCGCCGCCCGGCACCGCCGCGACGATGCCGTCGATCTCCTGCTGGCTCAGCTGCACCAGCGGCAGCATGTCCGGTGCGATCGCCTCGCAGCCGTCGACGATGCCGTTGGCAGGCACCACCACGTCGACCGCGCCGCCGCCGGCGGCCAGCGCCGCGATGGTCGGCGTGCCGAACAGCGCACGCACGTCGGTCTGCACGCCGGCCCGGCGCATGCGCTCGATCAGCGCCACCGCCAGCAGCGAATGGCCGCCCAGCTCGAAGAAGTTGTCGTG
>NZ_BPWK01000090.1:0-300 GCF_040364205.1 Duganella rhizosphaerae
AGCACGTACACCTGGGTGTTGGCGATCGGACGGCCGATCGGAATGCCGCGCGCACCGGCCGGCACTTCATCAATCTCGTAGGTGGTGGCGAAGGTCGTGGTCTCGGTCGGGCCATAGCCGTTGAGCAGATGCCGCGGACGGCTACGCGCCAAGACCTTGCGCACCACCTGCGGGTCGAGCGCGTCACCACCGACGATCAGGTAGCGCAGGCCGCCGAAGGCCGGCGCCAGCGCGTCGGCGTACTGGTTGAACAGCCCCACCGTCAGCCACAGCACCGTCACCCCTTGTTGCCGCAGCGCC
>NZ_BPWK01000091.1:0-264 GCF_040364205.1 Duganella rhizosphaerae
GGCCACCTGTGCCGTGGCCAGACCCACCAGCTGTGCGCTGCGCAAGGCGGCGACATTGGCGGTGGTCAGGCCGACGATGTCGGCGGTCTCGATGGCGCCGATGGCGTTGCTCGACAGCGCGGCGACTTGGGCCGAAGCCAGGCTGCTCAGCTGGGCCGAGGTCAGTGCGACGACCTGGTTGGTGGTCAGCGCGGCGACGCCGGCGGTGCTCAGCGCGGCCAGCGAGGCGGTGGCCAGGTTGTTGACCTGGGCGGTGGTCAGCGC
>NZ_BPWK01000092.1:0-262 GCF_040364205.1 Duganella rhizosphaerae
CGGCGTGCCGAACAGCGCACGCACGTCGGTCTGCACGCCGGCCCGGCGCATGCGCTCGATCAGCGCCACCGCCAGCAGCGAATGGCCGCCCAGCTCGAAGAAGTTGTCGTGCCGTCCAACCCGCTCCAGCTTGAGCAGCTCGGCCCAGATGGCCGCCAACGTCTCTTCCGTTTCGCCCTGCGGCGCCTCGTAGCCGCGCGCCGCGTAGGCTTGCGCATCCGGCGCCGGCAGCGCCTTGCGATCGAGCTTGCCGTTCGGCGTC
>NZ_BPWK01000093.1:0-248 GCF_040364205.1 Duganella rhizosphaerae
GGGTAAGACTGGTAGGGCTGGTTGGACTCGAACCAACGACCCCCGCGTTATCAACACGGTGCTCTAACCAGCTGAGCTACAGCCCCAAATGCTGTTCTTTATTCATTACAGTCGATAAGTGTGAACGCTTGAAGAAGAGTGCTACTCTAGAAAGGAGGTGATCCAGCCGCACCTTCCGATACGGCTACCTTGTTACGACTTCACCCCAGTCACGAATCCTACCGTGGTAAGCGCCCTCCTTGCGGTTA
>NZ_BPWK01000094.1:0-228 GCF_040364205.1 Duganella rhizosphaerae
TTGGACTCGAACCAACGACCCCCGCGTTATCAACACGGTGCTCTAACCAGCTGAGCTACAGCCCCAAATGCTGTTCTTTATTCATTACAGTCGATAAGTGTGAACGCTTGATGAGCGGTCATTGCTGACCAGTGCTACTCTAGAAAGGAGGTGATCCAGCCGCACCTTCCGATACGGCTACCTTGTTACGACTTCACCCCAGTCACGAATCCTACCGTGGTAAGCGCC
>NZ_BPWK01000095.1:0-228 GCF_040364205.1 Duganella rhizosphaerae
TTGGACTCGAACCAACGACCCCCGCGTTATCAACACGGTGCTCTAACCAGCTGAGCTACAGCCCCAAATGCTGTTCTTTATTCATTACAGCCGATAAGTGTGAACGCTTGATGAGTAGTCATTGCTGACCAGTGCTACTCTAGAAAGGAGGTGATCCAGCCGCACCTTCCGATACGGCTACCTTGTTACGACTTCACCCCAGTCACGAATCCTACCGTGGTAAGCGCC
>NZ_BPWK01000096.1:0-223 GCF_040364205.1 Duganella rhizosphaerae
GGTGGTCAGCGCGGCGACCTGGGCGGAGCTCAGGGCGGCGATGGCGGCGGTCTTGATGGCCGACAGATCGGCCGTTTCCAGCGCGGCGATCGCATCGGTCGACAGCGCGGCAACTTGCGCGGTGCTCAGCGCGGCAGCTTCGGCGGTGGTCAGCGCCACCACTTGATTGGTGGTCAGGGCCTTGACCTGATTGGCGCTCAGGGCGGCAATCGCGTCGGACTTC
>NZ_BPWK01000097.1:0-215 GCF_040364205.1 Duganella rhizosphaerae
GCATGCGCTCGATCAGCGCCACCGCCAGCAGCGAATGGCCGCCCAGCTCGAAGAAGTTGTCGTGCCGTCCGACCCGCTCCAGCTTGAGCAGCTCGGCCCAGATCGCCGCCAACGTCTCTTCCGTTTCGCCCTGCGGCGCCTCGTAGCCGCGCGCCGCGTAGGCTTGCGCATCCGGCGCCGGCAGCGCCTTGCGATCGAGCTTGCCGTTCGGCGTC
>NZ_BPWK01000098.1:0-211 GCF_040364205.1 Duganella rhizosphaerae
AGCCGTCCAGCCGCGCGCGGGTGTCGAACTCGATCAGCGTCGGCATGATGTAGGCATCGCCCTCGCCCTGCATCATGTGGTGGAACAAAATCCCTTCCTGCAGCGGCGCCAATGGATAGATGTCCTGGATGTTGGCGGCGCCGCCCGGCACCGCCGCGACGATGCCGTCGATCTCCTGCTGGCTCAGCTGCACCAGCGGCAGCATGTCCGG
>NZ_BPWK01000099.1:0-211 GCF_040364205.1 Duganella rhizosphaerae
CGCGGCGATCTGGTTGGTCGACAGCGCGGCAACCTGCGCCGTGGCCAGGCCGGCCAGCTGCGAACTGCGCAGCACGGCGACGTTGGCGGTGGTCAGGCCCGACAGGTCGGCGGTCTCGATGGCGCCGATGGCGTTGCTCGACAGCGCGGCAACCTGGGCCGAAGCCAGGCTGCTCAGCTGGGCCGAGGTCAGCGCGACGACCTGGTTGGTG
>NZ_BPWK01000100.1:0-211 GCF_040364205.1 Duganella rhizosphaerae
CGGCGCCGGTGTCGCCCGCGGCTATCTGAACCGCCCAGAGCTGAGCGCCGAACGCTTCATCGCCGACCCGTTCGGCGCTGCCGACGGCCGCCTCTATCGCACCGGCGACCTCGGCCGCTACCTGGCCGACGGCAGCATCGAATACCTGGGCCGTAACGACTTCCAGGTCAAGATCCGCGGCTTCCGCATTGAGCTCGGTGAAATCGAAGCC
>NZ_BPWK01000101.1:0-202 GCF_040364205.1 Duganella rhizosphaerae
TTGGACTCGAACCAACGACCCCCGCGTTATCAACACGGTGCTCTAACCAGCTGAGCTACAGCCCCAAATGCTGTTCTTTATTCATTACAGCCGATAAGTGTGAACGCTTGAAGAAGAGTGCTACTCTAGAAAGGAGGTGATCCAGCCGCACCTTCCGATACGGCTACCTTGTTACGACTTCACCCCAGTCACGAATCCTACC